>JAFYPF010000006.1 GCA_017547655.1 Clostridia bacterium
CAAACAACCAATAGTGGTCATCCTGAGCGTAGGCGGATATTCCGCCGAAGTCGAAGGATCTCATTATTTCTACGCAATAATAACGGGATTCCTCGATTTCGCACCTACAGTGCTTCACTCGGAATGACCGGTTTAAGGTTTCTGCACAAACAACCAATAGTGGTCATCCTGAGCGTAGGCGGATATTCCGCCGAAGTCGAAGGATCTCATAAACTCTGTATAAATAAAGTCAACAGGGATATATTAAAATGTTTTATGTGTATGTGTTATCGAATGATAACAATAGAGTGTTATATATAGGTGTAACAAACGATTTAAGACGACGCGTATATGAGCATAAAAGTGAAAAAATAGAAGGTTTTACAAAAGAATATCATGTTCATAAGTTGGTGTATTTCGAGAAGTATTTTGATCCAATAAGGGCTATATCTCGGGAAAAACAACTCAAAAAGTGGACAAGAAAAAAGAAGGATGATCTTATTGATAAGATGAATCCTCAAAGAGAAGATTTAGCAAGTAGAATTTAGTTATTAGAGTTTAAACGGGATTCCTCGATTTCGCACCTACAGTGCTTCACTCGGAATGACCGGTTTAAGGGTTCTGCACAAACAACCAATAGTGGTCATCCTGAGCGTAGGCGGATATTCCGCCGAAGTCGAAGGATCTCATTATTTCTACGCAATAATAACGGGATTCCTCGATTTCGCACCTACAGTGCTTCACTCGGAATGACCGATTTAAGGGTTCTGCACAGCCCCGAGAGGCAAGGTTCTTTGTCTACCTTCTTTCGAAAAAGCCCTCTCAGTCAGCTTCGCTGACAGCTCCCCCGAAGTGGGAGCCTTTGAGTCCGCACAAACCGGAGATTCGGGGTTTCTTTGTCTACCTTCTTTCCCCAAAAGAAAGTAGGGGAAACTTCTCCAAAAATACCAAAAAGTTAGCGGTTACAAAACGCCCCGCAATAGCGTATAATGATAGTATTGTAGGGGCGGATTCCATATCCGTCCGTGAAAAACGCAAAAGGGGCGGAGAAGCGAAAAATGGAACTGATACTTATAAGCGAAAGCAAGCTAAAAATAATGCTGACTGCTGACGATATGGAGAGCAACGGAATATCGGAAGAGTTATTGACGTACGGCGAGAAAGACGTAAGGCGTTTGTTTGAGGGGATACTTGAGCAAGCGAAGATAAAGACGGGGTTTGACAGCAGTACGGGGCGTTTGATTATACAGGTATATCCGTCGAGGGACGGCGGATGCGAGGTGTATTTTACGCGAAAAAACGATATTGAGAGGTATTCGGCGCAAAAGGATAAGGCGGCGGTACAGCGGAAGAAGAAGGAATATTGCGTATACTTATTCGATGGAATATCCGATGCCGTAGCGGTATGCACGTTATTGCGGAGAAGCGGATATACGAATGAAAGTGCGTTATATAGAGACAGGAACGGGGAGAGTCGATATTATCTTGTGTTACAAGAGGAGATACCGACGAACGAGAGAGGCAAAAAGAGGAAGAGCATAGCGAAGAGCGACCTTGCCGCCGAATACGGAGTGCGCATAGGCGGAAGGGATGCGATGTTATACATATCGGAAAGAACCGAGCCTTTATTGGCTGAAAATGCGGTAGAGGCGATAGGTAAAAAATAAAGAGAAAAAACGGTGGAAATATGACTGAAACAGAACTTCAAAAGGAATGGGAAGCGCTTGAAGAAAGGTGCAAAAACTGTAGGAAGTGCGCGTTATGCGAGACGAGGACGAACGTAGTGTTCGGCTCGGGGGACAGAACAGCCGATATAATGTTTATAGGAGAAGCGCCGGGTGAGAAAGAGGACTTAAGCGGAACACCGTTTGTAGGCGCGGCGGGGAAATTACTTGATAAATTTTTGTATCAGGTAGATATAGACAGAGAGAGGGTATTTATAGCGAATATGCTTAAATGCCGTCCTCCGAAGAACCGAGATCCGAAAGAAGACGAGCAGGATTTGTGCATAGAATATTTGCGAGAGCAGGTAAGGCTGATAAGGCCGAAGATAATCGTATGTCTCGGCAGAATATCGGCGAAGCGACTCATAAAGGAAGACTTTAGAATAACGCAAGAGCACGGTATATTTTTTGAAAAGAACGGGTATACTATATGCGCGGTATATCATCCTGCGGCGTTGTTGCGAGATCCGAGGCGCAAGGAAGATATGCTTATAGATATGCAGAACATAAAGAAGAGGCTTGACGAGCTTGAATAGTCAAAAGGTGTGTGTTGGGGATAAACGCACACTTTTTTTGTATAACGAGAACGTTAATGAGAGATTACTCTATATGAAAAATTATTGATAAATTATTTCGATCCCCTTGACTAACGTGCGGCATTTATGTATAATATAATTTAAAGACAAATATAAAAATAGGGAGGATTTTATGAAAAAATTTCTAACCTTTATGTTGACAGCGATGCTGTTGACAGTAGTTGTATCAATGATGGTGTTGACGTTTAACACAGCGGCGGCAGAGGAAAATACGAATTCGACAAACGTTATATTCGTGTCAGATGACTACAGTATGGGTGACGGCTCCGGTAGGGATGCTGCCAACCCGTTAAGACCGGTTGAAGTTGATGATGAATTGATTAACGAAAAGATTGTGACCGATGAACCGGGTAAAGAAACATCCGGCAAGTATTATTTAAGAACAGCCTTGTATCAGGCGGCAGAAAAGCTTGTTGAAACGGGCGGAACTATCGTAATATGCGGTCCCGTTAACATTGACCGCAGTAATTCTCTTGGTTCGTCTCCCTATTATAAGGACTTTGAGTTGCCGACATCGGCGTATGAATTGACCATAACAAGCAAATATAACGGTGTTGATTACACAAAGGCAGATACTGGTGGAGCGTATCTCGGTATTTCAGCCCCCGCCTATTTGCTTATGGGTTCTCCGTCTGTGTTTGAGTACGTTACGATAAAAACAGCGGGTGCAAAACGTGCAATTTGTGCATGCGGCAACAGAATAGAAATGGGTGACGGCGTAAAATGCGGATTTCTTGATCCTACTACTGCTGACAATGGTGCAAACTATATTTCGATAGCGGGTGGAAATAGACACGGTAATCTTACGGCTGATTCCAACGTTATAATAAAGAGTGGTACATACGGATACATTGCGGGAAGCACGTGGGGCGTAGATACTTTTGCCTACGTTCAAAAGGGCGATATAAATATTGACATACTTGGCGGAATTATAAGGTCAAGTGTATGCGGAACCTCGCAGAATACCGCCTATATATCCGTTTATGGAGACGTAAATATAAACATAGGCGGAACAGCTCATATAGGCGGAAGTATCTATGCTTCAAACAAGTCGAAGTTTGCGAATTCCTATGCAAAGGTGCACATAAAGCTTTCGGGTGGTAGCTATTACTACGATGCTAATAATAAAGTAGTTATAAAAGAATGTGATGCGTCATATTCTCCTTCGGCAGATGCCAAAGTTTATGATGCAAAAGCATATGTTCTTGAAATTGAAGACTACAGTAAGATTAAAGGATACAGCGGGCCTACAGATGCTCAAGTGCAAGAACGTATTTTAAGTAGCGAAGGTTACAAGATAATGTATCCGGCAGGCGATATAAAGGCTGCGCGTGTAATGTCGAATCCGGAAAACTACGTTTTGTTCGGCGACAGCCCGACAGTAAAGGGCACAGAGCTTGAAGTGGATTATAATGTAAAGGGAACAACGGTTACGCAAACGTTTAAGTATAATGATATTCCCGAGGCATTTAGCGTTAATTGTGATGCTTCAAGTGTAGGCACGGCAACGGCTGAATATTATTTTGACGGTTTTAAGTATCAAACAGTCGAAATTGACGTCGTGGCAGTTCCCAAGGTAACTATTAGTGGCGTTCAGATAAGAACGAATACGGCAGAACAGCAGATGTACGGTTGGGGAAAATATACGTTGGGCTACTTCCCGGATATGACAATAAAAGAATGTGGAGTTTTGGCAATTCCGACCGATATGCTCACGGACGGCGCATTGTTTGACCATAACAGCTCCTACGGAATGTACGATGCAAAGGCAGATAAATGGTCGCAAGATGATACGTACAGAAGCTTTGGTGCGCTTGTGTTTGGCGACGAAGCAATCAGAGAAAACAACTATAATAGAAACTATAGCTTAAGAGCATATATAAAATTCGAATATGCAGGAAAAGAATATTACAGATATTCCGGCGTAATCGAAAGAAACTTCTATGACGTAGCAATGGCGGCAATATCCGGAAATATTGAATCGGACGAGACGAAGAACTGGTTACAGGAAAACGTTGTTGACGTTGTTGATGGCTATGATCCGACGTACCCCTATAACCCCGAGGGTGCGGAAGCGGCAAGAGCCAAGGTTGTTGACTATATGCGCAAGATGAGCGACATCGAATGGACGCCCGAGGAGACCTTTGTACTCTACTGTGAGGGAACCTACAATCAGTATTCGTATGCTTATTACACAACCGAAATGTACGCTATTTTCTATGAGGGTGTAACCTATCACGGTATTCCGTACGGAAACAGTACCATGGGACAGTACGAGAGCTTCTTGGACAAGGTTGCTCTTACGGATATAAAACCGTTGGTTGATGCCAACAACGTGCCTATTAAAAAGGGCGATTTGAATCTGAAAAAAATTATAAAAAATGTTAATGGTAAAGATATAATCGATCCTCAATATCATTTTACAAATAACCTTACTCCCGAACAAAAGGCGGCGGGACTTGAGAATGCGAAGAAATTCCCGGGAAGTGACTGCTTGATTGCGGTAATGTATGCTTGGAATACCGTTTTGAACAATAATTCGGAAAACAAAGATTTGAAGCTTATAGACGATATGCTTACTTTGAAGTACGGAACGGTTAAGGTCGGCAATTACGAAATGGATATGCAGTATATTGTTAACGGAAGAAACAATACTAAAGCGATAACCAAAGCAATAGACGACCAAACAATGGCGAAAGCATACGCAGCGCTCCAACCGGGCGATATTACCGTACATTCGACGCAGGAATTTGACGAAGATACCCAAAAATATACAGACAACGGCAGACACGTTCGTATTGTAACAAGTGTAGAAGTAAAATACACCTTAGATATTTCTGCTGGTTTTAAGAAAGTTATCGACCTTGATAGGAGTAAAGTAAACTTTATACATCAGGCGGGCGGAGCTGCGTCGGTATATATATTTGACGAAAACGACCAATCGCTTTGCGTGACGGAAAAGACATTTAGACAGTTGAAGGATCAGGGTAACCTACCTATGTCGATACCCGAGCTTATGACGGGTAACGTTGACAAACCGAAGGCGATTGCGCTTGGAATGAATCTTGCAGAGGATTTGCCGCACGGAGAACTCAGCGGAACGATTAAGGCGAACAAGCAGATGATAAATGTCAGAGTAGTGTTTACGGACGAAAACGGAAATGAAGTATTTGAGAAGAAAGAGTTGTTGTCTACGACCTATGGCACGATAAGATTGGCTGAAACGAACCTTGCGAAGATTGACCTTAGCGGAATGAAGTTGACTTCGGGTGAAAAGTATAGCTTTGACCTCTATACTTGTATATCTGGTATGGACGGCGAAGAGATTCAACTTGTCGACGGCTATGAATTTATAGCAAGCTAAAACAGAAAAAATACAGCAAACAAAAAAGGACGGATTTCATATCCGTCCTTACTTTTTTGGGGGAAACAAAGTAAGCCCCGCTTTCTTTAAGGAAGAAAGCTTGGCACCTACTTTCTTTGAGGAAGAAAGTAGGCAAAGAACCTTTTGATAAAGGGTTTCTGCCACTTTTTATTATTTGTACAAACTTTATTTCTATATTGTAGGGACAGGCGTCCTCGACTGTCCGTTCTTTCGCAGAAAGCTTGGCAAAGAACTTGCCTCTCTGGTTTGTGCAGACAATATTAAGAGAGTCATTCCGAGCGAAGTCGAGGAATCCCGTAATTATTGCGTAGATATAACGAGATCCTTCGACTATGGCGGAAAATCCGCCTCCGCTCAGGATGACC
>JAFYPF010000007.1 GCA_017547655.1 Clostridia bacterium
ATAAAGACGGCTCTGAAACCGTCAGTTTGAGTGAGATCAAAAACTCGGATTTAAGTTCGGATTTAACTGCATCCGCCCTGCCAAAGAAAAATCCGCGTTCGTAAGAATGCGGATTTTTCTTTGTATTATTCACTATTCATTATTCATCATTCATTATTCATTTATCTCACACGCGGATTTTTAATGAAGAATGAATAATGAAGTCGCCGCAAGCGGCTAATGAATAATGAATAATTAAGGTAGCTTTTCTCCCTTTCGGGCGAAAAGCGTTTTTTTATTGTAATTTTAATAATTTTGTGCTATAATGATTTTATAGACGGAGGTGTAGCTATGAAAGAAAATTTACTGATTGATAAATCGATTGCTTTTGCTTCTCGTATCATTAAGCTTCATCAATACCTCATTAAAACAAAAAAGGAAACGATTATTTCAAAGCAAATCGTTCGTAGTGGCACAAGTATTGGCGCAAATATCAACGAAGCGAACTACGGTCAGAGCAAGGCAGATTTTGTTTCTAAAATGCACATAGCATTAAAGGAAACAGCCGAAACAGAGTATTGGCTTAAATTGCTTACCATGTCCGAGTATATAACCGAAGATATGGGCAAATCGCTTTTGAATGACTGCTTGGAAATAAAGAGAATGTTGATCGCCTCCATCAACACGGCGAAGGAGAGTGCGAAATGAAACGAAAACTAATATTGATAACTGCTATAATAATTGCTTCAATACTTGTCATATCTATTGGACTATCCTGTGCCGCAAGATTTGTTTTTCTTTCGCCCTCATGTTATTCGGATAATGATAATCTAACGGAACAAGAAAATTATTTTATTAAGAAAACCGTTCTTGAAACCATTGAAGACAGGCTTTCTATTTTGGGGGATAACGGCACACATCTTTTCATTTGGATAAATACCGATTTTATGGAATCGGTGACAAAAGAAAATAATGAATATATTATTCGTGTGCAGACCCATCATATGGAATCATCTTCCGACGATTGCACATATGAAATTCATATGTCAGAAGATTTTGCCATCACATTCTTCGGCTTGGATCCGTAATATTACATAGACTTCGTTTACCGGCATAGTTGGAAAATCCCTTTTAGAAAGATTTTCGCAACTCATCATCTCCAAGGGATAAGTCTATCCACCGACCGAAAAACACGGATCGATTTCGAAAAAACTTGCGGTACGGATCGATTTTGAAAGGGTATCACAAGAAAAAAGCCATTCGCGTAAGCGAATGGCTTTTTTCAGTTAAATCCGCCGTTGGCGGGAGAAATCCACCTGCGGTGGATGAAATCTGCCTTACGGCAGGTGATGGAGGCGGATTTAATTTCATCTGAAGCCGTAGGCTGAAGATTTTATCCGAAAAACGTGAGGATTTCATTGTGGCAACGCCACGATTTCATTGACTGTTTATTGCTTTTATGATACAATATAATACAAGGTGATAACTATGGCAGAAAACATACTTGCAGATATGTCAACAGAATTTGCGGTAAAAATTTTAAACTTAACAGACGGCATAAAAGAACATTATTCTTTAGCGAATCGGCTTGAACCTAGCGAAACAAGCATAGGAACAAATATCAGAGAAGCAAAGTACGCGCACAACAAGGCGAATTTTGTTGCCAAGTTGCAGATATCACTTAAAGAATGTTATGAAACAGAATATTGGATAGAGATTGCACAAAAAGCAAACATTATTTCGGAAGATATTGCAAAAACTATTGTGCACAATTGCGGCTCAATACGCAGTATGCTGATCGCCTCCATCAACACGTCAAAGGAGAACGTAAAATAATTTCCGCCCAAAATATTACTTCTCAACCAACAAACTAAAGGTAAAAACACATGAAACTATATGCCCCCGAATATTACAAAAATTTCAAATGCATAGCCGACAAGTGCAAGCACAGTTGTTGTATAGGCTGGGAAATAGACGTAGACGAGCACACTTTAGACAAATACAACAAGCTCGATAGCGGATACGGCCAAACAATAAAAAACAACATAGCACATAAAGACACACCGCACTTTTTGTTATCCGAAAACGACAGATGCCCACACCTTAACTCCGAGGGTTTATGCAAAATAATACTTGAATACGGTGACAGTTACCTTTGCGACATTTGCCGAGAACACCCCCGTTTTTATAACCATACCTCAAGTGGGAAAGAGGTAGGTATCGGTATGTCGTGCGAAGAAGCGTGTCGCATTATACTTGAATCGGATAATTTTTTAAACATAATTGAAGTCGGAAATACCCCTGACGAAGCAACAGAGCCGTCGCAATTCAACTCACTTGCGCAACGGAATATTATCTACGGTATTTTATCCGACAAAACGTTAGATTACAAAAGCAAACTGCAAAAGGTCGGCGAAACGTATGACATTTCCCTATCTGATATATCCGACAATGAGTGGAAAAACATCATCAATTCTCTCGAATATCTCGGCAAAGAACACCGAGAGCTCTTTTTAAATTTTTCTTCAAGGGCAACCGTTCCGATAGGATATGAAAAATACGCCGAACGCGCACTTGCATATTTTGTATATCGACACAACTCCGAGGCATACAATGCAAATGAATTTCGAGCCTCTTTAGGATTTTGTTTATTCTGCGAAAAATTATTGGTATCGCTTATAACACTGCAAAAAAACATATCTACCGACGTCCTCTTTGAGTATGCACGTATTATCTCCGAAGAGCTTGAGTATTCGGAAAACAACACCGAAGCAATAAAATTCGAGCTTTCATTTTAAATATTTTTCCTCTGCAAAAACACCCCTACCGATATAACAAAAAAGTGAACAGGTTTACTGTTCACTTTTTTTATTCACTTTCACTTGCATCAAAAAGCATATTTATAATCTTCTTCTGATAAACACCGGTAGTAATATAATTCTTATCCACCTGTTTTTCAAGCTCTTCAATAGAAGAAATACCATTTTCCTTTGCGATTTCAAGCGCATAGGTTTTATATTCATCGTCAGAAATCTCTATCTTTTTCTCACGAACTGTCTGATATATCACCATTTCAGTCGCTACTGTATCCTTAACGTCACCCTCAATATACGCCTTAAAGTCATCAAGCCCCGAGAAACCCATAGCCGAAAGCAGCGTGTCAAGCGTCATACTGTAATACTGCGCTTGAATTGTATAGTTTGAAATAACGTTACTGATATATCTATTAACCTCTTTATCGGGATACTTCTTAATCTCGCAGGATTTAACGTAGGTTTCCCAAATAACCTCTCTCGTTGCAAGGTTAGTTATAAACAGGTTAAATTCTTCAACCGTCTTATAATTGCTCTGCTGTAGCGAAGCAACCATAACGTCAGTCAACTCGGGTACAACAGTCTCGGTTATCTTATTTATTTTAACGGTAAATACAACGGGTTTCCCTTTCAAGTCGGCAACGTGATAGCTGTCGGGAAATTTAATATCAAGCACAACCTCTTCGCCTACGCTATGACCAATCAGTCCGTCCTCAAAACCAGGAATAAAATTACCCGAGCCAATCACAAGGTCATACCCTTGGTCTGTTCCGCCATCAAAAGCAACGCCGTCCATCGTACCCACGTAATCAATATTTACAGTGTCGCCGCTCTTTACCGCACGGTCGGTAATCTCTTTCTTTTCGGCAAAATTTGATGCTACTTGATTGATGGTATCAGACACAAGCTCATCAACCTTTGCAGTATCATAAGCAACTTTCGGAAAAGCGCCGATAGTAACGTACTCGTTCAAATCATAATCATACACTTTTTCATTATTTTTATCTTCGCCGTTTTCGGTTGTTTCATTGGGTGTCACACCAATATTTTTATCATTCCCCGTAAAAAAAATCAAGAAAAAGGTACAAAGAAACACAACAGCCAATGCAGCAACCAAAAGAATTTTTTTCATATTTTCACCTATCATCAGTTAATAAATTTAGATACTCTAACATTATACCCCTATACAATTAAATTGTCAACAAATAAAAAACAAATGTGTGTGAGCCAAAAGCCCACACACATTAAGTATGTTTTTATTTAGTTTTTAACAGTTTTTCTTTTCTTGCTTACAATAAGCGCTGCTGCGCCAACAAGAGATACTGTTGCAACTACTGCGATGTAAGGAAGTTTAGAACCTGTTTCGGGAACGGGATTCTCAAATCCTACAATCTTTTTGGTGTCAATCTGCTTATCGGTATAGTTGAATACCCAAGCCTGAATTTCAGCACCGGAATAATCGGGATGTGTAGCTCTAACCTTACCGTTGATCTTTGTACCGCCGAGGCCGATTGAAGCATCTCCCCAAATCATGCCGGGCTTACCAACAACGTATACGTTGTCTACTTCACCGCCCCAGAGACCAATCCAAACGCTTCCGTCAAATACGTTCTTCTTTGTACCGTCTGTGGGGTTGATTGTACCGCATACAGTACCAATCTTACCGCCGTTGATACCGATTGTTGCATTACCGGTGTGAGGTGTACACCAATCGCCGCCGATCAATGCTGCCCACTGACCTGAACCAACTGTTATATAACAATCCTTCTTGGTATCTTTCCATCTATGTCCGCCGAGAAGTGTAGGATACATTTCAACTCTTGCATCTTCTTTGGGGTTAACGTCTGTAGCAATAACGCTTACACTGTAACCAACAACGAGCTTATGTCCCATACCGGAAATAATTGCTCCGTTGGCAAGTCCTTTACCTCTTGCAGAATTGTACTTATGTTCAATTGTGAGGTTATCAAACACTACGGGGAAGTCAATTCCAACAGAAAGTCCGATTTCTGATGTATCAAGAACAAGCTTTGCGCCCTTTGCTCTGAAGTTTGTCTCGCCGTCATAGCTTGTAATTGTAATAGTTTGGCTACCGGTAGGAGTCCAGAAGTCTCCGAGAGATACTATTCTCATGCAGTCTGATGCGTCAATTGTAAGCGTTCCGCATACAACGATTCTACCGCCCTGCTTAACAATCTTGTTGCCGGCATATGAAAGTGCTCTGTAAAGTGCATTCTTAACATATACGCTGTTTGTAATAGCCTTCTTTTCAGCAGAAAGGTTTGTATTATTACCGCCGTTAGCCTTAATAATAGCCAAAGCCTGCTTACGAAGTTCTGCATAACCTTCTGCATGACCAATTGCATTTTCGGGAGAAGAACCGTCACCCTTACCCTTTGAAACGTCTGCAACGTAGAGAGTAAATACATAAGGTTCCGGCTGATCCTCAACCTTTCCTATAGCATTTGCATTTGCCCAGTATTTAACCTCGTCATCACGAATTACAGATCTATCATAGTTAATTGTTGCATTTGCGGGAATCTTATCATCGGAATGACCGCCCCAAGCCTTTACAACTCTTTCAGCAGTTCCTGCGATGTTTACAACAATCTCATTGGAAGCGCCTTTCTTTGGTGTAGCATAAAGAGCTTCAACAAAGCCGCCTGTTATGTTAATAGTAAGTTTTCCTGTAACGGTCGCTGTAGGATAGTTCAATGAACTTGTTCCGTAAACGCCTTCAATCTTACCGCCCTCAATATTAAGAGTAGCATTACCGGTAATCTTTCCGTACGTACCGCTATTACCGTATGAACCTGCATGAACGAGCGACCAAGTACCGGACTTAATTGTAAGATTAGCGTTACCGGTCTTATTTTCCCATCTGTGTCCGCCAATAATTCCGGGATACCAGAAACCTGTAGAGTTAGTGCTTGTATCAAAAGCAGTAACGTTTACGTTTTCACCGATAACAAACTTTTTGCAGTTTGCGGAAATAACAAAAGGAGTAGACCAAAGGTTCTTATCTTTATCGTTATATCTGTGTTCAATGTTTATGTTTTCAATAGTAGTAGCAGAGGGGAATACGAGGAATGTTGTATTACAAGTAGCAAGGTCAAAAACAAATTTTGCCTGATTTCTGTAATCCTTACCGTCGTAAACGCTCGTAATAGTTACGGGGTAGCCAAAGCTAGGAAGAGTAAATTCAGCAGGGCCCAACTTTTCGCCTGTAGTATAAGGCATACGAGATGAAACCAAATCAACTGCAATATCGCCAACAATAACGATTACAGTCTCTTTCTTGGTCTTGCTTGCCTCTACATACGCACGGTAAAGTACGTTATCCTTGTAAAGATTACCTATAAATGTCTTTTCCTCTGCAGAAAGCTTCGAAATCTTACCGTAACCACCTACAGACTTAAGCAAAGCATACATTTTCTGGAGATTTTCTCTGTAATTGGGATGATCGCCAAGAGGTTTGTCGGGAGAAGAACCGTCACCCGTACCATTTGAAGCTATGTATATAACGTTAGGAATAACAGGGGGCTGATCCTTAACTACAACCTGATTGTTGTCAATAAACGTCACACGATTTTTAAGGTCGTCAACATCTCCCAAATAGCCACTTTCAGCATAGTATGCATTATTGATTCTTGCGTTAGCTCCGAGAGTAACAACCGAACCTGTGCCGGGATATACAATTGTATTTGTGAAATAAAGTGTATCAATTTCACCGCCGTTAACGGTGATTGTCGCAGAACCGTTTATTGTACCAGTAGCTTTGATTTCAGAACCTGTTCCGTAAACTTTAGCTATCTTACCACCATCAATAACAAGCTTTGCATTACCTGTAACCGTACATGTATAGTAGGGAGCAGAGCAACCGAAACCTCCCGCAATAATCATATCCCAAGTACCGGACTTAACAGTTACGTCAGTGCTGCTGCTCTTGTCATATCTGTGGCCGCCTACGATAATCGGATATCTATTGCCTGCCTCATTGGTATCAGCATTGAGAGACTTAACAACTACGCCCTCGCCCATAACCAATTTCTTTCCGCTCGCTTCAAAAATGAAGTTTGTTCCCCAACCGTTATTATCGTCGGGATCATACTTGTAAACCATCTCAATATTTTCGAAGGTTACGTCTGACTTCATTTCAAGGTTTGCCGTATTACATTTATCGTGATCAAGAATAAGCTTGCCGCCGTAGTTTGTACCATCGTATGTACTTGTTACGGTAACCAATCCGCCTACTGTAGGCAAAGTAAATTCAGAGGGGTCGAGCTTCTGTCCTTCGCCAGTAGGAACACGTGAAGATGCACTGTCAACAACTACGTCGCCAACAAGAACTATCTTACCGCCTGTAGAAGCAAGCTTCTGGAATGCAAGGTACAATGCGTTTTTCTGGTAAGCGCCTCCCGTTCCGTTATCAAGCTCTGTATAATAAGAGGGATCATTTCCCAAAGGTTTGCTGGGAGAAGAACCGTCGCCCGTACCGTTTGCAGAAACATAAACTACACCGGGGTCGGGAGCAACGCCCGTAGCGTCAACTGTTGTGAAGTACTTAACAACACTATCGGAAACATTGCTTCTGTCATATTTAACTATTGCGTTCGTGGGAGCCTTTGCACTGTTAGAGCTTGTTGCAAAATAAGCTTCAACCTTTTCAATACCATTAACGTCTCTGGAAATCTCAACAGTAATCGTACCGCTACTGCCTACACCGTTCATATTAGAACCGTAAACTTCATTAACCGTACCACCGTTAATCGTAATATTTACGTCGCCTGTATGAGCGGTTCCCAATTCCGCAATATCCCCAATACGGCCGGTACCGGAAATCTGCTGAATCGTACCGCCGTTAACTACAATGTTTGCAACACCGGTAGATTTTCCGTAATTATAATTACCATACACAGCGCCATATACTCTTGACCAAGTACCGGAGTTGATGGTAAGATCGGAATTCATGTTGTCTACATGGTCTGACATGGTTGCATTATTTGTCCAACCAATATATCTGTCATAAGCACAGAGAGCAGGATAATATGTTTGTTTTGTGCCCGAAGCTCTAACGTCATAGGACTCAACAACAACCTGTTCGTCAATAACAGTCTTGTTGCCCCAGAAAGAAATCATTGCTACCCTGTCATCGTCGCTGCCGCCACCAAAGCCTCTTGAAGAGTCAAATTTAGCTTGAATTTCAAGATATTCCCAAGTTGTGGGAGCTTTAATACACCAGTTAATACCATATTTAGAAGTATCAAGAACAAGCCTTGCGCCTTGAGTTCTGTAATCTACACCGTCATAATAGCTTGTAATAGTAATATTTTTAGTACCTGCGATTGTGGGCCACTCGAACTCGGAAAAGTTATCTCTCATAGATCCGCACGAGTCAATTGAAAACTCGCCACAAATAACAACTACACCGCCGTTTTTTACAATTGCGCTGTCATTTGCCTTCATCGCAAGATAAAAAGCGTTCTGCTTGTAAGCAGCCTTTTTCTTAGTTGTATCACTACCATTCAAATCTGTGTAGTAATTAGCACCATGTCCCATCGCATTATCGGCTGATGAACCGTCTCCTGTACCTTTTGATTCATTTGCAATATACACAACAGTCTGCCCATCGCTGATTTTAGGCGTTCCCGTTTCGGCAGCAGCAGAGAACATCACTGTGCAAGCAGCCACGATTGCAATAAGCAAAATCACAGGAATGAGAATTTTTGTAAGCTTTCTCATATTATTTCCTCCTTGGAAAATGTATTTTAATTTTTTATTCACATAAAAATATGGATAAAGATACATACATAGTTTACCACACAAAGATTATGTTGTCAATATATTATATTGATTTTAAACAAAAAAAGATATGAAAAAAAGCAATTTATTACCACTAAATCCAAATTTTTTTCTCGCAACAATAAAAGGGTATTTTTTTGATCAAAAAAAACTGGGAAATATATAGGGTTGTACCCTAAAGGACAGTTTTACCTGCCGACAGAAAAACAGAAACCGCAGATTGATTTTCTGCGGTTTTTGTGTTATAATAGGTCGTGTGAATACACTGTGTATAAAGGGTTTTGTTGCGATAAAGCAGAACTATAAATAAGAATTTGACAAAGGAGTGTGACGCATATGAAAAATCTAAAAAAAATAGTCGTTCTGCTGACACCAGTTTTATTGTTTGCGGTTTTGCTTATTCCTTACAGTTTAGTGAATCAACGCATTATTGTCGACTGGCTGGGATGTGGTTGCCCTGTGATTGACGAGGCGGGAAACTTGGTTGAAAACAACTTTAACGCCAATGATTTTACCGCATTGTTTTGGATGTTTGTTTCTGTTTGTGTTACAGTGATTTCAGCATTTTTATCGAGAAGAATACCAAAAGAAAAAGTGTGGTTCAAAGTTGTGTATATAGCAGGCATGCTTTTAATCTCACTTTTGATAACTTATCAATTCTGCCAAATGATGGCGTGGAATTGACAAATTCCAATTTATCAAGAGATGTGGGCTTTGCTAAAAGCCTCCCTTGTGTAAAGGGAGGTGGCACGCGATAGCGTGACGGAGGGATTGTAATGCAGCGAAAACATAATAAAGATATTGTTCCAACCGCAAAAATGTTGCGGAAGAATATGACCAAAGAAGAAAAACACCTTTGGTATGATTTTCTGCGAACCCATCCCGTTCGATTTTCTCGCCAAAAGGTTCTCGGCAAGTATATAGCGGATTTTTACTGTGCAGAGGCAAAGCTTGTCATCGAGCTTGACGGCTCGGGACATTATACCGAAGAAGGAAAGCAATATGATGAAGAAAGAACGGCTTTCCTTGAAGAATATGGATTAACAGTGGTCAGAATACCGAATACGGAAATACATAAAAACTTTAGAGGTGTTTGCGAGTATATTGATCATCTCGTAGAACAATCCCTCAGTCAGCTTCGCTGACAGCTCCCTTTACACAAGGGAGCCTTTTTATTGTTCCCGAAAGTCTATCTCTTTTTCTTGACAAGCACTGCATTTGTAGACACAAATGCAAAACACGGCATACCTCTTTCGAGATATGCCGTGTTTTTGAAAACTGTCCTTTAGAGTGCCGCTCAATATACTTCCCCGTTTTTTATTACTTATTTAGAATTTTCTCGCCTATCTTCCTTTGGTGGTGCTCAAAGTTACCGGTTCTTATAATATGCCTCGGGCATTTGGTAACGCAAACACCACAGCCGGTACACTTGTAATAATCAATAGATGCAACAAAATTATCCACCTTTATTGCTCCAGACTCGCAGTTCTTCTCGCAAATCCGACAACCTATACAACCGACATCGCAGTTCTTCATAGTTATCTTGCCGTTGTCAACCGACATACATCCTACCCAATATGCGCTGTGATATGGAATAAGCTTGATAATTTGCTTTGGACAAGCCGACACACAAGCTCCGCAACCTATACACTTGTCATAATCAATATGCGCAAGTCCGTCAACAACCTTAATCGCATCAAAATTACACTTTGAAACGCACGTTCCGTACCCGATACAGCCATTTAAGCAAAGCTTATTTCCACCGCCAAGTTTTACAACCGAGTTACAATCCTTCGGTCCCTCATAGATATACTTTGAGCGAACTCTCGAATGTGAACCCGAGCACATTACCTGCGCTCTCATTCTTACACCTTGTTCTGCCGCAACTCCCATTACTGCGCATATTTTTTCGACGCTTTCCTGACTTGCAGCACGGCAAGAATTTGTCTTCGCCTCCCCTCGTTCAATAGCCTCGGCAAGAGCGTGACAGCTTGCATAGCCGCAGCCACCGCAGTTAGCGCCCGGCAGACACTCAAATATTTCTTCAACCTTTGGATTATCTTCTGTCGCAAATATCTTTGAAACAAGCGCAAGCAAAAGCCCGAGCACAAGACCGATAGCGCCAAAAGAAACAAAAGCTATAATCACGTCATTCATTTCAGCCCCCCCTTATCCTATGCTCATACCCGAGAAGCCCATAAACGCCATAGCTATAAGCCCTGCCGTTATAAGCGCAATAGGCGTTCCCTTAAACGAGGCGGGCGGATTAGAAAACCGCATTCTCGCCCTTACTCCCGCAAATATAAGTATAGCCATAGTAAAACCAACACCCGACGCAAATCCGAATACTACAGAATAAATAAAATTGTATCCATTCTGAATATTAAGCAACGCCGCACCGAGAACGGCACAGTTTGTAGTAATAAGGGGCAAGTAAATACCAAGCGATTCATAAAGCGCCGGCACCTTACTCTTCAAGAAAAACTCAATCATCTGAACCAATGAAGCAATAATCAAAATAAACGCTATAGTCTTCAAATATTCAAGTTCAAACGGAACAAGCACGTAGCTGTATACGCACCACGTAACAGCACTCGAAAGTGTCATTACGAATATAACCGCGCACCCCATACCGAAAGCGGTAGACGGACTCTTTGAAACTCCGAGAAAAGGGCAGCAGCCGAGGAATTTCGAAAATATAAAGTTATCAATAAATACTGCCGATACAATCAAAAGCAGTACGCCGGTCAAACTTAATTCCATAATCCCGCCTCCCTTTCAAGTCTCTTTCGCTCAAGCTCTTGACTCTTAACGTATTCGTTATGTCTTGACCTAATCTTTTGAACAAGAGCAATTACAAAGCCCAAGGTTATAAATGCGCCTGGGGGCAATATAAACAGTACCGCAGGCTCAAACCAATCACCGAAAACAGATATACCGAATATTGTTCCGGCACCTATAATCTCTCTGATTGCACCGAGAATTACAAGCGCCAATGTAAAGCCCGCACCCATCGCAAGACCGTCGACAATTGACGGCAAAACCTTATTCTTTGATGCAAACGCTTCGGCTCTCGCAAGAATAATACAGTTTACAACTATCAAAGGAATAAAAAGTCCAAGAGAATTACTTAACGATGGCAAAAATGCCTTTATAAGCAACTCGAGTGCGCTCACAAATCCCGATATAATAACTATATAGGAAGCAATTCTTATTTGATTTGGTATAAATTTACGCAAAAGCGATATAAACATATTCGAGCACATTAACACCAGTATAACCGAAATACCCATACCAAGCGCATTAGATGCAGACGTGGTTGTAGCAAGTGCGGGACATGTGCCGAGGAGCTGAACGAACGTGGGGTTATTTGTTATAATCCCATCTTTGAATTGCTCAAGAATTTTATTATTCTTACTCATTCTGATTTCACCTCCGCTGCTGTTTCGTCAACTGCGGACTCTTCCGACTCGTCAGCGACGCCCTCTTCGATTTCTCCCTCAACGGCGCCGTCTGCGACAAATATATTGAGAGCCAACGCCGCTTCAACGCCGCTTCTTACCGCTTTAGACGAAATGGTCGCGCCCGATATAGTATCATAATCACTTACGTTATCACCGTTACGCCCTCTAAAGCCAAAAAGGAAGTTACCCTCATTAACCTTCGTTCCAACACCGGGGGTATCAGATATAGAGGTTATCTCAACACCGAGACAATTTCCGTTAACATCTGCCCCGACAATAAGACCTATACTATCCTTAAAACCCATGGGCGTTGACTGTATGCCATAGCCCATCATTTCGCCATCTCTGTAGACCGAATATACGGCAACAACAGGAGCTTCATATTCGCCCTCTATAGCTTCAATCTTATCGCAAGCAACAAATATTCTGCCCATAGCCTCTTCCATAACGGCAAGCTCATTTGCGGCTATCCTGTCTTTCGTAACCGAGTTAACGAAAGCCAAAAGTCCTGCGGTTAATGCGGAAATAAGCAAAAGAGTAAAGCATATCTTCAAATAATATTTTAAGTTTCCGCTTTTATTTTCTGCGTTATTTTCTTCCAATACAATATTCTTGTTATTCATTTTTTCTTTTCGACACCTCCAAACTTTGAAGGTCTTGTATACATATCAAAATACCATACAAGAAGATTCATTATCATTATTGCAAACGATACGCCCTCAGGATACTGACCGAGGCATCTTATAACCATAGTAATAACGCCACAGCCTATACCGTATATAATTCTTCCCCACTTCGTAATGGGAGAGGTAACGTAATCGGTTGCCATAAATATAGCGCCGAGCATCAAACCGCCGCCAAACACATGATACGCAACGTATCTCCATGTAGGCTCTGCCTGCGGGAATATCAAAGCTATCAATGCAACAGTTGCTATGTATGCTACGGGTATATGCCATTTAATCGTTTTACGAATAAGCAGATACAAACCGCCGAGAGCCAAAAGCATCGCCGAAACCTCGCCAATACAACCGCCAACCTTGCCCAAAACCGTATCGTAAAGACCTATTTCAAACAATTTCCCATTTTTCAATGCGCCGAGAGGTGTTGCCGATGCAAAAGCATCAACTCTGTCCACGTTAGCCAAAACGGGCAACGATGCCCCGGGAACAGTATAGTACGACATTTGAGCCGGCCACGCAAGAAACAAAAACACTCTTGCGGCAATTGCGGGATTAACAACGTTCTTTCCTAAACCGCCGAAAAGCTGTTTTACAACAATTATCGCAAATACGCTTCCGATTACGGGAATCCACAACGGAACGGACACGGGCAAACATAAAGCAAGTATAAGCCCTGTAACAGCCGCCGAGCCATCTTTTACGGTTATGGGTTGATTCATAAAATAGCAAAACAAAGCCTCGGAAAGCACCGCCGACAAAGCCGAAGCCAATACTATAGCCAAAGCTCTCCAACCAAATACGTATACACCCCAAACAGTCGCAGGAAGCAAGGCAACTATTACGTCAAGCATAATAGTACTTGTTCTTTCGGGGTTCTTCAAATGGGGGGCAGAGGTTACCGTCAAAGGATTTTTTGTATAATCAATGTTCAACTCTCTTTTCCTCCCTTATCTTCTTTTTCGGGCTTTGCCGCAACGGCAGATTTATTTAGCGCCGCTTTTTGAGCGCGCATTTGTTCAAGTATTTTCCCTTTAGCTGCTCTGATAGTCTGAACTATCGGCACGTCGGCGGGGCAATCGTATGAGCAACAGCCGCACTCAACACAACCGAGTATATCAAACTCTTTGCACTTATCAAGCTCGCCTGCATTCGCAAATGCCACAAGGTAATTGGGCATTAAACGCATTGGACAATGTCCAACGCATCTTCCGCAATGTATGCATGAGGGCGCATCCGACTGTCTCGTTCTGTTTTGGTTCGAAAACACCAAAACTGCCGACGTTCCCTTTACCGTAGGAGCATACATTTTCCATTGAGCTACCCCCATCATAGGGCCACCGCATATTATCTTGTACGGATCCTTTGTAAGTCCGCCGCAATATTCAATAAGCTCGTTTATGGGTGTTCCTATTCTCACGCTTAAGTTTTTCGGCTCCTTAACACAATCGCCGTCAACCGTTACAAACCTCTCGATAAGCGGCATACCGTATACAACGGCATCATATATAGCCGCAACTGTTTCGGCATTAAGTATAAGACAACCAACCTCAAAAGGTAAATGCCCCGAGGTAAGCTCTTTACCTGTCAAAGCATAAATAATCTGTCTTTCATCGCCCTGCGGATATTTGGTCTTCATTATGCATACGTCAACAAAGTCAGTTCCCGTAGTTTTTTCTTTAAGTTTTTTAATTGCGTCCTTTTTGTTATCTTCAATTGCAATATACCCCTTGGTAAGTCCAAAAACCTTTAAAAGAATTTTAAGACCTCTCAAAACACGCTCGGGCTGTTCAAGCAAAAGCCTGTGGTTAACAGTTATATATGGCTCACACTCTGCGCAGTTTATAATAAGATGATCTATCTTTCCTGCGCCCGAAGCAAGCTTGGCGTGAGCAGGAAAGGTAGCGCCGCCAAGTCCAACGATACCCGCATTTTTTGTTATTTCAATAACGTCATCAAGAGTAAGACTTTCAAAACTCTTTTCAATTGGCTTAACATCAACGGAAAGCCTTTCCTCAAAGTCGTTTTCAATAACTATCTGTCCTATCTTAACTCCCGAAGCACTGGTCTTAACCTCAATTGACTCAACAACGCCGGATACGGAGGCGTGTACGGGACAACCGAGTCCACCCTCAACGTTTCCGATGATTTGACCTTTATCTACAATGTCACCTTTTTTTACAAGCGGAACACAAGCGCCGCCTATATGCTGTGAAAGCGGAATAAACACCTTTTTGGGCGGCGGCATTTTTTCAACCGCGCAATTTGCGGTATTCTTACTCTGCGGAGGGTGAATTCCTCCTTTAAATGATAATTTCAAAGCAATTATCTCCTTTTTCTGTATAAATGAATACAAACTTTAAAACACATTAATGTTAATAATAACATTCTATTATAGAGCAATTATACCATACATCTTATAAAATGCAAGGTTTTAACCTAAAATATTGTTATAGCACAATAATTATATTTATCAAAGGAAATAATAGTTATAAAACAAATAAAAAAAGAAAATATTTTTTTTAAAAAAGGGGTTGACAAACAAAACTCGTTGTGTTATACTAATCGGGCGTTCCGCTGGAGCGGTAATGCTTCTGAAAAATGGCGGAATAGCTCAGCTGGCTAGAGCATCCGGTTCATACCCGGCAGGTCGTTGGTTCAAATCCGACTTCCGCTACCATATTCGGCCCGTTGGTCAAGCGGTTAAGACACCGCCCTTTCACGGCAGTAACGGGGGTTCGATTCCCCCACGGGTCACCAAAAAAAGAAAAGCAAGTCAAATGACTTGCTTTTCTTTTTTAACTAAATCCGCCTGCGGTGAATGAAATCCCGCTAACGCGGGGATAAAAGGAGCAGATTTAATTTCATCTGAGGTGGAACACCGAAGATTTCATCCGAGCGAAGTGAAGATTTCATCGTGGCTATGCCGCGATTTCATTCTTACTTTTTAAGACTAAACCCACAGTTACCTTTAAAACAAAAAAATCCGTATGAAATTCATACGGATTTTTTGTTTTACTTAACACTTTCAAGTTCTGCCTTTGTTTCACAATAGATGCAACGGTAAACCTTGTTGCCCTCGTCGCAAAGCTTAAATACGTGCTGCAATTCCTGCTCAACAGTCGTAATACATCTCGGATTTTTACACTTCAAAATATCCGTTATCGTCTCGGGAAGAGCTATTTTCTCACGCTTTACTACCTTTCCATCGTTAATAATATTAACCGTTACGTCGGGATCAATAAAACCAAGTATATGAAGATCAATATCTATAAGTCCGCTTATCTTGATTATATCCTTCTTGCCCATTTTTTCACTGTCAGCATTAACAATCAAAGCAACTGCGCAGTCAAGCTCACCAAGCTTTAACGTATCGTATATTTTCATACCTCGACCGGCTTTAATGTGGTCAAGAACTATTCCGTCTTTTATCTGTCCGACTATCATATTTCTACCTCCAAAAGCTTAAGTATAAGCGCCATTCTCATATATTTACCGTTGAGAACCTGCTTAAAGTAACAAGCTCTCTTGTCGTCGTCTACAGCTACCGATATTTCGTTTACACGGGGCAGCGGATGCATTATGCAAAGGTCATCTTTTGCGCTCTGCAATCTTTCCGGTGTCAAAATGTACGTATCTTTAAGTCTGATATAATCAGCCTCGTTAAAGAAACGCTCCTTCTGTACACGAGTCATATAGAGGATATCAAGCTCGGGCATTGCCTCTTCAAGACTCTTCACCTCTTTGTATTCAATACTATTAGGTATAAGCACGTTCTGCTTAACGTAATCAGGAATTGTAAGCTCATCGGGAGAAATCATAACAAATTTTACGTTCTCATATCTCGACATAGCACTGATAAGAGAATGAACTGTTCTGCCAAACTTTAAGTCTCCGCAAAAACCAATGGTAAGGTTATTGAATCTGCCCTTTTCTCTCTTTATTGTAAGCAAGTCAGCCAAAGTTTGTGTCGGGTGGTTATGACCGCCGTCACCTGCGTTTATTACGGGGATTGATGCTTTCGTGCTTGCAACGTAAGGAGCGCCTTCCTTATGGTGTCTCATAGCAATAATATCAGCATAACAGCTTATAACTCTTGCCGTATCAGACACACTTTCACCTTTAGATGATGAGCTACTTGATGCATCGGAAAAACCTATAACATTTCCGCCAAGCTCGTACATAGCCGCCTCAAAGCTTAGCCTTGTTCTTGTAGAAGGCTCAAAAAACAAAGTTGCAAGCTTCTTTCCGCGACATGCGTCCGCATACTTTTTGGGATTTTCTATTATATCCTCTGCAGTAGCCAAAAGGCCGTCAATCTCTTCTACAGACAGATCCATTATATCAATAATGCTTCTCATTCTTATTTCTCCTTTTTACAGTATATCTTTATGCTTTTGCGCCGTTAACAGCAAGATAATTCTTGATTCGGTCAACGTTTTCCTTGTTAGCGGGATCTTCTTCAAGATATTCGATAATATCGTATACGTCAACTACAGAGAATACGGGGAAACCGAACTCCTGCTCAAGCTCTGCCATGGCGGACATTTCAGTCTTGCCCTTTTCTTTTCTGTCAACCATTACGAAAACCGCCGAAACCTTTGCGCCCTTAACGCCGGAAAGAATTTCCATACTCTCACGAATAGCCGTTCCTGCAGTAATTACGTCTTCAACGATAACAATTTCTTCGCCCTCTTTCGGAACGTAACCTACAAAAACGCCGCCTTCTCCGTGGTCTTTTACTTCTTTTCTGTTAAAGAAGAAAGGAACGTCAAGCCCCTGCTTTGCAAGAGCAACTGCCGCAGAAACCGCAATGGAAATACCCTTGTATGCAGGCCCGTAAAGAACGGTTTTCTTGTTACCTACTTTTTCAAAATACGCTTTTGCATAGAACTCGCCGAGCTTTGAAATCTGGTCGCCCGTCTTAATATCTCCCGCATTTATAAAGTAAGGAATCTTTCTTCCGCTTTTAGCTGTAAAATCACCAAACTTCAAAACACCTGCAGACTGCAAAAACTGTATAAACTCTCTCTTATAGCTTTCCATGTCAAATTTCTCCTTTATAATCAACAAATTCTTTTACGCATCTTCTGTATGCGGCGACGGGATCCTCCGCAGCAGTAATAGGTCTGCCTACAACAATGTAATCAGAGCCAATCTTCTTTGCTTGTTCGGGAGTCATAACTCTAACCTGGTCACCAACCTCACCGTCAGCAAATCTGACACCGGGAGTTACGGTAACAAAATCTTTACCGCAAGTATCGTGAACCTTACCCGCTTCAAGAGGAGAACAAACTACCCCGTCAAGTCCTGCAATCTTTGCGTTCTTTGCATAGTGCATAACAGTTTCATCAATGGGAGCATTGATAAGAAGCTCGTTTTTCATTCTGTCTTCGCTTGTAGAAGTAAGCTGTGTTACTGCTATAAGCATAGGTCTTGTGCCGTCTTCTCTTGTCAAGCCCTCAATAGCAGCCTCCATCATAGCGATAGTACCCGCCGCATGAAGGTTTGTCATATCAACGTCAAGTCTTGACAAAACCGACATAGACTTCTTAACGGTATTGGGGATATCGTGAAGCTTAAGATCAAGGAATATCTTATGTCCTCTTGCTTTTATTTCACGAACTATTTCGGGGCCTTCTGCATAATAAAGCTCCATACCGATTTTCACAAAAGGCTTCTCTTCCTTGAATTTATCAAGAAAGTCCATAACAGCCTTCTTCGTTGAAAAATCACATGCAATAATAACGTCTCTTCCCATATCAGTGCGCTCCTCCGATAATTTCATTTAAATCTTTTATTCCGTATCTTTCCATTACGGCAGGTAATTCATCAATAATGTTCTTACAAGCGTAAGGCTCGATAAGATTTGCCGCGCCGACCTCAACCGCAGTAGCTCCCGCCATCATCATTTCGATAACGTCCTCGGCTGTAGAAATACCGCCCATACCCACAATCGGTATTTTTACCGCTTCATACACCTGATACACCATACGGAGAGCAACAGGCAAAATAGCGGGCCCGGAATAACCTCCAGTTTTATTGGCAATTATGGGCTTTCTCGTTTTAAGGTTAATTCTCATTCCCATAAGGGTATTTATCATACTGATACCGTCAGCGCCTGCATTTTCACACGCCGCAGCGATACTTGCAATATCGGTAACGTTAGGCGAAAGCTTGATTATAACAGGCTTTGTCGTTACCGCCTTAACAGCTTTAGTAACCTCATAAGCCGACTCGGGAGAAGTCCCGAAGCTCATACCTCCTCCATGTACGTTAGGACAGCTTATATTAACCTCAAGCCAACCGACCTGCTCTTCCTTATCAAGTTTTTCACAGGTGTAAACGTAGTCTTCAACAGCAAAACCGCTTACGTTTGCCATAACCTTTTTATTAAAAACCTTCGCAAGCTTGGGGAGCTCATCGGAAATAACCTTTTCAACACCGGGGTTCTGAAGTCCTACGGCATTGAGCATACCCGAAGAACATTCCGCTATTCTCGGTGTGGGGTTACCGAATCTTGCATCTTTTGTTGTACCCTTAAAGCTAAACGTACCAAGACAATTTATATCATAGAGTTCAGCAAACTCATATCCAAACCCAAATGTTCCGCTTGCAGGAATAACGGGATTATCAATTTCAATTCCGCAAAGGGAGATTTTTGTATTTACCATATTATCTCCTCCTTTTCAAGAACGGGACCGTCTTTACAAATACGTTTGTTTCCGTACTTCGTCTTGCAGGTACAACCCATACAAGCGCCAAAGCCGCAACCCATACGCTCCTCAAAGCTGTACTGGCCGCTTGTTTCGCCCGCATTATACACAGCCTTAAGCATAACCTCGGGACCGCAAGTGTAGATATATGAATATCCACCCGTATTCTTTAATGCATCGGTAACAAAGCCCTTTACACCAAAGCTTCCGTCAACGGTAGTTACGGTAACGTATGCGCCTAAAGCTTCAAACTGATTTTTGTAGAATATCTCGTCGGAAGAGTTAAATCCAAGTATAACATTAACCTTTTTTCCCTCTTCAATAAGCTGTTTTGCAAGAGCGTACATTGGTGGAACACCGACACCGCCACCAATAAGCAAAGGTTGACTGCCGCTTTTTGCAGTGTCATAACCGTTACCGAGCCCCGTCAAAACGTCAAGCTTTTGACCTGATACCATTTTTGCCATTTCTTCCGTGCCCTTACCAACAACTTTATAAACAAGCGTCAAGGTATCTTCCGAATAATCGCAAACCGAAATGGGACGACGGAGATAAAGTCCGTCTATTTTTATGTTTACAAACTGACCGGAAGCAATCCCCTCCGTATCACCCACAAGTGCCATTTCGTATACGTTAGCTGTAAGAGCTACGTTATGTTTTATCGTAAAAATCGTCTGTTTCATTATTTTTCCTTATCATAGGGGCGAGAACTCTCCGCCCTATTTATCAGATTTTATTATGCGTCAATAGTAGAAATCGTCAACGTCGTTTCTTCAAGTACGTCGAGAAGAACTCTAACCGTATCAAGTGAAGTAAACATAGTTACGTTGTTTTCCGTAGCATATTTTCTTATTTCAAAACCGTCGCGGGTTGTACCGGAAGACGAGGGATCACTCGTGTTGATAACGTAAGCGATATGTCCCTGACGAATAACCTCTGCCAATTCTTCGGCATCCTCGGAAAGCTTTTTGATTACGTGAGTACGAATTCCGTTTTCTTTAAGGAATGCAGCCGTACCGGATGTAGCCTCGATATTAAATCCGAGGTTGTAGAAACGGCGGATAAGAGGAAGCGCCTCATCTTTATCGCAATCTGCAATAGTTGCGAGAACCGTACCGTAATTCTGGAGGTGCATACCGGAGGCCTGAAGCGCTTTATAAAGCGCACGGTAGAACTTATCGTCATAACCGATAGCTTCACCGGTAGACTTCATCTCGGGAGAGAGATATGCATCAAGTCCGCGAAGCTTATTAAACGAGAATACGGGAACCTTAACGTACCATCTATTCTTTTCTTCGGGATAGAGGGAGAATATTCCCTGCTCTTTAAGAGACTTGCCGAGAATAACTTCAGTAGCAATATCAGCCAAGCTATAACCCGTCGACTTCGAAAGGAACGGAACAGTTCTTGAAGAACGGGGGTTAACCTCGATAATAAATACTTCGTCGTTCTTGTCAACAATAAACTGAATATTGTAAAGACCTATAATTCCGATACCGAGACCAAGCTTCTTCGCATATTGGAGAATTGTACCCTTAACCTTATCGGAAATCGAGAATGCGGGATATACGCTTATAGAGTCACCCGAGTGAACGCCCGTTCTTTCAACGAGCTCCATAATACCGGGAACGAACACGTCGTGTCCGTCGCATATAGCATCAACTTCAACCTCTTTACCGCTGATATACTTGTCAACAAGAACCGGCTTGTCCTCGTCAATTTCAACCGCCGTCTTGAGGTAATGACGAAGCTGCTCTTCGTTTGCAACAATCTGCATTGCACGGCCACCGAGTACAAACGAGGGACGAACAAGAACAGGATATCCAACGTTTGCCGCAGCAGCAACACCATCTTCAATCTTGGTAACAGCTCTGCCGGCAGGTTGAGGAATATCAAGCTCCTTAAGAAGCTTTTCGAATGCATCTCTGTTTTCAGCCTTATCAATAGCGGCGCAGTCTGTGCCGATTATCTTAACGCCAAGGTCATGAAGGGGCTGTGCTAGGTTAATAGCAGTCTGACCGCCGAGAGATGCAATAACACCCTCGGGCTTCTCAAACTCAATAATGTTCATAACATCTTCGGGAGTAAGAGGCTCAAAATAGAGCTTGTCAGCCGTTGTATAGTCGGTAGAAACAGTTTCGGGATTGTTGTTAATAATAATAGCCTCGTAACCGGAATTCTTTATTGTTGTTACAGCGTGAACTGTAGAGTAGTCAAATTCTACGCCCTGACCTATTCTGATAGGTCCTGCGCCGAGAACCACTATCTTTTTCTTATCGGTAAGAACAGATGTATTTTCACCGGTGTAAGAAGAGTAGAAGTAAGGGATATATGCGCCCGTATGGCAAGTATCAACCATTCTGAATACGGGGAAAAGGTTGTGTTCTTTTCTAAACTTAAATACGTCAAGCTCTGCGCATTCCCACATTCTTGCAACGTATTTATCGCTAAAGCCCATTTTTTTAGCGGCTTTAAGTGTTTCAAGGTCAAAAACGTGAGCCTTAAGTGTCTCTTCCATATCAACTATGTTCTTAATAGCCTCAAGGAAGAAAGGTGTAATCTTCGTAATATCGTGAATTTCGTCAACCGTTGCTCCGCGGTAAATAAGCTCGGCGATAGCAAATATATTATCATCACGGAACTCGCTGATATACTGACGAAGGTCAGCATCCGTCATATTGTCAAACTTATGGTGATAAATGTGGTTTACACCAACCTCAAGAGAACGGATACCCTTAAGCAAACATTCCTCAAGATTAGAACCGATACCCATAACCTCACCGGTAGCCTTCATCTGTGTACCGAGCTGGTTTGAGGCTGTAGTAAACTTATCGAACGGGAATCTGGGAAGCTTTGCGATAACGTAATCGAGTTGAGGCTCAAAAGAAGCATTTGTGTTAGCAATCTTGATTTCATCAAGATTCATACCGACAGCAATCTTCGCCGTAACACGCGCGATAGGATAACCCGATGCCTTTGATGCAAGCGCAGAAGAACGTGAAACACGGGGGTTAACTTCTATAAGATAGTAATCGCTGGAATGAGGATCAAGCGCAAACTGAACGTTACAACCGCCCTTGATTTCAAGCGCCCTGATAAGCTTAATGGCGGAATCGTTGAGCATTTTTCGATCATGCTCCGAAAGAGTCATAATAGGAGCAACAACGAGTGAGTCACCTGTATGAACACCAACCGGATCAATGTTTTCCATACCGCAAATAGTAATAGCGGTATCGTTGCCATCTCTCATAACCTCAAATTCAATTTCTTTATATCCCTTAACACTCTTCTCAATAAGAACCTGATGAACGGGAGAAAGCTTAAATGCATTAACAGCAACCTCGCAAAGCTCTTCTTCATCGTTAGCGAAGCCGCCGCCCGTACCTCCGAGAGTAAACGCAGGACGAAGAACTACGGGATAACCGATTCTCTTTGCCGCTTCTTTAGCTTCTTCGATACTGTAAGAGATTTCGGAAGGAATTGTGGGCTCGCCTATCGAACGGCAAAGCTCTTTAAACATTTCTCTGTCCTCTGCTCTTTCGATACTTTCACTGCTTGTGCCGAGAAGCTCTGTATGACATTCCTTAAGAACGCCCTTCTTTTCAAGCTGCATAGCAAGGTTAAGACCTGTCTGCCCGCCGATTCCGGGGATAATAGCGTCGGGACGCTCATATCTCAAAATTCTTGCAACGTATTCAAGTGTAAGAGGCTCCATATAAACCTTGTCCGCAATAGTGGTATCGGTCATAATAGTTGCAGGATTCGAGTTAACAAGTACAACTTCGTAACCCTCTTCCTTAAGAGCAAGACAAGCCTGAGTTCCCGCATAATCGAACTCTGCCGCCTGACCGATAACTATAGGACCTGAACCTATAATCATAATCTTTTTTAAATCTGTTCTCTTTGCCATTTTTCTGTCCCCCGTAATTTATTCTAAATTCAATCCGCCGTTGTATGCGACGCTACCGTTTGCCATAGTAAGTTTACATTCTCCGTAAACCTCGTGGTTTTTAAAAGGAGTGGCAACGCCCATTGACTTGAAGTCGGCGGGGTCAATTATATACTTTTTGTTTAGGTCGAACACCGTAAGATCTGCTTTTTTGCCTACCTCGATGCCCTTATTTATGTTAAATCTCTTTGAAGGATTTACATACATTACTTCAATAAGTTTTTCAAGTGTCATAACGCCTTTTTTTACAAGGTACGTGTACATTGTAGAAAAACTCGTTTCTATTCCTACAACACCCATATTGCTTCCCGAAAGTCCCTTTGACTTTTCTTCAGCAGAGTGCGGCGCGTGGTCTGTTGCTATCATATCAACCGTTCCGTCAAGTAAGCCTTCCACAAGAGCCAATCTGTCTTCTTCGCTTCGGATAGGCGGATTCATTTTGAATCTTCCGTCTTCTTGAAGCATCATATCGTTCATAATAAGATAGTGCGGTGCAGTTTCACAAGTAACGTCAAGCCCTTTTTTCTTTGCTTGTCTTATAAGCTCAACACTTTCTTTTGTTGATATATGACATACGTGGTATTTGCAACCGATTTTTTCGACAAGCTTTAAATCTCTTTCAATCTGTTTCCATTCAGATTCAGAGCAGATACCTTTGTGTCCGTGTAGCTTTGCATATTCGCCATCGTGAATATATCCGCCGAAAAGTAAGCTGTTGTCTTCGCAGTGCGCAGAGATTATTTTACCGAGCGCCTTTGCTTTAAGCATAGCCTTTTCCATCATTTCGTCGGACTGTACGCCTCGTCCGTCATCGGAATATCCTATGACGTTTTCAGCCATGCCCTCCATATCGGATAACTCCTCTCCGACCTGTTTTTTTGTTATCGTACCGAACGGATGAACGTTTATAACAGCATCTTTTTTTATTATATCAAGTTGTTTCTGTAAGTTCTCAACGCTGTCGGGCGCAGGATCAAGATTAGGCATTGTGCAAACGTCGGTAAAGCCGCCGCGAGCCGCCGCCAAGGAGCCTGTGGCTATAGTTTCTTTATAAGAAAAACCCGGTTCACGAAAATGCACATGCACGTCGGTGAAACCGGGGAAAATATAAAACATAGAACAATCAACGACCAAAGAACCGTTGTGCTTGGGATGGCTTTCCAAGCATGTAACGGTGCCGTTAGCTATATGAACTGTTTGTTTCTGAAATTTTCCGTCGGAATAAACTATTCCGTCTTTCAAAATCAATTCCATATTTTTCATATCCTCTTCAAAAAATCAACCTTGCAAAGCAAGGTTGACACAGTTTTAGCGTTATGTAAAAGTAATCGAAACCATGTCGATATGCTTTACTTATTCATATCTAATCTATTATAACACATACACACCCTTTAGTCAATAAGCAATATCTCAAATTTGACTTTTTTTTACAACAAAAATAGTGCAAATATACCAATCTACTTTCTTTTAAGGAAAGAAAATAGGCAAATAACCTCCCTCTCTTGGTCTGTGCTACTCAATATTATTTGCACAGAAATTATGTTTTGATTTGGGAGATAGTATTTTTTCAAACGCTAAAAAAATGTACAGACTTTGGACTATGCCTCAATCTGTACATATTTTTATTACAACGTTAGTTTGTGCAAAATTATTTGAATAGCTTATCATCGGCAAAGTATGCGCCCGTACGAAGCACTTTTCTGTGATGTGCTTCAAAACCCACTTCTTTATCCAACGCCCCCGTCAGATAGAACGGATTAAGATAGTTTTCACTGTCGGCGCAAAGTACGCACTTCACAAGCGCACAGCCGTATTCAAACGAAACGTCAACACCGTGTATCATAGGCTGAATATCAATATCCTTCTCGCCCTTTTTCGTCTTCTTCGTTACAACAAGGGGATTGTTAAATATTCTTTTGCCGATTTCAGCCGCCCTCTCCGACTCTTCGCCGTAGTCGAGATACATAGTATATGCAGCATATTTTATATCGGTAAATTTAGACTCCGCCTCATATACGTCAATAATCTTCATATCATCAGGCAAATTCTTACCCAGGTTTTCCTTAACGTCTTCAGCCCTAACACTACCCTCGGTCTTTATATCCATAAACTCATACACGCTCTCGATTCCGATAGAAAGAGGCAATGCAAAGTTTATCTTCATATGGGGATTAAAGCCCTCCGAATACATCATCTTAACCTTTGCTCTGCGAAGCGCCGTCTGCATGGTGCGAAGCAAGTCAAGGTGCGAAATGTACTGCAATTTACCCGTTTTTTCAAACAACACTCTTAATGTTTTTGGTTGCACCACGTCTTTTCACCTCCCAAGCAATTAGCGCCGCATGCCGAGCATTTTTCACGGCAGTTAGGCGTCGTTTTCGATTCGTGCGCTTTTTGGTTTTCTCTGATAAGGAATTCCTTGGTTACACCGATATCAATTATATCCCAAGGCAGAACTTCATCTTTACCGAATTCGCGGTTTGCATAGAACGCAGGGTCAATACCGCATTTTTCAAACACGCTCATCCATTTCTCATAGTCAAAATATTCATCCCAAGCATCAAACTTAAGACCTGCTTTATGTCCTTCAAGCATAACGTTACAGAGCTTTCTGTCGCCCCTTGCAAAAACAGCCTCAAGTCTTGACACCTTTGCGTCGTGGTAATTAAACTTCACCTTTCTATCGGTTATAGTACTCAAAATATACTGCTGTTTTTCAAGCAAGGTATCCATATCCTCCTGCTTTTCCCACTGAAAAGCGGTAAAAGGTTTCGGTATAAAGCAAGCCGCGCTTATCGTAACTTTAGGCGATTTCCCTTTAGGTCTGTCGGGGTTAGCGTAGTACGTATCAACAACCCTCTTCGCTAATGCGTGTATTCCGTCGAGGTCCTCTTTTTCCTCGGTAGGTAATCCCATCATAAAATACAGTTTAACCTGCGTCTTACCCGCTTTAAAAGCAACGCCGCAAGCCTTCAACAAGTCCTCTTCATAGAGATTCTTGTTTATAGCGTCACGAAGTCTCTGCGTTCCCGCCTCGGGCGCAAATGTAATACCGCCCGTTCTTATAGTCGAAATCTTGTCCATAAGCTCTTTTGTAAAGCTGTCGGCACGAAGGCTCGGCAACGAAAGGCTAACCATATTTTCGTCGGTCCACTTAAGCAAATCGTCGGTAAGCTCATTTATCTTTGAATAGTCGCTTATGCTGAGCGAAACGAGAGATATTTCATCATACCCCGTATTTTCAAACAAGCACTTCGCCTGTTTATTCAACACCTCGGGGGATTTTTCTCTGATAGGTCTGTATATCATACCCGCCTGACAGAAACGGCAACCTCTTATACAACCGCGGTAAACCTCCAGCATAGTTCTGTCGTGAACGGTTTCGATATATGGCATTACGAGCTTATCGGGAAAATACACTTTATCGAGGTCTTTTATAATCCTCTTGCGAATTTTTGTAGGTACATCGTCATATTTCGGAGTATAAGCCTTAACCGTACCGTCTTCGTTATAACTAACGTCATATAGCGACGGAACGTAAAAGCCCTCAATTTTTGCCGCTTCGTGCAAAAAGTCTTTTCTCGTATATGTCCCCTTTTCTTTCATCTCTTTGTGGAGAGCAACGATTTCGCAAACAGCTTCTTCCCCCTCGCCTATAAAGAAGAGGTCAAAAAAGTCAGCTATCGGCTCTGCGTTATAAGAGCACGGTCCGCCGCCGATAACTAAAGGCATACTGTCATCTCTGTCTTTAGACATAAGCGGAATATTTGCAAGCTCAAGCATATTCAAAACGTTCGAATAACAAAGTTCGTATTGCAAGGTGAATCCGACAAAATCAAAGTCGAGCAGTTTATCTCCGCTTTCGACAGCCCAAAGAGGAATATTATTTTTACGCATCTCTGCTTCCATATCCTCCCAAGGAGCATATACTCTCTCGCACCAAACGTCGTCAATGTTATTCAAAACGCCATAGAGTATGCGGATACCCAAATTCGACATACCAATCTCATAGGAATCCGGAAAGCAAAAGGCAAATCTTGTTTTCACTTTAGCTTTATCTTTAAGAGTCTGCCCGTATTCTCCGCCTATATATCTACCAGGCTTCATAACTTTCGTCAATATGTTTTCTAAATTCATTTTTTCCTCCGAAAAAACACACGTTTATAAAATCGGGAGGGAATAAACTTCCCTCCCGCTGTCTTATACATAAAATTTTGAAATCAAATATACGGGAACCATCCAGAACAACTGATAGAGAACAACGTATATTGAGGGGATTGCGGTTATCTTTCCAAAGACAAGCAAGAATGCCATAAGCAATACGCTGAATGCAACCGAAAGAATCTTAACAGCAACGTTTGTTCTGTTTGCATAAAGAACCTTTGAGCAAAGCACAAATGCATTAAGCACCGATCTTGGACTGCTTTTTGAAACAATACCGCTGTTAGCTTCATCCTGGGGAACCGAAGCCTCTTCAAGTGACTTGCAACGCAAAATTCTTACGGGATATTTAGTTATCTTAACCTTGCTTCCGAGAAGCTTGTCATCAACGTTGGGATCAAGCGTTTTAATTCCTATGCAAATTCCCGCCTTATAGAGTCTTCTTAAAGCAAATTCAAAATCGGGATCAATTGTATACTGTACGTACATTTTTGCGGAAACAACATCATCACAAACCATATACATTATACTTGCTTCACCGCTTGTTTCAAGCATATCGTCATCGGGTTCAACCATAGGAGCGTAACCCTTTTCAATGAGATAAGAGGTCTTACCGATAAATATATGCTGACCGTCAATAAGTGACTCAATTCCATCTTTTGCAACTTCAATAATTTCAACGTTTTCGGATTTGCCGAGCTCGTGTGTAGCCGTATCAAAAACGTCAGCCAAAGGACCGCCGATAAGCTTAAATACACTTGCAGAATTATAGAGAATCTTATCAATTCTGCTTTCTCCGTAAACCTTAATACTCTTAACCTTTACTCCATAAGAGGGGAATACGTCCTTATCGTCAAATGAAAGTGTATTTGCGCGAGAATATTCTTCTAAAGATACGTTACCGATAATTGCGCTGTCATCCTCGAACGCCTTTTTAGATGCTCTGTAGAAAGGCAAACTAAATGCAAGAATTGCGCAACAAGGCATCGAAATCGCAAACGCAAGATAACCGAACGAAAATGCCAATTTAACGTCATGAACAACGGTAGACAATATAAAGAAAATCAAGCCTAATGCTACCGAAATTGAAAGAAGAATAGTTATAATCGAGTTATTTTTCGAATAGGAATTCATTCTTTCATAGAAGCCTTTTACAAAAGAGGTCTTTCCTATCTTAAACATAGCCACGTCGTCTTCTTCGGACAAATATTCACCGAACGCTTCGTTTTCAAGTCCTGCGTTATCATTTTCCACGGTAGTAATAGTATACTTAATACGTTTGGAAGCAACTATGTTAAAGCTGTATATTTCTCTTTTAAGATTAAAGAAGTCGCAAACAAGAGTTACAAAAATACAAAGTATTGCAGGGAACACGTAAAGCGCAACGGAAGGATCAGTCTCTGAAATAAAACAATGCGCAACATGGTATACTGCCGACATAACAGCAACAACTGCAGTTATACTTTCGGGCAACGGCTGCATTGCAAATAACGCCTTAATACCCTTGTAGATTTCATCCCAAGCTATAGCACTTGCAAGCACCAAAAGCTGAAGACTTGCAAGAATATATACAACAGGATAATTCTGCTGATTCAAAGCGCCGGGAAGAGTGCCGCCAAAACCGGTTATATTTTCAAAAATCAAAGCAACAAGCAAAACTACAAAGCAACCGATAATCTTCATAAGTCCAAACTTATGCTCGCGTCTGTATGAAGCAAATATATCTTTTTTCTGCGAAGGATCTACGTACTCTTCTTGAATTTTAACGTTCTTAACGTCCTTCTTTTCGGACTTAAGATATTCCTGAACGTCAATATCGAGTTGAGTCTCGATTTTCTGCGCTTCTTCCTCGCCGAACTTTTCTTTGAGCTCATCCTCATCGCCAAAAGCGGAAGCAATCCAAAGATCGGTTTGATCATACTCTTCATTTTTTTCTTCGGGAGCAGGAAGAATGTTCTCTTCGGGAATGTTTGATATATCATTTATAATCTCTTCGGGGTTATCAATATGCTCTCTGTCAAAAATAAAAGCCTCTGCTTCTTCAATGCTCTTTTGAAGATCCTCTTCGGTCATACTAAACATCAACTGCTCTGCTTCAGCAACGGCAGGAGACTCATTCTCATCAAAAAGCTTTTCGTTTTTCTTTGATTTCTTACCGTTTTTTATATCTTTGGGATTAAAAACGTTTGTTTTATCCGAAGAATTTTCAATAACCACAGAATATTCTTTTTCAGCAACAGGCTCTGCCGTTTCGGGAGCAATCTCTTCAGCCGCATTCATTTCATCAGTCGCATCAGAAGACTCAACAGACACTTTTTCTTCAGAGCGCATAGCCGCAATAATACTTTTTATAGAGTCGGTAACAGAAGGTCTTTTTTCTTTCTGTTCAGGCTGTACAAGCTCTGCTGCCTCTTCAAGAGAGAGAATCTTTTTTATATCCTCAACCTCGAGCTCTACCGAATCAACAAATTCTTCCGACACCTCTTCGGCATTCTCTGCAACATCAGCATCAACCGTGTCGGTCACAGCGTCTTCAGCGTCGTTTTCAAATATATCCTCCCCTTGAAGATTAGGATTCTGCTTCAAATTGGATTTTAATCTTTTAATAAGATCATCAGCCGTTATTGGAGCAACGTTATCCAACTCCCCGTCGTTGGGAATATTCAATTCAGCTCCGTTAATCTTTTCGTTATCCATTTTCCCTTACCCCTATATCTGATTTTTCAATTCAGTCCGAATTTATTTGTTACGCTGTCTTGCAGCCTCGCAAAGTATTACCGCTCCGGCTGCCGCAACGTTAAAGGAATTAACCTTACCGTACATAGGTATCGAAAGAATAAAATCGCATTTATCAAGCAAAAGCTTGGCAACACCTTTACCCTCGCTCCCCAAAACTATCGCCGCGCCGCAAGTCAGGTCTTGCTCATAAAACTTTTCTCCGCCCGCCTCGGCAGCGAATATCCAAAGACCTTTTTCTTTCAATTCATCAACGGTCATAGCAAGGTTTGTAACCTTTGCTATTCTCATATGCTCTAAAGCTCCCGCAGAAGCCTTTGAAACAATCTGCGTCAGCATAGCGCCTTTTCTTTTGGGTATTATTACCCCATGCGCCCCTGCACATTCAGCCGCTCTGATAAGCGCGCCCAAATTATGCGGATCCTCAATCCTGTCAGCAATAACAATAAGCGGTTTTTCGCCCTTGCTTTCAGCAAAGCTGATAATATCGTCAATTGTGCAATATTCTTTTTCAGCCGCAAATGCCGCAATTCCTTGGTGATTAACCCCACCCGAAATCCGGTCAAGTTTAGCTTTTTCACACTCAACAACGGGAATCGAACGACTTCTCGCTTGTGCAATCAAGCTGGTAATGGAGCCTGTTCTTTCACCCTTTTGAACAAATATTTTGTCTATATCTCTTTCCGACGCAAGCAACTCTCTTACCGAGTTTCTACCGGCAGTAATGTTTGCGCTGTCTTCATACTGTTCTGCCTCTTCTTCGGGGCGGGACCTTCTCTCGTTTCTCATTTTTAATGCCTCGTCTGCATAATTATATAGTACACCTAATTATATATAGACATTATAACACATAAAACTTCATTTGTACATATTTTTTTTGCATTTTACACAATTTTTTCAAAAAACTTTTATTTTTAGCATTTTTTAAAAAATATAGTCAACGAAAAAAAGCCACACAAAAAAGTGTAGCTTTTAAACTGGCATATAAATCTTTTTATGTAAACAAAAATCGACTTACTGCTGATCCTTCATAGCTGCAAAGCATTCGCTGCAGTATACAGGTCTGTCATTACTGGGCTGGAAAGGAACCTTAGCTTCTTTTCCGCAGTTTGCGCAAGTTGTTGTGAACATTTCTCTGTTAGCCTTTGTAGCCTGCTTTCTTGCATCACGGCAAGCCTTACATCTTTGAGGCTCGTTCTGGAATCCTCTTTCAGCATAAAACTCCTGTTCACCTGCTGTGAATACGAACTCCTGTCCACATTCTTTGCAAACTAATTTCTTGTCTTCGTACATTGGTTTTCCCTCGCTTTAAATTTGGATAGATTATATATATACTCTTTTCAGAGTTAATACCGTTTACAATTCGCGCATACCCTTAAGTTTTGTTTTTATTCTGTATAGAGCGTTATCAACAGCCTTCACGGATCTGCCGAGAGAATCTGCAATTTCCTTGTACGATTTATTTTGCATATACAAACGAAATACAGAATACTCAAAAACACTCAACAGCTCTTCAATCTTTTTTTCCATCCGACGAGCATCCTCGCCTTCAAGAAAAGAGTGCGCCGGATCACCGTACCCCTTGCGCTTTTCGGCATTTTCTTTAGGCACTTTCAATTTCTTTGATGCCGTCCTAAGCAACGATACAAGCCTATTTCTAACACATATCTTCGCATATAAGCCAAACGTAACCGAACCCGTCGGTTTATAGGTTTGAACTGCGGAATAGAATCCCCAAGTCGCCTCTTGCATAAAGTCGTCTTCGGTAAACAAAACATTACCGCATTTAGAGGCATATCTCTTGCCCATACTTTCAATCAACGGCTTAAACAAAACTGTCAAGTCAGCAAAAGAATTTCCATCTCCCGACCGAGCAAGTTCTATAAGTGACAGTATATTATCGTCCACTAATTACACCTAATTCTACTGATACATATTGACATTATACCACTAAATATAAATTTGTCAATAGTTTTTTAACAAATATATTTCAATTAAGATTTAATATTAGTGAAATTTGTACAAACTTTTGTAATATTTCACATTTATTAACTTAATTCAACAAATAATCCACCTCTCCGGATAGGAGCGCAAGTATGCCGCGATATATATGCTCCGGATGCGAATCAAAGTTATATACCATTCTGTCCACCTGCTTTTGATTATCTAAAACGAACTTCAATTCCATCAATTCAAGTCCACCGTCCGCTATGGTACACTTAAGTTCGTATTTACCTCTGGGCAAAGCTCTTACGTCAGTAGAAATTTTCGTACCTTTCTTTTTAAATGAAATCAACCTCAAAGCGCTCTTCATAGCCTTTTCTTTCACGCTTGAAAGAAGTCGGCCGCTAAGCGTCTCTGCAATATGCCTTCCCTTATCGGTTATAGTTACAACGTTTCCATTATCTTCTCCGCTATCGGAAGCTGTTTTCAACAGATTGTCCGACGCGCACAGTTCGTCAAACGCTTCGATAAAATCAAAGCTCGTTATAAATCCATCCTGAACAGACATATCATGAAGATCCTCATAAGCCAACGGGTATCCTATATTATTCAAAATATAGAGTATAAATATTTTTATATCGTCTCTGTCTGATAACATTTTGTCTCCTCTGTATTAACCACAAACAGCCGGAGCTTTTGTGTCTCCGGCTGTAAGCTATTCAAAAATCACTGTTCTTGCGCCAACTCTTCTACGTTTGTATAGGCTTCATAATTCTTAAGTTTAGCCTCTGTCATTATGGGGCAACCATAATAATCAAACGAGAAGCCCTTAAATGATTTGCTGGAAACGTACGCATTCTGTAATGTTACAAGAGGCATTACAGGCATATCTCTCATAAGAATTTCTTCAGCTTCATGGAGATATTTTGTCTTAACCTCTCTGTCAAGCTTTTCATTAAATGCCGCATCTATTTTAGCATTGTATTCTTCACTGTTATAGCCTGTTACGCCGGGCTTAATATCCCAACCGCCCTCTTCGGGGTTAGCAAGGTCGAGAGCTGTTCCCGCATAACCTAGAGCAAAACCTGCAAGCGTTGCAAAAGCATCTGTAGAGAACATCTGAAGGTCAATTGCCGCCACGTCGAAATCGCCTGCCATAAACGCCTGCTCAAACAAGTCAACGTAAACTACGTACTCATTGGAAGTAACCTTCTTTTCAGCTCCGAGCTTCTTAATCTTTACATCAAAACCAAGCTGTTTCCAAACGCCTTTTGCATATTCCGCAATAGCAACGTCTACATCATTCTCTCTTACACTAATAGTAAACGACTTCTCTTCAAGAGTTACACCCTTGAGAAGAGCTTTAGCTCCGTCAATATCACCGGTAGTCTTAATAAGGTCGCCGCCCTCTTCTCTAAAGCTGTTCTTTCTTGAAGTATTAAACACGCCGTCGGTAATAAGACCTGTTGCCGCTTCGGCAAACACAACCAAATCAGCAATAGCCTCTCTGTCAAGCGCCATGGAAAGTGCCTGTCTTACCTTGACATCTGCGAATATCTTATTATTTGTATTAAAGTAGTAGGTGTGAACGTTTTGCATATCCACAGTCTTAACACTGGATTCCCAAGCTTCTCTTGAAGCAAGAGCAATTTCGGAGTTATAGAAAACTTCGCCGTTTTTATATGCAACAAGCTGTTCGTTCGCATCAACTCTGAGGTCAATATACAAACGATAAGGCTTTACAACCTTGTCTTCAGCATGTTTTTCGATATCTCGGTAATAGTAGGAGTTGCGCTGGAGAGCCATCTTCTCGCCGGGGTTAAATGAACGAACCGCGAAAGGACCATTACTTACCATAATCGCAACGTTGGATGCCCAGTTTTCCGCCTTACCGAGAATATCCTCACGAAGCGGAACGAGCAAGGGAGATGCAAGATTTTCTATAAACAAATCGTAATTGATAGGACCTTCGAAATAAATCTCAAATGTCTTTGTATCAATAGAATATAAACCTACGTCATCGGGAGAGCAATCTCCGTTCTTGTAGCTCTTTGCATTCTTGATGTCAAACAGCATCGGAGCTGCGCTACAAGAAAATTCGGGATCAAGAATTCTCTTCCAAGCAAACACAACGTCATCAACAGCAACCTCTCTGCCGTCGCTCCAACCGGTCTTATTTATAGTAACTTCCATCTTGTAGATGTCGTTCTCTTCATCTTCGATAATCTTATAATCCTTACAAAGCGCTTTTTCGACTTTACCGTTTGCATTAAGAGTAAAAAGTCCTTCATAAACCATACCCATGATTTTAGTCGCAGCATCATCGATGTAAGCATAGATCGGATCAAGGTTATAAATTTTAGATGTCATGTAGGTTCTGATAACAGCACCCTTGTCGTCATCGTCTTTCTTGCCGCAACCTGCTACAACAGAAACGACCATCACAAGGCATAATAAAAGCGCCAATAATCTTTTCATTAGGTGAGCCCCCTCATAAGAATTAAAATTTGTGGTAAAATATAATTTGTTTGCATTTTTAACTTGATTTTATTCAAAAAAGAAATCTGAATTTTCTTATTTGCACAGCAGAAAAAAGCATACCAAAACACCGTATAATTTTAACATATTTTTATGTTTTAATCAACGGTATTCCGCATGTTTTTAAACTTTTAGCCATTTGCACAATTACTTATTTCGTTTTTGGCTATTTCGCACAACAATTTAACTTTATCTGTTTAATTATAATATATAAACAAGGATCTTTCAAGGGTTATTTAAAAGAGTTTTAGATTTTTTTACATATTTTTTGTATTCTTGAAAATAATTAAATAAAAACACCATATTTTATCGAGGTAAAACGTATGAATCACCAACACTATTTGCGCACCGACCTTGCCGCCGAAAGCCCGAGTATTGAAAAATCTCAAACTACGGATGGCGTATCCGTAAACGTAGAAAAAAACAACTTCTCCGAAACTGCAATTATTAAAATACTCAACCGGACAGGCGAAGAACAGCTTGGAAAGCCCAAAGGAACCTATATAACTATAAGCTTCGGAAAGGCCTGGAATCTCCCCGAAAACGATATACAAAACATCATTAACACAGTTGCAGAAAAAATCAAATTACTCGCATCACAGCTTTTACCAGAAAAGAAAGAATACAGCATTCTCGTCGTAGGTCTTGGCAACAGATATATAACCTCCGACGCTTTAGGGCCTTTAACAGTGAAGGAAATAACCGTCACCCGACATCTTCAAGACAAAAGTCCACAGCTATTTAAAATGCTTAATCAGCAAAACGTTTCAGCGTTAGCCCCGGGAGTTCTTGGGCAAACGGGAATTGAAACGGCAGCGCTTATAAAAAGCGCAGTCAACACAGTATCTCCCGACCTTGTCGTTGCAATAGACGCCCTTGCCGCAAAAAGTGTCAATCGTCTTGCCACAACAATACAAATTTGCGACACGGGCATAGCGCCCGGCTCGGGTATAGGTAACACGAAGCAAGCAATAAATCGAGAAACACTCGGTGTTCCCGTTATAGCCGTAGGCGTCCCAACAATGGTAAGCTCCGCCACGCTTGTTTATGATGCGCTCGAAAAAGCTCAAGTAAAAAACATCAGCGAAGAGTTAATTGAGGTGCTTGACAACGGCATAAGCTTTTTCGTTACGTTAAATGAGACGGATGCCGTAATAAACCTCCTATCACGCATGTTATCCGAAAGCATTGACCTGGCCTTTTCCACAGTATAACAAAAACCATATTAACCTACAACAACCGCAACAAATAAGGTTTTGAGCCTAATATTTCTCTTTTAATAAATAACACATGCATTTACACGAATTCAAAAAAATATGTATCAGTATGCGCCGGAAACTTTATTAAATTTCTTATAAACGAGCATTGCAAAGAATACAGAAAAGTTGTATTTTCAAATAAACAACCGTCATAATAAAGTATATCCGACCATATAATAGACCGAGGTAAAATTTGTTACCTCGGTCTGTTTTTGGTATATGAAAACCACCAGCTAAGCTGGTGGTTCAAAAGAGGCTTTTGCCGTTGAGCAATCCCGCCGCAGCGGTAGGCTCCTCTGTGTAAGGGGAGCTGTCAGCGAAGCTGACTGAGGGGTTGTTTGAATATGTTTTTA
>JAFYPF010000002.1 GCA_017547655.1 Clostridia bacterium
TCCCGAAGATGTTTCCGCTATTGCCGATTTCAAGTGTGTATGTTCAACTGACCACGAAACAGAATTTGTTATAGAAGATGAAGATGCAAAAGCATTATACACATACATAATGGAGCAATGGGAAAAGGCAGAGGAAACCGAAATTGACAGAACCGAGCAAGATGACATTTACCTTTCTTTCCAAGACGGAGAGCCTTTGCTTATTTTGAGTCAAGAACCCAAAGCAGAAATATCCGATGCTCTTGCAGTGTCAGACGAGCATTTTTACGGTGTCTTTTGGATTCACGAAAATGACTATATGGTCTTTACCGCTATGCCTATGACCTCTTTCCAAAAATATTATAAAATGCCTGAAGGTACATATAACAAGATTGCTGAAATGATAACAAAATAAAACTTGCACCAAGTTTGCACCAAGATAGATTTTAAGACAAAAAGAAAACCCCGAAAACCGTGATGGTTTCGGGGTTTTTGAATACTCTGTAAGATAAGTGATTATCTCTTTGAGAACTGGCTTGCACGACGTGCAGCTTTGAGACCGTATTTCTTTCTTTCCTTCATACGTGAATCACGAGTGAGGAAGCCCGCCTTCTTAAGAGCTGCCTTGTTAGCTTCGTCAGCCTGAAGAAGAGCTCTTGAAAGACCGTGACGGATAGCACCTGCCTGTCCGGAGAAACCGCCGCCGCGAACGTTTGCAATAATGTCAAACTTGCCTACTGTTTCGGTAACAGCAAAAGGCTGGTTAACGATAAGCTTGAGTGTTTCAAGACCAAAATATTCGTCGATTGAACGACCGTTTATTGTAATAGCGCCTGTGCCGGGTACAATTCTTACTCTTGCAACAGAGCTTTTTCTTCTACCTGTGCCGTAGAAATAGGGTTTAGCACTTGTATACATCGTCATTTACTTCCTTTCCTATTATTCGCCTACATTGTATTCGATAGGCTGCTGAGCTTCGTGATTGTGCTTGTCGCCTGCAAATACCTTAAGACGTGTGATAGACTTGTCGCCGATTGAGTTGTGAGGAAGCATACCCTTAACTGCGAGAGTCATTGCCTTTTCAGGCTTTGTAGCCATCAAATGACGATAGCTAACTTCCTTCAAACCGCCAATGTAACCGGAGTGACGACGATAGAACTTCTGATCAAGCTTCTTGCCTGTAAGAATAGCTTTGTCTGCATTGATAATGATTACGTATTCGCCGCAATCAACGTGAGGTGTGAATTCAGGTCTGTGCTTACCTCTTAAAATTGTAGCAGCAGTAACTGCTGTCTTGCCCAAGGGCTTACCAGCCGCGTCAAGGATATACCATTTACGCTCAACTGTTTCTTTTTTTGCCATAAAAGTGGACATTGAGATTTCCTCCAAATATATTATAATTTTTATTTTTTTACACAATTTGTCATTTTCGACTTTGCAATTATAGCATACTGATACTGCTCTGTCAATAGTTTTTTGAAACTTTTTTTAAAAAAATCAATTTATATATTCACTTGCTCTCATTTTCTCGTTTTTTCTCATTTTTTTACACTCATTCCAAACTCTCTTTGCACAAATTTATTTTAAACTTTTTACCTATAATAATAAAAACACATTGACAAAATATATATTGAGTGTTATAATTCAAAGAGTGTTATGAAAAGAATACTAAAAAGCATTGATGCGGAATAAGAGATATCTTCCACTTCACAGAGAGCGTTTTCATTGGCTGAAAGAAACGTATTTTGGACTATCTTGTGTCGCCGCAGAGCTCGGAACGAACGTTTGCAAAAGCAGACTTGTAGCAGCCGACGGTGTTATGCTCCGTTACAAGCATAGATGAGAGTGTGTTTACTATATACGAACACAAATTCAGGTGGTACCGCGTTTTTTACGTCCTGTGTTTTTTGGCACGGGACTTTTTTATTTTGTAAAATAAATAATATATCAAATATATGGAGGCAATTCATGAAAAAGGAAATTGCAAAAACCTATGATCCGTCGGAAATAGAAGACCGTCTTTACAAGTATTGGGACGAGTCCGGATACTTTAAGCCCGACGAAGACAAATCAAAAACACCCTTCTCTATAGTTATCCCCCCTCCAAACGTAACGGGACAACTTCACATGGGCCATGCCCTTGACGAAACGTTACAGGATATACTTGTTCGTTACAAGAGAATGCAGGGCTTCTCTACCCTTTGGGTTCCCGGAACCGACCATGCGGGTATAGCTACACAGATTAAGGTTGAAGAAAACTTGCGCGTAAAGGAAGGACTTACAAGATATGACCTCGGACGAGAAGAATTCTTAAAGAGAGTGTGGGACTGGAAGCATCAGTACGGTAACAGAATTATAAGCCAGCTTAAGAAGCTCGGCGCATCTTGCGACTGGAGCCGCGAACGCTTTACAATGGACGAGGGCTGTTCAAAAGCAGTTAGAGAAGTATTTGTAAACCTTTACGACAAGGGACTTATATACAGAGGTCACAGAATAATTAACTGGTGTCCCCACTGCCTTACTGCGCTTTCCGATGCTGAAGTTGAATACAAGGATCAGCCCGGAAACTTCTGGCACATCAAATATCCCATAAAGGGCGAAGACGGTTACGTTGAAATAGCGACAACACGTCCCGAAACAATGTTCGGCGATACTGCCGTAGCAGTTAACCCCAACGACGAGAACACAAAGCACCTTATCGGCAAAACGCTTATACTTCCCATAGTTGGCAGAGAGTTGCCCGTTATAGCTGACGATTACGTTGAAATTGGCTTTGGTACAGGCTGTGTTAAGATTACTCCCGCACACGACCCGAACGACTTCTTGGTAGGTCAAAGACACAACCTTGAACAAATTAAGGTTATGAACGATGACGCCACAATGAACGCAAATGCAGGTAAGTACGAGGGTATGGACAGATACGAATGCCGCAAGGCGCTCGTAGCAGACCTTGAAGCGGAGGGCTATCTTGTTAAAACTGTTCCCCACGATCACAACGTTGGCGTATGTTACCGTTGCGGAACAACCGTTGAACCTCTTACATCTGACCAGTGGTTTGTAAAGATGAAGCCTTTGGCAGAACCTGCAATCGAAGCAGTTGACGACGGCTCAATCAAGTTTATACCAGACAGATTCTCAAAGAACTATTACAACTGGATGAACAATATTCTCGACTGGTGTATCTCCCGTCAGCTTTGGTGGGGACACAGAATACCCGCATTCTACTGCGATGCTTGCGGAGAAATGACAGTATCAAAAGAAGATATAACAGTATGTCCCAAGTGCGGCGCTCCCGTACACCAAGATGAAGACGTACTCGATACGTGGTTCTCATCTGCGCTCTGGCCCTTCTCCGTTATGGGTTGGCCCGAAAACACGGAAGACCTCAAGAGATTCTACCCCACAAACGTTCTTGTTACGGGTTATGACATTATAACTTTCTGGGTATCAAGAATGATATTCTCGGGACTCGAACACATGAACGAAAAGCCCTTCTCTACCGTATTTATTCACGGTCTTGTAAGAGACGCACAGGGCAGAAAGATGTCAAAATCTCTCGGAAACGGTATCGACCCGCTTGAAATTATTGAAAAGTTTGGCGCTGACGCACTCCGTTACGCTTTGGCTACAGGTAACTCTCCCGGTAACGATATGAGATTCTCCGATGAAAAGATTGAAGCAGCAAGAAACTTCAACAACAAGATTTGGAACGCATCTCGTTTCGTTCTTATGAATCTTGACATCGAAGAAGTTAAGCTCCCCGACGCTGACGACCTCGAAATTGAAGACAAGTGGATTCTTTCACTTTACAACAAGACTGTTAAGGAGGTTTGCGCAAACCTCGATAACTTCGAGCTCGGTATTGCTTTGGCAAAACTTTATGACTTCATTTGGGATATTTTCTGCGACTGGTATATCGAATTGCTTAAACCCAGATTTAACGATAAGGGTAGCAAATCCAACCTCGTAGCGCAGAACGTTATAACCTACGTTCTTTCCAACACATTGAAGCTTCTCCACCCCTTTATGCCCTTTATTACAGAAGAAATCTGGCAGACACTTCCCCACGAAGGCGAAAGCATTATGGTAAGCGATTATCCGGTTTACAACGAAGCATTCAACTTTGAAAAAGAAGAAGTTATAATGGACAGACTTATTACTGCAATAAGAGCGATTAGAAACCGCAGAAGCGAAATGAACGTACCTCCTTCAAAGAAAGCTGCACTCTTTATCGAATCAAGCTATGCTGACACATACAACACAAAGACGGAAGCATTCTTTGTTAAACTTGCATCAGCATCTGCTATATCATACGTTGATTCGTACGAAGACGAAAATGCTGTACAGATTATAACAGACTCCGCAAAGATATACATTCCTCTCGGAGACCTCGTTGACTTCGAAAAGGAAAAGGAACGTCTCAACAAAGAAAAAGCAAAGACAATATCCGAAATTGAAAGAATTGAAAAGAAGCTTTCAAACGAAGGCTTTGTTGCAAAAGCGCCTCAAGCTGTTATTGACGGCGAAAAGGCAAAGCTTGCAAGCTACAATGAAGTTCTTCAGGGGATCGAAAAGGCTCTTGAAAAGCTTAACTGAATATTAACTGTTAAATTTTTATAACAAACCATATTGCGACATCATTCGCATATAAAATGCTGTATCCTATTTCTGCAAGGAAAAGGATATGGCATTTTTGTTTTGCATAAATCAAGGAGGAATATATGAAAACACAAATCGATTTTTCAAACGAAACTCTGTACGTTAAACTGAATGGAGACATCGACCACCATTCAGCAAAATATATCAGAGAGGATATTGACCGAGAGCTATACAAATACCAACCGCAAACTATGATAATGGACTTATCGAACGTAGACTTTATGGACAGCTCGGGACTCGGTCTTATACTCGGCAGATACACAAAGATAAATATGTTCGGCGGCGTTTTGAAAGTAGCAAACCCCAGCGAACGAATAGAAGAAATGCTGATTATGGCAGGAACGGACAAGCTTATTCCAATCGAAAAAGGAGTAAAATTTATATGAAAAACAAAAGGTTATTAAATGAATTTAAAATGCAACTGCCCTCAAACTCTGTAAACGAAGGTTTTTGCAGAAAGGTATTTTCAGCATTTGTCAGCATACTTGATCCCACAGTATCCGAGCTTGCAGACATACGCACCGCAGTTTCCGAAGCAGTAACAAACTGCATCGTTCACGCCTACAAAGAAAAAGGCGGAACGATTTACATAAGCGGAAAATACTATTCCGACAAAACCGTCGAAATAAAAATAAAGGACAAAGGGTGCGGAATAGAAGACATAGAACAAGCCATGAAACCGCTTTATACAACCGATACAACGGGAGAAAGAGGGGGAATGGGGTTTGCCATCATGGATTCGTTTACCGATAGACTAAAAATCAATTCAAATGTTGGTAAAGGTACGACTGTCACCATGATAAAAAACCTAAAATAATAATGCAAACATTTGACAACACCACGTTAATAAAAAACGCCCAAAAAGGAGATAGCGAAGCGCTTGAACAGTTAATAAGCAAAAATTTAGGATTGGTTAAAAAGATAGTTTTGCGCTTTAAGGACAGAGGTTGCGAATATGAAGACCTCGTGCAAATTGGAACTATAGGAATGATTAAAGCCGTAAGAAGCTTTGACTTTTCTTTTAATACGGTATTCTCGACTTATGCCGTGCCGTTGATTATAGGTGAAATAAGACGCCACCTCCGAGATGACGGAATTATAAAGGTCAGCAGAAATATAAAAAAGAACGGTATAGATATTTTGCGAAAAAAAGAGGAATTTGAGAAAAAACATTCACGTGAACCGTCAATGTCGGAATTGTCTGAATTATCCGGATTATCCGTTGACGACATAGTTATAGCGCTCGAAGCAATCTCTCCCGTACGCTCACTGCAAGAGCCGTTAAACGAAGACTCATCATCCACCCTTGCAAGTATTATCGGTGATGACGATAACGTTATAGACAAGCTTACCGAAAGATTAGCGCTTAAAGAGGCGTTATCGCTTCTTCCCGAGGAACAACAGCAAATAATTATTTTGCGATACTTCAAGGAGCTGTCTCAACAGCAAACGGGTGAACTTTTGGGACTAACTCAAGTTAAGGTTTCAAGAGAGGAGAAAAAAATAATAAACTTTTTGCGAAAGGCGTTGTAATTATATTATTTACAACATAATTTCAAAAAATATGTTAGATAATCTATTGCAAAAATCGACAATATATGTTATAATTTGAAGAACAAGATGTGATATAAGGCCATGCCAGCCGGGGAGTTAGCGGTGCCCTGTACCTGCAAACCGCTATAGCAGGGGTGGATTCCTTTTTTGAGGCTTGGATATGTACGGCTGTGCCGTATTATTTTGCGTTGAAGAATGGGTCTTGCGCAATTGATGGCTGTGAACCATGTCAGGCGGGGAACCGAGCAGCATTAAGCAGTATGTTTGATGTGCCGCAAGGACGCCTGTTCCGAGTGAAATATACGGTTAACGCGTATATGTCTACATTCGATCCAAAGGTGTATGGTCTTATATCGCATCTTGCTCTTTTGATTTACAAAAAACGGAGGGAAAAGTTTATGCATCAGGCTTTATACAGAAAATGGAGACCGTCGCATTTCGACGACGTATGCGGTCAGGATCATATTACTTCCATACTGAAGTATGAGGTTGCAAACAACAAGACTACACACGCATATCTTTTCTGCGGATCAAGAGGAACGGGAAAAACCACCTGCGCAAAAATTCTCTCCAAAGCGGTAAACTGCGAACACCCTATAAACGGTAACCCCTGCAACGCCTGCCCTTCTTGTTTGGCCGTTGATTCGGGTACAGCGACGGACGTATACGAAATGGACGCGGCGAGTAACAACGGCGTTGATAATATAAGAGATATAAGAGACGAGGTTCTTTATACCCCCTCCGAACTTAAGAACAGAGTTTATATAATCGACGAGGTTCACATGCTTTCCCCGAGTGCTTTTAATGCCCTCCTGAAAACACTTGAAGAGCCTCCCGAAAACGTTATATTTATCCTCGCAACTACCGAAACACAGAAAATTCCCGCCACCATTCTCTCAAGATGTCAGCGTTTCGATTTCAGACGTATTCCAACTAAAACCATTTCCGACAGACTTATGTATATTGCAAAGGAAGAGGGACTGAAAGTCGAGGAAGATGCCGCTTTTCTTATAGCAAAACTTGCGCAAGGCGGTATGAGAGATGCTATAAGTATGCTTGAACTTTGTTCCGGTGAACACGAAGAAATAACGACCGAGGTTGTTATTGAAACCACGGGAACAAACAGCAGAAGCAGTGTTGTAAAAACAATCAACGCTATACACGAAAAAAATTACGAAACAATACTCGACCAGATAAACACACTTCACACGTCATCTCTTGATTTAACTGTATTTTGGAACGACCTCTTATCATATTACAGAGATATGTTTGTCGTAAAAAACACAAAATCCCCCAAATCATATCTTGACGTAACAGAAAATGAGTTTGAGGAAATAAAACAAACTGCAAGTAAATTCACAAACGCCGCAATTGCATCGCACATAAATCAGCTCGAAGAATGTTTTTACGCTATGCAAAAGCCCAATGCTTCAAAACGCATTTGCGCTGAGATGGCACTTATCAGAATGTGCGACAACAAGCTTGTTCTATCAAATGAAGTCCTTGCCGAACGCATTTCAAATATAGAGGATAAATTATCATCGGATAATTTTACGGTAGCGGCTACAACTCCTCCCTCCTCTGTTTCGGAAAATGTTATCCAAACAGAAAGAAAGGCTTCCGAGGAATCGTTTGCAGCTAACAACAATGAACCCGAAACCGAAAAGATTGAAGAACCTGTTTATGCCAACAAGGAACAAAAAAGAACACTGAAACAACTCAATTCTTGGCCCGAGGTTGTAAAAAAATACTCAAAGACCGATCCGAGTACATCGTCATTCCTTGGAATGTCGTATGCATACAAAGACGGAAATGATATTGTTATAAGAGTATCGGGCAAATTCACTTATGATATAATCCACCAAACAAACGTCAAAGAAAAGCTTATTTCTCTCATAAACTCAACCGAGGGAACAAGCATAACTGCAAGCAATCTTAAGGTTGAAATAAATGCAGAAAAGCCGGTATTCGACGAAGAAACAGGCATTGATGAAATAATCCAAAACAGTCAATAATTAACTTTAAATAAGGAGATTTATACAAATGAAAGCAAGATTACCACAGGGAATGGGCGGCGGCCCACAGAATATGCAAGCTATGCTCCGTCAGGCGCAGAAAATGCAGGAGGATATGGCAAATCTTCAGGAAGACCTCGACAACCGCGAATATGAAATCAAGGCGGGCGGCGGCGCTGTAGTTCTTAAAATTAACGGAAAAAAGCAGATTCAGGAACTTGTAATCGATTCCGATATCGTTGATCCCGACGATACAGAAACACTTGCTGACGTTTTGACAGCGGCATTTAATGAAGCTATCCGTACAGTAGAAGATACAAATCAATCCGAAATGGAGAAAATTACCGGCAGCATAAACATGCCCGGTTTATTCTAATTAAATATGTCAGAATTTATTCCACCGCTCGAGATACTTATCGAGCAGTTTCAACGTCTTCCCGGAATTGGCAGAAAAACGGCGCAGAGACTTGCTTTTTCGATAATTGATTCAGAAGAAGAAAAAGTTCTGCAATTTGCCGAAGCCTTGGTTAACGCAAAAAAGAACATACACTACTGCCCTTCTTGCTATAACTTCAGCGAAGGTGGGCTTTGTTCTGTGTGCCGCAATTCCGAAAAAGACAAAACTGTTATATGCGTTGTTGAAGACGCAAAAGTGCTTATGGCTATTGAAAGAGTTAAAGGCGCAAACAGATATAACGGACTTTATCACGTATTGCACGGTGTTATTTCCCCACTTGACGGAATTGGCCCCGAACAACTTAAAATCAAAGAATTGCTTGAGAGAGTTGCTGATCCCGAATTGAAGGAAGTTATAATAGCAACCAATCCCTCTGTCGAAGGCGAGGCTACTGCAATGTATATCACAAAGTTATTGAAGCCTATGGGACTTAAAATAACAAGACTTGCATTTGGTATTCCCGCAGGCGGAGACCTCGAGTACACAGACGATATGACATTGCTCTACGCTTTACAAGGCAGACGGGAATTATAATCCTTACAAAAACAAAAAATCCACAGATAATGGGACGTACTCTTAAGGACAGTTTTTTACAATGTGCAAAAGCGAGCCGCAAAAACGGCTCGCTGATTTTTTGTCCTCCGATATTTCGGTCTACGGAAGGCTATACAATTAAAGACCAAGCATCTGCTTTTTCTTTGCGTCAAATTCCTCTTGGGTGATAACACCGCTGTCAAGGAGTTCCTTGAATTTTTTGAGTTCATCAGCAGTTTGTGGCTGTTCTTGAGGAATTGTATTGATATTTTTGCTTGTGCAAAGGGTGTTTATCTTGTCCTGCATTATAATGCAAGCAACAATGGGGATGAAAATGCCGAGGATCAAGCAGAGTGTTGCCATATCAGAATTGTTAAGTCCTTTAGATTTGGTGAACGAATCAATTCTTTGACCATGTCTATAAAACCAATAAATAGAATAGAACGGAACAAACATACAAAGCAACAATTTGCTCGTAGGATTATAATATTCTGCGTTGGGCATTTTGTTCAAGTATTTAGTTGTGCGGTATGTCCAAATCAAATACCAAATTCCACATGTAAAAAGGAGCAGTAAAATGTGTTTGCCGAGTCCGCAATAAGCCTCGCCTTCTTCTTTATCAATTGTACTATTTCCATCTGCTGTACTAATAGGCTTTTCCTTTGAATAAGGAGCTTTCAGCCACATTCCCAAGTTGAGTAAAACAATTCCATAGAGCAATATGTTGACGATATGGAATACTGCAATAGTACCGACGCGAGTTGTAAGCGTGATTAAATTGCACACACCCGATACAAAATATACAATTGCGGGGAGATAAAATAGTTTATTGCAAATTTCTTTAACTTTAGACAAATCTGCTTTTACAAGCGTCTGTTCGCATACAGCAAGTGCAAACACAGTTAAAAGCGCATACGCTACAAAATCAAGCAGATAAGTAAGACTAAAATATCTGACAAGGTCGATAAGTGTTATTAAAGTTCGACATCCAAGTACAATGACAACTATATTGTTAAATTTTTTTGCGAACAAAATTACACAAAGCACCAATTCGATTGCAAGAGTTATAGCGGAAAAGACATGGAATACTTTTCCAAAATGGAATATATCATGGCAAAGGCCTGTGAATTGGAACACATTTAATACTGTGATTATAATTAACAGTATTGCCGCAAATGGAGTGCGTATTTTTTTATTCATATTTTGTTCTCCTTCTCTGTTTAGAAATTAAAAAGTGCGCCAACCGAAGTCAGCGCACCGAAAAACGCCAACTCCAATTGTCGCCAAACAATCTCTTCATAGCATAGGTTCTCTATACAATCAAGCAGGAGCAGCGTTTTTACCAAAACGAGTTTGCTTAATTGTACAGCGAAAAAAGCTATAGTTATCCCATAACGAGAAAAAGACCTATAACTATGAATATTAAGATTGTTTGGCACAACTATTATATCACATTTTTTGCGGTTTGTAAATATGTTTAGTGAAATTTATCCAACCACCTTCCGGGAGGTAGAAAACAGCCTCCCTTGTGTAAAGGGAGGTGGCACGGCTTGCCGTGACGGAGGGATTGTAAAAACATATTCAAACAACCCCTCAGTCAGCTTCGCTGACAGCTCCCCTTACACAGAGGAGCCTACCGCTGCGGCGGGATTGCTCAA
>JAFYPF010000008.1 GCA_017547655.1 Clostridia bacterium
AAAAACAATCGTCTTTTTCTGCGAAAGAGCGACTAAAAGTAGCGTAAGTAGGGGTAAGAACGACCAAAAGTAGTGTGCTTATTCTGCTTTACGCATAAAATATGGACCACATCCATCTCCTTCGTGCGTTTTAATATAAGTCCAAGAATAGTCTTTTGCAACTACATAAAATTCCATTAAATTTTCGTCAATTTTATTAGCCGTATCATATTGAACAGAGAGCCTGTCTGTAACACCGTTACTGCCAAACATATCACAACAAATGCAATTATCCTTAGAAACTTGATCAAATGCCTGCCTTGCTTGATCACCTATCAACAAGCTATCCGTTTTTATCAGTTCACATGAGAAAATATGCCAAATATAATGATCTTTGACATATCGTTCAATCTGCTCCTTAGCAACACCCTTTGCAAAATGACGCAACCATTGATTGATGAACTTTTGTTTTGTCATGGAAAACTTGGACATACTTTCACCTACTTTCACCTACTTTCACCTACTTTCGTCTTATATTATATCATAATTTGTTATGATTTTCAATGATATACCGCTGACGCGATATGATATACGGCGTTGCCGTATGATATACTTGCTTCGCAAGCGTGATATAATATCCGTTCCTTCATATGCCGAAGGCATATATCATCGATCGCAGAGCGATATCATATCGAAGATATATCACCCGTTCCGCAAGGAACGGATATCATTGTAAAAAGACTCTTTTGTCTGGTAGACAAAAGAGTCTTTTTACATGGTGACCCGTAGGGGAATCGAACCCCTGTTTCCGCCGTGAGAGGGCGGCGTCTTAGCCTCTTGACCAACAGGCCTTATTCACAACATTCGAATTATAGCACACTCTTCCTAAAAAATCAATACCCCTTTTACAAAAAAATAAAAAATTACCGCCGAAAGTACAATGTTTGCTTACCCTCGGCGGTGTTTTCACGTATGAATTACCAATAAATTAAATTTATGCCTTATGCTTTGTGAGGTATTTAACGTCAACGGCACCGGTTACGGGCCCCTCGGCTACAACCGATATAACGGCTCTGTTGTTCTTTAATTCTCTTACGTAGAGCAGAGAAGTGTAAACAAACGGCGCAAACTTTTTATTCGTGCCGTATATAACTCCGTTACTCGATAATTTCACAAGGTCACCCGCTTTAACGGTATTGTCCACTTTATCAGCTGTCGGTTTTGCAGTCGTTGAGGTGTACTGCATACCGTACATAATCAGATTTACAAGCCTTTGCACGTCCTCGTAATCGTAACCGGCATTCTCAAGCCTTAATCTGCGCTCCGTTCCGTTGCCCCACTTGCCGTCAATAACCTCTTTTGCAAGTGTCTCAACCGATTTTGGTATCGTTATAACGGGCTCGGCATCAACGTTAAAACCGTTGAGCCCGAGCTCCTTTATAATCGTCGGAAAGTCTCGGTACATATAGTTCTGGTCACACACAACGTCGGCTACAGTGTTCTTTCGGAGGAGATTCGTCTCGCCCCCAAACTGCCATACGCCCAAAACGTCGGTCTTCTTATAGGTGCATTCCTCTGCCCACTGCGCAACCCAATGGGTATATCTTTCAAGCGCCTCGTCGTTCATATATGCGGAAAACGCATATACCGTCGAGTAAATTCCCACCCAAAAGCCGATGGTTTCAAGCCTGTTGCACCACGCACTTACGATTTCGGTTAACTTATCCTTACCGAGAGCCAACATACTCTTATGCTCAACGTCAATATAAACAGGCAGTTCAAACTGCTTCTTTTTCAATACGTTTTGGTAAAAGTATTCGGCTTCATCTTCTGCTTCTTTAACAGTTGTTGCTTTGCTGAACCAATATACGCCGACGGGGATATTGTTCTTTTTTGCTTCAGCATAATTCTCTTCAAATTTAACATCGGTGTAAAGACCGTTGTCTCCGCCGCCGCCTTTTATTATCACAAAGGTAACTCCCTCCTTGATTGCCTTCTTGAAGTCGAAGTCACCTTGCCACTTTGATATATCAATTCCAAATTTTTTCATAGGGTACAATCCTCTATATTTAGTCCTTTTTGTCGGTTTCTTTAGCGTTTACAGACGATTCTGCATCGACAAGTCCCTCACCGAGTATATAAGCTATGCAGGTTGCTCCCGACATAATTACACCCGATATTTGTGTCGCCACACTTTCGGCAACACCGAAAGAGAGCAAGAGGGGAACGACAAAGCCAATTACCGCAACCCAAAATTTTCTGCTTGTCAGCTTTCTTTTCCAGTCTATTTTCATATATCTGTTTCTCTCCTTTTATCTGTGATAGCTTTCGAGGTCGGATAATCTATGATTTGCTACCTTTAATTCCTCGTCCATAACAGCCGTATGCTTTTCGAGGTTATACACTCGGTCGATAACCTTGTTATGCTCGTCAACTTTTATTTCGAGCTGTTCTATTCGATAGCTCGTCAGCTTTGAGTTAATCATAATACCCGCCAAAGTAGCGATAAAACTTCCGACTATTCCCGCAAGAGAGGTTACAATTTCGTAGTTCATTTCTTAACCCCTTTCCAAAAGGAGCGAAACGGCAGCTTTTAAACCTGCGGGAACATCGTCTATCGTTTTTAAATGTTTCTTTATAAGATTAGCGTATATCTTTGCCAAGAAAATCATCTCCTTACATAATATTAGCTTTGCATAGTTATTGTGAAAGCATTTCGTAAAGCTCACAGAGAGCCAAGTGCGTATCTGTAAGCTGTTCTTCGAGGTTAGTATTTTTTTGAGAAAGGAGCAGTATGTATTCGTCCTTTGAATACTGCGTTTCGGTATAGGTATAAAGATTATTTGCAGGTTCACCGAATTCGTTTTTTTCGGTCTTTGTTATGTCAGTATGCACAAAAACCGTGTCGCCCGATATAATCAGAGGGGCGGACTGCTCGTATGAACCGTAAACGTTACGTAAAACAGTCATAAAATTATTCTCCTTTCTTTACAGATACATAATTCTTGCAGCCTTGTCATAAACCTTGTTTTCCTCTTCGGGCTGTTCGTTGAGTCTTAAACAGAATATTCCCGAGCTATATCCGCCGATATTATCTCCGCCTACTATACAATGGCTGCCCGACGCTACTACAGCCCAGTCGCTGTAGTAGGTGCTGTTTGAACCCTCGAAAGCGTTGGGGAAGAACCCGGCTTTTGTCGTGGCAACTACATCGCTGGGAAATCCCTCTGAATAGCCGGAGATAGTTGTTATAGAGCTAACGTTCTTGTTGCCCCAATATACGTAGACGTAATTCTTAATCGAGAAAATGCCGTCGAGCCACTGATATATAGTGCCGTATAAGTCTTCAAGACCGAGGAGCTTTGCTCGGAAGTTACCCGAGAAGCGGTCTTCGGTTTCGAGCAGGGAAGAGTCCATACCGTATTCGTCGGTTATGCCTGTTACTAAACTTTCAATAGAATTATCGGGGGCGGTAAAACCCTGACAAACGGTACGCTGACAGTCGAGGTTTTGGTATTTTAACACGTACATACATTGAATAAACAACAACTGATAGTAAGAGAAAAGTAATGCGTTTTTGTTTTTTGCATACGTCTTGGCGGTATCTAACGTGTTTAGTATGGATACTTCCTTGTTTGGAAGGCTGGATATAACGGTGTTGCCCTCCGGAGTTTCCAACGTTGAAGCAAGATATGCCCCGACGTAGAATATGTTTTTCTGCGTTGTCTGATAACGGTGGGCGTTATATTCAAAGCCGTAAAGGTCGGGGTGGTCTGTCATGCTGATTTTTATATCGTTAGGTCTTCTCTCAATTCTTATTCCTCGACGGGGGAATGCGATACACACGTCGTAGTCACCGCTGTCGTCAATTGTGATTGGCGTGCCGTCTTCAAATTTAGAAAAGTCGTTTGGCATAAGCTTTCCGATCTCTTTTCCGTTTTTGAGGAGAACGGGATAATGTCCGAAGAAGTTATCCCAAGCGACGTCGCCGGGAGAAAGACCTGTTGCGTCGTCACCGTAGCTTATTGAGCTTGAGGCAGACAGGGTTAAATAAGCCGTCATAATCTTGTAATTTCTTTCAAGCTCAACGTTTCTCCATTCTTGGCCGTCAAAGAATTCAAGCAGCTTATTTTTTATACGGAAGTTGTGTGCGCCGCTGTCGCTCATAATTTCATCATTCATATGAACGGAAAGCGTGTTTTTGGCGTGTTCGGTCATTTCTACGAGGTTTTTTTCAGCCTCCGAAAGCCTTGAATGTATATTGGCGTATTTTTCATTTCTTTCCTTTTCCGATTTTATAACGCCGTTAACGGCAAGTAAAAGCTGTTCCGCAGTGTCGGGTGTAGGCGCGTTATCGGTTTTGTCGATGGATATATCTGCGCCCGCTACAATAATGCCGAGGCTGACGTATTCGGTGTTGAGCTGTTTATATGAATTGGTGTCGGGCAGGTCGCAGAGACCTACAATACCGACGGTAATCTCGCCGCCCTCTTCTGTCAAAACCTCCCAGGGTATAACAGCCGTATCATCGGTAAGCGCGGTCGTTATGCTTTTACCGCTTCCCGAGAAGATTGCAACCTTAACGGGATATTCGTCCCACTCTTTTGAAAATGCGAAACGGCAGGCTATATCGTTTACCGAGCCGCAGGTTAGGGGAACCTGATTAAAGTTAAGCTCTTTTTTTATTTTTATATCGGACTGCTGAACCGATATGTTTATATATCTCATATATTACCTCCCTTTGTATTTCGCTTCAAAGTATGAGTCGATGAAGTCTTCGTCGATACCCATAATAAGAGCCTTATATCTTACGGTGGAGTCGTCCTCGTAGTTGTAGTCAAGGGCTGACATAACGTCGTAAAGCTGACCGTTTGCCTGCATAATATACAGCTCGTTTTGGCTGATATAATCCTTTGTTTCCTCGTTGAACTCTGCCCAGAACTGCTGATTTTCGGTAAATAGCTCTAATTGATTGAGGCGAAGCTCTTGCTCGCGGTACTTGTCTTCTTTTTCGTCAAGCTCCTTTTTGTATGCAAGCTCGGCTTCGAATTGAGCTTGCTGTGCGGCAAGCTTTGCATCAGCCTGTTGCTTTTCGAGGTTTGCGGCATAGTATTTATAACCAATCTCGGCATCGGCAATAGCCTTTTCCTGCTCTTTCATCGCAATCTTATAAGCCGACTCCCATTCGCTGTCTTGGATTGCTATATCGTTCTCGTATTCGTTGAGATAGAGGTTACGCAGAGCGTTGACCTCGTCGGTATAGATGTTGTAGCTGTCAAGGTAGCGTGAATATTCGTCCTTGTTCTTGTCGGTAAGATAACCGAGCTTGTTTTCGAGCGTTTTCAATTCGTCGCTGTAACGGGAATAAGCCATTTCATATAATTCGGGAACAATATTGTTCAGCTTGTCGAGATAGGAATTATAAGCCTTATTTCCTGCCGTTTGAGCGTAAGAGTTTCCGTAGCCGCCCGACAAAGCCGAGGCGTTTCCGATTGTATCCTCCATCGCCTGTTTGCCTTGCTCGATATAGTTTTTCTTGTATTGATTATAAAGAGGATCACTTTCAAGGTCATAGGAGAAATCCTCCTTGTTGAAGAACTCGTTTTGAGTTTGGGTTAAAAGCTCGGCATCGGAAAAGACGAAATCTTGAGGCTTGTTGTTGTTTTTGTAGTCGTTGTAGTTTTGGAAAGCTTCCTTAACCTTTTCGCTTTCCTGGTATTTCTTTTGTGTGAGGGTAGTAGCCAAGTTGTATCACTCCTTTTTTACACGTCGAGCATAAAAGATATTCCTTCTATGAATTTCGGGGGGAAGGTTATATTTGCGAGCATTTTGGCATCTATAGTTTCGATGGGGATACTTACCTCTCTGTCGTTAAGCTCGGTTATTTCACGTAAATAGTCCTCCTCGCAACCGCTTTTAATCGTCTGCGTATTGCTTCCTCCGACAAGGTACTTGTCGTTAACAGCCTGTTTCTGCAAAAGGTAGTTTTCGAGTGCGTTATCTATTTCGCGTACGTTTTTACTTATGGAAAGGGAGGTTAAAAAGCCGATGTTTTCTTTCTCGCAAAGCACTTTCATAGCGCCGACGCATTTAAGAAGGTCAATATTTTTTACAGTCATTTTTGGTTTCTCCTTTGTTTTTAAAGACTTATGTTGCCCACGGTCTGTCCCGAGCCGTTAAGCACCGACAGAGTATAGTTCGAGCCCTCTCGAGTAAGCGCAAGCGAAAACATAGTGTTACCGCTTCCCGTATCAAACGTCAGAACACCGGCGGGATTGATAAATATACGCCTTGTAACACTTCCGTTTAAAATATGTATGCTGCTGCCTAACTTAATGCCGTTGTAGTTGTTTGTAAGGTCGAGTCTGTTATCAGTGTCGGATATAATTTTGTTTGCCGAAATGCTTCCGTTGGATATATAGCTTCCGTTGAAGTAACAAGAGCCGTTTTTGGCTATATAAAAAGTGGTGTAGCCGTTGGCGTTTGTAGCCTTTAGCCAATATGAATCACTCGAAAGGGCGGAGTTGAGCGAAAGGCTTCCGTATCCCGAGGCAGTTGTCGTCAGCCCTGACGGATTTAACGTCCAGCCGCCTATAGAAGCAGAGAGGGCGGATAGGTCGCCTACCGATATTTTGTCCGCCGAGAGTGAGCCGGTTATAATATTGCTTCCGTTGATGGTTGTTGAACCCGACTGCGCCAAGTCGTTGAACTTAACGTAGCCCGTAAGGTCAATACAGCTCGATATAAGCGATGCGGTACGGCTTGTAAGTGAGAAGTCGCTTGAATTTGTACCGTCTTTTATAAGCCAGTTTATTTTGTCGGCCGTTTGTGTTATTGAAGAGAGGCTGTTGGCGTGGCTGACTATACTTTCCTTTAACTCTGTAACGCCGTTTTTGGAAAACTCGGCGTTTTCCGAGGCGTCCGTTATGGTGTTTTTAAGTCCGTCGGAAAGGTTGTCGGTATCAATGTTCAGCATCATATACCGAAGCTGGTCGTGCAGTGTCGCAAGATAACCGCGTATCTTCTCGGCGTTATTCTTGTCCGATATTTCTTCGAGCGTTGGTAGGGTAATATTTGAAAACATATATCTATATCACCTCACCCGAATATTCGAATACCTTGGTAAGCGAATATATTTTACAGCCGCCCTTGCCGACAAACTTTAACTTGAGGTGGTCGCAACGAGGGGGAGCAACGTTCATCGAAAACGTTTTTAGTTTGCCTCCGATAAGCGAACCGCATTTCTTCCATATTCCGCACGAGTCGGTCATAACGTATACGCCTAACGTGCTTCCCCAGTCAAGCTGTATGCGCAACGCAAGTCTCGTTAACGTTTTTGCATCGTCGGTAAAAAAGCCTATGTTGGGTGTTTCGGCATACCACTCGAAAAATGGTTCTGCCTTGGACTTTGCGTTTAATCTGCTTAAGATATAGGGCATATTTTCACCCATAATAAGCTCGGCTGAATATTTGCCGTTATTCTCCTTTATGCCGACAATGTTGTTTTCGAGCGACGCCATTTGCGTATATCGCACAGAGTCCTCCTTGTGCCAGATTCCTCGCTCGGTGTCGTATACGTAAAGAAACGGCGTACCGCTCGGCGTTATAAGACTTAAGTAATATTTGTTTTTACATACAGCTCCGATGGCGTTGGTAAAGGATATGTTGCCGAGAGCCCTCGAAAGCAGTGTGGGTGCGCTTCCCGCATAAGAATATATACCGTCTTTTCCGTGGTAGTAGAGCGTGCCGTTGTGCAGACAGAGCGATTTTTCACTGCCCTGCTTAACGCCGCAGTAGGAGTCCTCGTAAAGAGTATAGTTGGCGGGTTTTGTGCCGAACAGTCGGTGGATTTTGTTTTCCTTGAAAAATACGACGTAGCCCATGTGCGATATGATACCCGTAAATGCTCCCTCGCTACCGCACGAGGCAGTGTAGCTGTCGGTCGATAAGCCGTAAAAAGAATTCCATACCCCGGGAGCGCCTAACTTTGAGGCGTATATTTCATTAACAAAATTGCCGTTTCGATCAAGCCCGTATCGACAGCCGAACAGTCGGTTCTGATGTTCGCATACATAGTCCATAAGAGGTAAAAGCTTTTTTATTTTGCAGTTATAGCTGTCGAGGATTTCAAACTCTTCAAGCGTTGTGTAAGCTTTGTCTATAACAATGCAGTCCTTTGAATATGCAAGAACTGTAGCCTGACCGTCAAGTAATGCGTCAAGTCCTTGTATTTCTATTATGTCGCTCGGCGAAAAGTAGAGGTCTATACCCTCTATTTCAATACAACAGCAGTCGGTTGTTATTTCTGTCCACCCGTTACTTTCCTCCGAATATTGCTTTAATATAGATGGGTAAGAGCTTGTGTCAAGCCATAACGTGTTTACACCGGCGTCGGGAGGACTGTCGGATTTGTAAGGCATAGGTAGGTCTCGTACGCAAGGATATATTTTTGCGTGGGTGTAGTTGCCGTAGCTGACTTCGTTTGTTATACTGCCCCTTTCCTCGCAAAGCCCGTCTTTGTCGATGTGTAACGTGTTTATGTAATATCCGTCGGGAAAGACGATAACACTACTCCCCATAGATACAAGCTGTTTATCGGTGTCGGTTGAAAGACCGTCATACTGCAATACGCCGTTGTAATAAAGCGAATTGTCGACAGTGTAGGTTATGCCGTTTACCGTGTGTAGGGCGGACGGCAGTTTGTTTAGGCTCGATAACAAATAACGCCTATTCCTCGTTGAAAGAATGGGGAAGAGGGCGGACGATGTGTTTTGTGTATCGGAAAAACAGTTTTCGGGACAGCTTGGCGTTGTGTCAAGACCGCCGAAAGTGCGTATAACGCTTTCTGTGCTTCTTGTTGTAGTAAGTCTTGGAAAATGCATAAATGATACCTCCCTACAATCAGACGTTAAAGCAGGGGGTTACTTTTTTGGGCATATAGTTTCTGTTGTAATACCTCTCGAACTCAAGATAAAGAGAGGAATAAAGGGTAAGGTCGACGTTATATTTGTTGATGTCGGAGTAATAAAGGTCGGACTTTATTGCGAGGTAGTGAAAATATATGTCACAAAAAGGCTCGGGTATTAAAAGGACGGTATCCTCGGGTGTATCGACGTTATATGGTGAAAAAGAGATGTTGTTGGGGTTATCGTGGGTTAAGACGAGGGTGTGAAAGACCGATGAGTCCAACGAGGAGAGCCACCCTATTTTCAGCTCGTCAGGGATATTGTTGCTTTTTTCGGTATCGAATTTAACGATAGCTTCTTTCAGAGTCATAGCGTAAGCCTCCTTTATAGTGGTGAATAGATTTAGTCGTTAGCGACCGAGGCTTTAAACCTTTCAGCCATTTCGTCGGCGAGTAAAGCGTTAGAGACAGCCTCGGCAAAGCATCTTTCGATAAAGAAGTTTTTGCCGGTGGGGATATGCTTGTATTTGCCGTTAACGGAAACGGTGCGAACGTCGTCGCCCTTGAAGCGTCGGGGAATAAATACCGGTACTAAATCCTTGTTTGTGTTTTTCATAGGTGAAAATCTCCTTTTTTTATATGCGTTGTAAATTTAAAATATAAGCAAATGAACCTTGCCTCTTTTGGTGGGCAAATAATATTAAGTGGCACAAGCCCGAGAGGCAAAGTTCTTTGCCTGCTTTATTTCAAGAAATCCCTCTCAGTCAGCTTCGCTGACAGCTCCCCCGGAGTGGGAGCCTTTTGATTCGCACAAGCCCGAGAGG
>JAFYPF010000009.1 GCA_017547655.1 Clostridia bacterium
TAAAAAAAGACAGCCGCACGTGAGCGGCTGCCTGTGAGTGTAATGCGGTGTCAAACTTCTGTAGTCCCTTTCAGGGACGAAGCCTGTATTAGCCCCTTATAGGGGCTGTGCAAGCCACCAGTTCAACTGGTGGTCTTGACTGTTTTTTGTGAGGAACACGATGGAATTCGAACCGTGAAGTGAGTGAGAGGCGCTTTTTGGGGGAAATAACTTATTTTTCGATAATTCTAAATTCCGAAAGCGACATTACGACGGTGTTTCCGTTTATACTTGCTTCGATTCTTAAAGGAAGCTCGGTTTCTTCGGAAAGATATAATTTTGCGTTGCCGAAGCTGCATTTATAGTCGGATATTTTTACTTTAACGCCGCCGAGCATATCTTTTTGTGTGGAAACAAGGTCGAGCTTTGATAGGCTGAAAAGCCTTATTGTTTCGGCTGTTATGTTTGATTTATCTTTCATTGGAATATGTACGTTTCCGACAGAGAAGAAGAGGCCTTCGGCGTTTTTTTCTATTGTAACACCGCTTACTGTTTCCGGGGCAGTGTATGTTATTTTATAGTCATCATTATCTTCTTTTAAATATTTCGCTACATAATCTTCACCATTTATTTTTATATCTGCAACACATTCGAAATTTTTTGTTTGATAATCAAGATGTGTTTGTTTTTTAGGTGTACACCCAAAAACGAAAAGGCTTATAATAAGCATAACCAGTATTGTGATTTTTCTGAACATAATATTGCACCTCTATATTTTTACTTTTTGGTAAATATTATTCAGTAAAACTGTTTTTTATTCGAGTTAGACAGTCAATATAGACTTATAAATATTGACAATATTTTATTAATATGTTATTCTTATTGGTAATAGACTAACAGTATACTAAAAGTATAAACGGAGGATTTTAATATGCAAGCTGTTATAAGTGTAACCGGAAAAGATAGCGTAGGTATTGTTGCAAAGACTGCAAACAAGTGCGCAGAATACAATGTAAATATTGCTGACGTATCACAAACTATTCTTCAAAACTATTTTGTAATGATTATGCTCGTTGATATTGATAATATAAGCGTACCTTTCAACGATTTTGTTGATATTATGTCGGAAATGGGAAAACAGAACAATCTTGAAATTCATACCATGCACGAAGATATATTTAATTCAATGCACAGAATTTAACGGGGTATAGAAATGCTTAATATACACGATATACAAGAAACAATAAATATGATACGCGACGAAAACCTCGATATTCGTACAGTAACTATGGGTATCAGCCTTTTTGACTGCGTAAGCGATGACGAAAACAGACTTAATGAAAAGATATACGATAAGATTACCAAATCTGCTGAAAAATTGGTTTCCGAATGTGAAGTGATAGAGAAACAGTACGGTATTCCGATTATAAACAAGCGTGTATCTCTTACGCCTATTTCTCTTGTTGGCGGAGCTATCAGCCCCGAGGGTTACGTTAGGATAGCTCATACATTGGATAAGGCGGCTCAAAATATCGGTATTAACTTTATCGGTGGTTTTGGCGCATTGGTTGAAAAGGGAATGACACTTGGCGCGGCTAATCTTATTGAGGCTATTCCGCAGGCATTGGCTGAAACAAACTTGGTTTGTTCTTCGGTTAACGTTGCATCTACAAAAGCGGGTATCAATATGGACGCTCTTGCAAAAATGGGCGGAATAATTAAAAAAGCGGCATATCTTACAAGAGACAGAGATTCTATCGGTTGCGCAAAGTTTGTTGTTTTTGCGAACGTTCCGCAGGATAACCCCTTTATGGCGGGTGCTTTCCACGGCGTTGGCGAAAACGAAAAGATAATTAACGTAGGCGTGTCGGGTCCCGGTGTTGTTGCAAGTGCAATTAAACGTGCGGGTAACTGCAGACTTGACGAGCTTGCAGAGGTTATAAAGAAGACCGCATTTAAGATAACGAGAGTAGGTCAGCTTGTTGCGCACGAGGCTTCTTCAAGACTCGGCGTACCGTTTGGAATCGTTGACTTGTCTCTTGCTCCTACTCCTGCTGTAGGCGACTCTGTTGCATACATACTTGAGGGAATGGGACTTGAAAAGTGCGGTGCGCACGGTACAACGGCTGCTCTTGCTATGTTGAATGATGCAGTTAAGAAAGGCGGCGTTATGGCGTCGTCGCACGTAGGCGGTTTGTCAGGCGCATTTATTCCCGTATCGGAAGACGCAGGCATGATAAGTGCTGCGGCAACAGGCGCATTGACTCTTGAAAAGCTTGAAGCTATGACTGCTGTTTGCTCGGTTGGTCTTGATATGATTGCTATTCCGGGTGATACACCTGAAGAGGTTATCTGCGGAATTATTGCAGATGAAATATCTATAGGCGTTGCGAATACGAAGACTACCGCAGTTAGAGTAATTCCTGCCTATGGCAAGAAAGAGGGAGATAGCGTTGTGTTTGGCGGACTTCTCGGAGAAGCGCCCGTAATGCACGTTAATACAAACTCTCCCGCAGTGTTTATAAACCGAGGCGGACGTGTTCCCGCACCTATCCACAGCTTGAAGAACTGATAATCAAAAAAGCACCGAAAGGTGCTTTTTTGATTATCTTTATTTGTTTTTCGAGAACGTTATGGCGGTTTCATTCATATAAGCGCCATTGGCGAGAGCTGATTCAAAAAATGCTATCGTATTACTGACAAAAGTGCCGCACATATAAAATGCAGTGCATATATTTTTAATACGTCATTGAATGAACTGCGTTAAACGTCTTTCCGGGAGCAAGTTTCTGGATACCTACCTTTGTTTCAAAGATATAGTCGGTATCGTCGAAATCAGGGAAACCAAACCAAGGCTCAACGCAGATATAAGATGCGCCGGGAATCGTCCAGAGAAGGAGGGTTTCAAATCCCTTGAAGTCTATCTTAACGTTGTGTTCACCGTCATTTCTCTTAATTGTAAGGCTGTCAAAGTCAATATCCTTAAATACAAGAGCATCTACCTTAAAGTAGTCATTCTTGAGCGGGAGAATATTAGAGTTATCAAGAATTCTTGTTGTCTCGTGGTTAATGATAGGACCAACAACGGTATATGAATCGAGAGTAATGTTCTTATCAAATTCGATATAAAAGTTTTCGATGCCACCCTCGCAAACGTAGCTTTCGTGGCCGCCTACGGAAAAATACATATGGTAATCGTTCTTGTTTGTAACAACGTATTCAACGTTAATAGTTCTGCCAACAAGCTCGTAAATAACCTTAAATTCAAAAGCGAAAGGATAGTTTTTGAGAGTTTCTTCGGTTTCGGTAAGGGTGAAAACAGCAGAGGTTTCACTGACCTTTTCTGCCTTGTATTTCATAAGCTTTGCAAAACCGTGGCTACCGAGAGAGTATTCTTTACCATTGTAAAGATACTTATTGTCGCGGAGTCTGCCGCACGTAGGGAAAAGGTGAGGACCTCTGCCTTTCCAGAAATTAGGATCGCCTTGCCACGTGCATTCTCTGCCGTCTTTTGTAATAACGGATTGGACTTCAGCGCCGAGCTCTTTTATTTGAACTTTTAGTTCTTCATTCTGCAAATATATCATAGTGATATACCTTTCCTTATGTATATATTTTTTGTTTGAAGTAATTATATCACGAAAATTTTCATTTGTACACGAAATTGTAAATTTTATTGCCAATTTATTGAAATAATAATTGGAAAAGTAGTATAATAAGCAAGATGACTATTATATGCAAAGGTGAATATATGAAAAGAAAAATCTTATTTCTGTTTTTGATGTCAATAATCCTAATAATCACATTTGCTTCTTGCGGCAAAAAGGGTGATTATACCTATGAAAACGTCGATGGCGGAATAGCAATAACGGGGTATTCGGGAGATGATATGAACGTTGTTATCCCCGAGGTTATAAACGGAAAAAACGTTGTTGAAATAAGTGAGGGGGCATTTGATGCAACATTGATTGAAAGCGTTGTTGTTCCTGAAAGTGTTACGAAAATAGGCAAGTATGCCTTTAGAAGATGCGGGAAATTGACTGACGTTACAATAAAGGGTAACGTTGAAATAATCAAAGCGGGAACATTTAATTTTTGCAGCGTACTGAAAAACGTAACGCTTCCCGATACAATCAAAACTGTTGAAGACAACGCATTTGGCGTGTCGGCTATAACCGAGATAACTCTCTCCGATTCATTGGTTACTTTGGGAGATAGGGCTTTCTATGATTGTCGTTCTTTGGAGTCGGTTATATTCGGCGATAACGTTGAGGCTGTAGGCGGAGCTTGTTTTTCGGGGTGTACTGCGCTTACGGATATAACGTTTAATAATTCGTTGAAGACTATAGGCGAAATGGCGTTTGCGGGTTGCGGTTTTACAGCTTTAGATATCCCGAACAGCGTTGAGGTATTGGAATCTGCCGTCTTTGCAGAGTGTACCTTTGCGGAATATACGGTGTCAAGCGGTATAAAGACGATAAAACGCCAAGCCTTTGCCGATTGCAAAGAATTGAAAAAAATATATATTCCCGAAACAGTACAGACTATAGAAGCCGAAGCTTTTTCGGGAACAAAAAATCTTGTTATATGCGGTGTAAGAGATTCCGAAGCCGAAATCTATGCAGATACCTACGGTTTCAGATTTGAAGAATACAATTTTGCATAAAAAATGTGTGTGGACTTTTGACCACACACATTTTCATTTTGTTAATCTTTGTATGTTTGATAATATAAGTGCCATATCATCAGAATCTAACTTTTTCAATTCTGTTATTATAGTTTGAAGTAAAATAGGGTTATCTGTTTCCGTATCGAAAAATTGTGAGGGAGTTATTTCAAAATATTTGCAAATTTCTAAAAACTCTTTCATAGGCGGCAATGCTTTTCCCGATGAAATGTTGTTGACATAACTCTTGCTATGCCCAAGGTCATAACTCATTTTATATTCAGATACACCTTTTTTTATTCTTAATTCGGTTATTCTGTTCCTAATAAATGCTTCATTCATATTACAACACCTCTTTAATAATATTTTATTACATAAAAGGTGAAGACTATACTAAAAATATATGTTCTATAATCTTGATATTACATAAAATATATGTTATAATCAAGAAGATATGTCGTATTGGTCGAAAAAGACCAATTATTTAGGGAGGAAGGGCAGGGATAGCGATGTTTTGTCAAAATAAACTATGTATATATTGGGAAGAAGATGAGTGCGTTTTAGATGAAATTGAACTTGATTTTCAAGGGAAATGCACTGAATGTATTTATATTGATATTGACGATGAAGATTTAAAGAAATACAGAAAGAAAAGTCTTTCAAAATTTGTGTGAAAACATAATAAATAAGCTTTCTTTTCCAAAGTGGAAAGGGGAGCTTGTTTTTTACCGATTTGTAGTTGTATTGAGTGAGTATAGATGAATTGTCAATCTAAGTGCAACACTTTTTAATAGAAAGTTCAAATAAATCAATAGGTTTTTGAAAATTAAGAACTTTTTTGGGCCTGGCGTTAATAAGCGCCAGGTTCTTTTTGTTGGTATATGAAAACCACCAGCTAAGCTGGTGGTTCAAAAGAGGCTTTTGCCGTTGAGCAATCCCGCCGCAGCGGTAGGCTCCTCTGTGTAAGGGGAGCTGTCAGCGAAGCTGACTGAGGGGTTGTTTGAATATGTTTTTA
>JAFYPF010000010.1 GCA_017547655.1 Clostridia bacterium
CCGGACTAGCAGTAAGATCGCTGAACTTTGTTTCAGGAACAACTTCAACCTGTTTGATTCCGGCAAGTGCAGCTCCTACTTCAGGAAGCTCTGTGCCTGCGTTTGCAAAGTAAACGTTCTTACCTGCAATACGGTTGTTAATAAGGTATGTATATCCATCACCTATTACTGCATTGTACTTGTCTACTTGTTTTACAGTAACATCATTTGAAACATGTGAAATATCCAAGTACTGTGCTTTGGTATTTAAGTTGAATGTTCCGCTAAATTTGCCGGTACCGTCTTCAACAAACTTCACGCATTTACTGCCATTAACAGTTGCTTGCCAAGCAGGACTCCACTTAAACGTCTGACCTGTAATATCGGCATCTCCGGTGTGAATTTCAAACAATACATCACCGTTATTTGTTAATAAAAGTGCACCATTTGAGCCCGTTGCTGATGCCATAGGAGTTACATAAGCATTACCATTTCCAACCTTACCGCCGTTTTTATAAATAATAGCGAGGTCAACATTCATTGTCTGTGTCTTACCTGTTGATTTCCAATAATAACCTGCAAAAGCATCACAAAGCCAATTGCATCCATCTATAATGACCTTATTGATAATCTTATTGGTGGAAGGGGTACGTAATTGTGTCGAAAGTACCGAAGACTTGGTGGCAGCATAATAAGAACCGCCAAATACAAACGTCATTTTATCCCAGTCTCTATATCCCAACAACACACAAGAACCGGTAATTTCAGCAGTAGAGTTGTTCTGCTGACTTAAATGGTTATTGTCTGTATAATAGTTTCCAGCGTACAAATTACAGTCTAACGCAAGTTCTTTTCCTGTGAAACTATCATAAAGTTTCGCATTAGCATCTTCTTTAAAATTGATTCGTTTAGATGTACCTTCTGTGGGAGCCTTAACATAAAGGTTAGACGTACCTGTATGGTTAGCTTTAGGGAGAGCCGGAGCGGTAGCCCATGAATTTATAATACTTCCGGCAACTATACCACTTTCATAAAAATTAGTGGCCGTACATCTGCGAATATTTTGGAAATATCCAAATCCGTTTTCTGCGTCAATTGTAAGGGAAGAATTTCCCTGATGTGCAGCGGCTGTACCGTTAGTATTCAAGCAAGAACCGCCTGCTATTGTAGGAATGTCAGTCAATATTGAATTCTTAATGGTAACGGAAGAGTTTCCTACGTGTTTACCATCTCCTGTAAATAGAGAACCACCAAAAATATATCTGGCGTTATTAGATAAAACGTCACTAACCATAACTGTAAGGTTTTTGGTCTTTCCGCCATAACTCTGTGTATAAATATTTTCAATTATGAGTTCAGAATCAGCTTCGTGGTTTGCTCCAGATTTATTAGAGTATGAACCACCTGCGATGTAACTACCACCTTTTGAAAGCGCACTTATCGTCTTGCCTTCAGTACCTATAAGCTTAAGGGTAGATTTTCCTGTTTGTTTAGCATTATTGTATACCAAGTTTGAACCGCCATAAATGCTAGCACTAATTGTACCGCCTTTAATGGTTACGTTGGAAGCACCAGTGTGCGAAATAGCACCTTGTCCATTTGAACCGCCATAAACAGTGGTAATTGTACCGCCTTCAATGGTTACGTTGGTTGTACCAGTGTGCTTTGAAGTGTATAGCGTTGAACCGCCATAAACAGTGGTAACTGTGCCTTTTTTAACGATAAGGTCGACTTCTCCGGAGTGTTGAGCAGCAGTGCCAACAGATATAGATGAGCCGCCATATAAATTAGTCACTGTACCCTTTTCCAATTCCACAGTAAGAGTAACTTTACCACTATGTTTGCCGTTGGCTGCGGTATTAATCAAAGAACCACCCCAGGTATTGCCAAGCGTACCGTCAACGCCGCTAATCGTCATATTAACATCGCCGCTGAATGTAGCGCCGCCTGTAATTAAAGAACCGCCGAGCACTGCGCCTTTAAACGTACCACCTTTAATGGTCATAGTAACATCGCCTGTTTGTTCGGTGCTATCGGTAAGCAAATAACCACCGAAGACTCTACTGTTAAAGGTACCGCCTTCAATTGTAAGGTTTCCGTTACCATAAACTTCATGATAAGTACCCGATTTTATCGTTGCGTTACCGGAAATGTCAATTGGGGTACTTCCCGAAATGGTTATATTCTCACCAAAAGTACCGTACGCTCCGGCAGGGAAACAGAAACCTGTATCAAACTTCCCAGCGGTATTTCCCGTTGCATAGATACAAATGTTATTAAATTCCAAATTGCCATCGAAAGTTACCTTAACTCCATTATTAACAATCAAAGAAGAGCCGTTCGAGGACTTAACTGTAACCTTATTCACCAAAGGACCAACAGTGATAGCGCTATCAAACTTCATGTCCTTTTCAACATTTACAGTAACATTGCCTATTTCAGCCAATCCAGCTACCTTATTCCAAAACTCTGCGAGTGTATCTGTAGTATCGTTACCATAAATTGCTTCATTTGCAAATTCGGAGCCTGTTGCAAAAACACGGTTAGCTTTTACAGTGTCTTTCAATTCTGTCTTAAAAAAGCCGTTTGTGTAACCGAAGTTATCAACAGCAACTTCAATTCCGGCATAACCGTCAACCGCTACGCCCTTGTTTGTAAAGTTTACAGTAAAGAGTGTGCCTGTTTCTGCATTGATTTCAGAGCCTGCCCAAGCAATAACTGCCTTGCCGTCTTCAATCTTGAAACCGAACTGTGCATCTCCCAAAGCTTCACCGGGAACGATTCCATTTTCAACAGCAGCCATTTTGGCGCTGTCCCATGTCAATGTGATCTTGCCACATTCAACTTTAGTGTTGTTTCCCTTGAACTTGAAGTTAAAATCAACACTGAAGTTCTCACCTTCAGCTACTTCAACTGTTTCGCCGTATATAACCGCAGTAGATTCTACCCCTGCTGCAAATACGCCGAGAGCCGTACATGCAAGTACCGCTACTACAACCAAAGCAACCCAAAAAAGTTTTGAAAACTTTTTCATAAGATATACCCTCCATATAATAAAAATTTTTATTGGCCGTATCTTTATATAAATTCTCCGCCGTTGCTGCTATACATTTAACGGAAAATACGGTTCTTTTTTGTGCACTTTTTCCCTCGAACAAAGGAATAAAGCGCTTTTTTTGTACAATATACCCCCCAAGCCGCACTCATTTTTCAAGCAACCTCAAAATGGATATAACTCGGCACGATAAAATTATACACTATATTTTAACACAATTATCTCCAAGTGTCAACACAATAATAAAATTTTTTTGTAACAATTTTTAATTGTCTTTTTGTTTTTTCTCCCTACAGTTTGCTACACATTTTCCGTGTCGTATACAATACGTATACATACTATATAGGAAGTTTTTTGTAAATCCGAATTTATTTACTTCATTTGGAGAACATTATCATCACAGGTAAATATAATTTAAAAATAAAGATAATAATATAACAATCGGTGTGCACGTTAAAGAAAGGTAGTTTTTTTATGACGAAAGGCAAGATTATCAGAAAAACACTTTGGGATTATTTCATTATAACTTTGGGCTGCATAATATATGCTTTGTCCTTTTCCGTTTTCTTTAATTCAAATAATTTGGCAATGGGTGGTTTTACGGGTTTGGCGCAAATCATCAATCATTTTATCCCCGCTCTTCCTATAGGTATTATGGTGTTTGTAATGAACGTCCCTCTTCTGTTTGCAGGTTTTAAAAAAGAGGGACTCAAATTCCTTTTGGCTTCCTTTTACGCAATTTCGCTGACCTCTGTTATGATCGACCTGATAAATATATTCTTTGAGTTCCGCAAAACGGATACTCTTCTCGCTTGTATTTTCGGTAGTATTCTTATCGGCGCTTCCCTCGGTATTTTGATGCTGAAGGCTGCTACAACCGGCGGAACCGAGCTACTCGCAAGATTGCTCAAATACAAAATCCATAATCTTTCTATAGGCAAAGTATGTCTCATCATCGACGTTACTGTCATCTGCATATACGCAATAAGCTTCCGTAAGTTCGAAAGCGCTCTCTACGGAATAATCGCAATGTATATTTCAAGTATTGCTATAGATACAATTTGTTACGGCTCATCAAACGGCAAAATGGCATATATCATAAGCGATAAAAACGACGAAATAATGAAAACGCTTCTCGAACAGGGACTTGGCGTAACGCTTATAAACGGTAACGGCGGCTGGTCCGGTGATGGAAAGAAAATCCTCCTCTGTACTGTCAAAAAAAATAAAATAGCCGCCATAAAAAAAGCCGTATCCGAAATCGATCCCCAAAAAGCATTCGTCATAGTATGCGAGGCAAAGGAGGTCTTCGGAGAGGGCTTTGGCGACTATACGGGCATAGGTATATAATATATATATGTAGAATAAACGTTCCCCGTCTCTGTAAAAAAGGGGCTGTATCATCTGCAAAAAATTTGCTTTGATACAGCCCCGTATTTAAGAGTTAAATCAATAAATACATCTGTCACGCCGCATAAAGGGATAATTCATATACCAAAGGTTTTTGTCACAGGATCTTTGAAAACTGCAATTTCAGGCGTAACAAAAGTAAATACTATAAACAACAAAGCAATTATACAAAGAACGGCAAAAGCCAACCTTGAATAATTGCATTTCTTTTCCTCGTCTTTAAAAAGCACCGTTTCATAAACATAACCAATCGCCGCGCAAATAAAAAATATAGATATATTTATCCAGTCGGGAGATTTCCCTATTACTCCGTTATAAGTATAAAAAATAACCGGTATTAGCCCTACACTTAACAATATACCTTTTAACTTAACACACCAAAAGCTTTGAATATCCTTAAAGAAAAAGCTTTGGAAAGCCGCAAACAAAAACATAGGCCAAAACAGCAGCTTCATGTGCTCCCAGGTCGACTCGTTTACTCCCGAGAAAAAAGCTGCAATTTTGTTTTCGCCTGTCCAATTATATAAAAAATGCAATAGTGTGCCACTCAACGACGTCGTGGCAAACCCTAAAAACTGCCAAATGTTAATTGATCTTTTCATATAACCTCTCCGCATATATAAGTTTTTTAAAAACAGTATATTCGAAAAATAAAAATATATACGCAAAGACAGTTCCGAAGTTATATCAATCTATCGCAATTCTACTGCCAAAATCAGTATTACACAGTTTGTAACGGCATAACCTACATAAAAGACTATTCTTACGGATTCATAAGGCTTTTTATATGCTCCGACTGTACTCCTACAAGACACTCAAATTCTTCCGCTGTCGCAACGGGGTTATACGTTTTGTAGCGTACCGTAATAACGTCTCCCTCGGAAATCCCGATAGTCTCGTGATTATCTACCGTATGTTTAACCGAAATCACCACGCAAGAGGTCGGCCAAAGAATATCTTGCAACTCTTTACCTACCGCAAACGATGCTCGATTTACCGTAAGAGGTACTTCAATAACAGTAGGCTCTTTACCCTTGCTGATTGAACGAACCTTTGCTTTTATAACCGAATCCGTAAAGTCTTCAAGCCCCGAGGATTCTACCACCAACAAAGCAACAATTGTCGCAATTATAACAGAAAGAACGTTGTTTGTTCCGCCAAGCGATTCAACGGCAAATACACACGCCGTTATGGGAATACGAGACGTCGCACCAAGAAAAGCCGAAATGCCAAGCACCACCATCAAGATATAGTGTTCTGCTCCTACCAACCCCAAAGCAATCATCGCCTCTGCACAAAGTCCGCCTAGCAAAGCGCCAAAAGCAATAGTAGGTAAAAATATACCGCCGGTTGCCCCCGAGGTGTTGGATACTATCATTAAAACTGCGCGAATTAAAAACAGTAAAATCAGTCCGTACCAAGTAATTTCCGCACGAAATACTCTGTCCGTAAGCGTATGTCCCGTTCCGAGAGAATCCGATAAAAAATAACCGATTACAGAAACACAGGCAAACAATAAAGGAATTACAACTTTTACGGGTAGCTTTTTTAGTATTGCATGCATAATTTTATCAATACAATGATATAAACGGGTAAAAAGTATTGAACCTAAACCGCATACAATACCAACCAATAAAGGCGCAAAAAATATTTTCGGAGAAATAGCGGCAATTTCGGGAATTTCAAACAAGCCAACCGAGCCGATGCCTATCGATGCAAAAATTTGAGTTGTCACCTGCGCCGATATAACAGATAAAGAAACAACTGTCAACAATATGGGAGAAAACTTCTTGTGAAGCTCTTCCATAGAAAAAATTATTGCGGCTATGGGCGAAGACGTTGCAACCGAAAAACCCGCAGAAGCACCGCCCGTCATAATATATCGACGCCAGCCCTTATGCTTTTTCGAGCCTAAACAAGTAATGACACCGTTTCCAACGGCAGTTCCCATCTGTACGCATGGCCCCTCCGTGCCAAGCGGTAAGCCGCAAAGAAACGTAAGTAAAGCAGAAAAAGGAAGTACAAAAATACTTGCATACCACCTAAAACTCACAATACCCCTAATAGCGGCAACAGAAGTGGGTATTCCACCCCCTCGACAGCTGCGCGAGTGGGTAAGCACAAGACTCGCAACAAGACCTACTGACACAGCCCCAAGTATCAACAACGGTAAATATATAGGGTTCGTGCGTACCGCGCCGTATAAAGTATTTGATAAATGAATAACATTCTCTGCCAAAATTTTGAAAACCGTAATAATTACGGCAGATAAAAATCCCGCTACTACAGAAAAAGCAAGACACGGAAAAAGAAGAGTCTTTATATGATTGTAAAGTCGCTTGTGCATAATAATCTCCCCGCCAAATATTATGGCATCTTAAAGTCACTTCGTTTTTTGGACTATTGATTATAGCACAACTTAATCCATTTTTCAAGTCATTATTCAAAACACTTTGCCTTAAAATCGGCAAAAACTTGCTTTTTTAACAAAATTATTTAAGGTTTAATTCAGCCGAATATATATATAAAAAGCTTGGTTACAAAAAACGAAAGAAGCATACAGCCGGGAAAAGTAAGCGCCCACGTCAAAACCATTTCCTTTACTATGCCAAAGTTTATCGCAGAAAAACGCCTGACCACCCCCGCCCCCATAATAGCCGTCGCCTTTACGTGGGTTGTAGAAACGGGTATGCCGAACACCGAACAAAAAACAAGAGAAATCGACGATGCTATATCCGAAGAAAAGCCTTGATATTTTTCAAGCTTTACCACATCCATTCCCATAGCTTTAATAATTCTCTTTCCTCCCATACTCGTACCTATCGCCATAACGAGTGAGCAAATAACCATAAGCCACATCGGAATTATAAAAGATGACTCGGAAACACTACTACCCTGCAAAGTGAATACGCAAAGCAAAATAATCCCCATAAACTTCTGTCCGTCTTGCGCTCCGTGCATAAACGACATAGCCGCCGCACCCGCAATTTGCGCCCATTTGAAAAACGGCTCGGTTTTTACTCTGTTCGCCTTGTAAAAAATAAGCGTTACAAGCTTACAAATAAACCACGCTCCAAAAAAGCCGAGGCTTATTGAAATTATAATCCCGTATACAACCTTTAACCACTGATGCCAAACGATAGCGCCAATTCCGTTCAACGCCACAGCTCCACCGCTTAACCCCGCAATAAGCGCATGACTTTCGCTTGTAGGAATACCGAATACCCACGCTAACGTTGCCCACGCAACTATAGCAAACATTGAAGCGCAAAGGACTATAATTATTGTCCGTCCTTCACTTTCTCCAAAATCAACCATACTTGTAATGGTTACAACGACTTCATTACTGATTTTCGTCATAATGAATACACCGAGAAAATTGAACAGCGCCGACATAATTATTGCCACTCTCGGAGCCATACATCTCGTTACAACACAGGTCGCAATAGCATTAGGCGCATCAGTCCACCCGTTTACAAGTATTACACCGAGCGTAAGCATTACCGCAAAAAATAACAGCGGACTATACGTCATTTCTTTCAGAAACTCTAAAAAAACCATTCTCTCCCCCGCTTTCACTCGATATGCTCTAATGAACAGTCTTTTTACTATTTTATTGTGTCTAAAGAGAATATAGACTTTATATTATGCTCTATAAAAACAATTCCACTTGCATGTAATATCGTTTTATGGTATAATAACTAATAATAAAAATATTTACTTCAAGGAGACTAAAATAAATGAGCAAGGTAAAAAACGAACCTAAATACAAAAACGGATTATTACAGGCTATCCGCGCACAGCTTGAACACAGAGCATTTTGGTTATATCTGCTTTGCGACGAAGCAAAAAAAAGAGGTCTTGATCCCAGAGATTTCGGCAGCGCGGCAGTAAAAAGATGCGGCCTTTCGCAAGGTGCTGACCTTGTTAAAAAAGGCAAAACCGACAGCTTAAAAGGTCTGCGCAAAACGTTGTTTACAAAAGCGGCTCAACTTGTTTTTGAGATGGACGTTCTTGAATCTACCGACGATAAGCTTTCTATTGACTTCCACTACTGCCCTTTGGTAAAAGCATGGCAAAAGGCAGGCTGCACAGATGAAGAAATTGCAATGCTTTGCGATATCGCTATGTGCGGCGACCACGGAATCGGCGAATGCTACGGAAGCGTTCTCGATCTTCCAAAGTGTATCGCAAAAGGCGACGATATTTGTTCGCTCCGTTATCACAAAAAAACAGAAGAAAAATAATTACATACAAAAACATAGAGGATATGGAAACACCATATCCTCTTTGCTATACCCTCTCCAAATTTTATAATATGTCTTATTCCACCCATATTAAAGCAATTTGTTCGGCAAACCGTTGAAATATTATTATAAATGTGTTATTATATAAGATAGGTCAATAAACCTACCCTATTTTTATAAAAATCGGAGCTTATATGTTGGATAACAGAACTCAAAAATATGCAGATACTCTTGCCCAATTGATCCGTATGGATACTACTTCGTATGACAACCAAACGGATAAAACGGCTTTTTATCATTTCCATAAATTGCTTAAGGAAAAATTTCCTAACATTTTTTCAGTAGTCGAATACGAGGACTTTTCGGGTAGCTTTCTTCTCAAATGGAAAGGCGAAAGCAGCCAAGCCCCCATTTTACTTATGAACCACCACGACGTTGTTGCGGCTACGGGCAATTGGCGTTTCCCCCCTTTTTCGGCTGAAATCGCTGACGGAAAAATTTGGGGACGCGGTACTCTTGACGATAAGGGCGGTCTTTGGGCTATGCTTCAGGCGGCAGACGAGCTTGCCTCGGAAGGCTTTGTTCCAAAACGCGATATATACTTTGTTTCCACCTGCACAGAAGAACAAACGGGACTCGGCGCGGATATTATTTCAGCCGCACTAAAAGAAAAAGGTCTTCGCTTCGATATGGTTCTTGACGAGGGCGGTATGATTGTCTTCGAGCCTATAGCAGGGGCAATCGGTAAATACGCTATGGTCGGAGTAGGCGAAAAGGGTTGCGTTAATTTGAAATTTACAGCTCGCTCGGAGGGCGGACACGCCTCCACTCCCGAAAACAATACTCCCCTCGTAAGATTGGGTAAATTTATGGCGGAGGTTGACAACGGCAAACAGTTTAAATCAGAACTTTCTCCTACCGTTTGTACAACATTTAACCGTATTTCAAAGGGTATGAAAGGCCCCGTAAAGTTCCTCCTCGAAAATGCAAAAATGTTTAAACACTTGCTTTCGGCTGTTATTCCCAAAATTTCGGCAGCCGCAGGCGCTATGCTGAAAACTACTATCGCTTTCACTATGTGTTCCGGCTCAACCGAATCTAATGTATTGCCCGAATCCGCTTGGGTTCTTGCTGATATGCGCTATTCCCACCACCAGGGAAGCAAAGACAGTATTCGTGTTGTTACCGAAATAGCAAAAAAATACGATATCGAAACGGAAATTGTCGGCCCCGTGTTCGACTCACCCCTATCCGATACCGAAAGTTATGCTTTCAAAACGGTCGAAAATGCTATTGCAAGAATCTTCCCCGACGTCATAACAGCGCCATATATTATGACGGGCGCAAGCGATAGCCGTTATTTTAGCAGAGTTTGCGACAACTGCATCCGTTTCTCCCCCTTTACAATCAACAACGAACAGCTTGACAGCGTTCACGCAGTTAATGAAAACCTCGACCTCGACTGTCTCGCTCCCGCTGTTGATTTCTATCGTTTGATAATTACGGAGGCTTAAAATTATGTCAGAAAAAAAAGGTCTGAATATAAGCGTAAAATCATTTATTACAGCACTAGTGGTTATTTTTGCGCTGATGATTGCCGCTTACGTATTAACCCTCGTTATCCCCGGCGGTGAGTACGCACGTATACCCAATGCCGATGGAAATATGATTATCAATACAGAAAACGGCTTCTCCTACGTCGACGGCGGTATCCACTTTTGGAAATGGCTGCTTTCTCCCATTTTGGTGCTTGGCGCTTCGGGCAACGGAACCTTAATTGCGGTTATCATCTTCTTGCTCGTTATCGGCGGTGTATTTAACTCTCTCGACCGTTGCGGTCTGATGAAATATCTGCTTGATAAAATTGCAAACCGATTCGGTAAACACCGTTATTCTCTTATGGCGGTTACCACTCTGTTCTTTATGGGCATGGGCGCTTTGATTGGCTCGTTCGAAGAATGCGTTCCCCTCGTTCCCATTGTCGTCGCTCTTTCAATCAATCTTGGCTGGGACGCTTTGACCGGTGTCGGTATAAGCCTTCTTGCGGTAGGCTGCGGTTTTGCATCGGGCGTGTTTAACCCCTTTACTGTCGGCGTTGCTCAACAGTTGGCAGGCCTCCCTATGTTCTCGGGCTCTTCAATGCGAATTTTGGCATTCGTTCTTATCTATTTTCTTCTTTTATTCTTTATAAGACTGTATGCTAAAAAAATCGAGAAGCCATTAAATGAGTGCATATCAGAAAACACTTTCGTTCGCAACGAAAAAATGGATAAGGGTATTATCTTCTTTGCTGTACCTCTTACCATTGGTATTGTAACTATATTCTGCTCGGGCTTTATTACCGCTCTCCAAGATTTTACCATGATTATCGTAGCCGTAGCATTCCTTGTAGCCGGAATATCCGCTTGTCTTGCAACCGGTATGGGCGGAAAAGCGTTGGGTAAAACCTTTATACAAGGAATAGTTAGCATCTTCCCCGCGGTTTTGATGATTCTTATGGCTTCGTCTATTAAATATACGTTGGAAGAAGCTCACGTTTTGGATACCGTACTCCACGGCGCCGTTGAGCTTGCGCAAATTTTGCCTAAATGGGCGGTTGTTTTGTTTATTTATCTCATCGTGCTCGTAATGAACTTCTTTATTTCATCGGGCTCGGCAAAGGCGTTTATGCTTATCCCACTTATCGTGCCTATCGCACAGGTGTTCGGTATCTCATCTCAACTTTGTATTTTGGCATTCGCTTTCGGCGACGGCTTCTCAAACGTGCTTTATCCCACCAATGCGGCGTTGCTTATCGGTTTGGGACTCGCAGACGTCGGCTACGTCGATTGGGTTAAGTGGACTTGGAAATTCCAAACCGCTACCCTTATTCTTACCTCTCTCCTGCTCTTGCTCGGCTTGGCTATCGGATATTAACACACTATTTTTTGATATATAATTCGCAAGGTTATTTCCCACAAGAATCTATATAGACTTTCTCACGAGTTCTAATGAAGGCTTTTCAAAAGCGTTATCGGTTAAAAATATAGGACAACGAACATAAAACGTTCGCTGTCCTTTTTTACTCACTGCATTACTTTTATATACAAAAACAGTTATGATTTACTTAAGTTTATATCAAGACTCTCTCTTTCACATTTATTTATCAACAAGATTGCAAACACAAATAAGACTGCCCCCGTGAAAAACCACGAAATCGGATAGGATATATATATTGACTCCAATGTGTGAAAATGCTCAAATATCGTATATATCCATACCACCCTAAGCACACAAGTCCCTATAAAAGTGACTGCTGCGGCTGTAGTTGATTTGCCAAGCCCCCTTATCGTCCCCGAACAAGCATTCATAATCGCATAAAACAGAAATGTGCTCCATTTTAGGAATATTCTCGTTTCAGCGGCTGAATAAGCAATCTGTGACAACTCGTCTGTACCGTTTATTACCCCAAACAACGCCATCAATGGTTCTCTAAACGGGATCGTCAATGCCATACCACCGCCTAACACCACAGAAATAATAAGTATAGCCCAAAATATTTTTTTAATTTCTCTATAATTTTTTGCCCCAACGTTTCGGGCAGTAAACACACTTGCGGCAGTTGTTAAAGGCGCCAATGCCACAAACATAAAATTCTCAATCTCCGAACCCGCAGAATTCGCCTTTAATACAGGCGCATAGGCACTTCCATTCGGGGTAAGAATGTCATTCATCTCTATTATTGACGAGGATATAATCAAATTAGATATGCTAAACAAAGCATTCTGCAGTCCTGCAGGAAAGCCTATCCTCGCAATTTCAATAAACTGTTCTTTTTTAAATCCAAGCTTACGAAAGTCGAGGGAACATTCTTTCCCTTTTTTATATAGATATATCCAAAGAATGGCTGAAGATGCTACGTTGGCAATCGCCGTAGCTATTGCAACACCCTCTACCGCCATACCAAACCCAAGCACGAAAAGAAGATTCAGTAAAACGTTTAATATCCCCATTCCGGTCAGTACCCAAAAAGGCGTTTTGGTATCTCCTTTTGCATGTAGTACAGCTATAAGAAAATTTGTCAAAGCCGAGAACGGCATACAAGCAAGACAAATACAAGCATATCGCATAGCAAGGTTTAAAATCTTCCCCGTAAGTCCCATTTTGAGAAATACGGGATAGGCAAAAGCACACCCGAGAATTGCGCCTATTACCCCGAAGAAAATACCCATTGATACGGATGTATGTACAGCTCTCGATATACCCTCTCTGTCATTAGCACCTATGTTTCGAGCAATAACTACATTAGCTCCAACCGAAAAACCAATAAAAACGTTCCTGATAAGAGCTATGTAACTGCTTGTTGAACCTATTGCTCCCACAGCATCAGGTTCAACGGAAAGACCTACCACAACTACATCGGCAGAGTGATAAAGCTGTTGAAGAATATTAGCTAAAATAAGAGGTATTATAAATCGAATAATGTTAATGAATACATACCCCGACATCATAAAATTTGAGTTTTTACGCTTTGTCAATTGCATATTTTTCCCCTTATAAGCTGAAATTTCAGCTATCGTTTACAGTAAAATTATGAGGTTTGCAAGACTTTTTATAGATAAAAAACGAAGAAAGTTTGTCCATTTATTGGACTTACCATTATTTCTTTCATCGCACCGTTGAGGAAATCCCCCAAACTCTGCACCGCATGTAATCTGACCGCTTACTTTGATGTTTGTATTATATCAGATAAAAAGAAAAAAAGCAATCTATAAATACAATTGATTTTATATAATCATCTTCTTTTGCATCATCGTAGAAATACCACTCCGTAATTTCTTGAGGAGTAAATATTGCCCCACAAGAAAAGCATCCGCAAAGCTTTGCCATTTTAGCAAATTTATAGTTATGGTCACTCTTCTTAATCGCCTTTTCGCACTTAAAGCACTTACTACGCATTTGTGTATGCTCAGCGACGTATGCAAGATCTTTTATGGCTTTCCAAATTGCGTCAGACAGTAAACAAATCTTTGCGTAACAAATTGCGTAACACTTCCATAAAATCTGCGTAGCAGGTAAGAAAAAAGAGGCTGTGGAAAACAGCCTCAAAAAGTTCAAAAAAGCTTATAGGTAAAATAAAAATCGGGAATCGAACGATTCCCGATTTTTGGTCTAAGTGACTGGACTTGAACCAGCAAAGTGCCCTTCCTGAAATATAGTCGAAATGCGCGCTCAGCATAAAGCACCCGCTTCCATTTCTCCTTATTTCAGTTAAACCTCGGCGAAAAATAGTCCACCGGACTGTTTTTCGCTCTCGTCACCCTACAACCCCAATCCACTTAGTTAAACAAGAGGGTATGTTTATTTCAAAAACATACCCTCGTATTATCTTACAAAACTTTGCGTGGTTGGGGTGTAGGTGGGCGCTGGTTCACACCCGATTACGTAAAACGAAAAAAGACGAATGAACTAACGTTCATTCGTCTTTTTTGGTCTAAGTGACTGGACTTGAACCAGCGGCCTCTACCACCCCAAGGTAGCGCTCTCCCAGCTGAGCTACACCTAGTCAACGGACGATATTATAACATATATTTTTAAATTAGTCAAGTAGTTATACAATTATTTTTTTATTATTTTTCAACATAATTTTTCCCTCTCACTATCATCTTCATATCACAACTCTCTATCTTTTTTACACAAAACCCACCTTTCCACCTGATTTTTATACGCCCTAAACCATTGACATCACTCGCTAAACTTGCTATAATGTTACCTGTATATAAATATCATAACTAACATCAAGGAGAACTCTTATGAAAAAACTTTTATCAATAACACTTTGTCTTCTTATGATTCTCTCAACCTTGGCTGTCTTTACAGCTTGCGGCGGTTCCGAATCAAGCAACAACTCCGACTACATTGATAATGATGATCAGTTCGGAATCCTCGACAACGACAATAACCAGTCTGGTGACGAAAACCAAGAACAAGCGAAAGACGAAAAAGAAGAAGTCGCTATCAGCGAAGAAAAAGGTAACGCTCTTCCCTCCAAGCTTGTTGCAAACAAAATCGCAAGCTATAATGAATCAACCATTATGGTATATAACGGTGGTTATCTCTATGGCAAGGACGGCAAAATCGGCATCTCTTCTTTTGATGGCAAAAGCAACTCCGGTGCAATTTACACTTCCGCTAAAGGTGAAGAAAACTACTTCATCGTTGCTACTACCGACGTAAAAACTGATCCCACCAACATAAATACTCTCAACGTATTCGGTCTTGTTGACGTTACGGGCAGAGTTATCGTTCCTTGCGAATACGCTTCAATATCCGTATTGAACGAAAGATACGTAAAAGTATGCGTTGCAACCGAAACAACAACCGACAAAGAAAGCGCTATGATCTACGCTTCAAAAGACGGCTCTTTATCATTTACCCCCAAAGATGATGACTACTTCTTCAACGGTGTATGGTATATCTACGATATAACAAACGGTCAAAAAGTTGAGGGCGCAACAGGCAAAAAAGCTGTAAACCCCAGAGTTAAAAACAACATCATCTCTTTCACAAACGACGAAGGAAAAGATATTGTTATCAACGAAAAAGGCGTTGCTCTCTCCGAAGATGCTGACGTTATGTCAGACGGCTCATACTTGCTTGGCGGCAAAATGTACGGCAATGACGGCTCCGAACTCTTCACTATCAAGAAAAACGGTTTTGAACCCACAAAAGCAACTGATGACGGCAAATACTACGTCGCTTCAAAATATTCAGACGGCGAAACACGTTACGTCATTATGGATAAAACAGGTAAAATAGTTTCTGTTGAATTCACAAAGAGCATCTACGTTTACGGTCTGCTTATTGAAAACCAGGATAAAGTATACAACTTCAAAGGCGAACAAATCATCGACGGCGAAGTTGACAGCATATACTACTCAACCGGCGCAAACATTGAAATATATGTACTCGAAAAAGACGATGTAACAACCGTACTTGACGGCGCATTTAACATAATTTACACAGGCGAATTAACCGATGATATGCGTGCATACAAGTCCTACGGTGTAATCAGCCAAACAATCGACAAGGTTAGCACAAGCTACAACTACACAACAAAAGATTTCTCGGTTGAGGGGTATTCAAACGGCTTCCTCACAACGCTCGGCGGCAAATACCCCTCTTACAACCTCAATGATGCAATCTCTGGCAACACCTTAATCGCAGAAAGCAGAGATATTTCACTCAAAAAACTTGACGGTACACTTTACGCTGTCGCAAGAACAGACACCGCATACGACATCTATACAATCGTTGCAGGTTAATATCTATATATAAAAAAAGAACTGCCAATCTGAAGTGAACCCCAAATAGTTCACTTCAATCAGGCAGTTCTTTTTTTATTCTTTCGGTTCAAACACTATATCTTCAACTACTCTTACAATACTTTTTATAATCCCCTCGTCAAAGCTTTCAAAGCCTTCGGAGGTTATACGTCTTCCCGTCAACGCACAATAAAAAGTTGCTGCCGCCGCAAAACGTCCGTAATCGAGGCTTAAATGAAAACCGTCTCTGTTTAAAGACATTCCGCCGTTTCTGTAGTCAAACTTGGGCAAACTTTCGCGTATCGTCTGTATAACTCTTCCTACAGGGATAATCGGCACTTCAAGTATCTTTTCCGCCATTTCCGATGTATCAAGAATACGTCTGTACATCTCGCACTGGTCACGGTTATACGCATCAAAAGACTTCGAATCTCTGTCTATCTCGTAACTCCACGTCTGAAAATAAAATATCTTCGCCTGCGGTTGCTTCTCTCTTACAACGTTCGCTATATTCTGCAAATAAGGAAAATACGACTGCGGTCTTCCGCTCAAAGGACTTGATTGCTGTACAGTCACAACATCCCATTCATCAATCTCAAGCGCCTCATTCAAGGATATATTCCGTTCACCTCTACAGCCGTTCAGTTCCCAAGAATAATCTTCCTTTTTCTCAAGATAGTTATTCCAGTGCATTTCAAGATTACAGCCACCTATATAAAGATTGGCGCTATTCACTTCAACACCGTTCTGCTCCGCAAGTTTATGAAGCCATTTATGAGCATCTTGAGAAAAGCTGTTTCCAATAGACAAAACTTTCATAATAAATCTCCTTTAATCGTTCTTACATTCTGCAATCTGACAAAAATAAATATATCATTACAAATATAATAACATACTATTTTTGTCATTTTAAATACATCTTCGCTTAATTTTTCCCGTCTTTTATTATACGCTCGTATATTTCATCTGTCTCCAACAATCATTTTTTTAACCTTATAACCGTCCACTTCTACTGCCTTTTTTAACAAATTGACGTCAACATCTCCGTCAGTCCAAATCAAAGCAACGTTCTTTTTGTGGTCAACTTCCGCCGAAACAACGCCACTAACCTCAAGCAACGCTTTTCTCACAGAATTTTCGCAATGTTCACACATCATACCCTTTATTTTCATAATAATATGAGGCGAAGCCCCTGCCTCCTTTGGCAGCTTAACAAAATTCAATCGCAAAGCATTCGTAACAACGCAAAAGCTCGACAAACTCATCGCAGCCGCACCAAACATCGGAGTCAGCTTCCAGCCAAACAAATATATAAACACTCCCGCCGATACGGGTATTCCAATTGCATTATATATAAACGCCCAAAACAAATTTTCGTATATAGTACGCAACGTAGCTCGGCTAATCTTTATTGCAGATACAACGTCAAAAAGTCTGCTCTTCATCAACACTACGTCTGCCGAGTCTATAGCTATGTCCGTTCCTGCGCCAATCGCAACACCTACATCGGAAGTCGTTAACGCCAAAGCATCGTTTATACCGTCGCCAACCATGGCTACCTTGCCACTAGACTTAAGCTTGTTTATAACACGTTCTTTTTCGTTTGGCAACATTCCCGCAATAACCTCATCAATTCCAGCTCGGTCAGCTATTGCCTTTGCAGTTCGTTCGTTATCTCCCGTAAGCATAACAGTATGAATACCCATACTCTTCAGCTGCATAACGGCATCTCTGCTGTCTTCTTTTATAACGTCAGCTACGGCAATTATGCCAACAAGTACGTTATCCAAAGCAAAAAACAAAGGAGTTTTACCCTCGTTAGCCAAATCTTCAGCCACACTCATTACTTCGCTTTCAATATTAGCAACACTTTCAATATACTTCTTGTTTCCGCCGTAAAACTTCTTGTCCTCATATTCTCCGTATAAGCCGTTTCCGACAACAGTTTTAAAATCAGTTACGTCAAAACAACTTATATTTTTGCTTTCAGCATAAGCAACTACCGCCTTTGCAAATGGATGCTCACTCTTCTTTTCAAGTGAATATGCATATTCAACAAGCTGTGTTTCTGTAGTATTTGAAAAAGGAATTATATCGGTTATTACAGGCTTTCCCTCGGTAACGGTGCCCGTCTTGTCAAGCGCTACAGTCTTTATTTTGCCCATAACCTCAAGTGATTCAGCCGTTTTAAAAAGAATACCGTTCTTGGCGCCAACGCCGTTTCCTACCATTATTGCAACCGGTGTCGCAAGCCCCAAAGCGCACGGACAGCTTATAACTAAAACGGATATACCGCGTACCAATGCAAATCCAAACTCGTAGCCAAATATAAGCCATACGCCAATGGTAACCAAAGCAATAGATATAACAACAGGCACAAAAACACCCGATACCTTATCGGCAATACGAGCAATAGGCGCCTTTGTTGCCGATGCATCGCTTACCATTTTTATAATCTGCGCCAAGGTTGTATCACTTCCTACCCTCGTCGCTCTGCATTTCATAAAGCCAGAAAAATTAACCGTACCTGCGCTAACGCTGTCTCCTACCTCTTTGTCAACGGGTATGCTTTCTCCGGTTAAAGCCGATTCATTAACCGAGCTTGACACCTCAATAACACTCCCGTCAACCGCTATACTCTCGCCGGGGCGAACTACAAAAATATCTCCCGCCTTTACTTGCTCTATGGGTATAACCTTTTCTACTCCGTCAACTAATACAACAGCACTCTTTGGAGCAAGCTTCATAAGACTTTTCAAAGCATCGGTCGTTTTCCCCTTTGATATTGCTTCAAGCATCTTGCCAACGGTTATAAGCACCAAAATCATAGCCGCCGACTCATAATACAGCTCATGCAAAAGGTGATATGATTTTTCAATATCAGTCATCATTACAACGGTTACGCCTATACTGTACAAAAATGACGCCAACGAGCCTAATGCAACAAGGGTATCCATATTCGGACTGCCGTGAAAAAGCGATTTGAAACCGTTTACAAAAAAGTTTTTGTTTATAACAAGCACAACTAATGATAACACAAATTGTATTAACGTTATCAAAAGCGGATTATTTTCTAAAAACGTCGGCAACGGCAAACCGAGCATATTATGCCCCATAGCCATATACATAAGAAACAACAAGAAAACGAATGATGAAACAAGTCTTTTTTTCAGCTTTGCTATTTCCAAAGCAGCATTATCATTTGTATCAGAGACATACGCATTTTCTTCCGAATAAACAGACGCATCATAGCCCGCATTTCTCACTGCGTTTATAAGCTCGACCGCATCATATTCACCCTCTACGTTCATCGAGTTGGTCAAAAGGCTTACAGAACAGCTTTGAACGCCGTTCACCTTTTTTACCGCCTTTTCAACACTTGCAACACAAGCGGCACAGCTCATACCCTTTACGTTATATTTTCCCATATCTTTTCTCCACGGTTAATCTATCTGAAAATATTATATTACTTACAAAGACTAAAAGCAAGTTTTTTGACAAGTTTTCTTTAAAATGCAAGAGATGGGTATGTGCCAAAGCCCATACCCATCTTATTTTACTCAAGCTCAAACGCGCCTGTATAAAGTTGATAATAAGTTCCCTTTTCCGCAATCAACTTTTCGTGATTGCCTCTTTCAATAATCCTTCCGTGGTCAAGCACCATTATAACGTCGGAGTTCTTAACGGTAGAAAGTCGGTGCGCAATAACGAACACTGTTCTTCCCTCCATAAGCTTATCCATTCCTCTCTGTACAATTGCTTCCGTACGTGTATCTATAGATGAAGTCGCTTCATCCATTATCATAACGGGCGGATCTGCAACAGCCGCACGCGCAATAGCTATAAGCTGTCTCTGACCTTGCGAAAGGTTTGAGCCATTATTTGAAAGCATAGTATTATAGCCTTCGGGAAGTCTTGTTATAAAATCGTCAGCACCCGCAAGTACAGCCGCCTTTATGCACTCTTCATCAGATGCATCAAGCTTTCCGTATCGTATGTTTTCCATAACCGTGCCTGTAAAAAGGTTTGTTTCTTGCAATACTATACCAAGCGAACGGCGAAGGTCGCTCTTCTTTATCTTGTTTACATTGATTCCGTCATATCTTATCTTTCCGTCTGCAATATCGTAAAAACGGTTAATAAGATTTGTTATAGTTGTCTTTCCCGCGCCCGTAGCGCCAACAAAAGCAACCTTTTGTCCCGGTTCAGCATAAACCGTAACGTCATGAAGAACAGATTTGTTCTCCTCGTATTCAAAATCTACATTGTGGAGTCTTACGTCGCCTTTGAGTTCGGTATATGTTAAAGTACCGTCTCCGTGAGGATGTCTCCATGCCCATTTGCCCGTATGCTTGTCGGTTTCTTTTATTGTTCCGTCTTCGGCAATTTCAACGTTTACAAGAGTTACGTAACCCTCGTCAACTTCAGGCGTTTGGTCCATAAGACTAAATACTCTTTCAGCTCCTGCCATTGCCATAATTATTGAGTTTATCTGCTGTGAAACTTGGTTCACGTTACCTGTAAACTGCTTCGTCATATTAAGAAACGGTATTACTATATCTATCGTAAAAGGCAATCCCGAAAGACTGACGTTCGGAAAATTGGTTACAAGGAAAAGTCCGCCCATAGTTATACAAACAACGTACAAAACGTTACCGATATTCATTATAACGGGCCCGAGTATATTCGCAAATGCATGCGCTTTGGTACTGTCAGCACACAATTCATTGTTGATCTCGTCAAAATCCTTTTTTACTTGCTCTTCACGGCTGAATACCTTTATAACCTTTTGTCCGTTCATCATTTCCTGAACGTAACCCTCGGTTTTACCGATTGACTTCTGCTGACGTATAAAATACTTCGCCGAGCCTCCTCCAAACTTCGCTGACACAAAGAACATACAAACTACGCCGAGGAGTATAATTAAAGTCATAAGTATACTGTAGTATAGCATAATAAACAATACAGTCGTTACAATTATGCTTGCCTGCATTAAACTCGGCAACGATTGAGAAACAAGCTGACGAAGAGTGTCTATATCATTTGTATAATAACTCATTATATCGCCGTGCTTGTTAGTGTCAAAATATTTGATAGGCAAATTTTGCATACCTTCAAACATCTTCTTTCTCATTTTTCCGAGAAAACCATGCGTAATTATCGCCAAAAGCTGTGTCTGTACAGTAATAAATATCAAAGAGAAAATATAAAGACCAATAAGTATAGCTATCAATGGGAATATTTCTTCCTTTGCCGAAGCCCAGCTCATATTTCCACTGTCAAGATATTTGGTTATAACCGCCATTACCTTTTGGGTAAATATCGACGGTATCGCAGAAACGAGTGATGATGATATTATACATACCATTACAATCGGTATTAACACCGGATATGACTTAAAAAGGAGCTTCAAAACTCTGCTGAGAACCTTGAAATTCATTTTTCTCATCGGAGGTCTGCCGTTTGCTTGAGACTTTGCACTCTGCTTACTCATTGTCTTCACCTCCGTGTGTCTGCTGTTCGTATACTTCACGGTATATTTCACTTCTTGTAAGAAGCTCTGCGTGTTTGCCCACGTCGGAAACTTTGCCGTTTTCCATTACTATTATCAAATCTGCATCTTGAACCGATGCTATTCTCTGCGCAATTATTATCTTTGTGGTTTCGGGGATATACTGCTTAAATCCCGCCCTGATAAGCGCATCTGTTCTCGTATCAACAGCGCTTGTTGAGTCGTCGAGAATAAGTATTTTGGGCTTTTTGAGCAATGCTCTCGCTATACAAAGTCTTTGCTTCTGTCCCCCGGAAACGTTTGTTCCGCCCTGCTCTATTTTTGTATCGTAACCATCGGGGAACGATTGAACGAAGTCATCAGCCTGCGCAAGTACACATGCTTCTCTTAATTCTTCGTCAGTTGCATTTTCATTACCCCAACGAAGATTTTCTTTTATAGTACCCGAGAAAAGCAAATTCTTCTGCAAAACAACCGATACGGCGTTTCGAAGTGTATCTATATCGTATTCTCTTACATCAACGCCACCAACACGAACGCTACCCTCGGTTACATCGTATAGACGAGGGATAAGCTGTACAAATGAAGATTTACCCGAGCCTGTTCCGCCGATAACGCCAACCGTCATACCCGATTCAATCTTGATATTAACGTCAGACAATGAGCTTCTCTTTGCTTTTGACGAATATTTGAAATTCACGTTATCAAACTCAACGGAACCGTCAGCAACATTGTATATAGGCTTTTCGGGATTGGAAAGAGCAGTTTTTTCTGACAACACTTCATATATACGCTTCATTGACTCCAAAGACATCGTTATCATAACGTATATCATAGAAAGCATCATAAGGTTAATAAGAATCTGCATACCGTAGGTAAGCATCGCAGACATTTCGCCAACGTTTATAATACTGCCGCCCGACGATATTGCAAGCTTCGAACCTACAAGCATAACGAATATCATATTGAAATATACGCAGAACTGCATTAAAGGAGAGTTGAACGCAACTATTCTTTCAGCCTTTGTAAAATCGTTTTGTATATCATCTGCAGCTACTGCAAACTTTTTCTTTTCGTATTCTTCTCTTGAAAACCCTTTTACTACACGTGCTGCACGTACGTTTTCTTCGATGGATTCATTAAGCTTGTCATACTTTTTGAAAACACGTCTGAATGCGGGCATAGCATTTCTCGCCACTATAAGCAAACCTACCGCAAGTATAGGTATAAGAACAACAAATGAACCCGCCAATTTACCGCCCATTATGTACGCCATAACCACCGAAAATACCAACATTAAAGGTGCTCTTATAGCAATTCTTATTATCATCATAAATGACATCTGCACGTTTGCAACATCGCTTGTCATTCTTGTAACCAAAGATGACGATGAAAATTTGTCGATGTTTTCAAACGAATACGTCTGTACTGTAGTAAAAATATCGTGTCTTAAATTTTTTGCAAAGCCTGCAGATGCTTTGGCACAGGTAAGTGCCGCAATAGCGCCGCAACCAAGTGAAAGCACAGCCATTAAAACAAGTATAAAACCTATTTTGATGATATAGCTCATATCGACAATATTTGCTTCAAGCTTGTTTATTACCTTTGATGTAATAAACGGCAAAAAGCATTCTATGACGACTTCTGCAATAATAAAGAACAACGTAAAGAATACGTATTTTTTATATTCTCTTACACAGTCGAATAGCCTCTTTATCATCTCTTCCCTTTCCTCTTTTCTTATATGTATTGTTTATAAATCTATGTTTTTTCAAACTCTTTATATTATATCACATCTATCTTTGTTTTTCTACTATATTTTGTAAACAAGGGGATATTTTTTGAAATAATAACAAACAAAACTCTCACTCTATGCAGACTTTTTGTTAATGTACAGTGGTAAAGAAAACAAAAAAAGCTTACCTTTCCGTTTTTTGGAAAAGTAAGCTTTCAATTGGTATTTTGAAAACAGTTTATGCCTTCTTATTGCTTGTCATAAATTTAATTATGAACAACGTTGCTATCATAAGCGCAACTGCAATTGCAAGTGAAATAATTGCATTCTGAACAAATGCTGCAATTATAAAGCTTACAAATGATACAGCAGCAACTACCAATGCATAAGGAAGCTGTGTAGATACGTGGTTAATGTGGTCGCACTGCGCTCCCGCAGATGACATAATCGTCGTATCGGAAATAGGTGAACAGTGGTCACCGCATACCGCACCTGCAAGACATGCAGATATACCAATTATCATAAGCATCGAATCTGCTGGGAATATTGCCGTTACAATAGGAATAAGTATTCCGAAAGTACCCCATGAAGTGCCGGTCGCAAACGCAAGTCCGCAAGCAACAAGGAATATAATCGCAGGCAACAAGCTACTGAGTCCTGCAGCTGCGCCTTCCATCATCTGTGCAACAAATACTTTTGCGCCAAGAAGACTTGTCATATTCTTAAGAGCTGTTGCCATTGTAAGAATCATAATTGCGGGTACCATCGCCTTAAAGCCTTCGGGGATACTATCCATACATGACTTAAAGTTAATTACACGGCGAAGAGTATAGTAAATAATAGATGCTACAAGAGCTATAAGTCCGCCCCAAGGCAAACCTACCGTTGCATCGGTATTAGAAAATGCTTCAATAATATTCATATTAGCAAAGCTGTATCCGTTACCATTGTAAAGCAACGCCAATACGCAGAACACGATAAGAGCAAGTACGGGGAAGATAAGATCGAAAACAATTCCCTTGGGGTTGCCTTCCGCTTCTTCTTTTGAAGCCATAATCTCACCTGATGTAAACAAATCTCCGTTCTTTGCATTTTCTTCGTGCTTCTTCATAGGACCGAAATCAATCTTCATTACTATAATTCCAATAATGAAAACAAATGTCAGCAATGAATAGAAATTATAAGGAATAGCTTTTATAAACAATTCCAAGCCTTTACCCTCTTCGGCATAACTTGCAACAGCCGCCGCCCAGGAAGAAATGGGAGCTATCATACATACGGGCGCTGCAGTAGCGTCAATAAAATACGCAAGTTTCGAACGTGAAATCTTGTGCGCATCTGTAACAGGACGCATAACCGAACCAACCGTCAAGCAGTTGAAATAGTCATCAATAAATATAAGCAATCCTAACACAAAAGTAGCAATCGATGCGCCAACTTTCGTATGGATATGAGTCTTCGCCCATCTGCCGAATGCCGCAGAACCGCCCGTCTTATTTATTAGTGAAACCAATGCGCCGAGTATAACAAGGAACGCAAATATACCTGCAGTGTCGGATACTGCGGAAATAATACCACTTTCTATAACGTTGTCAACAGTTGACATAACGTTAAAGTTTGCCGAGAGTAAACCTCCCGCAACAATACCTATAAACAAAGAAGAATACACTTCTTTCGTTATCAAAGCCAATACAATCGCAATAACAGGAGGAAGTAACGCCCAAAAAGTCGCAAACTTCGGCATATCAGCCCTTACAGTCTCAAGCGCCGTCTTTGAGTTCTCCTCAAAATTCTCATCACTTCCGCTATTTGTCGTATATTCGTCAAGATAACCCACAGCCGTATCATAATCAGTATAATCGGGAGCAGCTTCTTCAGCACATACAACAGTCGCAAAAGCCATGGTTATCATAAGTACTAACATTATGATAGCAAAAAGCTTTCTTTGTCTTAACATTTTCAAATTTCTCCTTTTTATTTTCTTATTGACACAAAAAACGCCAATTTTATATATATTTATTATAATTATTTTTAACAATATGTCAACAGTTTCATCATATTTTGACAATGCACAAGAAAACCCATTGACAAACTCATCAATTAGTGTTATTATCTTAACATAAGTTAGCTTAAGCTAACTTACAAAAAGGAGATAATTATGAATTATGCTATATTGGCAGTAATAATATTAGCTTTTATTCGTGCGATAGTCTATCTTATAAAAGCAAAAAAGAACGGAAAAAGCTGTCACAACTGTTCGAACAGCAGCTTTTGTAACGGCTCGTGCGCTTCGTGCACTTCGGATTGTTCCGATAAAAAATAAAAAAGTGACTATACAATATGAGGTGAAACAAAAATGATAATTTTAAACTTCAACGTAATGACGGCAAAAGAAGAATACCGTTAAATGAGTTTTTAAACAATTTAAGCATTACTCTCGCAAGAATTTCTATTTTTAAAAAAACAACAAAGCCTTGAAAATTTCGGCTATTTACACCATAAGCAAAACAATATCCCCCGCTTCTGCGGGGGATATTCTACTATATTATTCTACCGTTACACTTTTAGCGAGGTTCTTCGGTTTATCGATGTCACAACCCTTCTTTTTGGCTGTGTAGTAACTCAACAGTTGTAGGGGAACTATCTGTAAAGAAACGGTAAACTGAGGAAGCGTATCGGGAACAATAAAAGTATTCTCAAATTCAGCAATAAGCTCTTTATTTTTATCGGTAGTAACAACAAGCATTTCAGCGCCTCTTGCCATTACTTCGCAAATGTTGCTATATGTTTTTCCGAATATTTCTCCATCTGCGGCAAGCGCTACAACAGGAACTCCGGGATCAATAAGTGAAAGCGTGCCGTGCTTCAATTCTCCTGCAGCATAGCTTTCAGAATGTATATAGCTTATTTCTTTCATCTTCAAGGATGCTTCAAGCGCTGTAGCATAGTCAAGCCTTCTTCCGATAAAATATATATCCGTAGCATTCGCAAACTGTTCGGCATAGATTTCTGCCTTTTCTATATTGCGATCCAACGTCATCTGTATCTTATGAGGAAGAGCCGCCAACTCGTGTGTCATTCGCTTTTCTTCTTCGGAAGATATTTTCCCGTTGCCTTTTGCAAGTCTTATAGCAAGAGCATAGAGAGCCACAAGCTGCGCACTATACGCCTTTGTCGTCGCTACGGCAACTTCTCTGCCCGCCTTTGTATATATAACGTTATCGCTCTCATTTGCTATCGCACTTCCGCTCACGTTTACTATAGACAATACCTTTGCGCCCTTTTGTTTTGCCAAACGAAGCGCCGCCAAAGTATCTGCCGTTTCACCGCTTTGGCTTATAAACACTGCCAAAGTATGCTCGTCAATAAGAGGATCTACATATCTGAACTCGGAGGCTATCTCTGCCGAAGCTCTAATGCTGCCCATCGACTCTATAAGAGACTTTCCAACAACACCTGCATGATATGCTGAACCACAGGCAACAATTACAACCTCTCTCAATTCATTTTTTATATAATCGTCTGTAATATCAACGCCGCCAAGACATATTGCGTTATCTTTTATAAGCGGCAATATGGTATCTCTTACTGCATTCGGCTGTTGAAGCATCTCAAGCATCATATAATGCTCGTATCCTTGCTTATCGGCTGTAAGCTCACCTACTTCAATCTTTACCGCAGCCTTTTCGATAGGCTGACCGTCATTACCGTAAAATTCTATTTTCTTATCGTTCAATACGCATATCTCACCGTTTTTTACAGGATAATATTCACTCGCATAAGCGGAAATAGCCCCAGCATCTGAACAAATAAATCCACAGTCTGCAGTCTTTGCCGCAACCATCGGGCTCGACATCGCCGTACTGAAAATAGTGTCGGGATAATCAGTACAAAGAATCCCTAATGCATACGAGCCTTTGAGGAGTGATATAACCTTGCTTATCGTTTCCACAACGTTTCCGTTATAGTACTTCGAAAGAAGATGAACCACCTTTTCTGTATCGGTTTCCGAATTATAACCAACGCCCTCAAGTTCGGTATCCGCAAGCTCATTCGAATTTTCAATAATACCGTTATGTACAATAGCAAACTTTCTGTCGTGACTGAAATGAGGATGCGCGTTATCTTCAGAAGGTCCACCGTGTGTTGCCCAACGGGTATGACCTATACCAACAAAACCATTCAATTTATCTTTTTCTGCCGCTTCACGAAGTCCGGCGAGTCTGCCTACCGTCTTGCTTGATGCAATTATTCCCTTTTCATCAAAAACCGCAACTCCAGCAGAATCGTAGCCTCTGTATTCCAAACATTCAAGTCCTTTTAAAATATAGGGTACTGCGTTATCACGACCAACCCTTCCTATAATTCCACACATTTTTCAATACCTCACTTATCTTTTCGGCTAAGTCCAAGACTGTTTATCAGTTCCTCTACCCTTGCCGTATAGTTTTCACATACCTTTTGACTGCCGCTTTCAACCATAATTCTTACAACCGGCTCGGTTCCGCTTTCGCGCAGCAATATTCTGCCGTCATTACCAAGCTCTTTTTTTATTTCATCAACTACAGCTTTAACCTGTTCGTTGTTTGCAACAGCCGATTTATCAATAACCTGCACATTTCTTATTGATTGAGGATACATGGTAACAGGATCTGCAAGTTCACTCAAAACCGCCTTTCTGTCCATCATTTCCTCAAGAAGCATAATTGCTGTCAATATGCCGTCTCCCGTCGTCGCATATTTTCTGATTATCGTATGCCCCGACTGCTCTCCGCCTAAATAATAGTCGTTTTCTATCATAGCATCGTGTACGTATCTGTCGCCTACTGTCGTCTGTACATATCCGATACCTACTTCGTCAAGCGCTTTGTATAGTCCCATATTCGACATTATTGTAGTAACTACCTTATTACCAGGCAAAAGTCCTTTATCCCGCAAACGCCTTGCAAGAACATACAAAACATGATCACCGTTTATGATGTTACCCTTTTCGTCAACCGCTATACATCTGTCAGCATCACCGTCAAACGCAAATCCAACGTCCATCTTGTTCTCTCTTACATATTTGCGTAACGCACCGATATGCGTGGATCCTGCTTGCTCGTTTATATTAACGCCGTCAGGCTCCGCATTTATAACGTAAACCTGCGCACCAAGCGCACTAAAAACCGCTTTTGCTATCATCCAAGACGATCCGTTTGCGCAGTCGAGCACTACTTTCATATTTCTGTACGAATTTGCAGCAACTGATATAAGAAATCCTACGTATCTGTTTCTTCCCGCAACGTAGTCTATTACACAACCCACTTTTTCGCGTGTAGCTAACGGAAGGTCATCGCCCTCAACGCCAAGCTTTGACAGGTCGCCGTCAATATAATCTTCAATCAAAGCAAGCGTGTTATCGTCCATTTTCTCGCCTGCACTGTTTATAAGCTTTATACCGTTATCAAAAAACGGATTGTGCGATGCCGATATCATAACGCCGCAATCAAACATATCTTGTCTTACAACGTACGATACGCTCGGAGTTGTCGTAACATGAAGCATATATGCATCTGCTCCCGAAGACGTTATTCCCGCAACTATCGCATATTCAAGCATATAGCTTGAACGTCTGGTATCCTTTCCGATAACCACCCTTGCTTTTCGGTTATCTGAATGTTTTTTTGAATAATACCAGCCCAAAAATCTTCCTATTTTAAATGCATGAATCGCTGTCAGCTTCTCGTTTGCCTCACCTCTGAATCCGTCAGTACCGAAATATCTGCCGTTAAACACAACTGATTCTTTCGGTCTGAATAAGGTCTCGGTATAAGTAGGAGCCAACGGTATATCGTCTCTCAATAAGTCATCTGTCGTAACGTTAAATAAAGACGAAAGTTGAAGTATCTTTCCAACCTCCGGAACAGACTGATCCGATTCCCATTTAGATACCGATTGGCGAGAAACCTCAAGTCTCTCCGCTAACTGTTCTTGCGAAATCTGCATAGCTGTACGAAGTATGGCTATCTTCTGGCCTATTGTCATTATCTTCCCTCCGAGTAGTTATATTCCACAATTATATAAGAATGGATAACATCAAATATTCACACAACAAAATCCGACACATCCACGCTTATTTTTATTATTATACTCCAATTCATATACATCCGTCAAGCAACCAAGGTTGATATTTTTTTGTCAACCCCGAGTTGCGAAACAACATTTTTCCGCAACTCGACAACAAAAAGTACGCTTATCAAGCGAATTTTCTTAAAATTTCAATCTGCCTACAAACCCAACACTCATAGTTGACATAATCTATAAAAATCATAGGGGATATGGGCAAAGACCATATCCCCTCAATTGTATACAACAACGCGCAGGTTAATATAAACCTACTCGTTTTCATATCATTCCTCTGTTTTCTCTTTTTCCTCGGGTAACATTCTTCTTACAAGAACGGTAAGCTTCTTTATACGCATATCTTCCATTCCCGACACAATAACGTAAAGTTCCGTATGACCTTCATAGTCCTCGTCTTCTACATCTTGTTCGCCAAGGTCAGAATAGTTGAAGTTATCACCTACGTGAGGATCGGCATTAAGCATCTCAATAGCCCATCCGCCAACCGTCGAATACTCACACTCAAAGTTTTTCGGCTCAAATTCTATCTCTGCGAAAAAGTCTTCGATATTCATATCACCCGATACTTCATAAGTATTGTTACCGGTCTTAACAAATTCGTTTACTATTTCGTCAGATTCATCCCAAATCTCACCAACAAGCTCTTCGAGTATATCCTCAATCGTTACAACACCCATAGTGCCGCCGTATTCGTCAACCACTATCGCTAAATGCATCTTTCTTTCACGGAGTATGTTCAACGCTCTGTTTAACTTCATAGTCTTATGAATAAAGCAAGGTTCCATAAGAAGCTGTCTTAAATCCGTCTTATTCTTTACACCGGAGCCCGTTATCTTTCTGTAATAACGGTTAAGGTAAAGCACACCTATAATATCGTCAATTGACTCATCATATACGGGAATACGTGAAAAACGTGAATTTTCCGCAATATAACTTAATTTTTCCAATGAATGTGTAATATCAAAGGAAAGCATATCAATTCTTGGTGTCATTATCTCTTCAACGGTAGTTTCGCGAAACGTAATTGCAGACTGCAAAAGCTCTTTCTTCTCTTCGTCAATTACGCCCTCTTCTTCAACCGTCTCAATAATCGAAGAAAGCTCTTCTTCTGTTACGGTAGGAGCATCCTCGTCATCTTTACCCCATAGCTTTTCAAGTCCCTTTATAAGAGCCATTACAAGCCATACGAGAGGATATAAAATCCACTTAACAGCAGTAATAACATACGCAAAAAAGTAAACCATTACATCTGCGTTGTTTTTTGCAACAAGCTTCGGAACTATCTCGCCAAAAATAAGTATAATAACGGTCATTACAACGGTAGATGCGATAGAAGCAATACTATCCCCGTTGTTCATATCCTGAAACATCAGAATAGCAATAACAGTCGCAGCTGTGGTACAAGCTATGTTTGCAAGGTTATTACCGATAAGTATAGCCGAAAGCGAAGTATTAAAGTTCTCAATAATACCATAAGCAAGTGTTGCGGATTTGTTTCCCGCCTCGCTTGCTTTTTTCAAGCGCTTTTTGTTAGCGGAATTAAAACATATTTCAGCTGCGGAAAAACATGCCGAAAGCGCAACCATCAGCACAATAATTACAATATTCTTTATATACATATTCTATTCCCCCTTCACACAGCCGAAGAACTTTCGGTCTTACCCAAAAGCTCTGCTATCTCTGCAGGAGATAGAAGTCTGATTACTACATTTTTTACGAGATTACTTTCGACAACATCAACCGTAATTTCCATATTACGATATACGAAAGACTCTTCTTCCTCCGGAATTCTTCCGAAGTGTTCAATCACTATTGAAAGCAAAGGTCTGTCAAAATCTTGGTCACGACGGTGGTTAAGACCGAGACGCTTGTAAATTTCTCCCATTTTCAAGTGAGTATTTACCTGCGTTCTGTTTCCGCCAAGCTTTACAAAATCGTTGTCAACAACATCATCCTCGTCCCAGATTTCACCAACAAGCTCCTCAAGGAAGTCTTCTATGGTAACAAGCCCCAAAGTCTTGCCGTTTTCCGAGACAATACCGAGATAAAACTTATGCTGACGCATTTCCGTAAGCAAATCCTCAATCATAGCATCGGGTTTCACCTTATATGCCGGCATAACCAATTTTTTTATATCAACCTCGGGATCCTTCAAATATGCCTTAATAAAAGTTCTTATTTGAATTACACCGATTATATTATTTAGATCTCCTTCATACACCGGAAGTCGTGTGTGAACAGATTTACGGATAAACGAAAGCAATTCATCATTTGGAAGCGATACGTCAACAGAAACTATATCGTCCCTCATTGTCATAACGTCCCTTGCCGATATTCCCGAAAAGTCAAGTGCCGATTTCATAAGATCGCCTTGCTCTTCATTCACTACGCCCTCTTCTTCGATAGTATCAATTATTTCATAAAGCTCCTCTTCCGTAATCGACGGTTGAGTCTCCTGCTTTACAAACCTTGATATCAATTTCATAAAAAGGTTTGATATCCACTCAAAAAATACCGCAAAAGGATACAAAATCTTCATCAAGAACCTTAAAGAATTTGAAAATGCCAATGCCGTAGATTCACTTCTGTCATTTGCAAAACTTTTGGGTATCATCTCACTGAAAAGGAATACTATAAAAGTAGTCACAACAGTACACATCCAAGTAACAGTATCGGTCATCTCAAACATTCTGGAACAAATAAGAGTAGCCACCGATGCCGCCGCAATATGTGTAATGTTGTTTCCGATAAGCAACGTCGTCAGAGCCTTTTCAAAGTTGTTCGACACAAACATTGCATTCTTTGCTTTTTTGTCTCCGTTGTCTGCCTTTGATTTAATACGAATCTTGTTCATTGCGGAAAATGCGCTCTCGGCTCCGCCGAAATATCCGCCTCCCACAACAAATAAAATGAATAATAGGACCAGAACCGCTATACCCGAAGAGTTCATATTACCCTCCGCAGTTTTCTCGAGCGCTCTGTAAATTAAGCCCTGTATATTCCCGTCCGCGTCCATGAAAAATTTCACTTCTCTTTCAAAAAATAATTATTCGTGTTTACACACGTAAATATCACTATATCATATATATCAAAAAAAGTCAAGTTTTATTATATTTCTCGCTTAAAAGCTCAATTTAATAAATACATACTCAGAGTACAAATCCCTGTGCAACGAAAGGGATACTATCAGACAGGTTTTAAAGGAAGCAAAATGGGAAATTTACAATTACAGTACATAAAATTAAGGCACGGAAGACCGTGCCTTAATTTTCGCCATCCGTAAAGAAGGCATCCAGAACTATTGATGCAATTGGACTATAATAAGGATCTAATTTACCCATATGGTACTTGCAATCCCATTTTGTATGTGCTAAACTATTTGTGTCTATGTGCTCTTTTTTCATCGGTTAACCTTTATCCAACCAAGCGACTATCGCGTGGTTTTCGTTTTACAAAAAGAGTCATAAAGATTCTATAAGAATCGTTATGACTCATGAAAATTGCGGAAATATTGAAATTTTGAACAATTGGTGGTATAATAAAACAAAAAACAAATAGAGAGTGTGCCGTATGAGGAAAAGACTATATTCTATCATTGAGCCTGCTGATAATGGCGATAAGTTTAGTAGTATCTATGATTTTATAATGATGGTGACAATCATTATAAGTATTATTCCCCTCGCATTTAAAGAAACAAACGTCGTTTTTCAATGGATTGACTACATAACAGTTAGTATTTTTATAATTGACTATCTTCTTCGTTTAATAACTGCCGATTACAAAATCAGCAAATCCGTTGCATCATTCTTTGTATATCCAATCACACCAATGGCAGTTATTGATTTGCTTTCCATACTCCCTTCTATATCCGTCCTAAATAGCGGTTTTAGATTGCTTAAACTTTTCAGATTATTAAGAACCTTAAAAGTTCTTCGAGCATTTAAGTTTTTAAGATACTCAAAAAGTTTTGACATAATTGCAAATGTCTTCAAAAAGCAAAAAAAGATTCTATCTGCCGTCGCAACTATGGCCATTGCATATATTCTCATATCTGCC
>JAFYPF010000011.1 GCA_017547655.1 Clostridia bacterium
CGTGTTCAATCATAGAATTACCCGAACATATCAAGACGGTGAAATCCCTATGGGTACTCGCATCTTTTACGGTGAGATCAATAATGAAATCGGTGAAGCGCAGGAAGAACATCCGACCGTGCAAAGCATTTGGCTGCCAAACCACCAATATCATTTTTCTAAATTAACAATTAAATAAAACATATTTTTAGTGATCCATCCTCCCATCTGTGAATATGGGATCTTAAGGGTAGGTATCAGTTACATATCATCACACGCATAATCAGAATGCAAATTCTATTATGTTTTGTTGTGGCGGTTGTAAATGATACCTGCCCTTTTTTTGCGCTTTCAATGTCGAAATTTATCGAATCAAAGGAGAACGAAAATGAAATTTACTTCAAAATAATACGGACTTGTAGTCCGTCTACTTTTCTTGACAAGCACTGCATTTGTGGACACAAAATGCGAAGATGGGGAGAACCCCCAGACCCCCGTAATGAAAAATTTATAATAAAAATTTATAGCAAAGGAGTAAAAGCAAAATGAAACAGACAGAGAAAAAAGGAAAAGGCGGGCGCAAGCGCACCCACCTCGTCAAGGTGTATTTGAATGATGCCGAGTATGAAAAGCTGTGCAAGGACGCGGAGATGTTCAAGCGGGACAAGAGCAAATATCTGCGGTTGCTCATTGATTGGATCGAGCCGGTTGCTCCTCCCTCGGTTGAAGTCAAGGAGTTCACACGTGAGCTTCGCCGCTTGGGCGTGAGTATGAATCAGATAGCAGCGCGAGCGAACTCGCTCGGATTTGTGGATGACCTTGAATACCGCCGCTATGCCGACGAGGTGATGAAGGTACTTGGCGCAATCCAACAAGAGTACGCCAAGAAAGGAGTGAAGCTAATTGGCAACCACTAAGATTTGGGACGTAAGCGCTCACGTCAGTAAGCTCCTCGCCTACGTTGCCAATAAGAACAAAACCACGATGGAAGTTCAAAACGGATTCGACGATGAAGAGATGCGAATCGCCGCCGAAGCGCTTGGACTTTCGGCAGATCACTTTGCAACCGAGGAAAAGAAATTCGTTACGGGTATCAACTGCACACCCGAGAATGCCAACGAGGTTATGCTGACGCTCTTGGAAGGTACGTCACCGTCCGATATACAATGCTACCACGGATACCAATCCTTCAAGCCCGGTGAGGTAACACCCGACGTCGCCCACGCCATCGGTGTTCAGCTTGCAAATGAGCTGTGGGGCGAGGACTTTCCCGTGATCGTCGCCACCCATATCGATAAGGGACACGTACACAATCATTTCTGCCTATCGGCAACGGGATTTTCGGGCAAGCGCTATCACGATTGCAACGCCACCTACAAATTGATGCGCGACACCTCTGACCAACTTTGCAGGGAGTACGGATTATCTGTGATTGAGAATCCGAGCAAGGATAGGCACAAGCACATCGCAGAGGTTCATGCCGAAAAGAAAGGAATCCCTACGATGCGTGATCAGATACGTGCCGACATCGACGTGGTGGCAAGACGGGAATTTACTATCAAGAACTTTTACAACCGTATGCGAAGTCTTGGCTATACGATTGAGCAACGCGGCAAGTTCCTTCGCATCAAGCCGTACGGATATGACAAGTTCTTCCGCTTGGACAAGCTCGGCAAAGGATATACAGAGGAGGATATTGAAGCGAGGATACGGAATAACGCTCACAATCGCCAATGGACACCTATCCCATATTACCAACCTACCTTGCGAGAGAAACCAATGGGACTTTACGCGCTCTATCTTCACTACTGCTATCTGCTCGGAGTGATACCCAAGGTGATTCCAAAGAACCCCGAAGCCTATGCCGCTATCAAGGAGGACGTACGCCGCGCCCGTATGTACTCAGAGCAAGCAAAGTTCCTCGGCAAGTATTTCCTTGATACGAAGGAAGATCTGATTCAGCACGCGCTTAAGGTGCAAGCACAGATGAAGACGCTCTGCAAGGAACGGCAGAAGCTCCGTAACAAAATGCGGTGGATGAAGAATCCCGACGAGATGCAGCCGATACGCGAACAGATCTTTGCTATCTCGGACAAGCTTAAGCCGCTTCGCAAGGAATATGCAATGTGCAAGGATATTTACGACCGCAGTGATGATATTGAAAAGACGGTCGAGCGCGTTGAATTCCCGCAGCTCGTCGAGCAGGAAAGGCAGAAAGCCGCGCTCAAAAAGAACGGACGTGAGGAGAGATAGAAACATCGGTCTTGACCGTATAAATTTGTAGCCACCCATAAAAGCGGTTTTACGTTCTTGACCGAGGGAAAACGGCATTTTCCTGCTTCTAACACCTCAAAACGTATCTCACTACACAAAGGCTCTTTCTGTTGGAAAATCCGCATTTTCCTACGCTCTTGACCGAGCTTTTTTGAGCAAAAAACGCCTTACTTCAAAAACAAACCCAATTTAGGAGGACTTTATGATTACAAATAAGAAAAAGAACGAAAAGACAACTGAAATCTATTTTGATGAAACACCTGCGCCCATAATCATACGAACGCACAACACAGCTTTGAAGAAACGGCTGCTTTCCTATTCCGAAAAGTTTCCCGACCTATGTAAGCTAACCGACGATGATGAGCTTGGATATCTTTCCTTTGAGATTGACAAAGCAAGATTCTCAATCCGTCTCACCGTGCCGTATACGGAAGAACGCCGACAGTTAGCAAGAGCCAAGATGAACGAGATCAACAAGAAGGAGGAAATAGTATGAAGTCTGAAAAAGATAAATATATCGAAGAACGATATGCAGAGTACCAAAAGAAGTGGGCAGAAAATCCGCCTCAGCCGCCTGCCAACGTAGCTATTACCGACCGCGAAGAAATACCCGTACACTATAACGTCGCTGCATCAGCCTTTGACTTTGAGGAGAAGGAGGGACATACGACCTATGAGGTTTGCGGACACTTCAACCCCAACGCGCGAGAAAACCTTCTTCAAAAAATTTGGCGAATGATGAAAGAAGAAAGTTTACAATAAAACTTTCGCTTTAGCGTTGTAAAGTGTTGAAATATTTTTCAATTTGTGTTATAATAAAGACAAGCGATAATACTGTATCGGTTGTCGGAAAGGAGAAAATTTGAACAGACAACTGAATGAAAACAGAACAACGGCTCTCTACTGCCGCCTATCCCAAGACGATGGGCGCGAGGGAGAGAGCAATAGTATCGTCAACCAAAAAGCATTACTCAATGAATACGCAAGGAAGAACCGCTTCAAGAATCTACGATTCTTTGTGGACGACGGATATTCGGGAACGACCTTTGACCGCCCTGCTTTTCGTGAAATGGAGAAAATGATTGAAAACGGCGAGATCGGAACGGTCATCGTCAAGGATATGTCCCGTCTTGGCAGAAACTATCTGCAAGTCGGAATGTATACCGACATCGTGTTCCCCGATAATGACGTAAGATTTATTGCCATAAACGATAACGTCGATTCCGCCGTGCAGACCGAGTTCGACATGACACCGATCCGCAACTTCTGCAACGAGCTCTACGCGAGAGATACGGCAAAGAAGATCAAATCATCATTTGCTGTAAAAGGTAATCACGGAGAGCACCTTGCCACAAGACCGCCGTTGGGCTACAAGAAGGACGAGAAAAATCCAAACAAATGGGTAATTGATGAACCTGCCGCAGAAATCATACGAAAGATTTTTAAGCTTTGTGTTAGCGGTATGGGTCCTCAACAAATTGCAAGTCAATTGGAGGAAGAAAAGGTCTTGACTCCTACTGCCTATCTATACCCACTGTTTGGTGAGCTTGGCGATAGAGATCCTTATCATTGGGATCATAACACTATCGGCAAAATTCTTGAACGGCAAGAATATGTGGGAAACACCGTGAACTTCAAAACCACCGCAAAAAACTATCGAAGTAAAAAGCGTATAATGAACGATAAGGAAAATCGAAAGACCTTTGAGGATACGCATCCTGCGATTATTGATGCGCACACCTTTGAGATCGTTCAAAAGATGCGTCAAAATAAACGTAGGAGAACCGCTACGGGGCGCTTTCAGCTTTTTTCGGGCAAACTTTTTTGCGCAGATTGTGGTGCAAAGCTCCATTTTGCAGGTAGCAATACCAACGAAAAGGATGACCATTACACTTGCGCGAACTATCGAAGCAATAAGGGAACGTGTACAGCGCACTATATTCGAAATTCCGTACTCTATGATTTGGTTTTTAAGCATATCAAGAGTATGCTTGTGTATGTGCAGCAGTTTGAAGAAACCTTTGTACGTCGTGAGATTGAAAAGGCGGACAGAGAGCGTCAAACTTCGGTTGAAAGTGCGAAAAAAGAAATTGTAATGCTTAAACACAGAGATGAGGAGCTTGACAGAATTTTCAAACGAACCTATGAGGATATGGTGTCGGGTAGAATATCCGAGGCAAGATTTGATACTCTTTCCGCAGGTTATGAAGAAGAGCAGGCAAACGTAAAACGTAAAATCGTTATGCTTGAAAATCTCATTGAGAACGGCGAGGAGCAAGTGAAAGACTTAAAACAGCTACTTGCCAATGTTCGCAAGTACACCGATCCCGATGAGCTTACTTCCGAAATGCTGAATGATTTGGTTGATAAGATACTCGTCCACGCTCCCGATAAGAGCACCGGACACAGAACGCAAAAGATTGAAATTTACTACAACGCTGTCGGGATCATTGATTTGCCCACCACTGCAGACAGCAAACAAGATCCCTCAGCTTCAAAATTAGCCGTATAAACGGAGAAAGTCCGTGTGGCTCGAAAGCCACACGGACTCATAAAAGAAAACTTCGTTATCGCTACTTAGCATATCGCAGATATGCCAAATTTTTTTATTTTATCATATCAATAATTTTTGTTTTATTTAAAACTTTAAGTAAGAGTACTGTGCCGACAACACCCGTAATACCTTGTATACAGTTTCCGGGAATGCCGACTGCGGCGCCCGAATATCCTACGATGAAAATACCTTCGTATAAAAAATACCCCAAAATCATTATAATTTCAGCAATTATTCCGCCGAGAGAAACGGCGTACGATTTATAACTGTCTTTGTTTTTAGACAATGCTTTATATACGTAAAATGCCGCAACACCCATAAATGCTTTTATTACAAATGTAGCAGGAACGTAAACGACGTATCCGTGAATTAAATCGGTAAAAGCAGAGCCTATTCCTGCGGCAAGACTTCCGTAAACGGGACCTAAAAGAAGTGAAGATGTTATAACTAATGTATCTCCCAGATTTACGTAACCCGTCTGCATTCCGGGCACGTGTATATGAATTAACGTTGCAACAAAAGTTAGGGCGGCAAAAAGCGATGCCAATACTAATTTTCGAGTAGAGTTATTAGTCTTCATAATAAAAAATCTCCTTGACTGTTTGCTTCGTTTATTGTACAATATAACTGGATATATAAAAATATTCAGACGAGGAGTATTTTATAAGACCAGATGAAGTATTATATAGACACGAATGCTGAAAAAAGCGCATATTTGCAGATATATGAGCAGATTCGAAAGGATATAATAGAGGAAGTTTATCCTTTTGGTACAAAATTACCATCGAAACGTTTATTGTCTGATGAAGCGGGGGTAAGTGTAATAACTGTAGAACATGCGTATACGCTGTTGTGTGATGAGGGGTATATTGAACCCAAAGAGAGAAGCGGATATTTTGTAATATACAGGCAAACTGATTTTTTTGCGGTAGACTACGTTTCCGATAAGGGTTATACGGAAAAGGAAATCAGACACAGCGAGGTAAAATCCGATTTTCCTTTTTCTGTATTGGCAAAGGCTATGCGCAAGGTGTTGAACGATTACGGCGAAAGTATATTTACCAAGACCACGAATTCGGGGTGTAATGAGATACGTACCGCTATTTCAAAATATCTTGTGAGAAGTCGCGGTATATATGCTGCGCCAAGTCAAATTGTAATCGGATCGGGCGCTGAATATTTATACGGCATGGTTGTAACGATGTTGGGCAGAGACCGTATATACGCAATAGAGAGGCCGTCGTATGAAAAAATAGAACAGATATACAATGCGAACGGCGTTGAGCTCGATATGCTGACTTTGGGGCGTGACGGTATAGACAGTAGAGAGCTTGCGAGGACGTCAGCATCGGTTTTGCATATTTCTCCGTATCGAAGCTTCCCGAGCGGAGTAACGGCAACGGCAACCAAGCGAAAAGAATATTTATATTGGGCGTCTACGCAAGACAGATACATAATCGAAGATGATTTTGAGTCCGAATTTACTTTGTCGAGAAAGCCCGAGGAAACGGTATTTTCTCTTGCTGACGGTAACAATATTATATATATGAACACATTTTCAAAGACTGTAAGCCCGTCGTTGCGTGTAGGGTATATGGTGTTACCGAAAAATTGTATAGAATTATTTGACAAAAAGGTGGGGTTTTATACCTGTCCCGTACCTGCCTTTGAACAGCTTGTTTTGGCAGAGCTTATAAACAACGGAGATTTTGAAAGGCACATAAATCGAGTAAGAAGACAAAAAAGAAAAGAAATATAAAAAAATATCTTGCCACAAAACGTAAACTTATGTTTTATGGCAAGATATTTATATTTTTTCGTATTCCGTAACAAGAAATTCGACTCTTGTTGTCAACGAGTCAAGGCAATCGAGCTTTTGTCTGTCCGGCGGGGAAGTATTATAGTAATACGGCGTCATTTTGAAGAGGGATATAATATCCTCGTTTGTTTCAAGGGTTATATCATATTTAAGCTCGGTTGACGATTTTATGGTATATCCGTTTCTTTCCGGGGTAACGTATTCATTTTTATAAGGCGCGTCATATACTGCCGTCTTTAGTTCAAACAAGTGGTTTTTCATAGGAGTAACCATTATAAGCCTACCGTTAGGTTTCAGTATACGCAAAAATTCCGTCGGGCTGTCGGGGGCAAATATATTTATGCATACGTCAAACGAACTATCGGCAAAGGGCAACTCGTATATACTTGCTACGGCAAATGCGGCGTTTTTGCACTTGCGTGAGGCGGTTTTAAGCGCTTCTTTTGATACGTCAATTCCAAAAAGCCTGTTGTTTTCTGCAAAAAGACTCGTATAATAGCCCTCTCCGCATCCGGCATCAAGAACTATATTGTTTTTGCCTAATAATTTATTTACAGCTTCTCGCATTGGCGCATAGTAACCTTTTTCAAGAAAAGACTGCCTTGCTTGTACCATAAGCTTGTCGTCGCCGTGATTACCTTGTTTATTAGATATAAGCAGATTAACGTATCCTTGTTTAGCTTTATCAAAATTATGATTATTTTCGCAAACAAAGCCTTTTTCAAGCTCTGTCAGCTTTTTTTTACATACAGGACAAATAAACATAATAGATCCCTTTTTAAAAGTATTTGAAGTTTCTTAAGGCTGTTGTAAGTATGTTACTTTATATCAATGTCAATTCCGTTCAATTCAACTCCGCCCTCGGCGCGAATCATAATATATTTCACCCCGTTTATTATTTGAGTAGAAACGAGGTCTCTTCTTTCGGGATTGACTTTTATTGAAACGTCGGCGGTTTCAAGTTGGAACTTATTGACTTCTACGATGCTTTTGGGCGCAACTTCGGCGTTCTTTCCAAACTGTTCGTCAAACTTGTTGCCGAATTCTTCTATCTTTTGTTGCTCGATACCCGCATATTGAAGTACGGTTTGCAGAGTTTCCTTTGAAAGCGCCAAAGGCTCGTCGTCTTTTGAGTTTTTGTGTTCTTTAATAAGCTCGGCGACTTGCTCGTGTACTGTCTTTACTACCTCGAAATCGCATTCTTCTATAAGGGTATCTTTTAAACAACAACCAAAGTTTTCCTTTTGTTCTGCGGCTGACATGGGTAGGTCGACGTTAAACAAATTTTGTATAAAATCTGGGTAAACGTTTGATATATCCCTTGTATAATAAAGAGCACTGTAAATGTTAGCGGCTCTGTTGTCGAATGTGGGGAACATAAAGCCGAGTTCTGTCGAGCCGAGCACAGTTTGAAGAGATACGGAACGCAAAAGGTTGTCCTCGTTTTTGAAATATAAACCTGTAGACAGAGGCTTTATGGGGCAGATGCTGCAAATGATATATGGGAACATTTGCGATGAAACGTCGTCTTTTCCGCCGTCTTTTGAATAAGAGAAAACGTCATACGTGTCGTATGCTATAAGTATAGCAAATCCGCCTTCAAATTTTACGCTGTTAATAACCTTTGCGTAAAATTTATTCAGCGCTTCTTCGTCTTTAAGTCCGGATGAACGCAAAGCAGAAAGAAGACCGTGTTCATCGCTGCTTTCAACCTGTTTTGTGCTGAAGTTAAGGGTAAGCAAATTTGTGCCGAGTGAACCTGAAAGAGTATTTTTCATTATCGCAAGAAGCTTTTCGGATTCCTCCGTTGAAACCGTAGACAAGGGCTGTGAAAAATTTGCGACTATATTCTTTGTTGAATTGACGATACAGCCGCGTATGTAGGAAATATTATTTTTGTCGGGGCGAAAACGTCTGCGTATTTCGCGTAAATCTTTTTCTGTCATAATGTTCTCCTAATTAAAGATTACCAAATTAAAAAAATATCTGTAAAACTTGGATTTAAGTTTATCATTTTTTTTGAAAAAAGTCAATGTTTTTACAAGCTTGACATTTAAAGCGTACGGCGTATGCCGGGAGAAAAATGTTTGGGAGAGTAGTAATAATCGTTGTAAGAACGACCTTGATTGTTGACGAAGAGGGAACTATCAAAAATATTATTCCTAAAGCAAAACCCGATACCAATACCACAGAGATACTTGCAGAACTGTAAAAAACAAAAAGCTTACCGCATACGGTAAGCTTTTTTAAAATTACATTTCAGGTTTAAATGATGGCATAAGCTGAAGCTTAAAAAGATTTGCCTTATGTTTTTTGTCGATAATTTCTTTTATATTCTTGTCTTCGATTTCGCCTGTTCTGATATATTTGTCGAGTACAGTATAGGTAAAGCCGAGATTGTCTTCGTCTGTTTTTCCCGAAAGACCGTCGATCGGAACTTTGTCAACCAAAACGTCGGGTAATCCCAACACTCTGCCGATTTCTTTTACTTCGGTTACAGTAAGGTTTGAGAGGGGAGAAAAATCACCCGCCGCATCTCCGTATCTTGTCGAATAACCAACCCAGTCTTCCGAAAGATTGCAGGTGTTAACCACTCTGCCGTTTAACGACTGACTTATCATATAGACGGTAGACATTCTTATTCTAGGCGGAAGATTGATAACAGACTGATTTGAGAGAGGAAAGTCTTCGGGTAAAGCGTTTTTTAGTCCCTCGACAGAGTTTTTTATATTTATTTCATAGCGTTTTATTCCGAGGTGGTCGCAAAGTAGATACGCCATATCAATGTCGTGCTGTTCGCCGCAAGGCATCAATATACCGACAACTCTGTCTTTACCTAACGCCTCAACGCAGAGGGCTGCCGCAACGGAGCTGTCTTTGCCGCCCGATATGCCTATTACTGCGTTGCAGTCCTTGCCGTTTTCATCAAAAAAGCTTCTTATCCATTCTATACATTGATTTTTTATTTTTACTGCATCAAACATCGCTACACACTTCCTATAAGTTGTTAAATTTATTATATCATATAGCTTATATTTTGGTCAATGAAAAATAAAAATATTTTATCTTTGAAATTGTTTTCGAAAAAACAAACGCCCCTCGTAAAACTTTTTTGTTTACGAGGGGTGCTATTGTATGCAGTTGCAATCAATACAAGGTGATTTCAACAATATTTTCGGTGTGTTTAATTTTGTAAGTCTTGAATTCTTTATGTGTTTCGTAAACCTCAAATGTGCCGCCCTTGATTTCCTTGGGAACAAGGTTGTTTTTTAGGCTAACGTAGAATTCACCGAACGTATGCTTGGGGGATATCGTTGCGGCGTTTGTAACGTCAATTTTTATAACGTTCTTTTCCGTCTCTATCTTGCTGTAATTACGGTAAATACACTGGTTACCTGCAAAAGCAACGTCTTTCGATACCATAAGACCGAAAATTTCGCTCTGTCTTTCAAAGAACTTCTTCCAGTTTTCTACTCTTTCGAGGTTATGTTCTTTGTGGAAACGGAGGTAATTGGGCCAGTGGCTGTTTATAATTGTACCCAATCTTTCATCGCCCTCTTTAGCGCAGTCTGCAAGTAGGAGGGGATCAACGTCGCAAGCATTCCACGGGATTTTTGTGTTAGTTCCTTTTTCCATATAGAGAATTCCGTCGATGAATTCCATATGGCCGTTTATGCCTTTCCAACCGTTTACCCAATAAGAGATATTGTGTTTGTTAATGACGTGCGCGAGGGGAAGCACCTCTTCGGAGGTAATTGTTCTAGGAACGGAGTTGGGGGCTGTATGTGTGCGAATTTTCTTTTTGAAGCCCCAAGAGTCGTATATTTTGTAGAATAATTCAAAACGGTGCGCAATTTCTTCTTCGGGTTGTACAGTGGCTTTTCCTGTATGGAAGTACGACTTGCCGCTGTCTGCGGGGTATGTAAAGCATTCTTCTTCTGTAATCTGTCTGCCTTTTTCGTCATAGTTTCCGTGGAGGACACCGTGATAGGCATATTCTATAAATTCTGAACTTTCAGCAGCCTCAAAGCATTTTTCCGCAAGCTTCATATTGAGTGTTGATGCTCTGTCCCATGTGTTCGGTTGATATGTTATACCAATTTCGCCGCGAAGTAAATTGTCTTTATCCCACTCACCAAGGACGATAGGACAAATTAGTTTTTGACCTATTGCCTTACCGATTTCGTTGAGCGCTATGTAATCTTCAGGAACGTGGTTTCTTACCATACCCGTACGCGAGGGTTTGCCTGCATATCTTGCATCTTCGCCTGTAAACCAGCCCACATCGTCAACACATATTTGAATAGCTGATGGGAGAATAATAGAGTTTTTCATTGCGTTACCTCTTTTTTGATAAAATAAATTGTTTTTATAATTTTACTATACAAATACATAGTTTGTCAAGTGTTCTTTTGTGTTGCTTGGCGTAATAAGTTTCAAGGAATATCAGATAGTATGCATTTGTTTACAATATTTGTGTTGACATAAAGGTGTAAATATGTTAAACTTGATAAGCAAATCCTACAAATGAAAAAACTATTTATTAAAAAGGAAGATTGTATTATGAAAACTTTGAAAAACATAATGTTTATTCTTTTAGTATGTTTAGTCAGCGTTTTTGTTCTTGTAGCATGCGGCAGTGAAGAAAAAAAAGACGATCATACTCATACTCCCGGTGGTGAATGGCTTTTTGATGCTGAAAACCACTGGAAGGAATGCTCTGCGGACGGCGAAAAGGTTGATGTTGCGGCTCACGAGCTTGAAAAAGATATATGCTCTGTATGTAAGGTTAAGGTAACTTCCGAGGGTGATACCGCTGAAGTTTACGTTCTGAACAATAAGGGTAACTGGGTTGTATGCTATCATTATGAGGGTGGCAAAATGGTATCAGAGGATACTATGGAATATAAGTATGCTGCAGACGGAAGTATTCAATCTATGACGATGAAGACTGATGGCAAACTTTCTTATGAGGCTGAATACGATACTGACTCAACAGGTTATAACTACGAAAAGAAGACTGTTCAGTACAGTAAAGACGGAACAAAATATACTGTTGAATATGACAGTAATGGCGATATACTCAAGGAATCAAAGGTTAAAGCTGACGGAACGGTTGAATTTGATTATACAATAGTTCACGAATACGGAGACGATTCGAAAAAGGTTAGCGAAAAGGTTTACAGTGGAGAAAAGCTTATAAAAGAAACAAAGCATATTGTTTTGTTTGAGGATACGTGGGGCGGCGGTTCATTTCACATTGAAGTTACAACCTACAACGATGACGGAACAACAAAGGTTGAGCTTTTCAATGAAAACGGAGAGCCTATCGGTGACTAATTCACAATACAAACAAACGCAAACAGCGGAGTAAAAAAATTACTCCGCTGTTTTTTGCGTAAAAAAGTAAGAGCAAACTCTGTTGTTTGCTCTTACTTAAAAATAATATGAGTATCAATTACCAGGGTTTTGTAAGTTCACTTCTGAACGAAGGTGTATAGCCATGTTCATGACACCATTTAATAGCTGCTTCAACACGTTCAGCATAGTCGGGTAAGTATTTGCGGAAATGCGGATAGAAATACTGCTCGTGAATAATAAGGTCAAGGAATCCGTTCAACGGATAGGTTGTCGTATAATTCTTCAGACGAACAGGAAGCTCTGTCGAAGTATGGTGATCCAAATTCAAGCAACAGATGCTTGTTGTAAATGCCAATCCGTTTTCAGCATCATAGTAATAACCGTATTTGCGAACAGCCTCGGCAAATTGTTCGGAGGTAAGATAGTAGTTCTTGGCAGTGCCGCCTTGAAGTATTTTATATCCGTTAGCTTTAAAAG
>JAFYPF010000012.1 GCA_017547655.1 Clostridia bacterium
ACCTCCGTATATTTTGTGTGTAATGCGGTCGCCAAACCTTTACACTCATTATATCACGAAGGTTTTTTATTACATATACTAAAGTATTTTTTCGCCCCCAGTAGAACTGGGGGTTGTTTTCCACGCCTAAAGGCACCAACAGAAAAACTCTCTGCTGAGAAATCGGCAGAGAGTTTTTTGTACAAAAAACAAGCACCAGTTAAACAACTGATGCCTGCATAAAAAGAATCAATACGATTCATTATATTTGGTGTTATCCTGCTGGTTGCTATACTCAACCCTAGCTAACTGAGCCCCTCCGCGGTTCCAAGCAGGATAACGAAGAAATCACTAAACATAATCACCCACTCCTTTAAGGTCATAACATAAGAAAAAATTTCCTTTATGAGTTCTTCAAGTATAACTGTCAGAGTCACATTGGCAAGTGTAATAATAATGTTGGAGAGAATGGGAGTCGCACACAAATAGAGGAACATACTTTGTATGTGTATATATTGTATCATATTATTGTTTATTTTTCAAGATATCACTATACCTTAACTAGTAGATGCGTGTAATCACAAAATTTTCGTCCACAGAATTGTAATTGGCAACGGGATGAAACCCGTAAGCTATAGCATTTGTTAGATCCGCGGTAATGTCCACATTGTACCACGTACCATCTATACAAACTCGATTCCATGTGTGTTTGTATTGATAATCGTCCTTTCGGTAACCATCTACAGAATAACAAGGGATATTTTGACTGCGGCAGATGGCAGTAAAGAGATTCGCAATATCATAACATATACCTTTTTTCGTCCGCAAAGTTTTATCGAGGTTAGAATACTGATAAACCGGATTGCAATCATAATCGTACGTGATGTTATTTAGAATCCAAGTATATGCCGCTTTTGCTTTTTCTTCATCCGTTAAAGTCCCTAAGCAGATTTCATCAAACTGTTTTTCGTGATTAGCATCCCACAGGACGCCAGTTCCGTTAACAAGGGATTTGTTTGTGTACGAAAATGTCAATCCCGTAAATACAATTGTCAGAGCAATTGCCAGAAGCAATATCGTGCCGATAATTTTAGTCAAGAGTTTTTCTTTGCAATTTGGTCCACAGATAAAGTTCTTAACTATTACTGTTGCTGACGAAAATACCGCAAGAAAACCAAGTGGACGGCGATAGTAAATTGCAAAGTATAGACCAATAACCATAATCAAAACTGCGAGAAAATATGTAATAGTTCTTTGCAACTTTGATTTTACGTTTATCAAAAATAAACCGCTACAAAAAACAGATAGCAGCATTAAGCACACAGGCAGTGTGCTAATTAAAAGAGTATCCCACAAGGAGTAGGTAACGTACATATTGATCGCCGTTAAAACGGCAAAGCCAAATAGCCGAATTTTCATAGAATAGCCTCCAAAAAATTAAGCCATTTACACTCGGTTTCAAGTGTAAATGGCTTGTGATTTTTGGAACTTTTACTCTTGCCTTGCCCACTTAAAACCGTCATTTTTTGCACAAAAACATGCATTGGCTTAAGTTTGGCTTATGGCTTATGATTTTGGCGGTCTTGAAACTCCCAAAACCCGCTTAAAATCAGGCTTTTTCGAGTTTCAAATTAGTCCAAAGGTTTCATTGTGGGGAACAACAAAACGTCTCTTATAGATGCGCTGTCTGTAAGGAGCATTACAAGTCTGTCAATGCCAAAACCAAGACCACCTGTAGGAGGCATACCGTATTCAAGTGCTGTTACGTAATCGTAGTCAACCTCTGCACCTGTTTCGGGTTCTGCCGCTCTCTTTGCAGCAACCTGTTTTTCAAAACGTTCTTTCTGGTCGATAGGATCGTTAAGCTCACTAAATGCATTACCAAACTCTGTAGCGTTTATAAAGTATTCAAAACGCTCGGTAAATGCAGGGTTAGAGGGCTTTCTCTTCGCCAAAGGACTGTTCTCAACAGGGTAGTCATATATAAATGTAGGCTGAATAAGCTTTTCTTCAACGTATGCATCAAAGAACTCAATAAGTACAGTCCCCTTTGTTGCATTATCTTCAACGTGAACGTGCATCTTCTTCGCACATTCTCTTGCTTCTTCGTCTGTCTTCCAGTCGTTGTAATCAACGCCCGCATACTTCTTAACAGCTTCAACCATGGTAAGTCTTTCCCACTTGCCCATATCAATCTCGTTACCCTGATAGTTAATAACAAGGCTACCGCAAATCTTTTCAGCAAGAAGCTTATAAAGCTCTTCAACCAAGTCCATCATGCCATAGTAATCGGTAAATGCCTGATAAAGCTCAATAGAGGTAAATTCTGGGTTGTGTTTCGTATCCATACCCTCATTACGGAATATTCTACCAACCTCGTAAACTTTATGCATACCACCAACAATAAGTCTCTTAAGATAGAGCTCTGTCTCTATACGAAGATACATATCCATATCAAGAGTATTGTGATGTGTTTTGAAAGGTCTTGCGGACGCGCCTATTTCAAGCGGAACAAGTATAGGTGTATCAACTTCAAGGAATCCCTTTGAATCAAGATAGTTTCTTATCTCTTTCAAAATCATAGAGCGCTTGTAAAAGGTATCTCTAACCTCGGGATTTACGATAAGGTCAACGTATCTCTGACGGTATCTCAAATCAGTATCCTTAAGTCCGTGGAATTTCTCGGGCAAAGGAAGAAGTGATTTTGCAAGAAGAATAATCTTCTGTGCGTGAACCGACATTTCACCGGTCTTTGTCTTAAATACAAAACCTTCGATACCGATTATATCACCAATATCCCATTTCTTAAATTCAGCATATACAGACTGTCCCTCTTCAAGTCCCGCATCAACGTCGTCTCTGCGGATATAGGCTTGAATATTGCCTTCGCTGTCCTGAATGTTAACAAAGCTTGCCTTACCCATAATTCTGCGGCTGATAATTCTTCCCGCAATAGTTACGGTCTTTCCGTCATATTTATCAAAATCAGCTTTAATATCGTTGGAATAAGCAGTTACGTCATATTTGGTAAGAATAAAGGGATCTTTTCCTGCTTCTTTAAGACCTGCAAGCTTCTCTCTTCTTATTCTTACAACCTCGTTATATTCCTGTTCGGTCTGTTCAACATTTACATTGTCGCTCATTTTGTTCACCTATATTTCTATTCTTTTTCTTCGTTGTATAAACTTACTTCTTCATAATTTCAAGAACTTTAAGCTGACGGTCGCCCGCAGGTGTCGAAACGGTAACAACCTCGTCTACAGACGCGCCTATCAATGCGCTGCCGATAGGTGAACGGTCGCTTATCTTTCCGTTCATAGCATCGGCTTCTGTAGAACCTACTATTGTATATTCAAGCTCCTTATTTCTTAAAACGTCGAGCAATCTTACACTTGCGCCTACGTTAACAGAATTTGTATGAATATCGCTGTCGCTGATAACCTTTACGTTCTTGAGCATTTCTTCAAGCTCAACAATTCTAGACTCAACCTTTCCCTGTTCGTCTTTAGCTTCGGTATATTCGCTGTTTTCCGAAAGGTCACCGAAAGAAAGAGCCAATTTTATAGCTTCGGTTACTTCCTTACGCCTTGTATTCTTGAGGTAAGAAAGCTCATCTTGTAATTTCTTCAAACCCTCATCGGTTACAATAATCTGATTATCCATTTTTCATATCTCCTCTTATATTGTAATTGTAATAGTTTATATATTCTGAAAACCGTCATTCACTAATCGTTTCAACTGCGGTCTTCAATTGAATATCATTCTCATAGGCCAGTTTATATATGCTTGTATTCGCATACTCTTCGGACAAAAGAACTTCCTTATCCGGTACAATTCCTATACCGTCATAGCTGTCCGAGAATGGCGGAAAATATTTTGCAGTTGTCATACATACAGCCGAGCCGTCGGAAAGAGGGATAACACTCTGCATCGTTCCCTTTCCGTATGTCGTCTCGCCGACAATAACCGCCTTTTTATAATCCTTCAACGCCGATGTAAACAGCTCTGCAGCACTTGCAGTACTGCCGTTCGCAACAACCGCCATAGGATAGTTAAACTCATTCGCATCGGAATTTATAACTTCTTCCTGTCCGTAACGGTCTACCGCTCTTATAATCGGCCCCTCGGGCAAAAGCATATCCAAAATTTCAGTTATCGAATCCAAGGCGCCGCCGGGATTGTATCTTACGTCAAATACAAACCTGTCAGCTCCCATTTGCAGTAAAGCGTCTATCGCCTCTTTAAACTGTTTAGGTGTACCCAAATCGAACTCTTCTATTCTGATTATACCCACATTTGTACCCTGAAGTCTGTAGGTTATCGTTTCTTCAACAATAAATCCTCGCACTATCTGAAAATCAATGCTTTCAAAAGAACCGTCTTTCTCTCGCATAACCGAGAACGATGCAACCGTCCCCGCTTCGCCGAGCATTATATCTACAGCCGCATTATATCCAACTTCCGCTACCCTTTGCCCCTCAACTATATATATCAGGTCTCCGGTATTAACTCCGTTTTCGAGGGCTGGCGAACCGCTCATCACACCAACAACTTCAATAGCATTGTGTTCGCTGTTGTATATAACATTAACGCCTATTCCCTGCAAATCCGCATTGTTGTTTGAAGTAAAAGATTCATACTGCTCTTTGGACATATAGTAGGTATATTTATCGTTAAGAGCCGCAACGTAAGCTGCCGGAAGCTTCTCCGACAACTCCGTCAAAGGAATCTCTTTCAAAAAGTACATCTGTGCAAGCTCGTTAATATATGCAAGCTTATCTTCCCAAACCTCCGATGTATCTACGTTTTTTTCGGCAATCTCTTCTCTGTACATTTGGCTTACCGCCAAAAATGTTATCTGAAAAGTAATAATTACCAAAAAAGCACAAATCATCAAAAATACGGGAATACTTATCTTCTTATCTGACATTTGTTCTCCTGCTTACCGTATTATGAACGGTCAATAAATTGAGGGTGGCTCAAAAGTCCGCTCTTCAACGGGTCTTGCAATACGCCGTTTATGCTTATTTCAAAATGCAAGTGAGGACCGGAAGAATTTCCCGTACTACCGGATTTTGCTATCTGTTGTCCTCTTTTTACAGTCTGTCCAACCTTAACCAAAAGTGAACTATTGTGTGCATAAAGTGTAGTGTATCCCGAACCGTGACTTATTACAACATAATAGCCGTAACTGACGTTCCAGCCTGATATTTCAACCTTGCCGTCAGCTCCCGCATATACGGGTGTTCCCGTAGGACAAGCAATGTCAATTCCTCTGTGATAATCCGTAACCCACTTACCCCACATTTGGTAAGTACGTGTACCGTGTTTTGAAGTAAGAATGTTTTGATTTGAGGGTAACGGATAGCTGAAAGCTCCTCCGTCGTAGTAACCGCTGTTCTTTTTTGCAAGTTCTTCGAGATATTTATCAAGCTCTTGCTCCGCCTTTTTTCTATCTTTTTCAGCCTGAGCAAGCATCTGTTCTGCCTTTTTCTGGTTCTTCAAAGTATCGTCGTAAAACTTCTGCATTTCATTAGCTTTCGCCTCAATCTCTGCCTCTGTTTTCTGTAATCCGTCGTGAACTTCTTGCTGAGATGCCTTTATCTGCTCAAGGCTCGCCTTCTCTTTTGAGAGGCTCGCCTTTTCGTCATTCATCTGCTTCATAACACGCTTATCATAATTAAGCATATTCGTCATTCTTTCAATACTTGTCAAAAATCCCGAAAGAGTCTTTGAACTGAAAAGCATCGTCAAATAGCCCATTACACCTTCCTCATAAGAGGTACGGAGTCTGTTCTTAAAGTTACCGAACTTTTCATCGAGTTCGCCCTGCTTTGACGTAATAGCCTCTTCCTTTGCAACTATAGCGTTATTATACTCTATAAGCAAGGCATTGGACAATTCTATCTCTTCGCTGAGGGCATTTATTTGTTTGTCAAGAATCTCTTTCTGTTCCTTATAGCTTGCAGCATTAGCTTTTGCATCCTTTATCTGTTGCTCGTAAACCTTCTGGTCTTTCTTTAACTGTGCTATCTTGTCCTCGTAACCCTTAACCTTCGAGTCGGTAGCCGCGGATACGGTGTTCGTATAATTCAACGGCGAAGATATAATAAATACAAAGCTGATAACAACCAATATAACCGATGTAAGCTTGATTAAGAAACTTCGTCTGTCTTTCATATTATCTCCTTTTTATGTGTTTAAGCCCTGAGATTTTTTCTGAGTGATATACAGCTTCCGATTATACCGGTCAAAACACCGATACCAACAAATCCCAACAATAAAATCATCTGTATTTCTTCAAACGGAATTATAGTAAACATACCGTAATCAGTAGCAACCATGTCTTGGATAAACTTATAAATATACACCTGAACACCAAAGGCTATTCCCGACGAGAAAAGCCCAATAAGTACACCCTCAAGCACAAACGGCGTCATAATAAACCAGTTTGTTGCCCCTACGTATCTCATTACGCTGATTTCCTGTCTTCTTCCAAACACAGCAAGCTTAATAGTATTTACTATAACAAATAAGCTTACGACAAACAGTACAAGCAAGAACCAAAGGAAGAGCCAAATTATACCGTTTTTCATGGTTTCAATCGTTTCTGCTACGTCTGAACGGCAGTTAACCTTGTATATACCCTCCGTATGCTCGAGCTCATATTTCAACGTCTCAACCTTTTCGTTGTCTTCGTATGTAATAACCAACGAAGCGGGGTAAATATCGCTTGTAATTCCATCAAAAAAGTCGGGATAGTCTTCCTCGTACTTTGCCTTTTCTTCAGCTAATGCATCGTCCTTTGACACGTATTCCATTTCCTTTACGTTGTCATATCCGTTCACCTTTTCGCGAATAGCCGCAATCTCTTCATCAGTCTTTTCAAGGTCTATAAACGCTACTATCTCGTTCATATCGCCAAGCGAATCAAGATTTTCATTAAGGTTTGCAACCAAAAGCGCAAAGCTTCCCATTACTATAAGGCAGGATACAAGCACGGTTATCGATGCTAAAGTCATCACACCGTTTCTCCAAAGCCCCTTAAAGCTCTGGCTGATAAAATACATTATACTGTATCTTCTCATTCGAACATACCCCCTACTCTGTCCTCAATCATCTTGCCCTCTTCAAGTCTGACTACTCTCTCCTGAAAGTGGTCAACAAGGTTCTTTTCGTGGGTAATAACTACAACTGTTTTATTTTTGCTCTTGTTGATACGGCGAAGAAGATTCATCATATCAAAGCTGAGTTCGGGGTCAAGATTACCCGTAGGCTCGTCGGCAATAATAATGCTCGGATTATTCACCAAAGCTCTCGCCAAAGCAACTCTCTGCTGTTCACCGCCCGAAAGTTCTCTTGGATAATTCTTCATTTTATTCTGAAGTCCAACGATATTCAATATCGCGGGAACTCGTTTTCTTATAACCGAATTAGGCTCTCCTATCGCTCTCATCGCAAAGGATACATTTTCAAAAACCGTCTTATTCTGGAACAGTCTGAAATCCTGAAAAACTACGCCTAATTGTCGTCTGTAATACGGCACCTTGTAATTAGACATACGGGCAAGGTCAAATTCATCAACCTTTATCGTACCCGACGTAACCTTTTCTTCTCGGAGAAGAAGCTTCATCAAAGTGGATTTGCCTGCGCCCGATGAACCAACGATAAATACAAATTCACCGTCGTTTATCTTTAGATCTACTCCGTCAAGCGCCAAAGTGCCGTTCGGATAGACCTTTTTAACGTTCTCAAATTCTATCATAAATTATCTTTTCCCCTATATTTTCAACTTCATTTTAGACTATTAAACTAAATTCATCCTATTTTTTTGTGCATATATACCTAATTTTTTTAATCCCTATAAACACACCAAAAGCTTGTATTCATTTCTTGATTTTCAGAAACGATACAAGCATTAGGCAATTTATTTTTATTTAAAACTTGGTAGGCTTTGAAGTCAAATATTTCTGTACCATCAAAGCTACTTTGAACGTAATCGCATGTTCAAATTCGCGAAGATCAAGTCCCGTAAGCTTTCTTATTTTCTCAAGACGGTAAACCAACGTATTTCTGTGTACGAAAAGCTTTCTTGCCGTTTCGGACACGTTCAGATTGTTTTCAAAGAATGCCTGAATAGTCATCAGCGTCTCGTGGTCAAGAGTCTCGAGCGAGCCTTTCTTGAATACTTCCTGCATAAACATCTCGCAGAGTGTTGTCGGAAGCTGATATATAAGTCTGCCGATACCGAGGTTTTCATAGCTTACTATATTCTTTTCAGTATCAAATACCTTGCCTACTTCAATAGCTATCTGCGCTTCCTTGTATGACGAAGCGAGATCTCTGATATTCGAAACAGCAGTACCGATACCAACCGATACCTTTGCAAAGAATTCGGTATTCAAGGTATCCGCTATCTGACGAGCAATCTTTTCCATCTCACGCATATCGCAATTGTTGCCCTTAAGCTCACTGATGAGAACAACGTCCTGTTCGCCAACGCTGATAACGTAATCCTTGTTCTTGTCGGGGAACATATTTTGAATTATATCAAAAGGCATAACGTCGCTCTTGTTATGGAACTTAATAAGAAATACGATACGCTGAATATCATTGGAGAAATGAAGCTCCTTCGATTTCATATATATATCACTTGGAAGAATATTATCGAGAATAATATTCTTGAGGAATGAGCCCTTATCATATTTTTCGTCGTAAAGGTTCTTAATGTTCGAAAGCGAAATAGCCAATATCATAGATGTGCTTTCAGCTTTCTTATCCTCACCCTCTACAAATACGATATATTCAAACTTGGAACCGTTACCCAAAGGTCTGTATGTATAACCGTCTTTTGCTACAGTCCCCGTTGTATATGCAAGTTCATCCTTAACGTTATTTCTGGATTCGCCGATTTTACCAAGCTCACTGCAAGAAATAATCACTCCGTTTTCGTCAATAACACCGATTACTCGGTCTACTGCATCCTTCATCTGATGAATTATTCCCTGAAACAATCTGTTCGACATTTTTTTACTTGCTCCTTTTTATAAAACTAAATATATATTGTTGTTTCACTTACAATTCCATTTCGTAAGAAAGACAAGACAGAACGTACCCCGATGCCGTCTCCGTTCTGAGTATTCTCTTACCGAGTCCTACGGTCTTTATGCCGCCGTCGCGACACATCTGCGCTTCCTTTTCGGAAAAGCCGCCCTCCGAGCCAATTATAAAAGCATAATCCGCTTTTGACTGCGATGTAGACACAAACTCTTTCAAGGTCAGCGCATCTTCGTCCTCGTAACACATAAAACTGTTACCAAAAGTGTTAGCCTCTGCTATAACACTTTTCAAATTGGGCAACCAACGAACGTAAGGAACGTATCCGCGTCCGCTTTGCTTCGCCGCCTCAAGTGCAATTCTTTGCCACCTTGCGCACTTCTTTTCAAAGTCCTTTTCGTCGTATCTCGCAATACATCTGTCGCTCATAAAGCATACTATACCGTAAGCGCCAAGCTCGACTGCCTTTTGGACTATAGTATCCATCTTATCCGACTTCGGACAAGCCTGATATACTACTGCTTTGTAAGAAGGCTCCGAAACGTTTCTGCTGACGTCTACGATTTTTGCCGTTACGCTATCGGGAGTAAAGGACTCAAGAACACATTCGTATTCTTTCCCCGAGCCGTCGCATACAACAATTTTCTCGCCCACTTTCATACGCAACGAACGTGATATATGCCGAGCCGACTCCCCGCCGACCGCTACCGTATTTCCGTCTAACATTTCAAAATCATCAAAAAATCTCGGATATGACATCTTAAACACCCCTTTTTGTATGATTTTGCCACCATTCGGAAATACATTCCTATGCATTATACAACAATATAGTCATTTTGTCAAACATTTTTTAAAATAATTTACAAATATCTATGCATTTTTTTGTGCAAATTATATCTAACTTATGGGATTTTGCATAAAAACGTCATATTCTTTTAAACACAAAAGCACACCAATCGTTCTCTTTCATTTCGTCAATAAGCACAAAACCTTTTTCGCTTACCACCTTTTTAACCCTTTCCGCCTGCGGTTCTATGATACCCGACACCGCGCAAAGACCGTCTTTCTTAACGTAGTCGCCCATACATTCGGAAAGTCTGATTACTATGTCAGCTACGATATTAGCGCACACGAAGTCATATTTTTCTCTCGTTTTGTCTGCATTCTGCATAAGGTCGGATACAGTGCAATATATCTTATCCTCAACACCATTTGCAGCAAAGTTTTCTTTTGCCACACGAACCGCAACAGGATCAATATCGTATGCGTCTATTTTTGCTGCGCCTATTTTAGCGGCATAAATAGCAAGAATACCGCTTCCCGTACCCATATCCATAACAGTCATATCGGGAGTCATGTGTTTTTCCATCATCGCAAGACAGAGTCTTGTGGTTTCGTGCGTACCCGTACCGAACGCCATACCGGGATCCATTTTTATTGTAACCTCATCATCTTCGGCATCGTACTTTTCCCACATAGGAACGATAACGATTTTTTGACCGCACTTGACGGGCTTGTAATACTGCTTCCATGCGTCTGCCCAATCGTCCTCGTCAACGCCTATCACTTCGGTAACTACGTCAAGTCCGAGCAAAAAGAATCTGTCGCGCAAGAAAGTTACAGCCTCGGCATAATTCTTTTCTTCGCTTATGAATATGCTTACGGCAACCCTTTCTTTGTCAGCATTAACAATGCTTTCGTCAAGGAGTTCGCCGTACATAGCGTTAAGCCCCTCTGTAACGTCGCTGTAGTCCTCTATCATTAACCCTTGGTCAACCATAGTCATAACCGCGCATATCTCGTCTTTATCCTTTATGTTACCACTTACCTTTACCTGTGTCCATTTCATTTTTTCTTACCTCATTATTTCCTTAAACATACATAATGATTATACCACAAACTCCAAATCTTCGCAATGGAAATATATAAAAAAATCAAGAGCCAAATCAAACAGATTCAGCTCTTTTAAAAATTGCTTTATTACAGCTTATTTATCTTTTCCGAAAATCTTTTTCATAAAGGATTCTTTTTTCGAGTAGTTCGAGTTACCGCAAAGCTCTGCAAATTTCTTCAATGCATCTTTTTGCGTTCCCGAAAGTCCTTTCGGCACTTCAACTACAACTCTAAATATAAGGTCACCTTTATTTTTTGCCCCTTCATTTTTACTGATTCCACAAAAAACGAACTATCTCTTCTGCAATTTATTGCAGAAGAGACAGCCCCATAATTAGTTTTACAAGTATTATTTCTTAATGGTTTTTGTTTTTAGTTTTGCTTGTGCTATAAACTCGTTAGATTTTTTTGAAAATTCTTTTTTTGACTATAAAACATGTACCCAGTTATAATATTTAACATAAATATTGTTACATTCACACCGATAATACTACGTATTTTTTTATACGCCCATACACTTAAACAGGAAACAAAAAACATATATGCGACAATCAAAGACAACATTATAGGTATAGTCCCAAAATCTCCGGCAGGTACTGATCCAAGGATACACATACCCAGAATTTTTACAACTATAATTCCACCTATACATGAAAAAACTAGTTTTATAATCTTTTCCATACTCTACTCCTATTCTTCAAGGTAAACTTTTACTTTTTCCATTACCGGTGTCCTATGTTGCATTTTGCTGTGTAACCTATCCAAAATCGAATTTCCGCCAACAAATCCGCTTTCAAAAAAGCTCCCTCGACGGTCATCCTGAGCGAGCATTACTCACATAAATATTTATCAAAAAACTTTAAAGCGAGCCGAAGAATCCCATACAAATTCCCTAAACTTAATGGGATTCTTCGACTTCGAGGGCGTTGCCCTCTTCGCTCAGAATGACTGCAAGGTATTACCTTAACCTCATACCGACCACGCGGTCAATTTGATTGGTCACTTCAACATTGCCTATCTCTATTATCTTTGTTTTTTAACACTATTTTTGTAATAATTGAAGACACAACAGACACGACAAATGAAATAGGCAGAGAAAAACATGTCATAATAAGTGTACCATATCCCGCTGCAAATAGTTTATCTAACAAATCACTTCCCCAAAAATCTAAGTTAAGCATACCAGCAACTAAAAAGGACATTATAACAAGAAATACTATGCCACTTAGCAGGACAAGAAACAGTATTAAAGCAGGAAAAAAGACACTTTTGTTTTTTAAAAATGCTCTTTTTCCATAATCTATTGAAATAATGGGGAAATACAAATAGCAAACAAATATTGCATATATACCCATAACATCAAAAAGAATACTACTTCTATTGGTTTCATATATTTGCTCAAAAAACATTAAACCGCCTGAAAGCAAAATATATACCGCAAAATAACAAATAATTACGCTTAATATATTTGAATATTTTTGTTTCTTATTACCCATATACTTCTCCTATTCAGATAAGTAATTTGCTACCTGCTGCATTACAACTGTAGCTGTTTACTTCTGCCTTTGTATCATGTGTCAAATATTTATTCTCATACAAATTCTTTATATAATACAATCCCGTGTCTATTGCCTGCGAATATGCCGGAGGCGGTGTTGTAGTTATTCGCCATTGATGCGGTGTATCTGTATTTGTAACAGACGGATATACACTTGTACCACTGCCTGTCAAGCTCATCCAAGGTCTTCCGGCAGACATAATCAAGTAAGAACCGTTATCTAACCTCTCAAACTGCCATCTGCCAAAACCGTCACTTATTTTTGGCGGCAATGTTATCGTACCATAATCCATATTGAAATACAGTACCAATGACGTATCCACATTCGGTATAATATCATATGAATATGTAAAATATGAGTTCTTCTGTACAGTCCACTGTAATGCTGTTCCACCATTTCCGTAATCGCTTAAATATACACTTGACCCCGATGCACAGAGATATTTACTTGTATATACATTCTGTATATAATATGTCCCTTCCGTCATCGTTTCAAAGTTTGTTGTATATCTCACCTCAAGATACGGTATATTCGCACCGCCGTTGCCTAAATAGTCTGATGAGTAAACCTGATTCCAGTCGTTTATCTGCTCTTCATATTTTAATGCAAACCCGAAATCTGTCCGGTGCACTCTGTAATACGTTCTCAGATTGTCTCCAAGTTCATTTGAAGAATATCTCAGCCACAAATCTCCGGGAACTGTGCTTATCTCTCCGAGTTTTGTTCCTATTGACGGCTTGTTGCTCCACTGCATCGTATATGTGTTTATATCAGACGAAACCAAATACAGTCCTATTCTTCCCATAGTGGTTGTTCCGTTCAACAATCTAAGATTAAAGCTTGCTCCCGTTACCGTTGTTATACTACCCATTCCGGGAAGATTCTCTATTCCCCAATAAGCCCAGTTCTCTCCACCGTAATATCCCATGTAAAGATTAGGCAAAGACTCATTATACGGTGCTGTCTGTGTAGATCTTACGTACGTATCAAGCTGGTCTACCTGTGCATAGTTTTGTGTCGTTACAATAGGGTCAATAACAACAGGATATATTCTCTCTTTATCCAAAAGCCATTCCACATCGGGTGTATAGGTTATTCTCCATTCCTTTTTGTTTTCCTGCGTTACTGTTACTTCTATATCTTCGGATATTATATCATTCGCATCGTACATGTACGGTGCTTTTATAAGCATTATGGTTTTTCCGTCTTTATCGGTAAGTGAAACTCTTCCGTATTCATCTTTTTTCGGGATAAGTCCGTCGGTATCTATTACCATACTGTATGACTTAAAGCCATTATATGCTTCAAGAATCACTTCCTCGTTTATCTTGCCCGAGGACAATATGTAACGCAGTGTTGTCCCTTCGCCAAATGCCCCTCCGTACTCGATATTTGACTGTTCAAATAATATTGATTGTATATAGTCACAGTTATACGACTGTATAGCCTCATTAGCTGACAAAACAATATCGGTCTCTTTCAGTTTTTCTTTATTACTATTCTTCTGAGCCTCTATGCTCTTTTTCGTGTTTTTCTTAATATCAAAAACTTCTTCTACCGTATGTTTTGCATTATTCTTTATTTTTTCTTTTTTATCTTTCAGAAGCTCTTTGCTTGTTTTCAAAGCCGCTTTTGATTCCTTTGAAAGCTTTACCTTTTCGGTAGCATCGCCGTTTTCGTTTTCCGCTTCAACTGTCCAGCTTATCTTGTAATCGCCCGATTCAAGCTTTACAAGCTTTGCGGAATTAGTATTATTCGCAAATTTTACTTTTATTGTATCATCTACGGGCGATATGCCGTTACTGTCTCTTTCTACGTCATATTCTATATCAACCCATTCGCCGTCAACCTGTTCGTGTACTGCTTGTGGGTATGATACCGCTATATAGCTTCCGTCGTCGCAAAGAAAGTGCTTTTCATTTTCTCCTCGCTTGGTTATGTCTTCCGAAACAATAATCTGTTCGAGTATCTCGTCTGCCAATGATTTTTCTTCCGTAACAGGTGTTACTGCTTGTTCGTTTTCCGTACTTTGTGCAGAGTCATCTGTCAATGCAATAATATTCCCCGGAAGTATAGAAATCATCATACATATTACGAGCATAAAAGCTGTAATTTTGTAAAACTTAAAATTGGATTTTTTCATATTGTGTCTCCTTGTTTTTCATAACATTTTCACGGCACAACAAAAACAACGTATGGACATAATTTGCCGTACAACTATGCATACGGTTAATCTGCGTTTCTTCATTAACCATTGGAGACACCTTCCTTCTATAAGCTTTACAGTAATATTTTACCACACAAACCCACCAACAACAAGAAATTATTGTTTATTTTAACCAACAAAATTTTCTCGTGGTTTTTATAAAGATTGCACAAAAAACATATAAATCACAGCAAATAGCCATTGGCGACTCCACCTATTTCTGGTTTTTGGCTTTCTATATATTAATACGGTTAAAAAAGCATTTTACTACATCTTTTGGCAATTAATTACAAAAAAGAGCCGAATCAAACAGATTCAGCTCTTTTAAAAATTGCTTTATTACAGCTTATTTATCTTTTCCGAAAATCTTTTTCATAAAGGATTCTTTTTTCGAGTAGTTCGAGTTACCGCAAAGCTCTGCAAATTTCTTCAAGGCATCTTTTTGCGTTCCCGAAAGTCCTTTCGGCACTTCAACTACAACTCTAAATATAAGGTCACCTTTATTCTTCGAACGAGGTATCTGAATACCCTTTCCGCGAAGAGTAAATCTCGTATCCGTCTGCGTTCCCTCGGGGATTGTATACTGAACCTTACCCTCAAGTGTCGGAATATCTATCTCTGCGCCCAAAGCCGCCTCAACAAAGGTTATCGGCACGTCGCAGTAAATGTTATAGCCGTCGCGCTCAAATACTGGGTGAGGTCTAACCGATACCGAAACGTAGAGGTCGCCGTATGCGCCGCCGTTTCTTCCGGCGTTACCCTGTCCTTGCAAAATAACTCTCTGTCCGTCGTCAATACCCGCAGGAATAGTTACGTCAAGCGTCTTCTTTATTCTTACGTAGCCCGTACCTCGACAGTTCGTACAAGGATTCTTTATAGTCTTTCCTCTGCCTCCGCAGGCATCACAAGTCTTCGTCGTCTGGAACATACCAAGGGGCGTTCTCTGCGTTACTCTAACCTGACCGCTACCTCCGCAGGTCTTACAGGTTTCTGCAGAAGTTCCCTTCTGCGCGCCGCTTCCTTTACATTCGTCGCAAAGCTCAACTCTGTTATATGATATCTCTTTCTTACAGCCAAATGCCGCCTCTTCAAACGATATAGTTATATGTGCGCGCAAGTCTTCGCCCTGCTGCGGCATATTTCTTCTTGCAGAAGACTGTCCGCCACCGCCGCCGAAAAAGCTGCCGAATATATCACCAAAGTCAAAACCGCCGAATCCGCCGCCGAAATCACCAAAACCGCCAAATCCGCCGCCTCCCATATTGGGATCAACGCCTGCATGTCCGTATTGGTCATATCTCGACTTCTTGTCAGCATCGCTCAAAACTTCATAGGCTTCGTTTATTTCCTTAAACTTTTCTTCAGCCTTTGGATCGTCGGGATTGACGTCGGGGTGATGCTGCTTCGCAAGTTTTCTATATGCTTTTTTTATCGTCTGTTCATCAGCGCTTTTGTCTATTCCCAGCACCTCATAGTAATCCCGTTTATTATCCGCCATATATTACCTCTTTTATGTAAAACAACGATACTGTTGGCAGCATAACACTGCCAACAGCTCATTTTTTACTATTTTTAATTATCAGTTATTTGTCTTGTCTTCGTATTCGCCGTCGTAGAAGTCGCCGTTCTGCGCGCCGCCCTGTGCGCCTCCCTGTGCGCCTGCATCGCCCTGAGGAGCCTGCTGTGCGTAAAGCTTTTCGCTGAGCTTGTAGAATGCCTGCTGAAGCGCTTCTGTATCAGCCTTAATGCTTTCTGTATTGTCGCCCTTTACGGTTTCCTTAAGCTTTTCAACTGCCGCCTGAACGTCAGCCTTGTCGGATTCGGGAAGCTTGTCGCCGATTTCGGTAAGTGTCTTTTCGGACTGGAAGATAAGGCTCTCAGCCTGATTCTTAACCTCTACAGCCTCTTTCTGCTTCTTATCTTCTTCTGCATACTTTTCTGCATCCTTAACAGCCTTATCAATATCATCCTGACTCATATTGGTAGAAGAAGTAATTGTAATGTGCTGTTCTTTACCCGTACCCTTATCTGTAGCCGTTACGTTAACGATACCGTTGGAGTCAATATCAAAGGTAACTTCAATTTGAGGAATACCTCTGGGCGCTGCGGGAATACCGTCAAGTATAAATCTGCCGAGGGTTGTGTTGCCCTTTGCCATATCTCTTTCACCCTGAAGAACGTGAATTTCAACGGATGTCTGATTGTCTGCGGCTGTAGAATATATCTGGCTCTTCTTTGTAGGAATAGCTGTGTTTCTGTCAATAATTCTGTTGAATACACCGCCCAACGTTTCGATACCGAGAGAAAGGGGCGTTACGTCGAGAAGTACAACGCCGTTGAGGTTTGCATCCTGGCTTAATACGCCGCCCTGAATAGCCGCTCCGAGCGCAACGCATTCGTCGGGGTTAATGCCCTTGAAGGGTTCTTTGCCAATAAAGTTTTTAACTGCATCCTGAACTGCGGGAATTCTTGTAGAACCACCTACCAAAAGAACCTTGTCAACCTGTGCGGGTGTTACGCCTGCATCGGAAAGAACACGTCTTGTAGGAGCCATTGTAGCTTCAACGAGGTCTGCTGTGAGTTCGTTAAACTTCGCTCTTGTCAATGTGCCGTCAAAGTGCTTAGGGCCTGTTGCGTCTGCTGTAATAAAGGGCAAGTTAATATTTGAAGAAGCAACGCCTGAAAGTTCGATTTTAGCTTTTTCTGCAGCTTCCTTAAGTCTCTGAAGCGCCATCTTGTCCTGACGGAGATCTATTCCGTTTTCTTTCTGGAACGTTTCTGCAATCCAGTCGATAACTCTCTTGTCGAAGTCGTCGCCACCGAGTTTGTTGTTACCTGCGGTAGCCTTAACTTCAAAGAAACCGTCGCAGATTTCAAGGAGAGATACGTCAAACGTACCGCCGCCAAGGTCGAATACGAGCACTCTCTGTTCTTCTTCCTTTTCAAGACCGTATGCAAGAGCAGCAGCAGTAGGCTCGTTGATAATTCTCTTTACTTCAAGACCTGCAATTTTACCTGCGTCTTTTGTAGCCTGACGCTGTGCGTCGGAAAAGTATGCAGGAACTGTGATAACAGCTTCTGTTACCGCTGTTCCGAGGTATGCTTCTGCATCAGCCTTAAGCTTCTGAAGAATCATAGCGGAAATTTCCTGAGGGTTGTAGGACTTATCGTCTACGTTCACTTTATAATCAGTACCCATTTCACGCTTAATAGACATAATTGTTCTGTCGGGGTTAGTAATACCCTGACGCTTTGCAACCTGACCAACCATTCTTTCTCCGGTCTTGGAGAACGCAACTACCGAAGGAGTAGTTCTCGCGCCTTCGGGATTGGGTATAACGATAGGCTCTCCGCCTTCATATACTGCAACACAAGAGTTTGTTGTTCCCAAGTCAATACCAATAATCTTTCCCATAATAATTTTTCCTTTCGATTTATGTTAAGTAATAATTTTAATCTAAATTTCAGTTTGCAACCTTTACCATTGCATATCTTATGACCTTGTCGCCTCTTTTATATCCCTTGCTAAAGGTTTCAACAATCATATTTTCGCCAAAAGACTCGTCATCAATGTGCATAACAGCATTATGCAAATTGGGATCGAACTCTGCGTTTTCTGTTACTATCTCTTCAACCCCCATTTTCGTAAAGGTATCTTTAAACATATTCAACGTTAAATTAACACCCTCTGCAAGATTACCGCTTTCGGAAAATGCAACTGCTCTCTCAAGGTTATCGAGAATAGGCAACAACTGCGTTACCGCATCGATATACGCATCGCCGTAAAGTCCTTCTTTTTCTTTTGCAGTACGTTTTCTGTAGTTTTCATATTCAGCAGCCATACGCAAGAACATTTCATTTTTTTCTTCAACAGCTTTCTTTAGCTCCTCGACTTCCTTTTTCAAAGCATCAAGCTCTTTTTTTGAAGACTTTTTATCCTTTTTCTCGGTCTTCTCTGTTTTTTCAGCCGTTTCGGTATTTACTTCAATTTCCTCCGAAGCTGTTTCTTCGGCATTTACAATCTTTTCTTCAGCCATTTTCTCCTCCGTTGTTTCCGTCTGTCAGCAAATTTACATTTTCGCCGAACAAGTTTCTTATATTTTCGGATAAAAGGTCAAGCGTCGTTACAACCTTTGAATAATCCATTCTGCACGGTCCTATAACGCCTATAGCCCCCACCACTCTGTCGTTAACCGTAATGTTTCTGAAAATAAGCGTTGAGTTACTCATAATGTCAACCGCATTTTCTTTGCCTATAAGTATATTTGTCGTATCCTTTTCGGAATTGCTTATAATGTTTATTATATCGTCTTTCTTCTCAAGCATTCCGATAAGTCCGCTAAGCTGTGAAAGGTTCGAATATTCGGGGAATTCGAGCAATCTGTTTACCTGCTCAACCTTAACGTCGCCCCTGTCTATCTCGTTAACCGTATCATATACACACTTTATTATGGGATCAACAAGCTCTTCATATCCAAATAAATTATTTTTTATTTCAACCACCGAGACATAGGACAATTCGTTCACCGCTTTGCCTGCGATAAATTTGTTAAGGAGTTCCGACAAGCGTTCGGTTACCCTTGTGTTTATCGAGTCGAAAGTACGAATATGCTTCGTCTTTACCACACCCGTATTAGATATCATAACAAGCGCAAAGCTTCTGTTATCAACGTATACCACGTTGAACGCCGTTATAACAACCTGTATAGCTCTCGGCTTAACGGTAATTGCCGTATAATTCGTTATTCTTGAGAACAGTCTTCCCGCCTGCTCGATTATTCGGTCAAGCTCTTCTTCTTTTGACTTTTTCAAAGTATCAAGCTGTTCGAGCTCATCTCTCGTCAAGCGATATTTTTCCATAAGAGAGTCAACGTAAAATCTGTAACCGAGCTCCGACGGAACTCTACCCGCCGACGTGTGCGGCTGTTCAAGATAACCTAATTCTTCAAGCTCTGCCATTTCGTTTCTTATGGTTGCCGAGGAATATGCGATGTTGTTGTTTTGCGTAAGGTACTTCGAGCCTACCGGTTCGCCCTTGTCAATATGCGCATCAATTATAGCGCGTAATATCATTTTTTTGCGTTCGCTCAAACCGCCGTCATTACCGTACATACAAAACACATCTCCTTTCCCCCTTCGTTTTTAGCACTCAAAACAAACAAGTGCTAAACCGTATATAAAGTTTACACTTATCACTCTCGATTGTCAAGTGCTAAAATGGATAATATTGTTAATATTTTATGAAGAGTTAACTTTATTTTCCATAACAAAGTATTTTTTTGCATAATTTTACTTTTTTATGTTTTTTTATTGTGTTATTTACCAAAGGGCTGTATAATGAATTCATATCAATACATACGATAGGATAACAAAATAAAAATGAAAACTTTGTTAAAGTATCTGAAGCCCTTTAAGGCGAGAATGACATTCGGACTTATGATAAAGGTTACGGCAACGCTCCTCGAGCTGATGCTTCCTTACATATTGAGCCACATTCTCAAAAACGTCGTCTCCTCTCAAAATATAGTAAACATTTTGACCTGGGGCATACTTATGATAATCTGCGCGGGTTCTGCTTGCTTTTTCAACATTACCGCAAACCGTATGTCAGCAAAAGTATCGAGAAATTTCACCGAAAAAGTAAGAAAAGACTTATTTGAGCATACACTTATGCTTTCCGCCACGCAAACCGACAAATTTTCCATTCCCTCCCTCGAATCAAGAATAACCACCGACACATATCACGTGCACAACTTCGTCAGTACAATGCAACGTATGGGTGTCAGAGCGCCTATTTTGCTTATGGGCGGTATTATGATAACTCTTATTATGGACAGCTTTTTGGCGCTTGTAATGATTGCCATTCTGCCGTTCATATTTATAACCGTATATTTCATTTCAAGAAACGGTACCAAGCTTTACGCAAACGTACAACATCTTGTTGACAATATGGTGCGTGTTGTAAGAGAAGACGCTCAAGGCATCAGAGTTATAAAAGCCCTCTCAAAAAACGACTACGAAAACCGCAGATACGACAAGGTTAATCTGAAATTATCAAAAGCCGAAAGAAGAACGGGAACGATAATGGGAATCGTTAACCCCATTATGACACTTATTATGAACTTCGGTATAACCGCCGTCGTCGCAATGAGCGCAGCAAGAGTTTCAAAAGGCTTATCCGATCCCGAAACGGTTATCGCATTTATGCAGTATTTCACTCTTATATCAATGGCGATGATGTCGGTTTCACGTATATTCGTTATGTACACAAAATGCGCCGCTTCCGCAAACAGAATAGCGGAAGTTCTAAATACCCAGACTGAAATTACTGTTCTCCCCGAAGAAGAAATTGAAAATAAAGACTATCCTCATATCGAATTTAAAAACGTTAGTTTTTCATATTTCGGCAAAAAAAATCAGCTTGAAGATATAAGCTTTACGCTCAAAAAAGGCGGTGGCCTCGGTATTATCGGCGCTACGGGAAGCGGAAAATCAACATTGGCTAAACTCTTATTACGCTTCTATGACATTACCAACGGCGAAATACTTATAAACGGAAGAAATATAAAAACTATACCCAAAAACGAACTTACGGCAATGTTCGGACTTGTTCTTCAAAATGACTTCCTCTATGCAGATACGATTGAAGAAAACATAAAGTTCGGAAGAGACTTAACTCACGAACAGGTTGTGAATGCAGCAAAAATTGCTCAAGCGAACGATTTCATATCTTCATTTGCTAACGGATACGAGCATCAGTTGTCTTCAAAGGCAACTAATGTTTCGGGCGGTCAGAAGCAAAGAATATTGCTCTCGCGTTCATTGGCGGCAACACCGGAAATACTTATTCTCGACGACAGCTCATCTGCCCTCGACTATAAGACCGATGCCCATCTCCGACAGGCTCTCAAAGAAAATTTAAGCAATACTACAGTTATTACAATAGCACAAAGAGTAAGCTCAATCAAACATTGCAACCTTATTCTTGTACTCGACCACGGCAAGATAATCGGCAGAGGAACTCACGAAGAGCTGCTTGACACTTGCCCCGAATATAAAGAAATAAGCGATTCCCAGATGGGAGGTGCTTTCGTTGAATAGAGCTCAATATAATGCAAGAAATAACCAAAAACTTGACAAAAGGACACAACGCTCAATTCTTATAAGGCTCGGCGGATACGTGCTGAAATATTGGCCCCTCTTCCTTGCGGCAATAATTTGTACTTTAATGTCAAACCACCTAGCGCTTATGGGACCGTCATATTCGGGCGATGCTATTGATGCTATTGCCAACCCAAACGGAGTAAACTTTGACATCGTTTACTCAAACGTATTAAAAATGATACTCTGTTACGTGGTATCTGCGATACTCTCATACGGACTTGCGGTTATTATGATAAACCTCAGCCAAAGAATTGTATACACAATGCGTAAACAGCTGTTCGAAAAGCTGAACACCCTGCCGGTTACGTATTTCGATGCAACGGCGGCGGGCGATATAGTAAGCCGTATTTCATACGATATTGATACGATAAACAGTACCCTTTCACACGATATGGTTCAGGTAATGGCAAGTATCTATACCGTTGTCGGCTCGCTCGTATTTATGTGGAACATATCGAAGCCGATGCTTCTCGTGTTTGCGATAACCGTTCCCACGTCGATATTGTTTACAAAATACCGTTCGCAAAAGGTGCGCCCCCTCTTCCAAACCCGTTCAAGAAAACTCGGCGAGCTGAACGGATATGCCGAAGAAATGCTGTCGGGTTGCCGTACCATTCGAGCCTATGGCAAAGAAAACGTTATTTGTGATAGGTTTAACGAAAGAAACACCGACACTATGGACGCATACTATAAGGCGGACTATTACGGCGCCGCGCTCGGTCCTACGGTTAACTTTATTAACAATCTGTCAATCTCGCTCGTAACCATACTCGGCGGTATTCTCTATATGTACTCGCAAAACGGTGCGGTTGCCGCAGGAACGTTGTTTTTCGTATCCCTCGGCAGCGTAGCGAAGTTCGTTCAGTATTCGAGAAAGTTTGCAGGTCCCATAAACGAATTTGCAAATATCCTGCACGAATTCCAATCGGCTTTCTCGGCAGCAGAAAGAGTGTTCAGAGTGCTTGACGAACCGTCAGAACCCGCAGATACGGAAGATGCCGTTGCACTTGAAAACGTAAAAGGTGACGTCGATTTTGAAAAAGTTTGTTTCGGATATACCGAGAAAAAACAGATACTCCACGACGTGTCCGTAAAAGCCGAGCAAGGCAAGACTATCGCAATTGTAGGTCCTACGGGTGCAGGTAAAACAACCATAATCAATCTGCTTATGCGTTTCTATGACGTTAATTCTGGCGAAATAAAACTTGACGGAGTTAATATAAGAAACATTAAGCGATATGATTTAAGAAAAGCCTTTACTATGGTATTGCAGGATACGTGGCTGTTTAACGGAACGATTTTCGATAACATAGTCTACGGTAAAGAAAGCGCCACATTTGAAGAAGTTGAGGCGGCGGCTAAAGCGGCTAAAATCGATAAGTATATCGAAAGTTTGCCCGACGGATATATGACACACCTTTCAGATGACGGCGTTAATATATCGAAAGGACAGAAACAGCTTATTACTATTGCAAGAGCGATTTTGTCGGATGCGCCTATGCTTATACTCGATGAGGCTACCTCGAACGTTGACTCTCGTACAGAAATAAAGATTCAAGAAGCCCTGTCCGAGCTTATGAAAGGCAGAACCTGCTTTATAATTGCGCATAGACTCTCGACCATAAAAAATGCCGACTGTATTCTCGTTCTTCAAAACGGCGCTATTACAGAACAAGGCACTCACGACGAGCTTATAAAACAAGGCGGATTCTACAGTACTCTCTATAATTCGCAATTTAGTTAAATAGTCATGACCACCGGCTAAGCCGGTGGCTTGCTCAGCCCTATAAGGGCATATTACCGGCTGGGCTGAAAGCCCATTGAAATGTCCGACACATGCAACCCTGCCCTACTGCCACAAATGTGGCGACTATTTCAGCCTCC
>JAFYPF010000013.1 GCA_017547655.1 Clostridia bacterium
ACTTATATTAAAACGCACGAAGGAGATGGATGTGGTCCATATTTTATGCGTAAAGCAGAATAAGCACACTACTTTTGGTCGTTCTTACCCCTACTTACGCTACTTTTAGTCGCTCTTTCGCAGAAAAAGACGATTGTTTTTGCAATCGTCTTTTTTTCAGTTATATTCGCTTTTCGGCGCCCCGTTAGAAACGAATAGGTTTGTGCAAATAATATTGAATGGTAATTCCGAGTGAAGCACCGTAGGTGCGTAGTCGAGGAATCCCGTGATATTACGTAAAGATAATGAGATCTTTCGACTACTGCGGAAAATCCGCCTCCGCTCAAGATGACGCTCTTAATATTGTTCGTGCAAACCAAGCGAGGCAAGGTTCTTTGCTTACTTTCTTTCCTTAAAAGAAGGTAAGTTATAGGGTTTCTAACATATCGAGCATAATTGCATAGGCATCGGCGAGAGAAGAAAGTTCAAGACATTCGTCCGGGGTATGGATATTATTTACGTTAGCGCCAACCGAAACGCCGTCGAGTTCGCCGCCCATAGCGGTTATAATTATACCGCACTCAACGCCTGCATGAACCGCTTCAAAGATGGGCTTACTACCCATTCTCTTTTCAAAGCACTGCTCATAGAGGTCTCTCATTTTACTTTTCGGCGCATATTCCCAACCGGGATAACGGTCATCGTGAACAATCTTTGCGCCCACAAGCTTTGCAATCATATCGAGCTTCATAACAATCTCGTCAAGCTTTGCTTCCACCGAAGAACGAGGCATAAGATACATATTGACGATATTGTTCTCGGTAGAAACAACACCGAGGTTAGACGAGGTTTCAACAAGTCCCTCAAGAGAACGGCTCATTTCATACACGCCGTTGGGGATAATATTCAATGCGCTGATAACCCTATAGGTATCTTTAAAGCAGAAAGCCGTATCGGAAATGCCGTTAGCGTTATCCACACGAACAGAGAATTTTTTATCTTCCTTAACGAGCTGTTTTCTAATCTTATCAGCGAGAGAGGAAATAACCTCTTTTGCGTACTTTTTATCAAAAATGTTTATAACCGCCTCACACTCACGGGGGATAGCGTTAACCTTGTTACCGCCGTTGACAGAAATGAGGTTAAAGGGCATTTTCTCGTACAGTCCGCCGAGTATTTTCGCCATAACGATAATTGCATTCTGTTTGCCCGAATTTATATCCATACCCGAATGACCGCCCGCAAGACCTTTAACGGTTATCTTGACAGACGAGTTTTGAACCTTGTACGAGTCGAGCTCGAAGCTAAAGTTACATCTAACACCGCCCGCACAACTAACTGTTGCTCGGTCAAGATGTTCGCAGTCAAGGTTAATAAAGGATTTAGCAGACAGTCTGGAATAGTCAAAGGACGTAGCTCCTACCATACTCGTTTCTTCCTGAACGGTAAAAAGACATTCGAGCGGCGGGTGCTTTGCGTTTTTGTCGGCAAGAACAGCCATCATCATAACGACTGCAATACCGTCATCACCGCCTAGCGTTGTACCCTCGGCATAGAGCCAACCGTCTTTTTCGTATATTTTCAAAGAGTCGGTTTCGAAGTTGTGTATAACGTCGTTGTTTTTCTCGCAAACCATATCCGAATGACCTTGCAATAGGACAGCGGGTTTATTTTCGTAGCCTACAGAGGCATTTTTCTTTATGAGAACGTTGTGAACGTTATCTCTGTAATATTCAAGATTGTTATCCTCGGCGAATTTGCAAAAATAATCGGCAATACCCTTTTCGTTACCCGAGCCGTGCGGAATAGCGCAAATCTCCTCGAAATAACGGTAAAGCGCATTTGGCGAATAATTTGACAAGATATAGTTCATAAAATAAAACTCCTTTAGAAAACAGACTGACGACCTCACCGGAGAGGGTATCGTACCCCAATTAAACTTTAAATTTTAAGTTATTCTTTAGGCTATGCGACGGATTGGGACGTCTATAGTATTCCGTTAATTTGTATAGATATTTTAACACAAAGCCAACTAATCTTCAATAAGATTACAGAAAATAATAAAAATAAAAAAAGTGAATAAAAAAACGAAATAGTGCTTGACAATTGAGAATAGTTATGTTATAATTCTGTGGTGTTGAAATGAGGCGCAGAGTGAATGTACCCTTAGCTCAGCTGGATAGAGCAACCGCCTTCTAAGCGGTAGGTCGAGGGTTCGAATCCCCCAGGGTGCGCCAGAAGATTTTATTGAGGTTTGCGAAACGCAAACCTCAATAAATCACTCTTCACTTATTCCTTATTCCCTCTTACTTATTACTTCAAATATGGTGGGTATAGCTCAGTTGGTTAGAGCGTCAGGTTGTGGCCCTGAAGGCCGTGGGTTCGAGTCCCATTACTCACCCCACGAAAAAAAGAGTCTTTTGTCTACTGGACAAAAGACTCTTTTTTCGAACTAAGTGTGCCTTGCGGCACGATAAGCACACCTTCGGTGCGTGAAGCGATGCTTTGCATCGTGAAGTGCCTGCGGGCGTGAGTG
>JAFYPF010000014.1 GCA_017547655.1 Clostridia bacterium
AATAATTTTTTAAAAATATATTGGAGTGACTATTATGAAAAAGGCAGTTATGTACGGTGGCGGTAACATCGGACGCGGTTTTATCGCGCAACTTTTCAATCTTTCAGGATATGAAGTAGTATTCATTGACGTTGTTGATGCACTCGTCGAGAAGATGAACAACGACAAGGAATATCCCATTTATATTACGAAAGGCGAATCATACGACAAATACACCGTTACAAACGCAAGAGCAGTAAACGGCAAGGACGAAAATGCAGTTGCCGCAGAAATTGCAACAGCAGACGTTATGGCTACAGCAGTTGGCGTAAACATATTGAAGTTTATTGCAAAGCCTCTTGCAGCAGGTATTGAAAAGAGAGCTTCCGAAAGCGGCAAACCTCTCAACATTATCATCTGCGAAAACAAGATTGATGCAGACAAATATCTTCGTTCTTTGGTTAACGAATGTCTTACCGATGCGGGCAAGAAATTCTTTGAAGAACAGGTTGGCTTGGTTGAAGCATCTATCGGCAGAATGGTTCCCGCCACTCCCGACAACATCAAAGCAGAAAACTTTCTCGCAGTATGCGTTGAACCCTACTGCACACTTCCCGTTGACAAAAACGGCTTCAAAGGGGAAATCCCCGAAATCAAGAATATGGAACCCTTTACCCCATTTGAATTCTTTATTCAGAGAAAGTTGTTTATGCACAATATGAGCCACGCAGTTACAGCATACCTCGGCAACCTCTGCGGCTACGAATATATTTGGGAAGCAATTGACGATGCAAGAATCAGATATGTTGCGCTTCGCGCACTTCTCGAATCTGCCCTCGCCATGCACAAGGAACACGGCGTTGATATAGCAGTTCTTCTCGACCACTGCTATGACTTGCTCGACAGATTTACAAACAAGCTTCTCGGCGATACAATTGCAAGGGTTGGAAAAGATACCCAGAGAAAGCTCAACAAGGAAGACAGAATTGTTGGCGCGCTGAACCTCTGCAAGAAGATGGGCGTTGAAGCAAAATATCTTTACATTGCAGTTGCGGCAGGACTTCATTTTGCTCCCGAGGGTGACGATTCTTCTATTGAAATTGCAAACTTTACAAAAGCAAACGGCGTTAAGGCTGCTCTTGCAAAGTACTGTGAAATCACAGACGAAAAAGATGTTGCAGCTATTGAATGCTGGTACGAAAAGCTCAAAAGCGGCATTGACTGCGTAAAATAAATAGTAATCGCCTATGAAAAGAACCAAGCTTATCGACAGAAAGCTTCCGGGTTATACAAAGGGCGAAGAGATATTTAATATGGTATCACATATCGTAGGTGGCGGATTCGGCGTAATTGCCCTCGCCACCTGTGTTATTTACGCCTTTCTCTTCAGCGACGTATACGGAATAGTAGGAAGCTTTATATACGGAATTTCGATGATAATGCTATACACGATGTCGAGCATATATCACGGACTTCATATAGGAACTGCAAAAAAGGTATTTCAAGTAATCGACCATTGTACAATATTTATTCTTATTGCGGGAACGTACACATCGATAGTACTCTGCTCTATCAGAAGTGTTAACGCGCCGTTAGGTTGGGGTATATTCGGCTTCGTATGGGGCGTGTCAATATTAGGAATAGTACTTAACGCAATAGACCTAAAGAAATACGCAACGTTTTCGATGATATGCTATATAGGGCTCGGCTGGTGCATAGTATTTGGCGGAAAAGCTGCATTGACCGCAATTCCCTTTGGCGGAATGATGTATATCCTAGCAGGAGGCATAGCCTATACCGTAGGAGCCGTATTTTACGGAGTTGCCGCAAAGAAGAAATGGAGATATATCCATTCGGTATTCCACCTATTCGTAGTCCTCGGAAGCATATTGCAATACATAGCAATAATCTTTTATATACTATAACCTACTTTCTTTAAGGAAGAAAGTAGGCAAAGAACCTTTTAATAACGAATTTGTGCTTCATTTTATCATTAGTACTAATTCAAAATCCTCTCTCTTTTATTGAAAGAAAGTAGTCAAAGAAACCTTTTAATAACGGATTTGTGCTTCATTTTATCATTAGTACTAATTCAAAATCCTCTCTCTTTTATTGAAAGAAAGTAGGCAAAGAAACCTCGAATTATGGGTTTGTGCAAAAGAATAAAATATGGTCATCTTGAGCGAAGGCAGTGCTAACTGCCGTAGTCGAAAGATCCCATTATCTGTACGCAATAATTATGGGATTTCTCGATTTCGCTTCCGTTGGTCGCTCCACTCGAAATGACCACTTAATATTGTTTGTACAAACAAACCCTCTACGGTCATTCCGAGCGAAGTCGAGGAATCTCCGTATAACAAAATCTGCACAAACAAAATTTGCCTCCCCATTAAATTTGGGGAGGCATTTTTATATTCAATTCAATTCACTTTCGGGAATAACCTCAAGTTCATATTGCGAAAGAACGTATATATATTCGTCTATATAAGATCCCCTCATTCTCGAAAGGTCGCCCTCAAATATAAATTCATAGGCAACGTCTAATTTCTCATTTTCAAACTTAAAGATAACATAACGTATATTTCCGTAATAGCCGTATCTATACGAGGTAATACCCATACCGATATATCCGTTTTCTCTGTCAATATAATACGACTTATAATCGGTTGATATATTCGAATCGGGCATTTCTATAGCCGAAACCGAAACGACCTTATCGCCCTCTTCCTTGTAAATTTCAATTTTTGGAGTACTCCAATCTTTCTGACCAATTCCAAGCAGATAACCGTTTCCGAAATCAACGAGAGAGGTTGAAAAGCCTTCAACAGTTCCCGTTTCTTTATAGGTAACATTATCTAGATTTGAAAGATCGAAGAAATATACCGGATCGGTAAATTGAACTGCAGTACAAACGTATGCAGTATTGCCGTCAAACCTTGCTGATTTTACGTTTTCGCCTTTAGGTGCAAATCTTTCAACCGAGCCAACAATCCTTAATGTATTTATATCTATGCAGAAAAGACTTGCATTTCTTCCCGTTTCGTCGGAAACAAAACTATAATTTCCAAGCTCCGTATTCCATATTATTGATTTATCCGTTGAAGTAAACACTCTCAATATTCCGTTATATTCGTCCATACTGTATTGGTTATTAACTTCGCCCTCTACAGTTACAGAACCCATATTGAGAAAGCCGTCTCCGCTATAATCTATCCTGCAAATTTCGGTCATAGTTGCGCCTACGGTGTATTCACTCTCTTGCTTTCGCTCATAATAACTTCTTGTAAAATAGAAGCTGTCTTTGCTTGTGTATATAACGGGATAATAGAATGACAACAAAGCATAATCCGCATCAACGTTAAGTGTTTTTTCATCAAGCTTTGTCAAAACTGTATATCCCGAAGAAGAAAGTACATCGGGTGAATATATATTGTCAGCCGAGATAATGTTAATTTTCGTTTCATTTTCGGTTGTATATGAGGGAACGTACTCTTTAGCGTTTTTGTAGTTATCGGGTTCCTTTGCATAATAATTGCTTACAATATACAGCTTTCCGTCAACCTTACGCGATGAAACAAACTCACCATCATATTTAACTATGTTCTTAAACTCAACATTTGCAGGATTGGTGACATCAAGAGAAACAACATAAAAACGTCCGCTTAATTTATTATTGCAATAAATAATAGTTACCGTCTTACAATCTTTTGATAAAAACATTTCAGCATAATCGTCAGCTCTGTTTTGTTGCATATCTACATTTTTTCGCTCGTAAATATTAAAACACCCTACACGTTTTGAATCCTTACCCTCAATGGAATATATAGATAAGTAACCTCCGTCATAATAATAAATATACTTATCACTTCTTTTGAAAAGGTCGCCCTCAATAACGCCTTTAACCTGATTATCGGTAACCTCTTCATAATTTTCGCCATTTTCAGTGGGTGAATTTATGCCGGCATCCCCCAACATATCTCCGGACATTTCAAACGAATCTTCAAGTTCTATTCTTTCATCCGCCGCATTTTTGGAAGCAGCCAAGAAGATATTCGACAAACCGCCGATAAGAGCTTCAAAGTTATTTTTATACTTTGGTGGTTCATAGAAGTAAGTATTCAGTTTATCAATTACTTCATAGTATTCGCTCCCCGAATATTTCAACACGGTAGGGATTTGAGCTCTGTACGGTATAAACAAAACCAAATTCAAAGCAAACATAACCGCCATAGAAGCTGCCAAAAGAACAAGGGTTTTCTTTCTTTTAAATTTTTTAACCGAAGAGGGTTTCGCCTCTTCTATATATTTTTCATCAATATTATTCAAAGCCAAAAGCCAAGATTGTCTTTTCATATATGGATTCCCTCCTTTTCGATAAAGGTCTTAAAACTCTTGCGAAGCCTTGTAAGCTTCACTTTAACGTTTGTTTCTGATAATCCGCAACTATTGGCAATTTCTTTAACACTGCTTAAATACCAATATCTGCGAACAAAAACAATTCTGTTTTGCTTATTCAGAGAGGCGAGAAAACGGTTGATAACGTCTTTTAACACCAATTCTTCCGAAATAGTATCAAAATTACCATCCGACGAAATAAAATCAGCCACCTCGTCTAGCGTCTCTTCAATAACCGTTGTTCTTTTCACAGCTCGGTTATGATAATATTTATTCAAAGAAAGATTACGGGTAATCTTCCCCAAGAAGAGAGACAAAACGTTAGGTCTGGTAGGCGGAATTGAGTTCCACGCATTCATATATGTATCATTAACACACTCTTCCGCATCACTGTCGGATTTCAGTATATTGAACGCAATAGAAAAGCAATATTTTCCATATTTCTCCTGCGTTTCGGTAATCGCATCTTCGTTCCTATTCCAAAACAAATCGATTATCAATTTATCATCCACCGATAACACCTCCCATATTTTTAAAAAGGCCTTTCACCTATATAGACAAGTTTCAACTGCCAAAGGTTACACGGAAAAGTAAATTTTAACAAATTTTTTTATACCCCATAAACACACCTTAACATAGTTCTATAGTATCATATATTTTTTATTTTTTCAACACGAAAAAATCCCCAAAGGGCAACCTGCGATAATGCAAGTACACCTTTTGAGGATTATTTATTTTATTTCGATAACGGAATCGCAACGCTGTTTTACGTTCGTTTTTTCAAAATATATCTTTTCGAGCGGAATCCACTCTTCAAAGAAGCGTTTTGCCAAGAAAGGAACATTCCGTTTTTCTATCCTTGCTTTCTGCAAATTCTCGTTAACATCAAGAAAAATTGAATAGTCATAGAATTTTTCAAGCTCGGGGTGCATCGAATATGCCCCCTCGACAACCGTTAGTTTTTTCAAGGGTATCTGTATAGGCTCTTCAATAGTCATAGTCGAACAGTTAAATCTGCGATATGATATATCATTTCCCGTTTTCAACGGCTGCAACACCTCGCTCAAGAAACGTTCTCTGTCAACGTTACCGCCAACCTCGGCAAATCTTTCGGGCGTTCTTTGGTGCGGCTGAAGAAAAAAATCGTCCATGTGAAACACGTTACAGTCATATAGCTTTTCCAAAAGCATACCCAACGTTGTTTTTCCACAGGCACTTCCCCCCTCGACAGCAAGACACACACTGCCAAGCGAAAGTTTTTTGTCAAGCTCTGCAAACAAAGGCAAGAATACAACAAAATCATTTGAAATCAAACGATATGCGGGTTTATATTTTTCTCTAAAGATATTCGAATGATGAACGGCAGGATAACACTTGTTTTTCCAATCATCAACCTCACGTTCAAAATCCGCCGGTGAAAATGGAAGAATACCCTCACAAACAAGCTCTTTTGCAACAGATATTTTCTTTTCAAGGTTAAAAGAGCCATCGGACTCTGTTTTTGACGAAAGGAAAAAAAGCTTTCCAAAGGTTTCAATATTTATACCCGTATTCAAACAAGAGAGATAAACTCTGCTGTAGTTGCCGTCAAGCGCTTCGATTTTTATCGGACTATCATTTTCAACAGACTTATATTCCTCGGCTATGTAATCGGTAACCCTCCCTAAAGAAGATATAAGATGCTCACAGCCGAATGAGCTTTGGTACAGATATTTAAAAACGTCTTGTATTTGCAATTCGGGATAGGCTTTATAATGTTCTATCAACAAACTGCGGGTTTTCTCGCCCATTTCCATATATTCACCTGTTTATTTTCTTATATTTAATATCCCGATTTTTTCAAAAAGCATTACTACAATGGGAATTAAGACTATTTGAACAACCATACCGGGAACAGCATTTGTAAAGGCACCCGCAAGAAATGCCGCCAAAGTAAAGCTGCCGCCCTTTATTCCCATACATACGAACATCGCAGCGCCCCAGACAATTCTTCCTACAAACATTGAGGTAAGCAAAGAAACGTAGATATAGATTTTTTTGCGAGGAAGTATTTTGTAGACGATACCCGCAACTGCGCCATAGGCGGCAAGCTCAAACGCCATACAAACAGCCGTAGGAAACATAGGGGGAAAACCGCCCGTAAGCAAAGACCTGAAGATTGGTGATATAAAGCCAACGACAAGCCCCCAAGGAGCTCCACATATAAAACCGCAAAGCAAAACGGGAATATGCATAGGACAAAGCATAGAGCCTATTTCGGGTATCTGCCCCGTCAGAAACGGCATAACGTAAGCAAGAGCCAAAAAGAGTGCGGCAAGAATCATTTTAATCAATTTGCTATGGTTTTTCATAAAAAAATTTCCTTTCAAGCTGTGCGCCGAGCTGTCAGCCCAGACCGTCTGTTATTACTATATTATTCTGGATAGAGTTTATCACAAAGAAAACAAATAGTCAAGTATGCTGTGAACAAAGAAAATTTTAAAAAACTATTGAGTTTTTTTAAAAAAAGGTGTAAAATATGCTCTGCAATAAAATTCGATAAAACAATAAAAGGACGTATTATGAAAACATTTTATCCAAAGCTTTTTGAGGTGTTGAAAACTTATTCGAAAAAACAACTCGTATCCGATATTGTAGCGGGAATTATCGTCGCTATAATAGCCCTTCCCCTCTCGATAGCACTTGCTATTGCATCGGGCGTATCTCCCGAAAAGGGACTTTATACCGCAATAGTTGCGGGATTTGTTATCGCATTTTTGGGCGGTAGCCGAGTAAACATATCGGGTCCTACGGCAGCCTTTGCCGCAATAGTTGCGGGAATAGTTGCAGACCACGGCATCGAGGGACTTGCCATAGCAACGTTAATGGCGGGTGCGATGCTCATACTTATGGGAATTTTCAGACTAGGCTCACTCATTAAATACATACCCGAAACGATAACAGTCGGTTTTACCTCAGGTATAGCAATAACGATTGTAATAGGTCAGATAAAAGACTTTTTGGGACTTAGCTTTGCCCCCGGAACGAACGCCGTTGAGGCAATGGAAAAGCTTGAAGCGATTGCAGAATCGATTACTACGTTTAATCCTTTGGCGCTTGTAACGGGACTTATCGCCCTTGCTATCCTTATCGTATGGCCCAAGGTAAGCAAAAAGATTCCCGGTTCACTTGTAGCAGTACTTGTACTTACAGTTGTTGTTGCGCTTACAAGCCTCCGTGTAAATACAATCGGAGACCTTTATACGATAAGCGCATCACTTCCGCCCTTTACACTTCCCAACATTAGCGGTGTAAATATAGTAGAATTGATACCGAGCGCATTTACAATAGCGCTCCTTGCGGCGATAGAATCCTTGCTTTCCTGCGTTGTATCCGACAAGATGATAGACGATACGCACAACTCCAATACCGAGCTTATTGCGCAAGGAACGGGTAATATATGCTCTGCTCTGTTCGGTGGAATTCCCGCAACAGGAGCTATAGCAAGAACAGCGGCGAACGTAAAGAACGGCGGCCGTTCACCAATTTCGGGTATGGTACACGCAATAATTTTGCTTCTCGTTCTTGTGGTGCTTATGCCTTATGCGGCATTCATTCCGATGCCCGTAATAGCGGCAGTTCTCTTTATGGTAGCATATAATATGAGTGAGTGGCGCCACTTTGTAGCAATATGCAAGAAAGCGCCTATATATGAAATTCTTGTACTTGTGCTTACTTTTGTACTAACAGTTGTTTTTGACCTCGTTGTTGCAATTGCAGTAGGCCTTGCAGTACACTATATTATAGTTATAATCAAGAAGCTCACAGCAAAAAAGAACAACGCATAAACAAGAATAATCACTATAAAAAAATGCCGATTTCGGCATTTTTTCTTATTATTCATTATTCATCAGCGTAGCGGCTTCATTCTTCATTATTCATTACGGAAATCCGTTTCAATGAATGATGAATATTGAATAATGAAGAATGAATAGTACAAAATCAAAAATCCGCCGATTTTCATCAGCGGATTTTTGATTTTTGGGTGCAGGCACTGCCTATTTACAACTATTGTTTACCAAAAAAACACACCGTCGTGAAATAAACATAAAAAAAGCAGTAACTACACCCGATTTTGGGTGCAGGCACTGCCTGCTGGTCGAGATGACAAGATTCGAACTTGCGACCTCTGCGTCCCGAACGCAGCGCTCTACCAAACTGAGCCACATCTCGTAATATTTATCACACCACGATATTTTATCAAAATAATAGTCTTTTGTCAATAGCTTTAGAAAAAAGTTCGCAAAAAAACAAATAACCCTTGACTGCTCCATCTGCTATCGTATTGCAGTCAAGGGTTATTTATGTTCGCTCTTGATATCTAACATCAATTTAACCTACTCTTTCTTAGATTTTTACGCAATCCTTATATCTATTCTCCCCCGAACTAATTTACTCACGACTATCATTTTTTCACAACAAACACTCTCAAGTGAGCACACATTCTTCGGTTACGTTCGGTTGTTATATCGGGATTGCACCAAGGGGAATTCACAAAAAATCGAATTCTCTTTGTTTTTGAGACTACTTGAACTAAACGTTATTTGAAAACCTTTTACCTTCACTTTCTATATAATCGGCTTTTTTTAACCTTAGTCCTCGCCTTCAAAAGACTTCGGTTTTGGCTTACTTGTACATTGGACTCACCCTTTCTTCACCTATATAATATCATATACATACAGCTTTTTCAATACACAAATTATACAAAGTTCACTAATATTTTTTATTCACATCGCAGATTTTATGCAAATTCACCTATATCTTGTTAATTTCTGTTGACATTAACATATTGCTATGGTATAATATATATGTTGTTGCAACACAAAACGTACCCAAATAATGGTTAAGATTTTTTATTCATATTACACTCCATTTGTAAAATAAAACCTGCATTGTTTCTTCGGCAATGCAGGTTTTATTTGGTTTTATAACAAAAGTTGAAATAAGCGAATATAGGCTAAAAAAGATAAAGCGGCTGTCTCAAAAGCATTTCTTTTGCTAATGAGCCAGCCACTATTTTTACTCAATTTTTATTCTTTTTTCAGCTAATCTTTTATTAACGAATCCTCTCAAAAGCGTATATACAACTGCCGTTAAAGGAATAAAGAATATAATACCGAAAAGTCCGAGTATGTTTCCGCCAACCAACGCCGCCAAGAGTGTAAGCAGCGGAGAAAGCCCTACCGAACCGCCCACAACGTGGGGATATATAAACTGTGTCTCAATAAACTGAATAACACAGAATATTATAATACTTACAAGCGCCTGCATAGGACTTACAAGAAGTATAAGAAATGCGCCGATAAAACAAGCGGCAAATGCTCCGACGTATGGAACGAAAGCGGATATACCCGTCAATATACCAATAAGTCCTGCATAGGGCAAACGAAATATAGCAAATGAAATCGTTATAAGCAAGCCGAGAATACAAGCTTCGATACATTGTCCGGAAAGATACTGTGAGAATATTCTGTTCGTAAGCCCTGCTACGTCGCATACCTTTTCGGCAATATCTTTCTTCGTAAAGGTAAAGAGAAGCTTTTTAGCCTGTCTTGATACAACATCCTTGCTTACAAGAACGTAAAGGGATATAACAAGTGCAAAAATCACACTTGCAACACCCGCAACGGTATTGGAAGCAAAAGCTATTACCGTACCGAACACGGTTTCAGCTCCCGAACCGATTTTGTCAATGAGGCTGTTAATATCAATAGATGAAAACCAAGCGCTAACGCTTGTAGCGTCAATATTATGCTTTTCAAGAAATTTAACAAGCTCGGGAATCTTGTCTTTGAGAATACCGTAAATACTCTTTACCGAATCAACTATTTCGGGAACAGCAAGTGTAGCCACGAGTGTCAACACCAAGCATACGCAAAGAAGTGTAAGAATAAGACATATCGTATATATTACACGTTTAGGCATTTTCTTGCATTTAGGGAACGACCAATAAAGCATTTTTTCAAACGCTTTCATAGGAACGTTTAACACAAATGCAATTACAAGACCGATTATAATAGGCAAGATAAGCTTTCCTATTGCAATAATCAAATCCAATATTGCGCGTACTTTTGTTACACCGACAAAAAGCACGATTGCAAATGCAATAAGAATCATTATGCTTCGCATCAATTTTCTATCCAAAGAACCACCCCTTTTCGCTTGTTAATCAATTGGACGTCACCCCAACAATCCTTTTTTTTCGGCAATCGAAATCACCTCAAAGCCCAAGGAATTTACTGCATTTTTAAATACGCCGTCAGATACGTCAGTCTTAAGTGTAACGACTGCCTGTTTTTTTGCAAGGTTAACCTTTGCGCTGACGCCCTCGATTGAATTCAATGCATTTTCAACTCTACCCGCGCATTTGGGACAGTGCATACCGTTTATTTCAATAATCTTTTTCATATATTCATCTTCCTTACTTGTCAAATGAGTTAACAAAGTCAACACGTCTCTGATGTCTGCCGCCCTCGTATTCGGTAGTTATAAATGCATTAACAAGCTCGAAAGCGAGTCCTGCGCCAACAACTCTTTCACCGAAGCAAAGAACGTTTGCATCGTTGTGCTGCCTTGTAGCCTTTGCAGAAAACGTATCGGAAACACAAGCTGCTCTGATACCCTTGTGCTTATTTGCAACCATAGACATACCGATTCCCGTACCGCATACAAGAATTCCCTTGTCAGCCTTTCCCTCTTGAATTGCAACACAAAGCTTGTGCGCATATTCGGGATAGTCTACCGATTCTGCGGAATTTGTACCGAGGTCAATATATTCAATGTTTTCTTCTTCAAGATATTTTTTTACCTGTTCTTTAAGAGAAAACCCTGCGTGGTCACTTGCTATTACTATAGGCAACATATTATTATCCTCTTTCTATTGGTGCGATTAAAAGTTCAGTTGTTAAGTCTTTCAAGTCTCTCACGTTCAGCCTGCGGAACACGGAGATAAACGGGCTTTATGTTTCTATCGCTGTAATCAGCTTCGGGATTGCTCTTATATTTTGCAAGAGCAACACAAGAAACCGAATATGCATTCTGTTCACGAAGTAGTATAGGCGTATATGCGAAATCAACTTCAATACAATTCATAGCCAAATCAAAACCGTCTCCGCACAAACAAACGGCCTTGTCTGAATACTTTTCTTTTAGTTCAGCTTCAAGCTCTTTAAGAGGTATAGCTCTGTCCTCGGTAAGTCTAACCATTTTTTCGCCATCGGACAAAAAGAGCGCATTATAGACCTGATCTCTTCTTGCGTCCATAACGGGACATATTATACCGACAAACCCCTTTAGATTATATGCCAAAGCCTCAAGAGTTGATACTCCGACACAAAGCTTTTGTTTGCCGAAAGCAAGACCTTTAAAAAGCGACATACCGATTCTTACTCCGGTAAACGAACCGGGTCCGTCGGATATTGCAAACATATCAATTTCATCAATATCGGTCTGTGCGGTCGTCAAAGCATTTTCAATCATCGGCAAAAGAGTTTCGCTGTGATTTAACCCCGCCGTTACCGAATATATGCTTATAAGCCTATCATCATCGCAAATACTAACCGTCGCCGTCTTTGCGGTAGAATCAATGGCAAGAATTTTCATAGAAATATTACTCCGTTACTTTTTCAATTTTAATAAACCTGCCGTTACCCGAATCGGTCTTCGAAATATTCACCCTATAATATTCACAGGGGATAGCATAGGGAATATTTTCGCACCATTCAGCAACGATAATACAGTTTTTGTAGTCGTAAAAACCCGTAGATTCAAGGTCGTCTTCGCTTGTAATACGATACATATCATAGTGGCAGATACGATATTCACCCCTATATTCGTTAACAAGAGCATAAGTCGGACTCTGAACGAAATCATCGGGACATATAACAGATGCCAAGCCGCGTACAAATACCGTTTTGCCGACACCTACGTCGCCGTAAAGCGCAATAAAGAGGTTGTCTTTGTTAAGACTCGGCATAACAGAACGTATTTTTTCCGCAAATTCTTTTGCGACAGCCTCCGTCTCTTCGGGGGAGGCTGTTGCAATTTGTTTTATAAGTTCAACCATATTTATTAGAACAAACCGGTAATTCTACCGTCGTCGTCAACGTCAATATTTTCAGCAGCGGGAACCTTGGGAAGTCCAGGCATTGTCATAATGTTACCCGTCAATACAACGATGAAGTGTGCGCCCGCAGAAAGAGTAACGTCGCGAACAGTTACAGTAAAGCCCGAAGGTCTGCCGAGAAGAGTCTGGTCATCGGAAAGCGAGTACTGTGTTTTTGCAACGCAGATGGGATACTTCTTATATTTTTCATCGAGAGCTTCAATTTGCTTTATAGCATTGATAGCGGGAGCTGTAAAGTTTACGCCGTCAGCGCCGTAAATATCCTTTGCAACCTTTTCGATTTTTTCGCAGATAGAAAGATTTTCGTCATAGATAAACCTGAAGTTTGAGGGCTTTTCGCAAGATTCAACAACCTTTTCAGCCAATTCAATGCCGCCGTCGCCGCCCTTTGCAAATACTTCGGAGAGGGCAAATTCAGCGCCCAGTCTCTTACAGGTATCTTCGATAAACTTAAGTTCAGCATCAGTATCGGTATCAAAGCGGTTGATTGCAACTACGCAAGGAACACCGAATTTTGCTATATTTTCAATATGCGCTTCAAGGTTGCAGATACCCTTTTTCAAAGCTTCAAGATTTTCGACCTTAAGCTCGGTCTTTTGAACACCGCCGTTATATTTGAGTGCGCGAACCGTTGCAACAAGAACAATACAAGAGGGCGCAATACCTGCCATACGACACTTGATATCGAGGAACTTTTCAGCGCCGAGGTCAGCGCCGAAGCCCGCTTCGGTAATTGCATAGTCGGCAAGCTTCATTGCAAGCTTTGTAGCTCTTACAGAGTTGCAGCCGTGAGCGATGTTAGCGAAAGGACCGCCGTGAATAAGCGCAGGTGTATTTTCGAGTGTCTGTACAAGGTTAGGCTTCAATGCATCTTTAAGAAGCGCAGTCATAGCGCCGTTAGCCTTGATATCACGGCAGTAAACGGGCGAACCGTCATATTTGTAAGCGATAAGAATATCGCCGAGTCTTTCCTTAAGGTCAGAAACAGAGTCAGCAAGACAAAGGATAGCCATTACCTCACTTGCAACCGTTATCATAAAGTGGTCTTCACGCGGGATACCGTCAACCTTGGAGCCGAGACCGCAGATAGTGTTACGGAGAGATCTGTCGTTCGTGTCAGTAACTCTCTTGAAGAGGATACGTCTCTGGTCAATACCGAGAGCATTTCCCTGATGGAGATGGTTATCTATCATAGCGCAAAGGAGATTGTTTGCAGCAGTGATAGCGTGGAAGTCACCCGTAAAATGAAGATTGATGTCTTCCATAGGTACAACCTGCGCATAACCGCCTCCCGCAGCACCACCCTTAACACCGAACACGGGTCCAAGAGAGGGTTCGCGGAGAGCTATAACGGCGCTTTTGCCGATTTTTTCCATAGCCTGTCCGAGACCGATAGTTGTGGTAGTTTTACCCTCACCTGCGGGTGTAGGGTTGATAGCAGTAACAAGAATTAACTTGCCGTCTTTTTTATCGGCATTACGTTTGATAAAATCACTAGTAATTTTAGCCTTATATTTTCCGTAAAGTTCGAGTTCGTCGGGCGTTACACCTAACTTTTCAGCTATTTCGGAAATTGGCTTCATGTTAGCCTGTTGAGAGATTTGAATATCTGTAAGCATTTTTCTATTGCCTCCGATAAGTAAAATATGTAATTTAATATAATTATATCATATAATTTTAAAAAGGGGAATACGAAATTAAATATTTTTAAAAAAATATGCAAAAAAATTTACTCTCTCCCCCTCCCCACCTACTTTTATCTACACAAAACGCTTTACATAACATTTGTTTTATGATATAATAACCCAAACTCCCTACTTTCTTTCGCAGAAAGCTTGGCAAAGAACTTGCCTCTCTTGGTTTGTACCACTCAATATTATTTGTGCAAACCTCTTCCCTATTCACTATTACTTATTACCTCAATATCTGCCCGTGGCACAGCTGGATAGCGCGTCAGACTCCGACTCTGAAGGTCGCAGGTTCGAATCCTGTCGGGCAGGCCATAAAAAGAAAAAGTACACCTTGCGTGTGTACTTTTTCTTTTTTTAACTTGTTAAGAGTTAAGGTCAAAGACAACAAAAATGCCCGTTAAAACGGGCATTTTCTATTTAAAAAACTTATTTCTTTCTGAAGAATCCGAAGAGACCCTTGCTTTCTTCTGCAGGAACTTCAACTTTAGGTTCTTCAACCTTGGGAGAATCTTCTGCTTTAGGAGCTTCACTTCTCTGTTCATCTTTGTTGTAGGGACGTCTGTTGGAGTTTTCTCTAAACTTATCGCCGCCGTTGTTGTTACGAGGTCTGTTGTTATTATTTCCCTGTGGACGTCTTTCTCTTTCTTCATATCCTTCGGGCTTGGGCATAGCATCTCTTCTGGAGAGATTAAGTCTACCCTTTTCGTCTGTTCCCATAAACTTAACGGTAATTACGTCACCTTCGTTGCAAACGTCTTCAACCTTTTCAACTCTCTTATAATCGAGCTTGCTGATGTGAACAAGACCTTCCTTACCGGGAGCAAACTCAACAAATGCGCCTATTGGAATAACTCTTGTAACCTTACCTGTATAGATAGCGCCAACCTCGGGCTCAAATACAATACCGTCGATAATAGCTTTAGCCGCATAAGCGCCGTCTTTGTTAACTGCGGAAATGTAGATTGTTCCATCGTCTTCAATATCAATTTTAGCGCCCGTATCAGCAACAATCTTCTGAATAACCTTACCGCCCGAACCGATAACTTCTCTGATCTTATCGGGATCAATATGCATAGTAAGCATCTTGGGAGCATATTCGGAAACATCTTCTCTTGCTGCAGGAATAGCCTTAAGAATAATCTCATCAATGATATAATCTCTACCCTTGTGAGTAACTTCAAGAGCGTTCTTAATAATTTCAGGTGTAAGACCGTCAATTTTAAGGTCCATCTGAATTGAAGTAATACCCTTGTGAGTACCTGCAACCTTAAAGTCCATATCGCCGTAGAAGTCTTCAAGCCCCTGAATATCAATCATAGTCATCCAACGTTCGCCCTCTGTAATAAGACCGCAAGAAATACCTGCAACGGGAGCCTTAATCGGAACACCTGCGTCCATAAGAGCAAGGGTGGAACCGCAAACGGAAGCCTGCGATGTTGAACCGTTCGAGCTGATAACCTCTGATACGCATCTGATAGCATAGGGGAACTCATCAACCGAAGGAAGTACGGGAACGAGAGAACGTTCAGCCAAAGCGCCGTGTCCAATCTCACGTCTGCCGGGACCTCTGGAGGATTTAGCTTCACCAACGGAGTAACCGGGCATATTGTAGTGGTGCATATATCTCTTTGTTTCTTCGGTATCGATACCGTCGAGCATCTGCGCATCGCCTATCGGTCCGAGAGTTGCAATAGTCATAACTTGAGTCTGTCCACGAGTGAACATACCGCTACCGTGTGTTCTGTTGAACAAGCCAACTTCTGCAGCAAGAGGTCTAATCTGGTCCATTCTTCTGCCGTCAACACGTTTACCGTCTTCAAGGAGCCAACGACGAACGATCTTCTTCTGAATCTTGTAAATAAGTTCGCCGATAATCTCGGGCATTTCGGGATATTCTTCGCTAAACTTTTCAACGATAGCATCTGTAATGGGCTGCATTCTTTCGTCACGAATGTTCTTGTCATCTGTATCGAGAGCGAACATAACGTCTTTTTCGCAGAAATCAAATACCTTGTCAAACATATCGTGGTCGAATTCGCAAGAGGGATAGTCAAACTTGGGTTTGCCTACTTCTGCAACAATAGAGTTAATAAAGCCACAAATATTCTTAATTTCCTCGTGAGCAGTCATAATAGCGTCAAACATAACGTCATCGGCAACTTCTTTTGCGCCCGCCTCAATCATAACAACCTTGTTAAGGCTACCTGCAACGGTAAGCTCAAGGTCACTCTTTTCTCTCTGTTCAACTGTGGGGTTAAGAACAATCTGACCATCAACCAAACCAACGAACACACCTGCGATAGGACCGTTCCACGGAATATCGGAAATAGAAAGCGCGATAGATGCGCCAATCATACCTGCGATTTCGGGGCTGTTGTCGTTGTCAACGCAAAGCACGGTAAGGCTGAGGTTAACGTCGTTACGAAGGTCCTTCGGGAACAAAGGTCTGATAGGTCTGTCAATAACACGAGAAGTAAGTATAGCCTTTTCAGAGGGTTTACCTTCTCTCTTAAGATAACCGCCGGGAATTCTTCCGACAGCATAAAGTCTTTCTTCAAAATCAACCGAAAGGGGCAAAAAGTCAATGCCGTCTCTGGGTTTTGCACTTGCAGTTGCGGTCGCAAGAATAACCGTGTCGCCAAAGCGAACCAAGCAGGAGCCGTTTGCAAGACCTGCCATTTTGCCTGTTTCGATTACAAGCTTTCTTCCTGACAATTCATACTCGAACGTCTTAAAATTCTCAAACATTTTCTTCCTCCGTTTTTAATTCTTCTTTTTCTTCTTTTACATCAATTTACGGTCATAGGTTTTAGCACTTAAATAGCCGTCCGAAAGTCTTCGGGCAACCGTTTAATTGCTAAACCGCTATGCCGCATTTAGTTAAAAATAAGGGTTGTTGTATAAACTTATAGGGCAGAACCGTAAAATTCTGCCCCATTTAAGCGTGTTTTATTTACGGATACCGAGTTTTTCGATAATCGCACGATAACGGTTGATATCCTTCTTTGTGAGATAACCAAGAAGATTTCTTCTGCGTCCAACCATCTTGAGCAAGCCGCGTCTTGAGTGGTGGTCGTTAGGGTTCTTCTTAAGATGCTCTGTGAGGCTGTTGATTCTATCTGTAAGGATAGCAATCTGTACCTCGGGGGATCCTGTGTCTCCGTCATGAAGCTTGTTTGCTTCAATAACCTGCAATTTCTGTTCTTTCAACATAATCTTTCACCTCATAAATTATTTCGTAAAGACTAAGCCATGCGGTCGGTGAAGCAAAGCTTTTTCGCTTTTTTGTCCGCAAACCGAGTCTACGATTTTATACCTTGTTAATATAACACATTTCCAATAATTTGTAAAGGGCTTTGCATTATTTAACATTTTGTTTACATTTCAGAATATCACGAGAAGATTTTCTTCAAATCATTTTTGAGCGCATACGCCTGTCTTCCCGTGTAATATGAATACTGCAATTTTGTTGTAACCGCTTGTTTCAACGCCTCATAGCTTGAAGCAGCAACACTTGCATACGAATCACCGTACATATAAGCAAAATCATAAACAGGTGCTTTGAGTATATCTTCAATATATCTATACGATTCCTCATTTCTCAACACGTGGTCAAGATAGTCTCTCGTCAAACCTGCGTAAAGCATATCCCCCGCCTCGTTAAAGGCGCGAATCAAATCAACTGCGTATTGGGTACGGTCGTTTGAAGACAACACGCAAAAAACAACTGCGTTTTCGTCAGCCGGTGTATAATATTCCTCCTGCTCCGCATCAACCTTGGGCATCGGCAATACGGTAAAATTACCGTTAAGCTTCGAGGCATTTCCCAACGTATCAACACAGAAAAGCAACTTATCCTGCGCAAAAAGCTCGTGCGCATTTTCGGCTGCAATATACGAAGAAGCATCAGCAATAACACCTCTTAATTTAGCAACCAGATTATCAAGTTGAGCGCCGTTGTTTGCAAGAGTGGGCAAATTGCCTATCGAAGTGCTCATATAATTCATTCCCGAAGCGCCGAACACACTTTCAATAAAGAAGTCCGTATCGGAAGTACCTATCGACACTATATCCGAATGTTTCTCGGCACATCTGCTTCTGTAGCCGAGCATAAGCTCAAGCGTCCAGGTTCCGTTATTTACAGCCTCGTATATTTCGGAAGTAAAGCCATAAGCATCCGACACTTTCTTGTTCAGATATACGCAAGTATATGCATTCGGAGAAATAGCAGCATTTCCGACAACTCCGTATAATTTGTTGTTTCCCGCAGACTGCGCCGTTGCCGCAGCGTTGTAGCACTCGGCGTTAAAAACATCGCCATAAAGCTCATTCAAATCGGCAATCATATTGCGATTCTTCAAATATCCAATTGCCTTTTGAGGAACGCAAACCACGTCCGCATAAAACAATCCCGCATCAAGAGAGCTTTGCGCATCACTCAAAAAAGCATCGTAAGGAACAGCCAAAACACTAACCCTACAGTTAAGCTTTTCCGAAACAAGATTACTCAACTGTCTCACAGCACGGGAGTAGGTGGTTACACCGTTTACGGTAAACTCCTGCTCCGCATCCTCAACAATAACAACCTTAAGCTCAACACCGTCGTAATTCTTATCACCAAAAATTTCGTTTAAAGCATTGTCAGCTTTCAACATAGATTCTTCAAGCGCATCCGCCAACGGCGGAATGGATACATAAGAGTTATACGTTTCAGGTGCTGTTTCGGCAGATGTTTCACCAATCTCGGTTCTATCATCAATTTCGATAACACACGATGTCGCGCTGCACAGACACAGCATTATCACAAGAAAAAATATTGCAATTTTTTTCAGCATGTGTTTACCTCGTTTCAAAAATCACTTTATGGTATAAGTCGTTCCCTCTTTTGTATCGGTAAGAATAATACCGCGCGCAGCAAGGTCGTTTCTGATTCTGTCAGCCTCCGCATAATTTTTTGCCTTTTTAGCTTCAAGACGAAGAGCTATCTGTTCTTTAATTTCCTTATCAAGCTCGCTGTCAACCTCGTTTGCGAGTTCTTCCTCCGCTTCCTCTTTGTCAAGGTCAATGCCGAGAATAGAGTCACAACGGATTATAAGCTCGTATATAGCGTTAGATTTCGTTTCATATCTTGCCATATTCCATACAGCGCCGAGCGCCTTGGGAATATTAAGGTCATCGTTTATAGCATCTTCAAACTCTTTGAGAAGCTTTGCAAGCTCTTCTTCGCTTACAACGCCGTCAGCGCCTTTGTGCTTCTTAATCTGGTTCTTAAGATTCTTAAGAGACTTTTTAGCGGAATCCATTCCCTCAAAAGTGAAGTTAAGCTTCTGTCCGTAATGAGCATTCAAGCAGAAATATCTGAACACCATAGGAGAATATCCCTTTTCTTCAAGCTGGTCAAGCGTATACGTATTTCCAAGACTCTTTGACATTTTTCCGCCGTCAACAAGCATAAATTCACCGTGTATCCACCATTTAGCCGCAGGATGACCGAGCAAACCGCAAGTCTGCGCGATTTCATTTTCGTGATGTATCGGAATATGGTCAACACCGCCGGTATGAATATCAAATTCTTCACCGAGATACTTAAGTCCCATAGCCGAGCATTCGATGTGCCAACCGGGATAACCCATACCCCAAGGAGATTCCCACTGCATAATATGCGTAGGATCAGCCTTTTTCCAAAGTGCAAAGTCTGCGGGGTGACGCTTTTCGCTGTTTACCTCAACACGTGCGCCTGCCTGGTTTTCGTCAAAGTTCATTCTTGAGAGTCTTCCGTAATCCTTGAACTTCTTTATATCGTAGTAAATACCATCGCTCGTCTCGTAAGCATAACCCGTCTTAAGCAAGCCCTGTACAAACTCAATCATTTCCTGAATGTGCAAAGTTGCCTTTGGAACAAGCTCGGGACGCTGAATGTTCAGTCTGTCAATATCACGAAGGAATACGCTTGTATAGTATTCTGCAATTTCCCAAGGGGTTTTTTTCTGCTCACGAGCAGTTTTGTTCATCTTGTCTTCACCGTCGTCTCCGTCGCTCACAAGATGTCCTACGTCGGTTATATTCATTGCGTGAAGAAGGTCATAACCGTTCCACTGTAACGTTCTGCGCAAGAAGTCCATAAAGATATATGTTCTCATATTACCTATGTGCGCATATCCGTATACGGTGGGGCCGCAAGAGTAAATTCTTACCGTCTTGCCGTTAAGCGGCTCAAACTCTCCCTTTGTTCTTGTTAATGTGTTGTAAAGTTTCATTTTTTCTATTCTCTCCTATTCGAGTAAATATTATACAGATTTATCATTTACCAAAGACCCTTTTCGGAAAAATCTCCTTTGGAATACCCAAAAAATTTTGAAAAAAGTTTTTGGGCAAAGTTTTCGTCAACCTTTTTCAAAAGGTGCGGGGTATGGGGCGGCGCCCCTTATTTTTTATCTTCAAGTTCTTTTATTCTCGCTTCGAGTTCAGCCATTCTTTGTGCAACGGGGTCAGGAATATGGATATGGTCGAGGTCATCAGCCACTCTGACGTTATTACGTTTCACAACTTTAGCTGGAATGCCGACAGCAGTACAGTTTTCGGGTACCTCCGTCAAAACAACAGCGTTAGCGGCAATCTTCGAGCCATCGCCCACTTTAAAGGGCCCGAGAACTCTTGCGCCTGCCCCCACCATAACGTTATCTCCGAGCGTCGGGTGTCTTTTGCCGGTATCTTTACCCGTACCGCCGAGTGTAACACCCTGATATAAAGTGCAGTTATCTCCGATTTCCGCCGTCTCACCGATAACAACACCTGCGCCGTGGTCAATAAAGAAATTCTTACCGATAGTCGCGCCAGGGTGAATTTCAATACCCGTAATCATCTTTGCTCCCTGGCTTATAAGACGAGCCGAAAATTTATGATTCTTCTTATAAAGCTTATGAGAAAGCCTATGCGCCCAAACTGCGTGAAGTCCCGAATAAAGCAAAAGCACTTCTGCGGTACTTGAAGCCGCAGGGTCTCTTTCCTTAACGGTCTTAACGTCTTCGGCAACCGTCTCCCTAATATCAGTAACGATTTTAGCCGTCCTACTGTTCTTGTAATATTGCTTTGCAACCTTAACAGGTTCACTTGTTATAACGTCTGCTATAACGTCAAAAACATCTTTCTTGAAATATTTTTTCATAACACAATGTCTCCCTTCCAAAAAAACAAAAAAACCACCTTTGAAAAATACTCAAAGGCGGCACATTCCGCGGTTCCACTTCGGTTTATAACTTGCGTGTCGTTTATCGCTGACAAAGCGGATGTGATTAGCATCTGCTCACGGGCGCACTTCCGTCTCGGCGGGTATGCGTCTTACACCAAAGCAACGCACTCTCTGAACCCTTTTAATAACCACTGTCTGACGGCATTTTCCCGATCATAGCATTATTCTTCATATACCATTATACACATCTTTTTCCATTTGTAAAGTATTTAAGAAAAATATTAACAATCTCTCCCCCGCTTTCTTTAAGGAAGAAAGCTCGGCAAAAAATCTTACTTCTCGGGTTTGTGCCACTTGATAGTATTTGTACAAACTTTAAATAAGCACTTTGCTTCGTCTCGGCTTTCTCTGGCGAGGAAGCTGTCGAGCGTATGCGAGACTGAAGGAGAGATTTCTCGGGGATTTATATCTTCACTTATATTATTTTTCTCTCCTTTCGTCTTTGACTTCGACAAATCCACCTTCCTCGTCAGAGAAAGCTGAGATACAGTATCTGCTTATTATTTGTTTCTTCATAGAGATAACAGTATTCCTCGACTTCGCTCGGAATGACTATAGGAATATTATCTGCGCCCCCGACAGCTCATAACATCGTTTATTATTGAAAATATAATAAAAAAACGTCTGTAATATACCTAAAAAATGTTATATTACCGATTGACAAGATAAATTATATTATGTATAATATTGGTGTATTTTGTTTTGGCGGAGGAATATGCGATATGACACGTTGTATGCACTGTTGTAAATCGAATAACATTGGCTCTCACTCACACGCTCGTCACACAAACCTCGGCAGAACTGCGCAGAATAACTGCGACTCTTTAACAGCGCAAAAATAAAAGGACATTCACCCGAAGAATGTCCTTTTTGCATTTGTTTAAACCAATATTTACATAAATCAGGAGGGCAACCGTATGAAAAAGGTAGCTGTAATTATGGGAAGCGACAGCGATTTCCCCAAGGTAAAAAATTGTCTCGAAAAGCTAAAGTATTTTGGTATTCCGTTTGAGACACACGTATATTCCGCACACAGAACCCCAGACGAGGCGGCAAGTTTTGCAAAGAACGCAAAAGCAAACGGCTTTGGCGTTATTATAAGTGCAGCGGGAATGGCAGCGCACCTCGGAGGCGTGCTTGCGGCATATACTACACTTCCCGTTATCGGAATTCCCGTAAAGAGCGCATCTTTCGACGGAATGGACGCACTCCTTTCTACGATAATGATGCCCCCCGGAGTTCCCGTTGCGACGGTAGCTGTTGACGGATGTGCAAATGCGGCTATTTTGGCGGCGCAAATAATTGCCCTTTCGGACGATGAACTCGCAGCAAAACTTGAAGCCGAAAAAGTAAAAATGGCAGAGGGCGTAAGAGCAAAAGACGCAAAAATCCAAGAAGAAATCAAGAACATATAAGCTTTTTATCGGTTATGCTTTTGGAGGAAAATTTATATATGTTTGGAAAAATTCATGAAGAATGCGGTGTATTCGGTATATTCGATCCTGCAAAAAAAATTAACGTAACACAAACAACGTATTCCGGACTTTACGCTTTACAGCACAGAGGTCAGCAGTCCTGCGGTATCGCCGTTAACAACAATGGTATGATTTATAACCACAACGACGAGGGTTTGCTCAACGAAGTATTTAACGAAATGATACTCAACTACCTTAAGGGTAATATAGCGATAGGCCACGTGCGTTATGCAAACTCGGAGAACAAAGGCAGAGAAAACAACCTCCCCTACGTTTCCAAGTATACAAAAGGACAGATAGCAGTAAGCTATAACGGCTCGTTGGTAGGCGCAAACGAAATAAGAAGCAACCTCGAAGATTCGGGCGCTATGTTCCACACAAATTCCGATGCTGAAATAATCGCATATATGGTATCCCGCGAAAGACTTAAGACTGTATCGACAGAACAGGCACTTATTAACATTATGGACAGGCTTACGGGCGCGTACTCATTAGTGATAATGACACCGAACAAGCTTATTGCCGCAAGAGATCCCAAGGGATTCCGCCCTCTTTGTATGGGTTCACTCGGCGATGCGGTTATATTTGCTTCCGAGTCTTGCGCTATTGATGCTGTAGGCGGTAAATTTATCAGAGATATTCAGCCGGGCGAGGTTGTTGCAGTAACCAAAGACGGTGTTGAATCATTTGTTGAAAAATGCGGCCAAAAGACTACGAGCTGTATTTTTGAGCATATATATTTTGCAAGACCTGACTCTGTTATTGACGGACAAAGCGTACATTTTGCAAGACAGGAAGCGGGCAAATGCCTTGCCAAGAGAGACAAAAAGAATATTGCCGACATAGTTATCGGCGTACCCGACAGTGGTATTGATGCGGCTTTGGGTTATGCCGCAGAGTCGGGAATCCCTTACGGAATCGGCTTAAATAAGAACAGATACATAGGCAGAACATTTATACAGACAGCGCAAGGCGAAAGAGAAAACCTTGTAAGACTTAAACTAAATCCTATGCCGTCGGTACTTAAAGGTAAACGCGTTGTAGTTGTTGATGACTCTATTGTAAGAGGAACGACCTGCGCTCACCTTATTGAGCTTATCAGACACGCAGGAGCAACCGAAGTACATTTCCGTATTTCGTCCCCCCCATTCCTTAACCCTTGTTATTTCGGAACGGATATAGCTTCAAGAGATAAGCTTATTGCATGCCGCCTTACCCTTGAAGAAATAAGAAAAGAGATTGGCGCTGACTCCCTTGCATATCTCGAAATAGAAGACTTGAAACAGGTAGTAAAGGATTCGAACATTGAATACTGCGATGCGTGCTTTACAGGCAATTATCCCGTAAAGGTGCCGGGAGAAAACTGATATGAAAGTAAAAAATATTGCGGTATTGGTTTCGGGCGGCGGAACCAATTTACAGGCTATAATCGATGCATATAAGTCAGGCAAGATAACCAACGGTAATCTCGCTTTGGTGCTTTCAAGCAACGAAAAGGCTTACGCGCTCGAAAGAGCAGCAAAGAACGGTATTGAGAGCTGCGTTATCAAAAAGTGCGCTGACAGAGAGGCATTTTCCGATGCTATTCTCTCCAAGCTCGAAGAAAAGGATATTGACATTATCGTACTTGCAGGTTTTATGCACATAATCAGCGGCAAAATTATAGAAAGATACACTAACAAGATACTTAACGTTCACCCTGCGCTTATACCAAGCTTTTGCGGAGAGGGTTTTTACGGACTTCACGTACACGAGGCGGCTTTGGAAAAGGGCGTTAAGGTAACGGGTGCTACAGTGCATTTTGTAAATGAAATAGCCGACGGCGGACCTATTATTTTGCAAAAGGCAGTTTACATTGAAGAAGACGACACCCCCGAAACATTGCAAAAAAGGGTTATGGAAAATGCGGAATGGGAGATACTTCCCCGTGCGCTCGACCTTCTTTGTAACGAAAAGCTTTCCGTTGAAAATAATATAGTAAAAATAAAAAATTAACGATATAACCAAAGAGAGGTAAAAAATGAAAAAACGTGCTATAATCAGCTTATCAGACAAGACGGGCGTTGTTGAATTTGCTCGCCGTCTCGAAAAACTCGGATATGAGATTCTTTCCACAGGCGGTACTGCAAAGACTTTGACGGACAACGGAATTGCAGTTACAAACGTTTCCGACGTTACAGGCTTCCCCGAATGTCTTGACGGACGTGTTAAGACGCTTCACCCGATGATTCATGCAGGTATTCTTGCTATGAGAGGCAACGAAGAACACATGAAGCAGATTGAAGAACTCGGTGTAACCCCTATTGACGTTGTTGCCATTAACCTCTATCCTTTCAAAGAAACAATTTTGAAGGATAACGTTACACGTGAAGATGCAATTGAAAACATCGACATCGGCGGCCCTACAATGCTCCGAGCAGCCGCAAAGAACTGGCAGGACGTTGCTGTTATAGTTGATCCCGTTGACTATGACACTGTAACAAGCGAGCTTGAAGCAAACGGTGAAGTATCAAAGGATACAAAGCTCAAGCTTTCGTACAAGGTATTTGAACATACGGCAGCTTACGATACACTCATTTCGGGCTATCTCAGGAAAGAAAGCGGTATGCCCTGTTTCCCAGAAAAGCTCTCTCTTACTTATGAAAAGGTAAGCGAAATGCGTTATGGTGAAAACCCTCATCAGGCAGCAGCATTTTACCGCGAAGTCGGCAAGGGTTTTGAAGGCACTTTGGCAGCAGCAGAACAGCTTAACGGAAAAGAACTTTCATATAATAACATTAACGACGCAAACGGCGCTCTTGATACAATTAAAGAATTCGGAGACGATATTTGCTGTGTTGCGCTTAAACATGCAAACCCCTGCGGCGTAGGTATCGGCGAATCTGTTTACGAAGCGTATATAAGAGCTTATGAAGCTGATCCCGTATCTATTTTTGGCGGTATAGTTGCATTTAACAGAACAGTTGACTCTAAAACAGCGCAGAAGCTCGCTGAACTCTTCCTTGAAATAATAATCGCACCCGAATACGATGCAGAAGCGCTCCAGATTCTCTGCACAAAGAAGAACCTTCGTGTTCTCCGTCTCCCCGAGATTGCAAAACCGAACAGAAAAGAAATGTTTGATATGAAAAAGGTTGCGGGCGGTCTTCTCGTCCAGGAACTTAATACGGAAATGTACGACGATGCTGAAGTTAAGGTTGTTACCGAAAAGGCTCCCACAGCAGAGCAGCTCCGCGATATGAAGTTTGCTATGAAGGTTGTTAAGCACACCAAGTCTAACGGCATCACCCTTGCAAAGGACGGCGCTACGGTCGGTATCGGCCCCGGTCAGACAAACAGAATTACAGCACTTGAACTCGCTATCAAGTACGGCGGCGAAAAAGTAATTGGAAGCGTTATGGCAAGTGATGCGTTCTTCCCATTCTCCGACTGCGTTGAAGCGGCTCACAAAGCCGGTATAACAGCTATTATTCAGCCCGGCGGAAGCATTCGTGACCAGGAATCTATTGATGCTTGTAACAAATACGGCATCGCCATGGTATTCACAGGCAAGAGACACTTTAAGCATTGATTTGCAGAATATAATATATGGGCTGAACGTTCAGCCCATATATTTATATATAAATGAAAGAAATGTTTGCTATATATAGAATCTCTGTCGGTGTAATTATTGACGTATTCAAGAGCGAATGCGAAACCGACAGAGAAACTGCATAGGATATTTTATTTATATTATTTTTCTCTGCTTTCGTCAGCCTATGAACGAACTGCCCAAATAAACAAAAAAATCCGCATTTCGCGGATTTTTTAATTGTTCACATTACCCATTTTACAACGTTGGGGTTCTTTTCAAAATTACGAACGGCGTCGTCAGCCGCATATCCCAAGGCTGCCATACCGTGAACCAAATGGTTTGCGGGAACGCCTATTTTATCCAACTCCGCTCTGACTTCCGGCTCATCACAAACGCCTTTGAACTGATTTATCCAAACAGAGCCGATTCCGAGAGCATGTGAAGCAAGGAAAATATTTTCCAAAGCAACCGCACAATCCTCAATAGCATGTTCATTATCCCTCGGGTTAGAGCAAATGATAACGGTATTGGGATTGTAGAAACAATATCCCTCTTCTCTGCCAAGCTTTATTCGAAGACAGGTAGCAAGAGAACTGATAATATCAGAGTTTTGAACAACGGTAAACTGCCACAACTGTCTGTTTTTGCCGCTCGGCGCATAATATGCCGCTTTTACAATAGTTTCAAGGTCTTCTTTTGCTATTTTTTTATCGGTAAAGCTACGTATACTTCTTCTCTCAAGAAGGCATTTTATTGCATCCATAATATTCCTCCACGTATGTTTTATGTTTATGCTTCGGGCTGAACGCTTATCAAGGGGATATAATAGCATTTCGCCTTAATTTCCTCGGAGAGCTCAAACTCCGAAATGGAAGCGCAAGGGCCCGATGCTTTCAGCTTGAAATCGATTTCAGCCTCATCAAAATGCCCCGCCTCATTTCTCGAGGTATCACGCAAAATTGACAGTACGTTTTTTTCTTCGTTGTAATAAATATCTATTCCGTTAACGTATTCCACAAAAAACTCAACGGGAACGAACAAGGAATCATCGAGCTTCTCGGAATTTCCGTTCATTCTTATTTCCGTTCCGTTAATCTCGGCAAAAGGAGTCCCCACCTCAAAACAAACGCTTTCTCCCGTTTTTTCATTGGTAATAAACCTAATCCAATTTCGGTCGCCCGTCATAATAAAACCAAACTTTTCGGAAACAGCAGTCATATTAACGTAAAGGCTTCCGTCTCTGACGTATTTTTCTGTATCGACAGAAATAGCCTTGAGGTCTTTTTCTTCATGTTCAAGACAAATTTTCAGCTTCAATCCGTCATATTCGGAGGGTTCTGTAGCTATAAGATTCTTATAGAAAGCAAGTGAAATAACACCCGCAACCGCCGAAAACACAAGGACAAAAAGCACTGCGTATGCAATAAACAAACGGCTTATTCCCTTTTGTTTTTTCTTGATTTTATATCCTTGAGAGCGCTTGGCAACACGTTTAACCTCGGGAGAATCGGGATTGATTCTTTTATCTTCTTTTGCAGAACGCCGCTTTGACGGTGTCTGGTCATTTATACTCATACGAGCACCGCGATTAACGTGGCGTCTTTGGAGATTCTGCGCCATCTGAATATTGGGAGCTCTGTTCATTCTCGGCTTCGAATTGATATTCGGTGTTGGTTTTCTGCCTCTATCATCTTTAGAAATATCGGGAATTCTTCTTATTGCCAATGCATCTCACCTCTCAATACTCAAAATTTCAGTTCGCCGGTTATTTGTATATTGTACCATAAAGAGCAGAAAAATGCAAGAGAATTGCAAAATGTTGTACCTATAGATACCCCCTTTTACAAATTTGCAAAATGCAAAATTCATTTTTTGGGCAATTGCCGCAAAAAAAATAAAAAAACACTTGACAAAAGAAATTAACCGTGCTATAATCACAAGGTAAAAAAAGAAGCAGAACGCTCCGTTCTCACCCATAAAGCGTTGACTTATATGTGGTTAATAGATTGTTATTAAGGCTGAAACATCGGCTTTAGTTATGTTTATTGTGCGGAGTTGTTACTGAATTCCGTGCATTTTTTATTTTTGTGGAGGTGTTTTATAATAAAAAACACAAGTGCTAAGGACAACATCATAAACGAGGATATTAAAGCAGAGCTTAAATGCTCCGACTCAAAGATGTTTAGAGTAATTTCAAACGAAGGCGAACAGCTCGGTATGCTTAGCTTTATCGACGCATTGGAAAAGGCTTACGACGAAGACCTTGATTTGGTACTTATGTCAGCGCAGTCCGATCCGCCCGTATGCAAGATTATGGACTACGGAAAGTTCCGTTTTGACCGCGACAAGCGAGAAAAAGAAGCGAAAAAGAAGCAGCAGACCATTGAAACGAAAGAGATACAGCTTTCGTGCAGAATTGACGTAAACGATTTCAACACCAAAGTTAACCACGCTCACAGATTTTTGAAAAGTGGAAACAAGGTAAAGGTAATCGTAAAATTCAAGGGACGTCAAATGACACATCTCGATATAGGAAAGCAGTTGCTTGAACAGTTCAAGGAAACGTGTAACGAACTCGGAACTGTAGAAAAGCCGCCCGTACTTGAGGGAAGATTTATGTCAATGATGATAGTTCCGGCAAAAGCCACAAAGTAAAAAACAATTAAAATTATGTAAAGTATTGCGATACCGAAAAGAACGGAATACCGCATAAAATACGAAAGGAGTCCATTACTATGGGAAAAATGAAAACACACAGCGCCTCTGCCAAGAGATTTACTCTCACCAAGAGCGGCAAGGTAAAGATTAACCATTCGCATCACCGTCATAACCTCGGTCTTAAGAACGCAAAGCGTAAGAGAAGCCTCAGAAAAGCAGGTTACCTCAGCGAATCTATGGCACCGACAGTTAGAACACTTATTAAATAATTGATAAATTGATTGAAAACAGGAGGAAAAAACAATGGCAAGAGTTAAAGGCGCTATGATGACTCGTAAGAGAAGAAATAAAATACTCAAGCTCGCTAAAGGTTACTGGGGCGCAAAGAGTAAGCACTTCAAGATGGCTAAACAGGCTGTAATGAAGAGTGGCAACTATGCATACATCGGCAGAAAGCAGAAGAAGAGAGATTTCCGCGCACTCTGGATCACCAGAATTTCCGCACAGGCAAAGGTAAACGGAATCAACTACTCACAGCTTATGCACGGTCTTAAGTTGGCAGGCATCAACCTCAACAGAAAGATGCTCGCTGAAATTGCAGTATCCGACAAGGAAGCATTTGCTGCAATCGTAGAAAAAGCTAAAGAAGCACTTAAATAAGTTCGATTACTACAAAAACCCGGATTTTCCCGGGTTTTTGTGCTACAATCGGTAATGTGTTTTTTTGTCAAAAGAAAGCAACACAAACGAAAATCAGACGTTATTTTCTCAAAAAAGGGGGTTAATATTTTGGATATAATAACAAGCAGAAACAACAATCTGGTTATTGAAACAGCAAAGCTGAAAGACAGAAAACAGCGTGAAAAAATGAGAACCTTTCTTTTTGAGGGAATAAAACTGACGAGAGAAGCGATAATGCAGGGCGTAGAGATTACGCATATTTTCCTGACGGAGAAATGCGCAGAAAAGTATCCCGATTTAGCCGACAGAAAAGAAGCGGTTGTTATAAGCGACTCGGTATGCGAGAAGCTGTCTGAAAACAATGCGCCCGAGGGCATTATTTGTACCGCAAGATACCTCGACAATCTTCATAAAGAATATACGGCGGCAGATACGATAGACTTAAAAGACAGTTGTCTTATACTCTCGACAATACAAGATCCCGGAAATTTGGGGACTATAGCAAGAACGTCTGCAGCATTCGGCAAGAAGACGCTCATACTTTCGAGCGACTGCGCAGATATATATAATCAAAAAACGATAAGAGCATCAATGGGAGCTATGTTCAGAACGACGACCTACAGGACAAGCGACCTATGCAAGACTATAAATGATATACGCAAAAGAGGTCAAGAGGTTTATGCGACCGCCCTTACCGAAAAGGCGCTGCCCTTAAGCTCGGTAAAGAACCCGAAAAACAGCTGCTTTGTTATGGGCAACGAAGGTCACGGACTTTCCGATGAGGTAATATACAGTTGCACGGGAACCGTTATAATCCCCATGGAAAAGGACGCAGAATCGCTAAACGTTTCGTCGGCGGCATCGGTTATACTTTGGGAAGCGTATAGGTGAGAAATATGAACAATTTACTATACTGGGTGTGGTTAAGCGAAAAATGCACTCCAAACACCCCTATTTTCAGTATTCTTTATCACCATTTCGGCTCAATTGAGAAGGTTTATGAATCTACCGAGGAAGAGCTGAAAAGCATATACGGCCTTACGCAAGCGAAGATAAGGTCATTACTTGACAAAAGAACGACAAGGGCGCAAGAAATATTAAACGAGTGCCTAAAAAACAATATAAGTATTCTTCCTTATTCCGAAGAACTCTTCCCTACAAGGATCAGAACAATAAAGAATCCCCCCGTATTGCTTTATTACAAAGGAAAACTTCCCGAGTTTGATAAAGAGCTTTGTATAGGCACGGTAGGAACGAGAAATCCCTCTCCATACGGATACAGATGCGCTTATGAAATAGCGTTTGACCTTGCGATAAGCGGAACTTACGTTATAAGCGGTATGGCGTTAGGTATAGACTCCGTATGCCACAACGCCGCACTTGATGCGGGCGGAAAAACGGTTGCTGTATTGGGGTGCGGTATAGATATAGTGTATCCGAAAGAGAACGCCGATTTGTACAACAGGCTCTCTGCGAACAGCACGATTATATCCGAATATTCACCCGGAACCTCTGCTACACGTTACACATTTCCGCAGAGAAACAGAATAATAAGCGGACTGTCGTTGGGAACGCTTATTGTTGAAGCACAACAAAGAAGCGGAGCTATGATAACGGCGCAAATGGCAGCAGAACAGAACAGAGACGTGTTTGCGATACCCGGAAGAGTGGGCGAATTAAACAGTATCGGCCCCAATCTTCTTATACGTTCGGGAGCGAAATCGGTAAGTCATGCCGACGATATTCTGCGCGAATACGAATTTTTGTTTCCGGACAAAATAAAATTATTAAAAAAAGCAGAAAAACCAAAGAAGAACCCATATGCTGCGTTAAACGGAAATCCGAACTCGGTTGTTAAAACAAAAACAAGCGGTTATTCGAGTATTGCTGACCAAAATTCAGAAAACACTCATACGGAAACCGATCACGTAACCGAAGAAAGCAAAGAATACCTAAAAAACCTTCCCGAAGAACAAAAAAATATATGTATGTGCTTATCCAAGATACAGCCCGTAACACTTGAAGAAATTGTAAACATTACCGGCTATTCGGTATCTGACACAATGTCGGCATTGACAATTTTGGAAATACAAGGTATAGTAAATGCTGTGCCGGGCGGAGGCTTTCTGTTGGCACAATAAAAATTTTAGAAATTTAATCCCATTTTTTGAGGTGTATATATGTCAAATCTCGTAATAGTTGAGTCCCCTGCAAAGGCAAATACAATAAAAGGCTATCTCGGAAGCGGCTACAAGGTAACGGCTTCAAAAGGGCACGTAAGAGATCTTCCGAAGAGCACACTCGGAGTTGATATTGAAAACAACTTTGAGGCTCGTTATATAAATATAAGAGGAAAAGGTCCCCTTATAACAGAACTAAAAAAAGAAGCGAAGAACGCCAATAAAGTTTTTCTCGCGACTGACCCTGACCGTGAAGGAGAAGCAATTTCGTGGCATCTTGCGACGGCTTTGGGTATTGATCCTGCAAAAGCAAAGAGAATTTCTTTTAATGAGATTACGAAAACTGCGGTAAAAGCGGCAATAAAGAACCCACAACCCATAAATATGGACCTTGTTAACTCACAGCAGACAAGACGAATTCTTGACAGAATAGTTGGATACAAGGCAAGTCCGTTCCTTTGGAAGACACTCAAAAGCGGACTTTCTGCAGGAAGAGTACAGTCTGTTGCGACGCGTCTTATAGTTGAGCGTGAAGAAGAGATAAGAGCGTTTGTTCCCACAGAATATTGGACGATTACCTCTCATCTTTTGACTGAAAAATCAAAGAGCTTTAAATCAAGCTTTTACGGCGACAAAAACGGAAAAATTGAGCTTCACAACCAAGAGGAAACCGATAGAATTTACAACGCTGTTAAAGACGGTCCCTTCATTGTAATTTCGGTAAAGAAGGCGGTTAAACACCGTAATCCTGCGCCTCCCTTTACAACATCAACACTTCAGCAGGAGGCATCAAGAAAGCTTAACTTCCGTTCGCAGAAGATTATGCAAATAGCGCAAGAGCTTTATGAAGGTATAAACATAGGCAGTGAAAACGGAGGCGTTCACGGTCTTATAACCTATATGCGTACCGACTCGCTCCGCATATCACAGGAAGCAGCTGCAAGTGCAGAAATCTATATAAAGAGCAAATACGGCGATGAATATTATCCTGCACAGAAGAGATTTTACAAGTCAAAATCGACAGCACAAGATGCGCACGAAGCAATTCGTCCCGCTTCTCTTGACTTTGAACCCGAACGTATAAAGAAATATCTTTCTACCGACCAATACAAGCTTTATAAGCTTATTTGGGATAGATTTTTGGCTTCACAAATGGCATCTGCCGAGCTCAATACGGTTAACGCAGAAATAGAATCAAACGGATATATATTCCACTCAAGCGGCTATAATATAAAATTCCACGGCTTCTTGTCAGTATACGATCCGGGAGATTACGGCGAATTTGCCGACACCGAAAAACAGGCAAGTCCCATTGAAATAAACGAGGGAGAAACGCTGAACTGCAACGAGATTTTGCCCGAACAGCATTTTACAGAACCCTCTCCCCGCTACACCGAAGCTTCGCTCGTAAAACAGCTTGAAGAAAAAGGAATCGGACGCCCCTCGACGTACACTCCTATTATAACGACGATAATAGCGAGAGATTACGTAACCCGTGAGGGTAAATCTCTTAAGCCTACTTATCTCGGCGAAATGACGACAAAGCTTTTGATGGAAAACTTCCCCGAAATTATTGACTATACGTTTACAGCGCAGATGGAGGATAAGCTTGACGCCGTTGAAAACGGAAACGACGATATGCTCCACATTCTCTCTGAATTTTATGAAGGCTTTAAGGTAAGTCTTGCAAAGGCAGAAGAAGCGGCAAAGAACGGCGAAATAGACATTCCCCCCGAAGAGACAGATATTATATGCGAGCATTGCGGCGTGAAGATGATAGTAAAGAACGGCAGATACGGAAAATTTGCCGCTTGTCCCAACTATCCCGAATGTAAGAACACAAAGCCACTTGGCAAGGACGGAAAGCCGAAAGAGCCCAAGAAAGAAAAAGAGAAAAAAGATACCGGCTCCACGGGTATGATTTGTGAAAAGTGCGGTTCGGAAATGGTTATACGCTCGGGAAAATTCGGTTCATTCTATGCTTGTTCGGCATACCCAAAATGCCGCAACACGAAGCAGATAACCAAAGAGATTGGTGTATCCTGCCCTATTTGCGGTTCAAAAATTGTAGCGAAGCAGGGCGGAAAGAAGCATATTACTTTCTATAGCTGTGAAAAATATCCCGAATGTAACTTCTCATCATGGGATATGCCGACGGGTGAAAAATGCCCGCAGTGCGGTGATGCCCTTCTTGTTAAGAAGCGCAAAAAGTTAGTATATTGCAGAAATGAAAAGTGCGGTTACAGCCGCGAAGAAGAAAAGGCAAAAAATGAAGACTGATAAGATAAATATATTCGGCGCAGGACTTGCGGGCTGTGAAGCTGCCTATCAAGCGGCAAAACGCGGAGTAAAGGTTAATCTTTACGAGATGAAGCCAAAAAAGAAAACTCCCGCGCATACGTCGAATGATTTAGCCGAGCTCGTATGCTCGAACTCGCTCCGAAGCAACGTTTTGACGAATGCCGTAGGGCTTCTTAAGGAAGAATTGAACCTTATGGATTCGCTCATAATGAAGGCAGCATACGCAACACAGGTTGAAGCAGGCTCTGCATTGGCAGTAGACAGATACAAATTTTCCGAATATATTACGAAAGAAATAAAAGAAAATCCGTTGATAACCCTTATTGAAGAAGAGGTTACCTCTGTTCCCGAAGACGAGATAACGGTAATAGCGACAGGCCCTTTGACATCCGATGCTTTTTCCGAATATCTTGAAGACTTTCTCGGCAAAAGTCATTTATCATTTTTTGATGCGTCAGCGCCGATAGTTGAATATTCCACACTTGATTTGGATAAGATATACGCGGCATCACGTTACGGCAAGGGAGAGGCTTCATACCTCAACTGCCCTATGACAAAAGAGGAATATGACTTATTTTATAACGAGCTTATAAACGCAGAGGAAGCGCACTTAAAGGAATTCGACTCAAATTCACAGAAGAAGCCTAACGTTTTTGAGGGTTGTATGCCCGTTGAGGTTATGGCAAGAAGAGGATATGATACTCTTCGTTACGGTCCTTTGAAGCCCGTAGGTCTTCCCGACCCCAAGACGGGCAAAGAGCCTTACGCCGTAATTCAGCTTCGTCAGGAAAATTCCGAGAAGACTATGTATAACCTCGTTGGATTTCAGACTCACTTGACTTTCGGCGAACAAAAAAGAGTATTTTCTTTAATACCCGGACTTGAAAATGCGACCTTTTTGCGTTACGGCGTTATGCACCGAAATACGTTTATTAACTCCCCTGCTTGTTTGGACTGTTTTTACTCGATGAGAAATAGACCGAACGTATTTTTTGCAGGACAGATGACGGGTGTTGAGGGTTACGTTGAGTCGACGTCAAGCGGTTTTGTTGCAGGTGTAAACGCTGCAAGACTCGCAAAAGGCGAAGAGCTTATTGATTTCCCGAACATTACCGCAATAGGCGCTTTGGCACACTACATAAGCGACGAAAACGTTGTAAATTTCCAGCCTATGAACGCCAACTTCGGACTTGTTGTAAACCTTGAAACAAAAGTAAAGGGCGGAAAACGCTTTAGAAATGAAGCTTTGGCAAACCGTTCTATTGAATTTATAAACAGCATAAAAGATAAGATATAGTTCTTCAAAATCTATTAGGAGAAAATATATGAGGATTATCGTTGATATAATGGGCGCCGACAAATCCCCCGCAGAATTTGTAGAGGGAGCGTTGATGGCGGCAAAAGAATACGGCTGTGACATAACCCTTGTCGGTGATGCTTTGGATATTTATTCGGCATTTGAAAAGACAAATTTACCCACCGACCGTATCGAGATAGTTGATGTGCCCTACTATATAACCATGGAAGACTCGCCTATGAGTGTTGTTAAAGAGAAAAACAACTCGTCCATGCACGAGGGCTTAAAACTTCTTGCAGAGGGCAAGGGCGATGCGTTTGTAAGCGCAGGTAATACTGGTGCTCTTCTTGCAGGCGCTACCTTTATCGTAAGAAGAATAAGAGGTCTCCGAGCCGCAATAGGAACAATACTGCCTCTCACAAAACCCGTTTTGCTTGTAGATTCGGGCGCAAACATAAACGTTACTCCCGAAAATCTTGAGCAGTTTGCAAGAATGGGCTCGATATATATGGAACGTCTGCACGGCATAAAGAACCCCACCGTAGGGCTGCTCAACAACGGAGCAGAACCAACCAAGGGAACGGATTTACACAGAGAGACGTATCAGAAGTTATCCGAATCCGATATAAACTTTATAGGCAATATTGAGGGCAGAGATATTCCGTTTGCAAAGGCGGACGTAGTTGTTACCGACGGTTTTACGGGCAACGTTGTATTAAAGCTCACAGAGGGCTTTGGCAAGTTTATGATAGACCAGTTAAAATCCCTCTTTACGTCAAACATTGTAAGCAAGGCATCGGCTTTGGTTCTCACAACGACACTTAAGGCTTTTAAAAAGAAGTTTGATGCTTCCGAATACGGCGGCGCACCCCTGCTCGGCATATCAAAGCCGGTTATCAAAGCGCACGGTTCAGCGGATGCGAAAGCTGTAAAGAATGCGATTAAACAGGCTATATATTACGTTAATACGGGAATAATAGTTGAAATTGCACGTCAGTCATCACAGCTTACAGTAAAAACACTAAAGAAAGAAACCGAAAAGATAGGCGAAGATAAATGAATATAACTGATATAAACGAGCTTATTGAGATAATAAAAGGGCTTGAAAAAAAGTTAAATTATACGTTCAAAAACAAGCCCATTTTGATAAAAGCGTTGTCACATTCATCATTTGCAAACGAGCTTAAATCAAAGAACATAAAGACCGAATGTAACGAAAGACTTGAATTTTTCGGAGACTCGGTTTTGTCTTTGACCGTAAGCGAATATCTTTACACGAACTATCCCGATTTGCCCGAGGGCGAACTGTCGAAGGTAAGAGCGGGAACAGTGTGCGAAAAAGCACTCGCAAAATTTGCACGTGAGATTGAACTCGGAAAATATCTTTTCCTCGGCCACGGCGAAGAGATAACGAACGGCAGAGAAAGACCGTCAATTCTTGCAGATGCATTTGAAGCGGTGTTGGCGGCAATGTTTATTGACGGCGGAATTGAGCCCGTTAAGTCATTTCTCCTTCCCTTTGCGACCGAAGAGATAAAAAAGATTATAGCAAGAGGAAATACGAAAGACTATAAATCTATGCTCCAACAGTTTATACAGCAAGAACAAGGAGACGTGCTCGAATACAGACTCGTAAACGAAAGCGGCCCCGCCCACGAAAGACTGTTTGAGACCGAAGCTTATTTGAATAATAACGTTATCGGAAAAGGCATCGGACGAAGCAAACGCGAGTCGGAACAGATGGCTGCCAAAGAAGCACTTGCTTTATTCGGTCAAACATAATAATAACGCGGAAACTTTTTAAAAAAGTTTCCGCACCTTCAAAAACTTTGCAAAAACGATTTATTTGGAGAGTACAAATTGAAACACGTAAATATACCGGTATTTATACCGCATTTAGGTTGCCCGAATGACTGTGTTTTCTGTAACCAGAAACGCATTTCGGGCACGTCTTGTTTTAACAAAAACGACGTTGACAATATTATAAAAAACGCACTATCTACAGTAGATACAACAAACTATGAAACCGAGATAGCTTTCTTCGGAGGCAGCTTTACAGGCATCGACAGAAACGATATGATATACCTGCTCGAGACTGCATACAAGTATATAAAACAAGGGTTTGTAACCTCAATCAGACTGTCAACCCGCCCCGACTATATTGACGAAGAAATACTCGATATTTTGCAGTCGTACAGGGTAAAAAACATAGAACTCGGACTACAGTCAATGGACGATGAAGTTTTAAAAATCACCCAAAGAGGACACACGTCAGAACAGGCGAGAAAGGCTTGTAAATTGATAAAGAAATACGGCTTTAATCTCATAGGTCAAATGATGATAGGACTCCCCGGCTCAACCCTCGAAAAAGAGATAAATACGGCTGAAATAATAGCAAATTTATGCGACGGAGCAAGGGTATACCCCACCGTTGTATTAAGGGAAACCGAGCTTTGCGATATGGCAAAAAGGGGCGAATATACCCCTCTTCGTCTTGACGATACGATAGAAAGAACGGGCGAGGTTTTGCTTGTATTTGACAAAGCAAAAAAGCCGGTTATAAGAATAGGCTTACAGTCGGGCGACGAACTGTATGACCCCGACGTTGTATACGGCGGAGACTACCACCCCGCAATAGGTGAATTAGCCGAAAATTACGTGTATTACAAAAGAATATGCGAAGAGCTGAACGGTAAGCAAACAGAAGGAAAAGACATTATTGTTTACTGCTCTGCGGGATGTGTTTCAAAGGTTATAGGCCAGAAAAAAACCAATAAAATAAACTTAACAAAAAATTATAATATAAAATCTCTGAAAATTGTTGAAAAAAATGATATAAAGGGTTATAATATTATATTAGACATATTATGATTATTTTAGGATAGTTAAGAAAAAGATACCGAAAGGGGGCTAATGCCGAAAATGCGATTAAAATCACTTGAATTACACGGTTTCAAGTCTTTTCCCGACAAGACGACAATAAACTTCGATGACGGTATGACCGTTATAGTAGGCCCTAACGGAAGCGGTAAATCAAACATATCCGATGCTATGCGTTGGGTTCTCGGAGAACTTTCAAGCAAAAACATACGCGGAACAAAAATGGAAGACGTTATATTCGGCGGTTCGGCTTCGCGCAGTCCTATGGGCTATGCGGAGGTTTCTCTGCTTATAGACAACACAGGCGACGGAAACAGAATCGACGTTGATTATGACGAAGTTGAAGTTACGAGGAGATATTACCGTTCGGGCGAAAGTGAATATATGATAAATCGCCGTCCTGCAAGGCTCAAGGACATTCACGAGATGTTTATGAATACCGGTGTGGGTAAGACGGGATATTCGATAGTCAGCCAGGGTAAAGCGGCTGAAATTATATCTCAAAAGAGCGACGAAAGAAGAAACATTTTCGAAGAGGCTGCAGGTATTTCAAAATACCGTTACAAGAAAAACGAGGCAGAACGCAAGCTTGCGTCTACGAACGATAACCTCGTACGTCTCAATGACATTAAATACGAGCTTGAGGGCAGAATAGGCCCGCTTGAAAAAGAGGCGGAAAAAGCAAAGAGATATCTTGAATTTTACGACAAGAAGAAGAACGCCGACATATCTCTCTGGCTTTATGACACAAAGGAATTAAGAGAAAGACTTACCAAAGCGGAAAACGATTACGTGCTTTCGGGCAAGGAGCTTGAAATTGCCGACGAAACGATACAGTCTTTGGAAAATCAAAACGAGAGACTTTTTGAGGCTTCTCAAGAAAACAAGATGAAGACCGAAAAGAACTCGAATGAATTGCAGGTTGCAAACGACAAGAGATACGGTCTTGAAAGTAACTTAAAGGTTCTCAAGAACGATATTGAACATATCACGCAGTTAAAATTACAGGCAGAAAACGAGCTTACTCTCCGTGCCGAGGAAAAGAACAATACCGAAAAGGCCTTGGAAGAGGCAAAGGAAAAATTAGAAGAGCTTAAGAACACCCTTGCAAAATCGGAAATCGAAAGAACTTCTGCCGACGAGATGCTCGAAAAGGGCTTACTTGAACTTGTTGAGCTTGAAAATAAGCTTGAACAGGCGGAAGCTATTATTAAGCTCAAGGAAGAAGAAGCGGTAAATAAGCAGATTGAGCTCTCTTCCCTTTCGGGTTCAAGAAAGAGCGAAGACGAAAGATGCGAAACCTTAAAGGTTGAAATAGCAGAGCTTAAAGAAGCTATGTCGATTCTTGAAGACAGAGCAAGCAAAGCCGAAAAGACGGTTTTGGGATATAAGCAGAAAGCCGACGAGGCAAAGAGTTTGGCGGACGAAGCTGAAAACGCTATTCAAGCACTCGAAGCAAAGATAAAAGAACTGAACGATAAGCTCAACTCTTTGTATATTGATATGGCGTCGAAGAAACAGCGAGCAGAAACATTGACTCGAATGGAAGAACACTTTGAGGGATATGCAAACAGCGTTCGTTTTGTTATGAACGAAAGCAACAATGGTACGCTCGGCGGTGTATACGGTCCCGTATCAAAGCTTATAAGCGTTAACAGAAAGTACACCGTTGCTATAGAGACGGCTCTCGGCGGAAACTTGCAGAATATAGTTGTAAAAGACGAAGCTTCTGCGAAAAAGGCTATTGCGCTTCTCAAGGAAAGAAATGCGGGAAGAGCTACTTTCTACCCATTGACCTCGATTCAGGTACAGAAACTTACCGTTGACGTTAAGACGCTGTCATCTATGAACGGCTATATCGGTATTGCAAGCGAGCTTACTGAATGTGAAGACAAGTTTCAAATAGTAAGCGAATTTTTGCTTGGCAGAACAGTAGTTTTTGATACTATTGACAATGCAAGTATAGCTGCAAAGCAGCTTAACTACAAAGTTAGACTTGTAACGCTTGACGGTCAGCTTATAAATGCGGGCGGTTCATATACGGGCGGTTCTTCAAAGAAGGACAGCGGTATGCTTACCCGAGTTTCCGAAATAGAGAAGCTGAAAAAAGAATGTGAAAAGCTTACAAAGGATACAGAGTCGGTTAACATAGAGATAGAAAACGTAAACAAGGAAAAGGAATCACTTACAAGAAAACGTGACTCACACCTCGGCAACACTTCTCTTCTCAACTCGCTTCTCAACGCAGAAAACACACAATACGAGGTTTTGAAATCTCAGCTTGCATCAGATGAAAAGAGCTTATCCGAATTGTCTGATGAGCTTAACAGACTTGAGAGAGCCGATGATTTTTACCGTGAGAAGAAAGAAAAGATTGACGGTGAGTTAAAAGAAATCAACGCCCTTATTGAAGCCGGCAGAGATGAGCAGAACACCATAAAGAACGATATTACGGCAAAGAATACCGAAATTGAAGCTTTGCGCGAGAGAAATAGCAATTCTGTTATTCGTTTGACCGAAGACAGAAAAGATTTGGAAAATCTTCAAAAAAACGTTGAATCCACTCAAAATCTGCTTATTTCTCTTGTTGAACGTATATCTTTAGGCAATAGCGAGCTTGAATCACTTGAAACAAAGAAGGCTCTTGCAGAATCGAAGATTGCAACAACCGAAGAATCGCTTTCGGAAGTTCTTAATATAATTTCCACCCTTGAAAAAGAAAAGGGAGATTATACTGAAAAGAACGACGAATACGAAAAGAGAATAAACGACCTTCGAGTAAAGATAAAAGAAAAGACGAACGACAGAGAGCTTGTATTCAGAGCATATACAAAGCTTGAGGGGCTTTGTCAGCAGCTTAAGAACGACCTCGATAAATCAAGCGAACGTATCTGGGAGGAATATGAGCTTACTTATTCCGCAGCAGCAGAACTACCGCTTCCCGAGGTTACAAACGAAAACAAAAGCGAGCTGTCGAAACAGCTTGCAGAATATAAAGGCAAGCTTAAGGGACTCGGTCACGTTAACGTCAGTGCAATAGACGAGTATAAGGAAGTAAAAGAAAGATACGACTTTATGCACACGCAGATAACCGACCTTGAAAATGCTGAAAAGCAGCTTTCCGATATTATCGTTAAGCTTGAAGCCGAAATGCGAGACAAATTCTCTCAAACGATGAAAGACGTTAATATGCACTTTAAGACGGTATTCCGCGAACTGTTCGGAGGCGGTACTGCAGAGCTTATACTGACCAACCCCGACGACGTATTGACAAGCGGTATCGATATTAACGTAGCTCCTCCCGGAAAGATAATCAAGAACCTCGTTTCTCTCTCGGGCGGAGAACAAGCTTTCGTTGCTATCGCCCTCTTCTTTGCGATACTTAAAGTTAATCCCACACCGTTCTGCATTTTCGACGAAATCGAGTCGGCGCTCGACGAGGTAAACGTTGTAAGATTTGCAGAATATGCAAGAAAATATTCGGATGCAACCCAGTTTATTATGATTACCCACAGAAGAGGTACTATGGAATCGGCTGATACACTTTACGGCGTAACCATGTACGAAAAGGGTATTTCAAAGGTACTCGCGGTTAACGTACGCGATATTGAAGATAAACTCGGCGTTAAGCTTGAATAGTACATAATATTGATATTCAGAAAGGTTAGAATATGTCATTTTTCGAAAAACTGAAAAACGGTCTTGAAAAGACAAAATCATCGATATTCGGACAGGTAAACAATCTTTTCAAAGCATTTGTAAAGGTTGATGAAGACCTGCTTGAAGAGCTTGAAGAACTGCTTATTGCGGCAGACGTAGGCTTTGAATCGACCGAAGAGATTATAGAAAAGCTTCGCGAAAGAATAAAAGATGAACGTCTTTCAGATGCAGAAGAAACAAAGGAAGCCTTGATTGAAATATTAAAGGGTATGATAGGCGAAGGCGAACAGCTTAACCTTTCTACCACACCTGCGGTTATCCTTGTTATCGGAGTTAACGGGGTTGGTAAGACAACGTCTATAGCGAAGATTGCGCATCACCTTATATCTTCGGGTAAAAAGGTGGTACTTGCGGCAGCGGATACGTTCCGCGCGGCAGCTATTGACCAGCTTCAGATATGGGCTGACCGAGCAGGCGCAGACCTAATAAAGAATTCAGAGGGCTCGGATCCTGCGGCAGTTGTGTTTGATGCTGTATCTGCGGCAAAAAGCAGAAAGGCAGACGTTCTTATAATAGATACTGCGGGCAGACTTCACAACAAGAAGAACCTTATGGACGAACTTGCGAAGATAAACCGAGTAATAGGAAGAGAGCTCCCCGATGCGGCGAGAGAAACGTTACTCGTTCTTGACTCGACGACGGGACAAAACGCCGTAAGACAAGCAAAGGAATTCAAGAATTCCGCAGAGATTACGGGACTTGTTTTAACCAAGCTCGACGGAACCGCAAAGGGCGGCATCGTGTTCTCCATAAAGAACGAGCTCGATATTCCCGTTAAATACATCGGTGTAGGCGAAAAGATAGACGACCTGCAGCCTTTCTCCGCAGACGATTTTGTAAAGGCTTTGTTTGAATAAGAGGGTGTTATTATGGAAATAGTTTTAGCCTCAAGAAACAAGAAGAAGATAGCCGAGCTTCAAGCTATGATGTCAAAGATAAACGGCGTATCGGTAAAGATACTTTCGCTTGACGATATAGGCGTTTATGACGATATAGAGGAAAACGGCGAAACCTTTGAAGATAACGCAAGAATAAAAGCTTCAGTCGGAGCGAAAAAAGGTTATATAACAATTGCCGACGACTCGGGGCTTTGCGTTGATGCGCTGAACGGCGCTCCGGGCGTTCATTCCGCAAGATTTTCGGGCGGAGGAGACGACGAAAACAATAGGCTTTTGCAAGAGAAACTGAAAGGTCTCCCGAAAGAAAAAAGAGGCGCGCAGTTTGTTTCAAACGTTGTATGTATATTCCCCAATCAAAACTATGAAATAAAGACGTGCGGCAAGGTTGAAGGTTATATAACCGAAGAAGCGGCAGGAACAAACGGCTTTGGATATGATCCCTACTTTTTATACGAGCCCTTCGGCAAGACATTTGCACAGCTTTCAGCCGAAGAAAAGAATTCAATAAGCCACAGAGGAAAGGCAATGGAAGCGTTTGCCGCTGAATTCGAAAAAAAGGTAAAAGAATTTAATTTAAACTAAAAAAAGGAACTACAAAATGCTTACATCAAAACAAAGAGCATATCTGCGTTCGCTCGCAGTTCATTTGGATACGATTTTTCAGATAGGCAAGGGCGGCATAAATGAAAATATGACCGAACAGATTTCAAACGCGCTTGAAGCAAGAGAGCTTATCAAGCTCCGCGTACTTGACAATTCGGGATATACATCAAGAGAGGCTGCCGAAGAGATTGCCGAAATTGTATCTGCCGAGGTAATACAAACGGTAGGAACACGTTTTGTGCTTTACCGTGAATCAAAGAAGAATAAGAAGATAGAACTTATTTAAGAATATGAGTGACATGAAGATTGGTATATACGGCGGTACGTTTGACCCCGTGCATTTGGGACATATACGCTCGGCATTTGCATTTTTGACAGCCTGCGACCTTGACAGACTGTTTGTAATACCAAACTATCTTCCGCCGCATAAAACGATATGCGCAGGCGATGATCCTCATATGAGATTACAAATGCTAAAGATAGCATTCAGTCCTCTTCCCTTTTATAACGATAAGATAATTGTATCCGATTTTGAGGTACGTAACCAAGAGGTAAGTTATACTTATAAGACTCTCGAGCATTTCAGCTTTATATCAAAGGACTTGACTCTTCTTTGCGGAACAGATAACTTTCTCAATCTCGAATATTGGAAGAATTCAGAAAGAATATTTGAGCTGTCAAAGATTGCGCACATAGTGCGCCCCGGTACTTACGACGAATCGGAAGAAATTCTTGCGACGAAAGAAAGACTTAAGAAAAGATACGGCGCAAGAATTGTTGACGTACCGATGGCGCCGATAGAGCTTTCCTCGACGGAGATAAGAGAAAAGATAAAACGCGGAGAAAACACCCTTTATCTTCTTCCCCCCGACGTTAGAGCTTTTATAGACAAATACGATTTATACGGTGAACATAATGTTTAATCTTGAAAAAGAAATACGTCCGCTTATGTCGAATTACAGATATAATCATACGTTATCGGTAGTGAGCGAATGTAAGAATTTGGCTGAACTTTTTGGAATTGACGGTGAAAAACTTATAGCCTCGGCATATTTACACGATATAACGAAAGAGATGCCGACGGACAGCCAGTTATTGCTTTGCGAAAAAATGGGAATTGAAATTGATAAAGATACGTTAAATTCCCCAAAGACACTACACTCATTTACTGCACCGGCACTGATTATGAGTGATTTTCCTCAATATGCGGATAAAGAGATATTGTCTGCGGTAAGATACCATACTACAGGCAGAGCTAATATGACGTTAACAGAAAAACTTTTGTATCTTGCGGACTATATTGAACCGACAAGAAAATTTGACGAATGCAAAAGATTACGCGAATATTTTTATGCCGATACTTGCGATATACAAAAAAGACTTAACGATACGATAGTTTTGTCGCTGAAATATACTATATCGGAGCTGCTGGAAAAAAAAGAATTTATTCATAGTCAAACACTCGAATGTTACAACTCACTCATAAAGAGAATAGGAGATTAAAATGACTACCCCTCCCGAGAATAAATCAGATAATTCAATCGACAAGGGTTCAAATAAAAAAAGAATACTAAAAAAGATATTCTTGATTATACTTGCAGTGATTTTGACAATGCTTATGTGCGCAGCGTCGGTTATTGCATACACGTATTTTTTTCATGAGCCCGAGACCGGAGTTAACGAGCCGCCGCCTTTTGCTACGGGCGGATTGACCGAAACATTATCTCCCGAGACAACGGCGGAGACATTAGGAGACGAGACGGCTGTTGAAACGACACCTCCCGAGACCGTTGCGGAGACGACTCCCGACCAGTTGCCAAAAAGCCAACAAAAGATATATAACTTTTTATTTGTAGGTCAAGACAGAGTAGCGCTGAATACCGACGTTATAATGCTTATTAACTTTAACACGACCACAAATAAGATAAACATACTCCAATTACCGCGCGATACATATATACGCACAAATATATACTCGGGCAAGCTCAACGGCTTATATGCGCAATTTTATATAACAAACGGCGGAAAGGTTACAGAAGCACTCAGAAGTATGGCGAACGTTTTAGAGCAAAATTTATGTATAAAGATACATAACGTAGGCCATATAAATCTAAACGGCGTTATTTCTATCGTGGATTCGATAGGCGGAGTTGACGTAAACGTTCCCGTGGCATATACCTACTTCGATGAAATTGCACAACAGAATATAACCGTCCACGCAGGAATTCAACATTTAGATGGACTAAAAGCCGAACATTTCATTAGAATGCGCTCTCAGTATATCCAAGCAGATATAGGCAGAATAGACGCGCAAAAGATATTTGTCAGCGCATTTATAAAGAAGTTAAAGTCCAACTTTAACGTAACTACCATAGCAAACTTTGTAGACGTAGCATTTAAGAACATAAAAACCGACTTAAGTTTAGCAGATGCGGTGTTTTACGGCAAACAGCTTCTTGAAGTCGATTTAGAACAGATAAATATGATGTCAATGGTGGGCAGAGGCGCAAGCGGAGACGGTATTTCCTTTTACGTAATGGTAAGAAAAAATATGTGTGAGATGATAAACACGTATTTCAACATTTACGACTTTGACATAACGGATTCGATTTTCGATCCCAACCGCGTATTTACAAACACAGCGAAATTCTCGCACTTCAACAACATTTATACCGATCAAAGCATTACCACTACAGATCCTCATAATGCTGACGATATCAATAACGATTCGATTTACATTCCACACGTTTAAATTTTAATGGAGAATAAAATGAAAGTCAAAAAGAGAAAAAGCAAAATAGGATTGATAATCCTGACAATATTACTTACAGCCATAATAGCAGTAGCTGCCGTTGCAGCATATACGGTATATTTCCATAAACCCGACAACGGAAATGACGATATAGTCTTCCCGACCGAAGGGCTTGTTAACCAAACGGGAGATCCTGACGAAACGGGAAACGGAAAAGCCCCCGAAGAAACACAGCCCCCCGAAGAAGATAAGGACGAGATGTTTAATTTTCTTATTCTCGGCAGAGACAGAGTTGCATTAAATACCGACGTAATTATGTTGATGAATTACAACGTAACTACAAAGAAATTGACAATAATGCAAATTCCTCGAGATACGTACGTTTTGGTTAACAATACCGGATTTAAGATTAACGGTTTATACGGTTATTACTATAACGAAGGCGTTGCAAAGAAAGAAAAAGATCCCGAGGATTACGGTATTAACAAATTAAAGGATATTTTACAGCAAAAGCTGTGTCTCAAGATACACTACTATGCAATGGTAAATCTTAACGGTTTCCGTAACATTGTTGACATTTTGGGAGGCGTTGAAGTAGACGTTCCCGCAGATATGCATTACGTTGACGAGGATCAAGGTCTTACAATCAACTTAAAAAAGGGCAAACAAATTTTGAACGGTGAGAAGGCAGAAATGTTTGTCAGATACAGATCAGGATGGGTTCAGGCAGATATAGGCAGAATGGATGCCCAAAAGATATTTATGAGCGCATTACTCAAAAAGGTTAAAAGCAGCATAAGCGCAACAACCGTTGTCAAGATTACAGACGAAGTGTTTAAGAATGTAAAAACTGACGTAGCTTTAAATGATATGGTATACTTCGGCAAGAATTTACTCGATTTTGACACGAAGAATATGACGTTTATAAGTGCGCCGGGATACTCTCCCACACCTCCTGCCGGCTATGGCTGGTACTATGTACTCAATAGGCAAGGAATGTTGGACATTATAAACAATTACTTTAATATTTATGATTTTGAAATCACAGACGCTATATTCGACACCGACAGAATATTCTCCGGAAACAAATACGCAACGTATTTAACACCGTATTATAATGCAGATCCCTCAACTGTTATAGGCGGAAACGAACAGTCTGCCGAAGACATTGAGCAAGGCGGCATCTACATTCCGAAAGTATAAATAAAGAAAGGTTTAATATGAATACAGAAATTAAAGTAAATGAAGATAATTCGCGTGAAATGGCAGAATTTATAATTAAGACGCTCGACGCGAAGAAGGCAAGGGATATAAAGCTTATCAGAATTGAAGACAAGACGGTTCTTGCCGATTATTTTGTAATATGCGGCGGAAACTCAAACACCCAGGTACGTGCGCTTGCGGGAGAGGTTGAAGAAAAGCTTGAAGAAAACGGCATAAGACCTCATCATATAGAGGGTTACAACGAGGCAAGCTGGACAATTCTCGACTACAGCTCGGTTATCGTGCACATTTTCTGCAGAGAGGCAAGAGAGTTTTATAAATTGGAAAAGCTCTGGAGCGATGCGGAAGACATTGACATATCTGAACTTTTGATATAAACTGAAAAATATCGAAAAAAAGACTACTATTGAAAGGCGTAAGGACAGCGATTATGAAATATAACTTTTCCGAAACAGAGAAAAAATGGCAAAAGAAATGGGAAGATGAAAAGATTTTCCTTGCCGACGATTCGGACAAAACGAAAAAGAAATTTTACGGCTTGGTAGAATTCCCTTATCCCAGCGGTGCAGGTATGCACGTTGGACATATCAAGGCTTATTCAGGTCTTGAAGTTATTTCAAGAAAGAGAAGAATGGAGGGTTATAACGTTCTTTTCCCCATAGGCTTTGATGCGTTTGGTCTTCCTACCGAAAACTATGCGATAAAGACAGGCATACACCCCAGAAAGGTTACTGACGATAATATAGTTAGATTTACAGATCAGCTTAAGAGAGTAGGTTTTTCTTTTGACTGGACAAGAACTGTTGATACGACACAAGAGGATTACTATAAGTGGACACAGTGGATATTCCTCAAGATGTTCGAAAACGGACTGGTTTTCAGAGATACGGCTCTTGTAAACTACTGCCCGCATTGTAAGGTTGTTCTTTCAAACGAAGACTCTCAAGGCGGCAAGTGCGATATTTGTCATACTGATATTGTACAAAAATCAAAGGACGTTTGGTACCTCCGCATTACCGAATATGCAGACAAGCTCCTTCAGGGACTTGAAGAGGTTGACTATCTTCCCAACATAAAGATGCAGCAGGTTAACTGGATTGGTAAATCTACGGGCGCATTCGTTAACTTTAAACTTGCAGATAAGGAAGACACTCTCCGTATATATACAACCCGTCCCGACACCCTTTTCGGTGTTACGTTTATGGTTATTGCTCCCGAACATCCGATAATTGAGAAATACAGAGATACAATAAAAAACATTGCTGACCTTGACGCATATAAGGAAGAATGTGCGAAGAAGACAGAATTTGAACGTACACAGCTCGTAAAGGAAAAGACAGGCGTACGCATTGAAGGTCTTTCTGCTATTAACCCCATTAACAATAAAGAGATTCCGATATACATTTCCGACTATGTAATGATGGGTTACGGAACGGGCGCTATTATGGCAGTTCCCGCGCATGATGAAAGAGACTACGACTTTGCGAAGAAGTTTGGTATTGATATTATTGAAGTTATTAAGGGCGGAAACATTGAAGAAGTAGCTTATGCGGGCGACGGTGAAATGGTTAACTCCGAGTTTCTTAACGGCTTTACCAATAAGAAGGATTCTATTGCAAAGGTGCTTGAATATTTAGAAGAAAAAGGCATTGGCGAAAAGGGCGTACAGTATAAGATGAAAGACTGGGCATTTAACCGTCAGAGATATTGGGGTGAGCCTATCCCGATTGTACATTGCCCCGTTTGCGGAATGGTTCCCGTTCCTTATGACGAACTCCCCTTGAAGCTTCCCGAGGTATCTAACTTTGAACCCGGAGAAGGCGGCGAATCCCCCCTCGCAAAGATAGATTCGTTTGTAAATTGCACTTGTCCCAAGTGCGGCGCACACGCTAAAAGAGAAACGGATACTATGCCTCAATGGGCAGGTTCTTCTTGGTACTTCCTCCGTTACATTGATCCAAACAACGATAAGGCGTTTGCAGATAAAGAAAAACTTGATTATTGGATGCCTGTTGACTGGTATAACGGCGGTATGGAACACGTAACCAGACATATGATTTATTCAAGATTCTGGCATCAATTCCTTTATGATATCGGCGCTGTTCCTATGGCTGAACCGTATGCAAAGAGAACGGCACAGGGACTTATTCTCGGCCCTGACGGTGACAAGATGAGCAAGTCAAAGGGTAACGTAGTTGATCCCAACAACGTTGTTGATGAGTACGGCGCAGATGTTCTCCGTGTATACATTTTGTTTATGGGCGACTATTCAAGCGCAGCACCTTGGTCTGAAAACAGCGTTAAGGGCTGTAAGAGATTCCTTGACAGAGTTGCATCAATGACTGATCTTATTAAGGACGAGGGTGTAACGAAAGAGCTTGAAAGTTCATTCCATAAGACTATAAAGAAAGTTACAAGCGATATAGAAGAGCTTAAGTTTAACACAGCTATAGCAGCTATGATGACGTTGACGAACGAGATTTACGACAAGGGTAGCCTCACAAAAGACGAGCTGATGACGTTTGTTAAGCTTCTCTGCCCCTTTGCGCCCCATATTTGCGAAGAGATTTGGGAAGAACTCGGCGGAAATGGCTTCTGTTCATTGGCTGAATGGCCTACTTACGACGAAGCGAAGACGATTGACAGCACAGTTGAGATAGCAGTACAGATAAACGGTAAGCTCCGTGGTACAATGATGATACCTGCAGAGATTTCCAAAGAAGATGCTCTTAAGACGGTAAAAAATGACGAAAGAATTAAGCCATTTATTGAAGGCAAGACTGTTATAAAAGAGATATTTGTACCCAAAAAGCTTGTTAACTTGGTTGTTAAATAATCAAAATTTCAACTTTTTGCAAAAAAATGCTAAAAAAATATTGACATATTAAAGGCAAAAGAGTATAATATTCTTTAAGAATGGTAACATTCTCTTTTCCATAGTATGGAGGGAGGGAAAACAAAATGGCAGAAATTAAAGTCAAAGAAAATGAATCTCTTGACAGTGCTCTTCGTAGATTTAAGAGACAGTGTGCTAAGTCCGGTGTTCTTGCTGAACTCCGTAAGAGAGAGCATTATGAAAAGCCCAGCGTAAAACGCAAGAAGAAATCCGAAGCGGCACGTAAGCGCAAGTTCAAGTAATTTACATTACAGAGAATTGTTTTATTTTGAACAATCTAAAACCCTTTTAGGCAACAGCCTAAAAGGGTTTTTAAATTTTTAAAGACACAGTAAAACTACAAAAAGTTTTTGCAAACTTTCCCTCTATGCACTTATTACAACTTCGCACAGACCAAAGGAAGATTCCAAAGAAGCAACAACTTTGATAGTATTTTTTAAAATACTATTAACTTAAATAAAATATTAAATCTGTGCATTTACTGTAAGCTTGAACAGACTTTTTGTGAATGCATAGAAGTGAAGTTTTATTTAGAGATAGTATTTTGAAATATACTATCAAAGGTAGTGCATTTTTGGAATTTTCCTTAATCTGTTCTAACTTTCAGTATATGCACAGAGATAATATTTTAATTTGTTTGTATATTCTTATTTGCAATAAAGTTAAAAATCTGTTGCAAAAAGGAGGAGGTTATGATATACTTTGTATGATATGTCATATTGATATAAGAGGTGAAAAATATGCTTTCAACAGTATTTTCGTCAGGCGTTATGGGCATTGACGGCTTTGAAGTAACAGTTGAATGTAATATGCAGGATAAGCTTCCCTGCTTTGAAATAGTCGGACTCCCCGACGCCGCAGTAAAAGAGGCTGAAAAGCGAATACAAGCGGCTTTGGAGAACAGCGGATTTATGTTCCCCGACTCTGCAATAGTAATCAATCTCGCCCCTGCAGATATGAAAAAAGAAGGCTCAACGTTTGATATGGCGCTTCTTACCGCTATTTTACACAGTAGCGGAACGATCAAAAAGACAACCGACCTTTCGGATAAATGCTTTATCGGCGAAATGTCAATGTCAGGTAATTTCAGAAGCATACGCGGTGTTTTGTCAATGGCGTTATGCGCAAAAAACAAAGGACGAAAAGAAATTTACGTTCCATACGACAACGCCAAAGAAGCCTCTGTCGTATCGGGAATTAAGGCATACCCCGTACGCAATATCAGAGAGCTTGTCGAGCATCTAAACGGCAAAAAAGTTATTTCCCCCGTGGAATTTGACAAGGATATCTTTGAAAGGCAAAGGTCAAACACAAAAATGGATTTTTCCGATGTCAAAGGACAAGAAAAGGCTAAAAGAGCTCTTGAAATTGCGGCTGCCGGAAACCATAACGTCCTGCTTATCGGACCTCCCGGAACCGGAAAAAGTATGCTTGCAAAGCGTATTCCCTCCATTTTACCAAGAATAACTTTTGACGAGGCGGTTGAATCAACCAAAATTCACTCTATAGCAGGAAGCCTACCCGCCGATTCACTTATCGTCGAAAGACCATTCCGTTCACCTCACCACACAATGTCGTCGGTAGCCCTTTCGGGCGGCGGCAGAATACCGATGCCGGGCGAACTATCTTTGGCTCATAACGGAATTCTGTTCCTTGACGAATTACCCGAATTCAACAAGAGCGCAACCGAAGTACTTCGCCAACCGCTTGAAGACGGAAGCATTACGGTCACAAGAGCCGCAGGACATTTCACATTTCCCTCTTCATTTATGCTCGTATGCGCAATGAACCCCTGTAAATGCGGATATTACGGACACCCGACCAAGAAATGCACATGCAAGCCCGAAGATATAAGAAAATACATATCCAAAATAAGCGGTCCGCTTATTGACAGAATTGATATACAGCTTGAAGTATCTTCACTTTCATATAATGAATTATCGAATACAAAACCCGCAGAAACCTCTGATACAATACGAGAAAGAGTTGATGCGGCAAGAGCGAGAGCAGTTGAACGATTTAAAAACGAAACCACGTATGCGGGCAAACCTATATATTCAAACGCAGAAATGACGACAAGCCAGATTAGAAAATATTGTACGCTTGACAGTGATGCGCACAACCTTTTACGTGCAGCATTCGAAAAGATGGGAATGTCTGCGCGCGGATATGATAGAATTTTGCGAGTTGCTTTAACAATTGCCGACCTTGACAGAAGTGACAGAATTCAAGTAAAACACATAGCGGAAGCAATACAGCTCCGTTCGCTTGACAGAAAATATTTCTCATAAAAACAACAACGGTTATTAACAAAACTCAATTGACAAATTAACGTAACAGCTATATAATAGTTTTGCTGATCACTTTATAAAAAAAGGAGATAACTAATATGAAAAATGTCGGTTATTACAACGGAGAATACGCAACGCTTGAAGAATTGAAAGTGTCTGCGCTTGACAGAGCAGTATATTTTGGCGACGGCGTATATGACGTTGCTTTTATACACAACAGAAAACCGGTTGACCTCGATGACCACCTTGACAGATTTTACAACAGCTGTAAGCTTCTTAAAATAGAAATAGACAAGACCAGAGAAGAATTGGAAGAAATCTTTATGTCGCTTATAGAAAAGGCAGATGAAGACGAGAAGGATTTTATTCTCTATTGGCAGATGTCGAGAGGAACGGGCCCGAGAAATCACATATTCCCCGACAACAAAAAGCCTTCGCTTTTTGCATATATTACTCCCAAGAAGATAGGCGATCAATCTAAAAAAGTTAAGCTTCTTACACAGGAAGACAACCGTTTTTATTTCTGTAACATAAAGACAATAAACCTTATTCCCAACTGCCTTGCAAGTGAAGCCGCAAAGCAAGCAGGCTGTGACGAGGCTATATTCCACAGAGGTAATATAGTTACAGAGGGAGCTCACACCGCTAACTTTATTATCAAAGACGGCGTTGTTATAACACACCCCCTCGACAACCTTATTCTTCCAAGTATTACAAGAAAGCACGTTCTTGAGATTTGCCGTGAATACGATATTCCCTACGAAGAAAGAGAATACACACTTGACGAATTGTTTAACGCAGACGAGGTGCTTATGGGAAGCACTACTTCCGTTCTTCTTGCGGCATGCGAGATTAACGGAAAGGCTGTCGGCGGAAAGAATCCCGAGCTTGTAAAGAGACTTCAGGACCTCTATTTCGAAAAACACGATATGAAATAAACCCACAAATATTTGATTGCCGATAAAAACCGTCACTTGTTTTTATCGGCAATTTTTTATGCAATTAAAGCGGTTGTTATTGTTGCATTGAGAAAAATATACAACTGCACTTACGATGGCTTTTCCTTTGGGTTATAAAATATATATATATGATAGTATTTAACAAACTTTGGGAAACAATGAAACAAAAAGGTGGTTTAACATATATGTTACGTAAAAAAGGCGGAATAGAGAGTAAAACTATACATCGTCTTAAAGCCAACGATATTATTGAAACAAAAACATTAGACAAAATCCGCGTTGCATTAGATTGTAAATTAGAAGATATAATGGAATATACAAAAGAATAAAACAACTCAATCGCAAATATACAATTTTTATGCATAAATACACATTTATGCATTTTTCTTTTTCGGCTTTGAAAACAACAATAATTCCAAACATCCCCAACAACTGCAATAATGCACAAAAAACAGCTTGGTAAAACGACCTTTTTAGGCAAAAAAACACCTCAAGCAAGTACAATTGTAAACAAATTATTAAATCCCGAAATATACTATTTTTACTCTTGACAAACATGCATACCGCGTGTATAATGTATGCATATCAAAGAAAACGCATGAATATTTATTCACTGCATAAAAGGAGTTGTATATTATGAATAAAGAAAACATTAAAAAAGTCGTTCTTGCATATTCCGGCGGTCTTGATACATCAATTATCATTCCGTGGTTGAAAGAAAATTATAACAACTGCGAAGTTGTCGCAGTATCGGGTAACGTTGGTCAGGCTGACGAACTTGAAGGTCTTGAAGAAAAGGCTCTCAAGACAGGCGCATCAAAGCTCTACGTTCTCGACCTCACAGACGAATACGTTGATAATTATATTATTCCTTGCGTTAAGGCGGGCGCAGTTTACGAAGAATATCTTCTCGGCACAAGCCATGCACGTCCCTGTCTTGCAAAGGCACTCGTAGAAATTGCTCTTAAAGAAGGCGCAGACGCTGTATGCCACGGTTGCACCGGTAAGGGTAACGACCAGGTTCGTTTTGAACTTGCTATCAAGCACTTTGCTCCCGATTTAGCTATTATTGCTCCTTGGAGAGAATGGGACATCAAATCTCGTGAAGAAGAAATTGACTACGCGGAAGCTCACAACATTCCTCTTAAGATAAACAGAGAGACAAACTATTCCAAGGATAAGAACCTCTGGCACCTTTCACACGAAGGTATGGACCTTGAGGATACAGGCAACGAGCCTCAATACGAAAAGCCCGGCTTCCTTGAAATGAGCGTATCTCCCATTGTTGCTCCCGATGCACCCACATACGTTACACTTGATTTCGAACAGGGTATTCCCGTTGCGCTCAACGGCGAAAAGATGTCCGCAAAGAATATTATTTTGAAGCTTAACGAAATCGGCGGCGCAAATGGTATCGGTATTATCGACATCGTAGAAAACCGTCTCGTAGGTATGAAGTGTCGTGGCGTATACGAAACGCCCGGCGGTGCAATTCTTTACAAGGCGCACAGCGTACTTGAAAGCATCTGCCTTGACAAGATGACACTTCACGAAAAGCAGAGAATGGCGATTACATTCGCAGAGCTTGTTTACAACGGTCAGTGGTTCACTCCTCTCCGTGAAGCTATGAGCGCATTTGTTGACAAGACACAGGAAAAGGTTACCGGTACGGTAAAACTCAAGCTCTACAAGGGCAATATGATAAATGCAGGTGTTTGGTCTCCTTACACATTGTATAGCGAAGAAATAGCAACATTCGGCGAAAGTGACTACAACCAAAAGGATGCGGACGGATTTATTAACCTTTACGGTCTCCCCGTTACCATTCAGGCTCTCGTTAACAAGAAGAACAACGAGAATAAAATTTAAACCAAAGATATACATAAGGGGCTGTGAAAAATAAGCAGTCCCTTATAGCCTTTTAAATTACAAGAAATTTTAACAAGGAGTGAATTATTCTCTATGGCAAAAATGTGGGCAGGAAGAACAGGCGGCGTAACAGAAAAGCTGGCTGACGACTTCAACTCATCAATAAGATTTGACTGCAAGATGTACCGTGAGGACATTACAGGAAGCATTGCGCACGCAAAGATGCTTGCTAAATGCGGTATAATCGAAGAATGCGACAAGGACGAGCTTGTAGCGGGACTCGAGGGTATACTCGGTGACATAGACAACGGAAAACTCGACTTTGATCCCGACTGCGAAGATATACATATGTTTGTTGAACAAGTGCTTACAGAAAGAATAGGAGACGTAGGCAAGAAGCTTCACACGGCAAGAAGCAGAAACGACCAGGTTGCGCTTGATATTCGTATGTACCTCAGAGCAAGAACCGACGAGATAATCGAGAAGACAAATAATCTTATTGAGGCATTTACAAACAAAGCAAACGAATACAAGGCTGCAATAATGCCCGGATATACTCATTTGCAGAGAGCTCAGCCCATAACATTCGGCCACCACCTTATGGCTTATGCCATGATGCTTTTGCGTGATGTAGACAGACTTCACGATTGCAGAAAGAGAATGAACATATCTCCGATAGGTTGTTGCGCATTAGCGGGTACAACTTATAACACCGACAGAAGATACGAAGCTGAGCTTCTCGGATTTGACGGCATAACCTTAAACAGTCTTGACGGCGTATCCGACAGAGATTTCAGTGTAGAACTTATGAGTGATATAGCGTTGATGATGATGCACTTATCACGTTTTTCCGAAGAGCTTATACTCTGGTCGAGCTGGGAATTCAAGTTTGTGGAATTGTCCGACTCATACACAACAGGTTCATCTATAATGCCGCAGAAGAAGAATCCCGATATGGCAGAGCTCGTAAGAGGTAAGACAGGCAGAGTTTACGGCGACTTAACTACCCTTCTCACTTCGCTCAAAGGACTTCCCCTTGCGTATAACAAGGATATGCAGGAAGACAAAGAATGCGTATTTGATTCGGTTGAGACCGTAATTATGTGCCTTGACATAACCAAGGGTATGATCGAAACGATGAAGGCATTGCCCGACAATATGTTAAAGGCGGCGCAAAAAGGCTTTATAAACGCTACCGACCTTGCAGACTATCTTGTGAAAAAGGGTATGCCCTTCAGACAAGCCTACAAGATTTCGGGAAGCATCGTAGCCGATTGTATAAAGAAAGAGCTTGTGCTTGAAACGTATCCGCTTGAAGAATACAAGAAGCACAGTGATATATTTGAAGACGACCTTTATACGGAAATTGACCTTAAGACCTGCGTAGAAAAGAGAATCAGCGAGGGCGGAACGTCCGTCGGCTCGGTTGAAGCGCAGATAAAATACGTAAAGGAATTGCTGAATAAATGAAGAAAATATTTATAGACGGAAGCGCGGGTACGACGGGACTCCGTATTTATGACAGACTTTCCGACAGAAAAGATATAGAGCTTATAATTCTTGACGACGATAAAAGAAAAGATAACAAGTACAGAAAAGAAGCTTTGAACAGCTGTGATATTGCATTTCTTTGTTTGCCCGATGATGCGGCAAGAGAAGCAATAACACTTATCGACAACCCCAACACTGCGATTATTGACACTTCAACGGCTCACAGAACAAACGAAGGTTGGGTATATGGCTTCCCCGAAATAGGCAACTTCAGAGAGAAGATTGCAAACTCAAAAAGAGTTGCTAACCCCGGATGCCACGCAAGCGGCTTTGTTGCATTGGTTCAGCCCCTTGTTAATGCAGGGTTGATTAAGAGCGATGCAAAGCTTTCGGCATTTTCACTTACCGGTTACTCGGGTGGCGGTAAAAAGATGATTGCAGATTATGAATCGGCAGAACGCGATCCGATTCTCGATGGTCCCCGTCAGTATGCGCTGACTCAACAGCATAAGCATTTAAAAGAAATGGTATCGATATGCAACCTTAATTACTCTCCCATTTTCTGCCCTATCGTAGGTGATTTTTACAGTGGTATGGAAGTTACCGTTCCCTTGTTTGCAGATGACGTTAAGGGAAGTATAGACGATATAAAGGGCTTGTACAAGAGCATATATAACACCTCTATTATTCACTATGACGAAGAAGAGGAAAGCGGCTTTATGTCGGCTACTTATCTTGAGGGTTGCGACGATATGCAGATAAGCGTTAAGGGCAACAACGATAGAATACTTCTTATTTCAAGATTTGATAACCTTGGCAAGGGCGCTTCGGGAAGTGCGATACAGAATATGAACATACTTATGGGTATCGACGAAACGACAGGACTTAAACTTTCAAAGGAGACTAAATAAACTATGAAGATAATCAGCGGCGGCGTATGCGCAGCAAAAGGATTTAAGGCAAGCGGTGTTCATTGCGGTATTCGCAAGAACCGTACCAAAAAGGATTTAGCGCTTATTTACAGCGAAACAATAGCAACTGCAGCAGCAACTTATACAACAAATCTCGTCAAAGGCGCGCCCTTGACAGTTACAAAAAATCATATATCCGACGGCAAGGCGCAGGCAATTCTTTGCAACAGCGGAAATGCAAACACTTGTAACGCAAACGGTATTGAAGTTGCCGAAAAGATGTGTGAGCTTCTTGCAAAAGAACTCAACGTTAAGGCAAATGACGTGGTTGTTGCTTCCACAGGCGTTATCGGTCAGCCACTCCCCCTCGAGCCTATTGAGGCAGGCGTAAAGCCCCTCGTTGAAGCGCTTTCGGTAAACGGCGGCGACGATGCGGCTGAAGGAATTATGACTACCGATACTGTAAAGAAAGAGATTGCAGTTGAATTTGAAATAGGCGGCAAGGTTTGCCGTATGGGCGGTATTGCAAAGGGTAGCGGTATGATTCATCCCAATATGGCAACAATGCTCGTGTTTATTACAACAGATGCAGCTATTTCCGCAGAGATGCTTCAAAAGACACTTTCTACAGATATAAAGAATACTTTTAATATGGTAAGCGTTGACGGCGATACATCCACAAACGATATGGTAACAGTTCTTGCAAACGGTATGGCACAAAATAAAGAAATTACTACCGAAGGCGAAGATTTTGATACGTTTATGAAGGCTCTTAATACAGTAAACGTATACCTCAGCCGTATGATTGCGGGCGACGGAGAAGGCGCAACAAAGCTCCTCGAATGTTCCGTTAACGGCGCAAAGGATGAAACAAATGCAAAGATTATTGCAAAGAGCGTTATTTGCTCAAGCCTCTTTAAAGCGGCTATGTTTGGAGCTGATGCAAACTGGGGACGTGTTCTATGCGCTATCGGTTACAGCGGTGCTGACGTTGATGTAAACAAGATAGACGTTTCATTCCGTTCTGCGAAAGGAACGCTTGACGTTTGCAAAAACGGCGCGGGCATTGAATTTTCCGAAGAAAAGGCAAAAGAGATACTTCTCGAAAAAGAAATTGAAATACTTGTTACCGCAGGCGACGGCGACGGCAAGGCTCAAGCTTGGGGCTGTGACCTCACTTACGATTACGTGAAGATAAACGGCGACTATCGCACTTAATAAAAAATATAGGCGGAAAAAATGATGGAAAATAAAATTACAAATTTGGACAGAGCCGAAATACTTACACAGGCTCTTCCCTACATAAAACGCTATAACGGAAAAATTGTTGTAATCAAATACGGCGGCAACGCTATGATTAACGACGATTTAAAAAAGCAGGTTATGGAAGACATTGCGCTTCTCTCGACCATCGGTATAAAAATCGTTCTCGTTCACGGCGGCGGTCCCGAAATAAGCGAGATGATGAACAAGGTTGGCAAAAAGGCAGAATTTGTAAACGGTCTTCGTGTTACGGACAAAGAGACTATGGATATTGCGCAGATGGTACTTGCAGGAAAGGTTAACAAGAACCTTGTAAATCTCCTCGGAACGTTGGGTGCAAAGGCTATCGGTATTTCCGGTATGGACGGAAAGCTTATCGAAGCGAAGATAAAAGACGAAACTCTCGGTTATGTCGGAGAGATTACAAAGGTTAACGTTGAACCTATTCTGGACCTTTTGAACCTCGGATATATCCCCGTTGTTTCAACAATAGGCTGTGATAGCGAGGGCAACAGCTACAACATTAACGGAGACACCGCAGCGGCATATATTGCAGGCGCATTACAGGCAGAAAATCTTATAATGACAACAGATATTATAGGACTTTTGCGCGATGTGAATAACCCCTCTTCTCTTATAACAAAGGTAACAGTAAACGAAGCTAAACAGCTTTATAAAGAAGGCGTTATTTCCGGCGGTATGATTCCGAAGGTTGACTGCTGTATCGAAGCTATTGCCGAGGGCGTAAAGAAAGTTGTAATTTTGGACGGACGTGTTCCCCATTCTATTCTCGTTGAGATATTGACAGACGAGGGTATCGGAACTATGGTAGTAGGTGATTAACAATGACGGATACAAAGATTATTGACAAAGAATACGTTGCAGGTACGTATAACCGCTTCCCCGTTGAAATAGTATCGGGAAAAGGCTCGTACGTATATGACGAAAACGGAAAAGAATATATAGATATGGGTTCGGGCATCGGCGTTACAAGCTTTGGTATTGCCGACGATGCTTGGAAAAAGGCTGTAACAGAACAGCTCAATAAGGTACAGCATATGTCGAACCTCTATTATACACAGCCCTGCGCCAAACTCGCAAAGCTTCTCTGCGAAAAGACGGGTATGAAAAAGGTGTTTTTCAGTAACTCGGGCGCAGAATCAAACGAATGTTCGATTAAGGTTGCAAGAAAATATGCCGCAGAGAAAAAGGGAGCCGAATATTCGACTATAGTTACTCTCGTAAACAGCTTCCACGGCAGAACTTTGACTACACTTTCAGCAACGGGACAAGACCACTACCACGAGCTCTTCCAACCCTTGACGCCCGGATTTGTTCATACTCCCGCAAATGACCTCAAAGCACTTATTAAGACTGTTGAAGCTAATAAGGTTGCAGGTATTATGATGGAGATTATTCAGGGCGAGGGTGGCGTTCTTGCGCTTGACGGCGATTTTGTAAAGGGCGTTGCAAAGTACGCAAAAGAAAATGATATAGTTCTTATGATAGACGAAGTTCAGACGGGCAACGGCAGAACGGGCGAGCTCTATGCATATATGAACTACGGAATTGAACCCGACGTTGTTTCTACAGCAAAAGGTATCGGCGGAGGTCTCCCCCTCGGTGCGACAATGCTTGGCGAAAAGGTTCAGAACGTTTTCGGCTTCGGTGACCACGGCTCAACTTTCGGCGGCAACCCCATTAGCTGTGCGGGTGCTATCAGCATTATCGAAAGACTTAACGAAGAGCTTCTTGATGACGTTAAGAAGAAGAGCGAATACGTTTTCAATGCATTTAAGGATATGAAAGAAGTTGAATCTGTAAGCGGTCTCGGTCTTATGATTGGTATTAAACCTGCCAATAAAACATCGGCAGACGTTCTTAAGATTTGTATGGAAAACGGTGTTCTCTGCCTTACTGCAAAAGATAAGATTAGACTCCTCCCCGCGCTTAATATTCCTATGGAAGCGCTCGAAAAAGCAGTTAAGATTATCAAAGACGCAATATTGGCATAACCCTTTTTGAAAAAAGGGTTATGAACCCAAAAATCCACCTTAAACCTTTTTGAAAAAAGGTTTAAGAATCCAAAAACTTTGCCTCTCGGGTTTGTGCGAACCTTACCACGAGTGGTAGGGGACGGCGTCTCGACGTCCCGAGAAAAACAAACAACTCTGCAAAAACAGATGGATATGGAATCCACCTACAACATTGTATAAAAATCCATTATTCAAAGTTTTTGAGGAGCCTAAGGAACTTTTTTCAAAAAGTTCTTTAGCCCCATTCCCCCTACATGCCAGCCAAGGATTAGGGGAGCCCGAGGGGGAAAAACTTCGGCGTTTGAGATGGTTTTCCCCCTCGGATACAAAAAGTTCCTTAGACAAAATACACAAGGAGATTATTATGAATTTCAAAAACAGACATTTTCTCAAGCTTCTCGATTTCACACCTGAAGAAATCAACTATTTAATAGATTATGCGGCTGAACTCAAGGCGCAGAAAAAAGCGGGTATTCCCCACAGACTTTGCGAAGGCAAGAACATCGCATTGATATTCGAAAAGACAAGTACAAGAACCCGTTGCGCATTTGAAGTAGCGGCAGCAGATTTGGGTATGCACCCCGTATATCTTGACTCTACCGGCTCACAGATAGGCAAGAAAGAAAGTATTGCAGACACCGCAAGAGTTCTCGGCAGAATGTTCGACGGCATTGAATACAGAGGCTTTGGACAGGACCTCGTTGAAGAACTTGCACAACACGCAGGTGTACCTGTATGGAACGGGCTTACAAACGAGTTCCACCCCACACAGATATTGGCTGACTTCCTTACTATCAAGGAGCATTTCGGCTCATTGAAGGGCAAGAAGCTCGTATATCTCGGCGATGCTCGTTACAATATGGGTGATTCACTTATGGTAGGATGCGCAAAGATGGGTATGCACTACGTTGCATGTTCCCCCAAGGAATACTTCCCCGTTTCTAACTTGATTGAAGAATGCCGTGAAATAGCAAAGGAGACAGGAGCTATTCTTGAATTCATCGAAGATCCCAAGGAAGCGGTAAAGAATGCCGACGTTCTTTACACGGACGTATGGGTATCAATGGGCGAACCCGACGAAGTATGGGCAAAGAGAATAAATGACCTTATTGATTACAGAGTAACCAAAGAGCTTATGGGAATTGCAGGGCCTCAATGCAGATTTATGCACTGCCTCCCCTCATTCCACGACCTTAAGACCTCTGTAGGACGTTCATTGTTTAACAGATACGGCATTGACTGTATGGAAGTTACCGACGAGGTATTTGAAAGCGAACAGTCTATCGTATTCGACGAAGCAGAAAACCGTATGCATACCATAAAAGCTATTATGGCAGCAACATTAGCGTAAAACTATTTTGAGGAAGCCCAAAAAGCTTCCTCTTTTTTTAAAAAATTTAAGATATACTTGTAATTACGAAAAAAAAGTAGTATAATAGTTCAGATATAAAAAATAATAAATATGAGAGGTGAGATTGTGGACGGCAGTAGTTGGTGTAGTTATAGAGATATGGTGTTCTTTTGTTATCAAATATTGCACAGATGCAGTGTGTCCACGGTCTGATCGAATTATATTTTTTAATAAAAGGAAGCCATTGTCTGTCTCAAAAAACAACACTACAAGCATAGGCACAAAGCAAGTGTGAATTTTTGTTTGAAGCTGACGATGGTATTTTTGCGTCTTTTTTTAACAAAACACCCCCGCTTATGCCCTTACAAAAAAGATTGTAAAGGAGGCACAAGTAATGAGCGTTAACAATAACGAAAATTACATAAACGAAAACACTTCTCTTCCTGATTTCTGTAACGAAATAGCAGAGATAGTAAAAAGCAAACTAACCCCCAAAAAAATGCAAGAGAGTATTCTTTCATATCACGAAAAAGATGTTGCACTGGCATTAACTTCACTTAACGACGATGAACGGCTAAAACTTTTCAGGTTACTCGATTTAGAAACGCTCGTGAAGGTATTAGAATATTCCGATAATATAGTTGAACACTTCAAATCGTTAAACATACGCAAAAAAGTGGAAGTTCTTTCCCTTATAGAAACTTCCACAGCAGTTGAAGTTTTGTTGCAGCTTTCAAAAGAAGAAAAAAACTCATTAACCGAGCTTATGGGTTCTGAACTTCGTTCCGAGATCAATCTGCTTCTGTCATTTGACGAAGAAGAGATAGGAAGCAGAATGTCCACAAACTATATTCACATTTCGGACACCAGCACAGTAAAAGAAGCCATGTCCGAATTGATACGGCAAGCAGCTGAAAACGACAACATCTCGATGCTTTATGTTGTTGATGAGAATAATACCTTTTGCGGTGCGGTAGATTTGAAAGATCTAATCATCGCCAGACAAGAAATTCCTCTATCGGAAATCATCACATTTTCATTCCCTTATGTTTATGCAAAAGCGATGATAGAAGATTGTATTCCGTTATTTATTGATTATTCGGAATCATCAATTCCCGTTCTTGATAATGATAACAAGCTGATAGGCGTTGTTACAGCGCAAGAATTTATAGAGGTTCTTGACGAAGAAATGGGAGACGACTATGCTAAGTTAGCAGGCTTGGCATCCGAAGAAGAATTGTCAGAACCTATTACTGATAGTGTAAAAAAAAGAGTTCCTTGGTTAGCCATTCTACTTGCATTAGGACTAGGCGTTTCTGCAACTGTCGGTCTTTTCGAATCGATAGTGGCACAATTACCGGTCATCATTTGCTTCCAGTCGTTGATACTTGGTATGGCAGGTAACGTAGGAACGCAATCACTTGCTGTAGCTATTAGAGTTCTTATGGATAAACAAATAGGCAACAAGCATAAAAACACGTTAATTTGGAAAGAGGTACGCATAGGACTTTTAAACGGTATTCTCCTCGGCATACTATCCTTTATTTCTATCGGTGGATATATGTGCTTAATAGGCCACGCCGCATCTTTTGCGTTTTCTGTTTCGGGATGTCTCGGTATTGCTATGATTTTGGCTATGGTTATCTCCTCTCTATCCGGAACCGTTATACCGATAATATTCCAAAAATTTGGCATTGACCCTGCGGTTGCCTCAGGTCCGCTTATCACAACAATAAACGACTTGGTTGCAGTTATTTCATACTACGGTTTATCGTGGTTGATTCTTATAAAAATAATGAATTTGGGATAATTCATACAATCAGATAACAAATATGCCCCCCGAATACAATTGGGATTCGGGGGGCATATTTTGTATTATTCTACTGTTCAAGCTTATTTTTTAAGCTTATTACCTACAACGTCAGCGAGGAGTGTTTTGAACTCATCAAGAGTAATAGCGCCGAGGTCTTCGCCCGATCTATGTCTAACGGAAATAGTATTATTTTCAATATCCTTATCACCGAGGATAATCATATAGGGAACTTTTTCCATTTGAGCATTTCTGATCTTATACTTCAAAGTATTCTGGCTATCGTCGAGAGTAACTCTGTACTTCGCTTTAGCAAGTTCAGATTCAATCTTCTTTGCATAGTCAAGAGCTCTGTCGGTAATGGTAAGAATTCTTACCTGTTCGGGAGACATCCAAGTAGGAAGCGCACCCGCATACTTTTCAATAAGGTATGCGAGAGTTCTTTCGTAGCAGCCCAAGGAAGTTCTGTGAATTATATAGGGAAGCTTCTTCTGACCGTCGCTGTCGATATAGTACATACCGAACTTTTCAGCAAGGAGCATATCGATTTGGATGGTAACGATAGTATCCTCTTTACCAAAAACGTTCTTATACTGAATATCGAGTTTAGGTCCATAAAACGCAGCTTCGTCGATACCAATCTCATACTTAACGCCGAGGTTGTTAAGAATTTTTTCCATAGTAGCTTGAGCAGTTTCCCACTGTTCGGCAGTACCCTCGTATTTCTTGGTATTATTAGGATCCCACTGTGAGAATCTGAATGAGCAGTCTTCGAGAAGACCTACAGTACCGAGGAAATATTTACAGAGATTAAGACAATCTTCAAATTCAGCTTCGAGCTGATCGGGGCGAAGAACCAAGTGTCCTTCGGAAATAGTGAACTGACGCACTCTGATAAGACCGTGCATTTCGCCCGAATCTTCGTTACGGAAGAGTGTAGAGGTTTCTCCGAGACGCATAGGAAGGTCTCTGTAGCTTCTCGCCTGATTGAGATATACTTGATACTGGAAAGGACAAGTCATAGGACGGAGAGCAAGACATTCTTTTTCTTCGTTGTCTGCATCACCCATAACGAACATACCATCACGATAATGATCCCAGTGTCCCGAAATCTTATAGAGGTCACGTTTAGCCATAAGAGGAGTCTTTGTAAGGAGGTAGTTATGCTCCTGCTCAATATCCTCAACCCACCGCTGAAGAAGCTGAATAACACGAGAACCTTTAGGCAAAAGGATAGGAAGTCCCTGTCCGATTTCTTCAACGGTTGTAAAGTAACCAAGCTCTCTTCCGAGCTTATTATGGTCCCTCTTTTCCGCCTCTTCAAGAGCCTTAAGGTGTTCGTCAAGTTCAGTCTGTGAGAAGAATGCAGTACCCTTTATTCTTGTAAGCATCTTGTTGTTCTTATCGTTCTTCCAATATGCCCCCGACTGGTCTATAATCTTAAAAGCTTTAAGAGCTTTTGTATAACAAATGTGAGGGCCAACGCACATATCTATATAGTCGCCCTGCTGGAAGAAGCTGATTACTGCATCTTCGGGAAGGTCGCCAATATGCTCAACCTTGTATTTTTCGCCGCGGCTTTCCATAAGAGCGATAGCCTCATTTCTGGGAAGAACGAACGGCTTGATAGGAAGATTTTCTTTTACGATTTTCTTCATTTCCTGCTCAATTTTGCCGAGGTCTTCTTCAACGAGCTTGGTCTCTCCAAGGTCGACGTCGTAATAAAAACCCTTTTCGTTTGCAGGGCCGTAAGCAAATATAGCTTCGGGGTAAAGTCTCTTTACCGCCTGCGCCAAAATGTGTGCTGCGGAATGACGTAAAACATGAAGCTCCTCTTCCGGAGGACATACGTCAACTCTGCCATCATTGTAAATTACTTTCATAACATCACCTATATTTTAAATATATTTTTAATTTTAATTTAATCCGAATTTGTCTTAAAAAAAGACAAATTCGCACCTAAATTATTCATTATTCATTTTTCACTATTCATTATTAGTAAAAAAACAAAAACACCCTTAACGGAAAAAGGCAAATGCCTAAATCCGTCAAGGGTGCGCATCATCTTATTTTCGCACGGTTCCACCTTGATTTTTTACTCAAAAACTCTTTAACGCAGAGTATACGTCAATGCCTAATTGTTGTTTTCAGCACCGAGGCTCCGGAACGGTCTTCATCCTATCCCTCATAGAAAGCTTCCACCAAAACGCTTCCCTCTCTGTAATGAAAAAGATAAAACTACTCTTTCCATCAAACGCCTTTATTAACTTCAAATATTATATCACTATTTTCCTTTATTGTCAACAGATTTATTATATATCAACCCTGCATCTTTTTTCACCGTTTTGAAAAGCTTTTATGTTTTCGACAATATCGGAAAGAAGTCTTTCTCTCGCTTCATAGGCACCCCAAGCGTTATGAGGGGTGAGAAGAACTTTTTTGTTATCCTTAATTTCATAGAACGGGTGGTCAGCACCAAACGGCTCGGTAGAATAGACGTCAACGCCGATACCGCCGATTTTATCATTTTTTATAGCCTCCGCAAGCGCTTTTTCATCACAAATAGCGCCACGCGCAACGTTTATAAGGATAGCATTTTTCTTCATTTTAGCAATTTTTTCGGAAGAGATAAGCCCCTTTGTACCCTCATTTAAGGGCGTATGAATAGAAATAATATCCGCCTTTTCCATTATTTCGTCTACTGAAACTATGTCATATCCACAAACAGGCGTTCTCTTATTTGCAATAACCTTGCAGCCCATAGCCTGCGCTATACCCGCAACCTTTTTACCGATAGTACCAAGTCCGATTATCCCCCAAGTCATACCGTCAAGCTCGTGAAATGTAGGCTCAAGTCTGTTGGGAATACCGCTATTTGTGTATTCGCCCGAAACAACGAAATCATTGTATTCACGCAAGTGGGTTACCAAGCCTAACGCCAACGACATTGTTATCAAAGCAACACTGTTTGTTGAATATCCAACGACGTTACACACAGCAATACCGCGCTCTCGGCAACAATTTACGTCAACGTTGTCAAATCCCGTAGCCGCAATGCAAATAAGCTTTAGATTTTTTGCATACCCTAAATTGCTTTCGTTTAACTTTATTTTATTCAATACAACAACATCACAATCGGCAATTCGTTCTTTTACCTCTTCGGGATTGCTGTAATTATATACAGTTACCTCTCCAACACTATTTAACGGCGCAAGGTCTAAATCTCTTCCCAAAGCATCTGAATCAAGTACGGTTATTTTCATATATGTTCCCTCTTATATATATTATTGTATATTATTGTATCACAAAAGAAGAACAATTGCAATTGGAAAGAGGGCGCTTTTTAAAAAAAGTCCCCTCTTATACTTCCCCAAAAATTTTATCTATTCGGTTTGAGCGATATAACAAAAGTAAAAAAAAAGAAAATTAAACTCAAGCAATGGGAGGAGCCCCCTCCCCTACCACTGTATAGGTAAAGTTTGTATAAATATTATTGAATCGAACAAACCAAGCGAAGCAAGGTTTCTTTGCTTATCTTCCTTAAAAGAAAGTAAGGAACTCTTGCGAGTTCCTTTTAAGATTCTTAATAGTTTTCAGCTTTAACCTGGAAGTAAGCCTTCGGATGTTCACAAACGGGGCACATTTCGGGAGCCTTCTTACCGATGTGAATGTGACCGCAGTTAGAGCACTGCCAGATAGTTTCGCCGTCTCTTGAGAATACAACTTCGCCATTAACTCTCTCGAGAAGCTTTCTGTAACGGTTTTCGTGTTCCTTTTCGATTCTGCCTACAGCTTCGAAGAGGTAAGCAATTCTGTCAAAGCCTTCTTCTTTAGCTTCTTTAGCGAAAGTAGCGTACATATCAGTCCACTCATAGTTTTCGCCCATAGCAGCGTCAAGAAGGTTTTCGGATGTTGTACCTACACCGTCGTGGAGGAGCTTATACCAAATTTTAGCGTGTTCCATTTCGTTCTTTGCTGTTTCTTCAAAAATTGCAGCTATCTGAACGTAGCCTTCTTTCTTTGCTTTCGATGCAAAGTATGTGTATTTGTTTCTTGCCTGTGATTCTCCTGCGAATGCAGCCTGCAAATTAGCCTCTGTTTTTGTACCCTTCAAGTTCATAGTAGTTCTCCTTTTAAATTATATAATTTTTAATTATTATTAACAATGCAATCGGGACATATTCCCTCAAAAATTATTTCGTGACCGGTAATCTTAAACTTGCAATCTTTTTCTGCAATTTTTTCAAGATCATCGTTACACGCATATCCGGTATCGACCACTTTCCCGCAAACCGAGCACTTTACATGATAATGCTTATGCAAGGTCTTGTCAAATCTATCAGGTCCGTCAAGAACCTTTACTCTGAAAATCTCACCTTTGTCTGCAAGGTCGTTAAGCACTCTGTATACCGTCGCCTTACTTACGTTCGGACAGTTTTCTTTAACCTTGTCATACACAGCATCGGCAGACGGGTGAGTACACGAATTCAACACGATTTCCCTAATCAATGTTTTTTGGTAAGTATTACGTTCTTTCTTCACTCCGTTCACCCCTTTGCGCTTTCCTTGATGATAGTATATCTTAATAAGGAATATTTGTCAATAGGTTTTTGGAAATTTTTTCAAAAAATTTTTTAATGTAAAATAACCGTGCGTTTTATATACACACGGTTAATTTTTTCATATCAAATTAAGCAACTGTTTCGTCGGGATCAGCAGTTGTTTCTTCTGCAACACCTGTCGTTTCTTCAGCTTTTGATTCAGCAGCTTCTTCTGTAGTTTCTGCGGGTTCATCAGTAGTTTCGGAGCTATCTTCAGCCTCCCCTTCAACCTCTGTTGCATCTGTTTCAACAGAAGTCTCGGGCATTTCATACTTCACTTCATCTTCGCCAAGCATTTTATCAATCAAGATTTCGGTATACAAATTTACTTCAATAGCTGCTTTTCCGTTAGCTTGTTCGTATTCTTTAAGGTTTCCGTAACCATATTCTACAGCAAGCTCTTCGCCCTGCTTCTTGTAGTCTTCATCGGAAAGCTCAATATCGTACTCTCTTACGGTAAGATAAACAACCATTTCTTCTTTTATGGTAGATTTAGCAGAGGTAAGTGCGTAGGCAAAGAAATCGTCAACACTTTCATATCCGCCAAATGTAGCAACCATAGTTTCAAGTGTAACACCGTTATATGCAGCCAATTGCTTATAGTAGTTTATTATCTGGTCGTAGTATTCTTTGGTTTCAGCTTTGGGATATTTCTTTACGGTTGCAGAAGAAATATACTTTTCCCAAACGAGTTCTCTTGCGATTTCCTTGGTTTTTGCATCGCAGAATTCTTTAACGGTAGTATAGTCTGTCTTTTCTTCAATCATTTTATCAGATACAGCGGGAATAGTCTTTTCCTTTACGCTGTTTATTTTAACAGTAAACACAACGTCCTTACCGTTAAGGTCTTCCTTGCCGTAGTCCTCGGGGAAAACAAGGTTAAGAGTAACCTCTTCACCTATATTCTTATCGATAAGTCCCTTTTCGAAGCCGGCAATAAATGAGTTTGAACCGATTGTAAGATCATAACCTTCAGCAGATCCGCCATCAAACTCTTCGCCGTCAATTTTCCCTACGTAATCGATATTAACGATATCACCGTCTTTAACTGCTCTGTCGGTAATGTCAACAGTCGTTGAATACTCTGACGTAACAGTAGCAATTTCTTCTTCCAAGCGTTCCTGAAGCTTGTCTGCATCAAATTCCACGTTGGGGAATTCGCCAATTGTTAAATATTCCTTAAGATCAAAATCATAAGGGGTTTTGCTCTCACCGCAACTGCAAAGAACAACAGTCAAAGCAAGAATAAGCATTGCAAATAAAACAAGTTTTTTCATTGTTATAAGACTCCTTTGAACAGATCAAATATTACATATTATAATAGCACATATTCACAAAAAAATAAACCCAAAATTTAATATGTTTACAATTCTGCAACATTTGTAGTTTTCTTTTTAAATAAACAGAAAACATAAAAAATTTTTTTCTTATTTTTATAGAATACCTATAGACAAATGAAGGAAAAAAATGTTATAATGATGATAATTTGAAATTACATGCTTGAAAGGAGCATAAACAAAATGGATTACCAAAATATACTCTCCCAAAAGGTTCAAAAGATTCAGCCCTCGGGCATCAGAAAATTCTTTGATATTGCGGCAGAAATGAAAGACGTTGTATCACTTACTGTAGGCGAACCCGACTTTGTTACACCAAAGCATATTCGTGACGTTGCAATAAAGAGCCTTGAAGACGGCGCTACAAAATACACCTCTAACAGTGGTATGACAGAGCTCCGTCAGGAAATCGCAAATTATCTCGACAGACGTTTCAATACCAAATATGAAGCATTGAAAGAAATTATTGTTACCGTTGGCGGCTCAGAAGCTATCGACAACGCAATCAGAGCTTGTATAAACCCCGGTGATGAAGTTATTATACCCCTTCCCGCATTCGTATGCTATCCTCCGTTGGTTGAGCTTGCAGGCGGTAAGCCCGTTATTATCAACACAACAGAAAAAGATAAATTCAAACTCACTCCCGAAGCATTGAAGGCAGCTATTACTCCCAAGACAAAGATGCTCATTCTTCCTTATCCCAACAACCCCACGGGCGCAATTATGACAAAGGAAGACCTTGAACCTATCGCCGATATTCTCCGCGGCACAAATATCCTCGTACTTTCCGATGAAATTTACGGCGAACTCACTTACGGACGTCAGCACTGCTCATTTGCAAGTCTTCCCGACATGTGGGAAAGAACAATTATAGCAAGCGGATTTTCAAAGGCATACGCTATGACCGGTTGGAGAATGGGTTATATTGCAGCTCCCGCCCCCATCACAGCGCAGATTTTGAAGCTTCACCAGTATGCAATTATGTGCGCTCCAACAACAAGCCAGTATGCAGCAATCGAAGCTATCAAGAATGGTGACGAAGACGTTAAGATGATGGCTGAAGAGTACAATAAGCGCCGTGTTGCTATTATTGAAGGTCTCAACAAGATAGGCATTGACTGCTTTGAAGCAGAGGGTGCATTCTACGTATTCCCCAATATTGGTAAATTTGGTTTAACAAGTGATGAATTCTGCCAGAGACTTTTGCGCGAAGAAGGAGTCGCTATCGTTCCCGGTACTGCATTTGGCGAATGTGGTGAAGGTTTTGCAAGAATTTCCTACGCTTATTCTGTTGAGCACATCAAGAAGGCGCTTGAAAAGATGGAAATCTTCGTTGCAAAGATTAAAGCTGAAAAGAAGTAATTTTAAAAAAGTCTTATATATTTTTGAAAGAAGGAATATTCAATGAAATTAACTTACAAAGGTAAAACAAAAGACGTTTACACCCTTGACAACGGCAACGTAATGCTCAAATTTAAGGATGACTGCACCGGCAAAGACGGCGTATTTGATCCCGGAGAAAACTCCGTAGGTCTTACTATTGAGGGTATCGGCAAGGCTAACCTCCGTACCTCTGTATACTATTTCGAAATGCTTCAGAAGGCAGGCATTAAGACTCACTATGTTTCTGCTGACATTGACAATGCTACAATGGAGGTACTTCCCGGCAAAGTATTTGGTCACGGTCTCGAAGTAATTTGCAGACTTGTTGCAACGGGAAGCTTTATACGTCGTTACGGTGAATACATAGCAGACGGCACAGTGCTTGAGGGCGGATACGTTGAATGTACGTTCAAGAATGACGAAAAGGGCGATCCGTTGGTTACATCCGAAGGCTTGGCTGCGCTCGGCGTTATGAGTGAAGAGCTCTTCAAGTCAATGAAGGAACAAACACTCAAGATTACAAAGATAGTTGCTGACGACCTCAAGACAATCGGTCTTGACCTTTGGGATATTAAGTTTGAATTTGGCTACAACAACGGCGAAGTTATCCTTATTGACGAAATTGCTTCGGGCAATATGCGTGTATACAAGGATGGCAAGATTGTTGAACCCGTAGAGCTTACAAAGCTTATTCTCAACAGATAATTATTACAAAAAAAAAGCACCGTACTCGGTGCTTTTTTTATTATCTGATAAAGCTTGTCATAATACCCTCTTCTTTTTCGGGCATACCATACTTTTCTTTACCGAGGGCAATACTCTTTATAAGGAAAGCCATGTTTCTACCAAGAGTACGCATAGTCTGCATACCCTCTTCATCCTTTACAGCATCGCCCGCCGCTCTGCCGTAAACGATATTCCAATACTGGCTCGAAACGACAGGCATACCGCTTATAGTAAAATACTTGTTAAGCTCATCAAAGGTAGAAGAACATCCTCCTCGTCTTGCAACCGCAACGGAGGCACCAACCTTCATTGTCTTATCAAAAGAGGTGCTGTAGAAAAGTCTGTCAAGCAAACAAACCAAAGTACCGTTTGCCGAAGCATAGTACACAGGGCTTCCAAGCACAAGGCCGTCGGCAACTTCAAGCTTAACCGCAAATTCATTAACAAAGTCGTCAATAACGCACTTGCCGTTTTTCTTACAGTATTGACAGCCCTTACAGCCCTTTATTTCCATATTACCGACCTGAATAATCTCAACATCTATCCCCTCTTGCTCGAGCATGGTTTTAATCTCATTCAAAGCAATAGAAGTATTGCTATTATTTCTGGGACTTCCGTTCAGCATAAGTACTTTCATAATCTTTATCTCCATTTCACTTTTTTATCATCTTATTAACCATACGATAATTTTATCACAAACCGCAGAAAAAGTCTACAAGTTTAAAAGCATAAATCACAAATATTTTTTCAAATTATCACGATACTTTTTAGGTGTAACTAAATAATATTTTTCAAAAACCTTATAAAAATACGATAAATCGTAAAACTCCAGCTTTTCGGCAATTTCCTTTATGGGCATATCTGTTGTATCAAGATAAATTTTAGCCTTTTCAAGTTTTTTTATAGTTCTGTATTTAATCGGAGCAACACCGAAGACGTCCTTAAAACGTTTTTGAAAAGCACTTCGGCTTAAATGCAGTTTTTTTGCAATATCCTCGACCGACAAATCAAATCTTTCTTTCAATAGTACTGCGCCTTTATTAACATCACTGTCATTTTCTTTATTATTATCAGTAACATTCACAGAAGCCAAAGCATTTAGCAAACGATAAAACAATGATTTGGTTAAGAGTGAATTCCCCTCGAAATTAAACGTATCAACAAGCTCCTTAAAGTAGCTTGATATAATGTTAAGCTCATCTTTGTGATAGATAAACGGGTATTTTATATTTTGGAAAAGAGTATCGTCGGAAACCTCAAAGTTTATAAGATAATTCTTAACAGCCCCCATTCCGATGTCAAATTTCGCTTCATAATAGCTTCCCTTAGGTAAACAGATAATATCCCCCGCATTAAGCTCTATACTTTCGCCGTCAAAAGTATATACAGCATGACCGCTCAAAAGGTACAAAAATCCGTAATCACGTCTCGCCTGGTTTTTATAACTGTATTTTTGATTGCGCCAAAACTGGCGCATTGCCATCTTTAATATATAGTCGGCATCATTTTTAAAAATATTATTCACAAAAACAGCACACCCCTTTTATCAGATTATACACCACAAAACTAAAAAATACAATATATCACTCAAAATATACATATAATCTTTTAATTTAATGCTATATAATAAATAAAAAGTACAATTTTTTATAAAAAGGAGTCTTTTTATGGAAGCAAAAATTTATTCAACAAATGACTATGGAGAATTTATTGAAGATTCTTTTTTTGCAGGCACTACTCTCTGCGGTATAACAACAGCCAAAAAAGATGATTCTTTTGTAAACAAAGGATTTATCGGCTGCGGCGCGGCAATAACCGGCGCATCATGCTACAACCTCAGCAAAATGGATAAAGATAAAAGACGTGAGCTTTTGGAATACCTCTATACCCCCAAAGGCTTGGATATGAAAATCGGAAGACTTACAATTGGTTCAAGCGACTATTCCGCAGAGGTGTATTCTTACGACGATGTTGAAAACGACGTAGAATTAAAGCACTTCTCTATCGACAGAGACAAAAACTACATAATTCCGATGATTAAAGAAATATTGGAAGTAAAACCCGATTTGAAGCTTTTTGCATCTCCTTGGTCTCCTCCCGGCTGGATGAAGACAGGCGGAATGCTCGGCGGAGGATATATGAGAGATAAGTATCTCGACGTATATGCAGACTACTTTGTAAAATACATCAAGGCATATCAGGCAGAAGGCATAAATATTTTTGCTGTAACCTCACAGAACGAACCTACAACACATCAGGACGGTAAGATGCCCGCATGCAGATGGCATCCCGAATCCGAAGCGAAGTTTGTCAGCATCTTGAGAAAGAGATTTGACGACAAGGGTATTGATACAAAGATTTGGTTCTTTGACCACAACTTTATTCACATAAACAGAGTCAAATGGTCTCTTGAAGAATATCCCGAATTGCGCCGCGACAGCGCAGGTGTAGCATTCCACTACTATCACGGTAATATTGAACAGACAGCAGTATTGAGAGAAATGTTCCCCGAGCTTCCCCTCCACTTTACGGAGGGCGGCCCCAGACTTTACGATAACTATGCTACAGACTGGTGCAAATGGGGTGTTATGTTAACAAAGGTATTCCAGAACGGATACTCTTCACTTACCGGTTGGAATCTTATGCTTGACGAGCAGGGCGGTCCTAACGTTGGTCCTTACTTCTGCGGCGGTCTTGTTACAAGAAACAGCATCGACGGAAGTCTTTCATACAGCGGTCAGTCTAAAGCATTTAGACACTTTGCAATGATAGACGAAACTTGGGAAATCTCCCCCTTGAAATTTGAACGTCCTGGAATGCCCGTTTCCTCATTTCCCAAGCAAGCAAGATATACAGAAGGCTGTGTTGCAACGTCAAAAGACGGAAAAACATTTCTTCTCCTTGTAAACCCATCAGACAAAAAAGACCAAATTCAGTATTTCCACGACGGCAAGTGGTGGTATATTGAAATGATGCCCAACACTTTGTCAACAGCAATATTCTAAACAACAAAAAAATAAATGCAAAAAAATAAAGGTATACGAAATCGTATACCTTTTATTTTTAAAAGTTATAATTAACCAAGCTTAGCGTAGTTAATCTTGATGCCGGGGCCCATTGTAGATGCGATAACGCAGCTCTTAATGTACTGACCTTTAGCAGCTGCAGGCTTAGCCTTGATAACAGCGCCAACGAGGGCATCAAAGTTTTCCTGAAGCTTTTCAGCTCCGAAGGAAGCCTTACCAATGGGGCAGTGAATGATGTTTGTCTTATCAAGACGGTACTCAATCTTACCTGCCTTAGCTTCTTTAACAGCTTTAGCAACATCGGGAGTAACTGTTCCTGCTTTAGGGTTAGGCATAAGGCCCTTAGGACCGAGCACCTTACCGAGACGACCTACCAAGCCCATCATATCGGGAGAAGCAATAATAACGTCGAAGTCAAACCAGTTTTCCTTCTGAATCTTTTCTACATATTCTTCAGCACCTGCATAGTCAGCACCTGCATCGAGAGCAGCCTGAACCTTATCACCCTTAGCGAATACAAGAACCTTAACAGACTTACCTGTACCGTTGGGGAGAACGATTGCGCCTCTTACCTGCTGGTCAGCGTGACGGGAGTCAACACCGAGACGGATGTGAAGTTCAATTGTTTCATCAAATTTTGCTTTTGCTGTCTGGCAAACGAGAGAAATAGCTTCGTTTGCATCATAAAGCTTTGTTTTTTCGAGCAACTTTGTGCTGTCGCTGTATTTCTTTCCCATTTTCATTGTAAAAACCCTCCTTATTCCTCAACTGTGATACCCATACTGCGTGCAGTACCGGCAATCATGCTCATTGCTGCTTCAAGAGAAGCTGCGTTAAGGTCGGGCATCTTCTGTTCAGCAATCTTCTGAACCTGCTCTTTTGTGAGCTTAGCAACCTTAGTCTTGTTAGGTGCTGCAGATGCTGTTTCAATTCCGCAAGCCTTCTTAATAAGAACGGGTGCGGGGGGAGTCTTTGTAATGAATGAAAACGAACGGTCTGCATAAACTGTAATAATTACAGGGATAATGAGACCCATATCATTCTTTGTTCTTTCATTGAATTCCTTTGTAAAGTTAGGAATACTTACACCGTACTGACCCAAAGCAGGACCGATAGGGGGCTGAGGGGTAGCTTTGCCGGCGGGAATCTGAAGTTTGATATAACCTTGAATTTTCTTTGCCATTTCTATACACCTCCGAATGTGGTTCTAATGCGGGAGAATTAAAGTAATAAAAATTTTCTCCCTCCCACGATGCACGTAAACTTTGTTACGTGTTAAGCAAAGGATGAGATTTTGTTTTAAAATTAAACCTCTAAAATTTCAACGCTGTCAGAGTCAAGCTCAACAGGCGTTTCTCTTCCGAAAATGGTCGCCATAACCTTGATTTTCTTCTTGTCTTCGGAAATTTCTTCTACTCTTCCGATGAAGCCTACAAGTGTACCGCTCTTAATCTTAACGCTGTCGCCCACGTTATAATCAAGAGTTTTAGCAACGGTTTCAATACCGATACTTGCAACCTCTTCATCAGTTAACGGAACCGGTTTGGAGCCGGGTCCAACAAAGCCCGTAACACCGCGAATATTTCTAACCACGTGCCAGCTCTCATCAGACATAATCATCTTAATAAGAACGTAACTGGGGAAGATTTTATTTTCAACTTCCTTTGCATCCTCCGCTTCACCGTCCTTCACCGTTTCAACGGGAATAATGGAATCGAAGATAAGATGCTGAAGTCCACGGTTTTCTACGATCTTTTCCAAGTTGGCTTTAACCTTGTTTTCATAGCCCGAGTACGTGTGTACTACGTACCAACACGCTTCACGGCTGATATCATTAAGATCACTCATAATTAAACCAACTTACTGATAAGCAACAAAAGCTGACCGAATACGGTATCAAGCGCAAAAATGAACGCGCTTACCACTACCATCATAATGAGTACAACACCTGTGTACTGCGCTGTGGTCTTGGGTGACAACCAAACGATCTTCTTGAGTTCGCTTTTATAATCTTTGAAAAACTTTGAAATTCTTTGACCGAGACCGATCTTGTTTTTCTTCGGGGTAGCTTTTTTGGATTTTTCCTTTTTGCCAACAGACTTTTCGGTCTCTTTTACTTCCGTTGCAACCTCAACAGCTGCTTCGGACTTGTTCTTTTCAAGCTCTGCCATTCACGCTACCTCCTTACTTGGTTTCTCTATGAAGAGTGTGCTTACGACAGAAACGGCAGTACTTGTTCATCTCAAGTCTGTCAGGATCATTCTTCTTGTTCTTCATAGTGTCGTAGTTTCTCTGCTTGCATTCGCTGCATGCCAGTGTAATTCTAACTCTATTTCCCTGAGCCATTCAGAGACACCTCCCGATAACAGAATACTTGCGTATTCCTAAAATTTTATCTCCCTCACACGAAGAAATACGCGACAAAAAAAGACCTCTCCGCAGAGGTAGATCCATTATAGCATGTCCCTTTCCTTTTGTCAACACCTTTTTTTATTTTTTTACATACGTATTTACAAGTCGAGGAAAGTGGTATATAATGTAATACAGTATAACTATAAGCTTAAATTTCGGAGACGGTCAATATGCCCATAAAGAACAAAGTATATAACGCAAATATAGATACGATAAACCACCTCGGCTACGGAGTATGCCGCATAGATGGTATGGTATGCTTCGTAAAAGGCGGAGTAACGGGAGACTTTCTCGAGGTCAAAGTTATAAAGGTCAACAAGAACTACTGCATAGGCAAGGTTGAAAATATTATAACCGCATCAAGCCACAGAAGCGAACAAAGTTGCCCCGTATACAAAAGATGCGGCGGCTGTTGCTTCAGGCATATAAGCTATGCGCACGAGCTTGAATTAAAAAAGTCATTTGTCGAAGCAGAGTTCAAAAAAGCAAGACTCGACACAAAAGTAAACGACGTCATATCTGCGGGTAACATCACACGTTACAGAAACAAAGCGCAATATCCCGTAAACTTTGAAAACAAAATAGGCTTTTACGCCGAAAAGACACACGACGTATGCGAAAACGCCGATTGCTCTCTCCAGCCGGAAATATTCGGTCATATTACGAATGTTATAAAAGCATATCTTGATAAATACAACATAAAAGGCTACAACGAAGAAACAGGCGAAGGACTTTTGCGCCACGTATACATACGTCAAGGAAAGGTTACGGGCGAAATACAGGTATGTTTGGTTATAAACGGCAACACACTTCCCCGTTCCGACGAGCTTGTAAACGAGCTGAAGAAAATAAAGAATATTGTAAGCATCTGCATCAATATAAACACTAAAAACACGAACGTTATTCTCGGCGAAAAATACGTTACCCTCTTCGGCAAAGAGTATATAGAGGACGAGCTGTGCGGATTCAGATTCAGAATATCCCCCGCATCATTCTACCAGATTAACCACGACTGCGCAGAATTATTATACAACAAAGTATATGAGCTCGTAACAAAAGCAAAATGCGACAGAGTAACCGACCTTTATTGCGGTACGGGAACGATAGGTCTGTGCGTTGCGGGCAGACTCAAAAACTGCAAATTGACGGGAGTCGAAATAGTTCCGGAGGCTATTGAAAACGCAAAGACAAACGCAAAGATAAACGGTATTGAAAACGCAGAATTTATATGCGCCGACAGTACGGATACACAAAACAACGTACTTAAGAACAGCGACGTTGTTATACTTGATCCACCAAGAAAAGGCATAACGCAAGAACTTGCGAAAAAAATAACCGAAAGCGGCGTTGAAAATATAGTCTACGTATCGTGTTCGCCCGACACTTTGGCGAGGGATATAAAGCAATTCGCAGAGCTTGGCTATAAATGCGAAGAGGCTACACCTTTTGATATGTTCCCAAGAACAAGCCATATAGAAAACGTGGTTCGCCTTTATCGCAAGTAATAACACACAAGAGGTAAAGCTATGAAAAACACGAAGATATGCCCCAAATGCGGCAGTAACGATATAATAAGATTCGACGGCTATTCGGGACCGTACGGAACAGGCAACAACATAATGACAGGCAACACAATTTTTTCTTCCGTGAACGTAAACAGATATGTTTGCTGCACCTGCGGATTTACCGAAGAATGGATTGACCGAGAAGACATAAACAAGGTAAAGGAAAGCAAAAAAGCAAAGAAATAAAAAGGAGAGTGTCAAATGTTAGGTATCAAAAAAACTTTATCCTCCCCACAACAAAACACATCTGCAAAAGCAGTTTTACTGATTTTGGCAGCTATTTTTCTTATACTATTTTCAGCGATATTCTTACTTGGCGGATATGACTATTCCAGTGTTATAATGGTAGATAACGTTTCGGAAGTTTCGGGAATATTAGACGAAGTTTACGTATCTGAAGACGGCGATGTCTCTCTCTATCTTGAGGGTAACGACGAAGAATACTACATTGCCACCGAACTTTTTGATATAGTCGAAGCCAACAACAACAACAAATTACGAATAGGCAACAAAATATCAATGACCGTTGGAAAATCGGTAATGGATACGGTATACGTTATCAAGTTGACAAACGAAGGTGTTACATATCTTTCCCTTGAAACCGGATACGAGCACTATTATGTTGAATCGATTATTCTTTACGTTGTCGGCGCCGTCTGCGCAGTTGCCGCTGTAATATTCATAATTATATACAAAAAGAAGACCAAGAACAAAAAAGGCGCAAACCGCACCACAGACCTTTTAAAAGAGATAGCCGAGGAAGGTGATACTGTTCTTTGGCACAAAACCCTCACAGCAAAAGATATGATAGCAACTATGTTCAAACCTTTTGTAATTATTATGCTCATTTATACCGCAATGGGATTATTGCTTTGTTTGTCTGCGGAAGTAAACATAGTCTATATTATAATTTTCTTATGCATTGTTGCCATTCTTTCTTTTGCGATACTCTGCATAACCGCAGCCATTCCCCGCAACAAACACATTTACGTCGTTACAGACAAACGTATTGTAGTTTCTATACCCGCAATGCTGTTATTCCTCAATTTTGAAGATATAAAGGAGATACGAATTAAAAATTCGCTTTTCTTTAAAGATAAAAAAGCTCTTCATTTTATCCCGACGTATAAGGCATCGGTTAAGTACAGATTTATTATGCTCGAAAACGCAGAGGAAATAAAAAAACTTATTCTTACAAAAGCGAAAAACGAAAGTGAGTTTTAAAATATAAGTTTTTTCACCGAATCATTTAACAATATGCCATAAAGCGTTATCAAATATAACAACAATCTGACCGACCTCGCAAAAAAAATATCCGAAGAATAACCGATTACAATAATAAAAAACGGAGTTTCAGTATTATGAACAATTTCAATAATGATTTTAATACAGAACAACAAAATAACGAAAGAAGAATTGACTTAAAGAGAGCCAAAAAGACTTTTTCAAAAATCGGACTTACACTATGCGCAGTAATTCTTTTACTGTACGTTTCCCAAATAGCATTAACCGTAGTTTTGATGTTATTAAAAAAAGAAAACTTTATCAATTCGTCTACGGGAATGTGGATAATGTCAATAGTTCCGATGTACTTTTTTGCATTTCCTGCGGGCTTACTTATGTTGCGCTCTCTTCCGCGCAGCCCCCTTGAAAAGAAAGAGATAACCTTTAAGACATTTTTTATATACTTGTGCATTGCTTTCTTTTTGATGAGCGTAGGCAATTATATCGGCGTATTTTTGTCAATGATGCTTTCACAGGGAACGGCAGAAAATGCGCTTGACACTTACGCTTTGGATATGAACCCGCTAAAAATATTGGTTATGGTTATTTTAGCACCGCTGTTTGAAGAGTTTATTTTCAGAAAACAGATTATCGACAGAACAAAAATGTACGGCGAAAAGACTGCAGTTATTCTGTCGGGACTGATATTCGGACTGTTCCACACGAATATGTTTCAGTTTTTTTACGCATTCTTTTTGGGAATTTTGTTTGCATACATTTACATTCAAACGGGCAGACTGCGTTATACTGTTATGATACACGGAATAATAAACTTCTGCGGCTCTGTCGTTGCGCCTTATATAATATCAAAAATTGATATGGAGGCTATAGACAAACTCTCTATAATGGACGCAAACAGCGTACCTTATAACGAGCTGATGGAAATAATGATGCCAAACATGCCCGGACTTACGATGCTTTTTGCTTATTATGCCGCAAGTCTCGGACTCGCAATTGCAGGATTTATACTGTTTATTTTAAAGAAAAAGAACATTCGATGGAAACCTGCGGAATTACAGCTTCCTCATTTTGAAATTGCAACTACCGTATATATGAATATAGGAATAGTGCTGTTTATTGCGATAACCGCAGGATTAACGGTAGCTTCTGTTTTTCTGAATTAACAAAGGAAAAGGAATACTTATGACTGTACTAAAAACTGCTCTGTTTATAGTGGGCGCAGTTGTTTTTATAATATTTATTTTACCCGTCATAATGATGGGGGTATTGAATACGGGAAACTATATCGGGCTTATGCTGTCGGCAGCCTTGATTATATACTCTATATATTTTTCCAAGATAAACGCATTTGTTGTTTGTTTAACGAAACATACTTTCGGAAAAGTTTTAATTACCGTCTTTGGCATAATATTTGTTGCTCTTTTGACTTTTGTTGTTATAATAACAATAAACATTATAGACAAGGCGAATAATAGACCGACAGAACCCACAACGGTTATTGTTCTCGGTTGCCGCGTGCGAGAAAGCGGCGCATCAACGATGTTAAAGACGAGGCTTGATGCCGCTTATCAATATCTCGACGAAAATAAAAATGTAAACTGCATACTGTCGGGCGGTCAAGGCAAGGACGAACCCATATCCGAAGCCGAATATATGTACAATTGGCTTATAAATAAAGGAATTGAGCCGTCAAGACTTTATATTGAAAACAAGTCTACTTCCACCGAAGAAAACCTACGCTTTTCAAAAAATATTATCGAAGAAAACAGTCTCAATCCCAAAATAACGATTATCACCAACGAATTTCACCAATACAGAGCATATCGCTTTGCAAAGGAAAGCGGCTTTGACGTGTGCTATAACTATTCCGCAAGGACACCGTGGTATGCGCTTCTCTCTTATTACGTAAGAGAAATATGCGGTGTTGCGCATATGATTTTTATCGGATAACAAAGAGGAAATATTGCTTTGAATATAACAAAATTAGAAAAAAAGGACTTCGAGAGCTTTTTTGACCTCATGCAAGAGGCCTTTCCGCCCGAAGAATACCGACCGAAAGAAAAACAGTTCATATTGCTTGATGACAGCAATTACAATGCGCATATTTATAAGGATAATAATGAGATTTTGGCATTTATTGCAACCTGGAGGCTGAATGGATTTGTTTTTGCCGAGCACCTTGCGGTACATAAAAAACTTCGCAATCAAGGAATAGGCTCAAATTTCGTTAAGGAATATTTAAAAATTATCGAAACGCCGCTTATACTTGAGGTTGAAAACCTGACCGACAGTATATCCATAAAAAGAATAGGCTTTTATGAACGATTAGGCTTTATTTTGACAGATATATGTTATGACCAACCGAACTTCCAAGAGTCCGACAAGCGAATCCCCTTAAGGATTATGTTCCACGAAAACGGACGCGATATTGATATATCAAAGGTGAAGCAAGAGATTTTTGAAAAGGTTTACAAAAGGGCTTTTTAATAAATAGGAGAAGTATATGAAAAATTTAACCGCTGTTGTAACGGGCGCATCAAGAGGAATTGGCAGGTGTATAGCAAAGACCTTTGCCGAAAACGGATATAACGTAGTAATAAACTACAGCAAAAGCGAACAAAACGCTATTGAATTAAAAAAAGAGCTAAACGAAAATGGCTTTAACTGTGAAATTTTTAAAGCTGACGTAGGCAACTATGAAGAAGCCAACGCCCTTATTGATTTTTGTATAGAAAAATACGGCAAGGTTGACGTTTTGGTAAACAATGCGGGTATAAGTCAGATTAAGCTTTTCACCGATATAACCCCCGAAGATTGGAACTGTATGCTCCACACAAACCTTACGGGCGTGTTTAACTGCACACAGTGCGCTATAAAAGAGATGGTACGAAACCACAGCGGAAATATAATTAACGTTTCGTCAATATGGGGACAGACGGGCGCATCATGCGAGGTGCATTATTCGGCAGTAAAAGCAGGCGTTATAGGTATGACGAAGGCATTGGCAAAAGAAATGGGACTGTCGGGAATTCGTGTTAATTGCATAGCGCCGGGAGTTATTATGACCGATATGATGAAAGACTTTTCGAATGAAGAGCTTGATGCGATAAAAGAAGAAATACCGTTAAATCAGTTCGGTACCCCCCAAGATATTGCAGATTTGGCTCTGTTTATTGCATCGGATAAGGCGAAAAACATTACAGGTCAGGTTATCGCATCAAACGGCGGTATGGTGATATAGATACTAAAAAAAGAAAGAAATATAAACGATGGAAAAGACAAACGTAATGCGAATTTTGTCGCAGAAGAAGATTGAATATAACGCTTATGAATATAATCCCGACGAGACTATAGGAGAGAACGTTGCCGCCCTTGTAGGAAAACCGGCGGAATCGACCTTTAAAACTCTTGTAACAGTGGCAAACACAAAGACTTATTACGTTTTTGTAGTTCCCGTAAATTGCTCACTTGATTTAAAAAAGGCGGCAAAGGCGGCGGGCGTTAAGTCTATTGAGATGATAAAGCAAAAGGACCTTTTACCGTTGACGGGGTACGTACATGGAGGCTGTTCACCTATAGGTATGAAAAAGCTTTTCCGCACGTTTTTGCACGAGACGGCAACAAGCTTTGAGAAGATAACGTTCAGCGCAGGCAAAAGAGGTTACCAAGTCGAGGTTAACCCAAAAGCTTTAATGGATTTGATAAATGCGGAGACAGCCGATATTGCTATATTAGACTAAATAATACAGATGATTTGACAAATATGGAATATTTGGACTTGCAACATAATACATAAAATCCGAGGTATAGACAAATTATGAATGAAAAGAAGATACAAGCATCGTGCGATTTGTGCGTATATTACATATACGACGAGGAAGACGAATGTTACGAGTGTGTAAAAAATCTTGATGAAGACGAGATGTTGAGATTTTTGACAGGCAACCATAATAACTGCCCCTATTTCCAGCTTGACGATGAATACGGCAGAGCAAAAAAGCAAATATAGAAAAGAACCGCACACCTTTGCGGTTCTTTTCTATATTGCCCCACTGTGTACTTATAAAAAGATAGTAGAAATAAAAACATTACCTCTTTGGAATCTTCCATTTATTTGTGCTAACTTTTTGTAAGTGCATAGAGGGAATGTATTATTTGCATTTATCGCATTTTAGGTATTGCATAAAGTATAATAATCTGTTAGAATAACAGAAAGGCGGTGTTACATGATGAAAATTATAGATGTTACAGGACAAATAAGAGACGATATGTGGAACTATGAGTTTCCTTTTCCTCAATATAAATTAAAACCCCTCCCCCAACCAGAATGGGTTAAATCAAGGGTATACTGCGAGATATTTGAAGGTATGCACTCACAAACGGGTACGTATTTTGAAACGCCCGCGCACTTCTTCGGTCCCGAAGATAGCTACAACCTCGAAGAGGTTCCCGTCGAAAAACTAGTGAACGTCAGATGCTCACACATTAAGCTCGACAAAAACATATTCGAAACCGGTAGACGCGAAAAAATAACCGTTGAAATGCTTGAAAATGCCTCAAAAGATTTAGATATAAGAGAAGGCGATGCTCTTCTCTTCTCGTGCGGCTGGGGCATATATTGGTCGGACAAAAAATATCTCGAATGTTCACCGTTTCTTTCATACGAAGCTATGGAATGGCTCGTAAACAAAAAGCCGTTTATACTTGGCGCCGACGTGCCTCGTTGGGAAAATCTTGAAAAACCCGAGGGCTTTTTCGAAATGTTCTATAGGGCAAATATACTTTTGCTCGGTCCGCTTGTAAACCTCGAAAACGTGGGAACGAAAAACCTTACACTAACCACGCTTCCCATAAACGTTATCGGCACAAGCTGTGCGCCCTGCCGAGCAATCATTACCGAAAACAGCTAAAAGGAGATATAAAAGAAAATGATAACCAAACAAGATATAGTTTTCAGCCTTGAATGTATGGGAATAGAAAAAGGCGATATATTACTTCTCCACAGCGCGCTTACAGCTATAGGCAAGGTTGAAGGCGGCGCAGAAACCGTTATAGACGCATTTCTTGAGGCAATAGGCGAAGAAGGAACACTCGTAATGTCAACGTTGACCGGCTGGTTTGCCCCCTTTGATGCGACAACCTCTCCATCAGCAGTAGGCTATTTAAGCGAGGCTTTCAGAAACCGCACCGGTGTACTTCGTTCGCTCCACCCCGTTCACTCGGTAGCGGCATACGGAAAATATGCGGAATACATAACCCGAGACCACGACAAATGCGAAACGGGTTGCGGAGAAGGTACCCCATACCTTAAAATAGCCGAGCTTAACGGCAAAGCTATGCTTCTCGGTGTAGATATGGACAGAAACACCACCATGCACTCTATGGAAGAAGCTATTGATGCAAAATATCTGCTTACACTTGATATTCCCGCGCCTACTTATATCGACGACTATAAGAACAAGAAATTCACCCTCAAGAAATTCCCTCCCGGACACCGTGATTTTCTTGCAATGACACCACTTCTTCGCAAAAACAACCTTATGAATGAGGGTAAGATTGGAAATGCACTTGTAAAGGTTATCGACGTAAAAGCTATGTTTGAACTCGGCAAGAGTCTTATGGAAAAGAATCCGCTTTTGTTTATCTGCGAAAATGAAAATTGCAATTCTTGCCATTGGTCAAGACTTCTCTACACAAACGAGAAAATAGATTACAGCAGATACAAAAAAATACAGTGCCACGATGAACACTGCGAAGTTTGTGTAGTGGAGGAACAGTAACTATGTATAATTTCAGTATAGAAATATCCGACAAAATAGCAAATAGCTTTGAAGAAAAACTAAAAATATCTTCCGAACTGGGCATAAACAACCTCGAAATATCAGACACAATCGACGGTGTTGCCCTTTATGAAATGACGGGCGAACAGCACGAAAGAATTCGCGATTTGCTAATAGACTACGGCAAGAGAATAGTACTTCTTACAACCACGCTTGACGTAAACGACAAAACGAATCTTAATCTTATTTTCAGACGTGCGCTTGTTTTGAACGTAAAAGGCATAAAGATCTGCCCCAAAGAAGACGACGACCTTTCTTATGCAAAAAAACTTTCAAAATCCTACGGGATTCCGCTTCTTTTTGAAAACAACTCAAAAACGTTTATTGACAACGAAAACGTTATGCAAGAGCTTATAAAGGACAGCGAAACCGCAAGTCTAATCTTTAACCCCTTTGAGTTTGTGTGTATGCAAAGACACCCTTTCTTCCACGTATATTATTCAAGTAAAATAAAGAACAAAATATCATTTCTCCGCATAACCGACGGACTCTACAACGTACACGATCCGATAATGCTTCACCATGGTTGCGCAGAGGTAAAGGAACTTGCATCCATTATGCTTTCACGTTCATTTGACGGATATTTCTCTTTTACTCCCTATCTGCCCAATATGACGCTCGAACAGTATAAGGAATGTATTTCTATATTCAAAAACGACTTAAAGAAAATGTAAACAACAAAAAATGTTGTGGGCTTGTCTTGCTCACAACATTTTTTATTATCAATACTTACTCATATTAGCCTTGTAAATAGGACAAGTGGAATAGTCCGAGGTACAATAATTCTTTTCGTGAATTACCTTTTGGGAACTGTAAGTAAATCTTGTTACAGTGTTTTCCCCGACGATTCCCTCGCAAGTAACACTCTTTACGGATTCCGTATAGAAAAACGGGCACATTGCCTCAACGTTTATAGTTTTGTTTGCCACAATCCTCAAACCTCCATTTTATTATTACTAATAGTCAAATCTTAAAAAGTACCGAAAGAGAAAGTTGATTCGTTTTCGTCCTCAAGAACACCTATTTTCATACTTCTGAATTCTCTTTCGCTTTCGTCAATATCGTAATCGCTTTTTCTGCGATAATAATCAAGAACTTCTTGTTCGTATGCGTAAAATTCGTAACTGTAACCGTCATCAATATGTCTCATAACAATTCTCCTTTGCTAAAATAGACCTCAAATACCCCCGAATAATTCGGAGGTATTTTACCGATTGTTTATAATTTCATAACTACAATTTTACTCATCTTTTGGAAAGAGCGACTGCGCCAAGAACAACCGCGGCAAATCCAAGTATCAAACACCAGGTAGGAACAAGCGTAACAACGTTCATAAGATTGCTCATTACTACAAGAACTCCCCACAGGGCAAGAAGAACTCCTGCGCCGAGCAAACCGTTCTTAACCATTTTCTCTACAGTAGTACCGGATTTTGCTTCATCTCCACCAAAAGTAGATATAATAAGCAAAAAAATAGCTGCAACAACTTTAAGCAACTCCACAAACAAACTCTCCTTGCAAACACTACGGTTGAGTGGTCTGCCGTTTTTGACACGAATATATCTGTTTGCAGTCAATTTAGCTGCATTTTGCTTTACTAATCTTTCATCAATATAGTTATTCATAGTATTTACTCCTTCCGACTTCTTCAACTTACGTGTATATTATACTCCACTTTTGGTAGAATGTCAATACTTTTGGTAGATTTTTTTTAAAACTTCTTGACTTTTTTCTACTTTTAGTATACAATGATGTCAGAGGGAGTGATTAAATTTATGACAATAGGAAAGAGGATAAAGCATCTGCGTGAAAAAAAAGGCTACACGCAGGCTGAATTCGGCAAACTTTTAGGCTTGTCTGACAAGGCTGTTTCCACGTGGGAAAATGATATAAAGATACCGAGAATGTCCACCCTGCAAAAAATTGCCGATATATTTTGCGTATCTACAAGTTATCTTGTAGGCGAAAAGGAGAATAAGAATCACAGAGGAGCTGTAAAGATACCGGTTATGGGTAACGTTGCGGCAGGTACGCCCATTACAGCGATTCAAGAATATATAGACGTAGCAGATTCTGACACGTGGGAAGAGATTCCCGAGGCATTGGCAAGTACGGGCGAGTTTTTTGCGCTTCGAATAAACGGTGACAGTATGGAGCCGAAGATGTCGAGGGGCGATATAGTTATAGTAAGACAACAGCCTGACGTTAATTCTGGAGAGATTGGTATAGTTATGGTAGGCGACGGTGAGGCGACTTGCAAGAAGATAAAGAAGCGCCCCGACGGCATTATGCTAATATCAACAAATCCGAAGTACGAGCCTATGTTTTACAACAATGAACAAATTGAAGAAATGCCCGTTTGCATTATCGGTAAAGTTATTGAGCTTCGTGCAAAGTTTTAAAATTAAGGCATCTGTAAAAAAAAAGACGCCTTTTTGTATTAAAAGAAGTGTGTACTGAAAAGTACACACTTCTTTTAAATATAATTTTTTACGTAAAAATCTAATAACTTACCGCTTCGTTGCTAAACGCAAGAAACAGTCTATATATTATTTGTGAGTGTTACCAAGCCTAAATAATATATTAGTTTGGACTTTCTATAATAATATCAAAATACTCTACAGTTCCCTGAAGATTAACATAATTACTGCCATTATAATCCCCAAACAAGCAATTGGCAGTCACTGTAAAATCTGCAACAGATGTCAACTTACCCATCTCATTCCAAGTATTTGTTGTGGAATTGTACAGGCTAACCGTTATAGTATCAGTTGCAACTTCGTACCCAATACGCCATTTATTCATACTTTTCAAAGCATTCTTGACTGCAGTGCAATCATAAAATGGAACGATAAATTCATCACCGGCGTTAACGTCGGGTAAAAAGTGAATACCTCCGTAACCATTTTCAGCAGTGGTATAAGCGTTAAAGTAAATATGACTTCTTGGTTTTCCGGTACTATTATCCTTGCAATTTTCTAAACCAATTAAAGTATTACTAAAATATACCGGTGTGGTAAACTCAATTTCTATTAACCAATTATGCTCCGTATCGAACACAACGGGCTCTTCCATTTTCAATTCGTCTCCTCTGACACTTGTTGATTGATATTTACCATTGGTAATTGTACACTTATCACCTGTTTTGGTCAATGAATTCTCATCGTACGTTGATTCATACTCTTTGCCGTCTACGAAATCCCATCTATAGTGAACAGAATCAGCTGCGTTGTTTTTTCCAATTCCTATTATAACAAATTCTTCGTATGCACCGGTATTTGAAGTGGCTGTAATTTTAGCTTCACCGCCGCCAACAACGGTAATCAAACCTTTTGCATTTACTGTAGCAACCGCCTCATTGTTTGATTTATACGTAATATCAGCCAATCTGAATTCGGGAAGATATTTTGCAATAGACTTTGTAGCATCTTGATCAAGTGTAAACTGAACAGGTACAGTTGTTCTTGTTTTACCCTTAACAACCACACTTGCGAATGCACCGCTTTCAGCAGTAGCTGTAATTGTAGCTTCACCTGTACCAACAATTGTAATAAGTCCGTTATTGTTAATTTTAGCAACCGCTTCGTTGGAAGAAGAATAAATTACATTTTCAAGCGAGTATTCGGGCAAAGCAAATGCTGCGATTCTCTTTGTCTTACCAACTTCAAATTCCCCAATTACAGCATTCGCTTCAAATCGGTCTACACCGTTTGAATCAATAATTTCAACTTTAGTTGCTACGCTGTGCGTATCAACATCAAGACTCTTGAAATAGTTTGTCGCTGCCGTAATACCGTTGATATTATGACCGGTCTGGTTATAATGAATATCTGCTACTCCCATAGTACCCACATACTGTTCATAAATCGTACCTACATAAATAGCGGGTTGTTTATTCATTACAGTATAGTCTGAAAATCTTGATACTATCGTAATTCCCGAAATATTGTTTGCCATACCGTACTGCGCAGCTCTTACATTATTGATAGCAGCCAAAACTCCGGAAGTCTTATTTGAAGTATTGTGAGCTCTTACAAGAATTATATTGTTTGACTCAATACCAAAATCTGCTTTCATCTGGTCGTTAACTTTAATAAACATATCCGAATAGTCTTCTGCGCTAAACAGTTTTTCGGATTCGCCCGGTGATTTCCAATCGCCCTTACCTGATGAGCCGCCGTTATAATCCCAAATGTACCACATACAGGTCTCGCCCTGAAGCCAAAAGTTTGCTTTGTGATTAATTTCATATTTCGTCGAATCAAGTATATTCAAAAGCTCCTTGTATCGATTTTGTGCGTTTACATAGTGATTAACATTTGCAAGACCTTCTTTGTCCTGGAAATCTTTCTCTGCCAAGGTTGGATATTTCTCGGGATCAAGCCATTCCTCTATACTTGAACCGTTATAAGCAGCATGTAAAAACACTACTTTTTCTCCCGATAAATCATAGTACGTCTTTCCCAATGCAGACGCAAATCCGGAACGCTTTACCTCGTTAAGGTCATAAAAACGGTCTGTTCCTTTCGGCAATATAAAACGTTCAGTTCCGGTAGGCGTATTATTAGAGTTCCAAAAAGGACGTGCATCATATATATATACCTGTCCCGCTTTTGAGGGCTGAAGTACATCTTCAAGCTGTTTATCCATCTCAACCGCTCTATTATTTGTATCCACAATGTCGTAGCAACCTTGAGCGTTACTCTGACCTGTTACGAGGAAGAGGTTGATAACAGCTTTGTCAATTCTTGAAATAGTAAGAGTGTCAATAGTTTCCCCGCCGACCTTTGCAGAGATAGTAACGGGGGTAGCAGTCCCATCTGTTACTGACAACGCTGTAATAACACCTTTTTCGTCAACCTTTGCAATCTCGGGATTAGAGCTAAAAAACTCAATACCTGTAGCAGCTGAATCAGGTGTAAATGTCCATCTGTCATCATATTGAAGCGCAATTGTTGCATTGTTTTTCGCAGCTTCAGCACGTACAAACTTAACTGTATATACATTTTCGTTACCATTTTCATCTGAAATAATAACCCTTGCGCAACCATACGATTCATCATCGGCAATAGTAGCCTGCTGATAAGCAATAGTTGCATTTTCAGCATCGGTAGTTGCCGTAACACGAGGAATCCTCGGTCTGCCGGCAGGCAACTGAACGGTATAAGTAAACTTATCGTACTTAACCTCTTCTTCAACAGAGTATTCTCCGTCAAGAGTCAAAGTTAAAAGCTTTGGACCTTTAAAATTATCTATCTTAAAGCCAAGTATAACATCTCGAATATCAACTTCTCCATCACCATTCAAGTCGTTGACAACATCATATTTTTATCGGTTATAATTGCATCAATAATATCCAAGGTTTTATCCGAAATAGTAGCTGACGCTACAGCCACGACGGATAACACAATGAGTAATGTTGCAGCAACCAAAATAAAAATTTTGCTTTTTTTCATAAAAAAGTCCTCCTATTTATTGCATTTCATTTAACACAAAAAACATTTCTGTGAGCACATTAACACAGACATATAGACTATATCGGGATATATCGCTAAAAAGAAAAACACAACAGAGCATTATCTTTATGTACAAGAATATCATTAGATTGATATTTCACAAGATAATCGGTCTGTCGTGCTGCTGTGAGTTTACCGTCATATATTATACTCAAAACTTTGCGATTTGTAAATATATAAAATAACCTATTTTTTGATAATTTTTTTGGTGCATTTAGCGATTTAATAAAAATTCACCAAACCCCCTTGACAAAATTTTTTATGTTTTTCACCGTTCCCCCCTCATTTTGTAACAGCTTCCCTCTGTAAATCATATTATATAACGAGGCATAATATGCCTTTTATATAAAAATAACAGGGAGAGAAAAATATGAATTATAACAGAGGCTGTTATAACCGTCAAAGTGACAAGAGATACTGTCCGACAAAACCTATTGGAAACTGCGGAACACCTATCCAACCTCGCTACACGGATAACAGAAGCTATGACATCGCCACCCCAGCCGAGATGAATTACAGATTGGCTATGGTATATTCACCGTATCAAGAGTGGCAGAATATATATAACGGAGAAAAAGCGCTTGAAAACGGAACGCTATTCGCCGAGCTGAACAAACCCTTTGCAGGTTATAAATGCAACAAGGGGGTATGCCAGTTATGAAAGAAAGAGACAAGATGATGAAAAAAGTTCAGATTGCCGACTTTGAGCTCATAGAGGCAAACCTCTACCTCGACGTATATCCCAACTGCCCCAAAGCGTTGGAATATTTCTATACCGCGCGTGACAGAGCTGATTATATAAAGAAAGAATATGAACAAAAATACGGTCCGTTGACCGCAAATTCAAATATGGGTAACAAGTGGGATTGGATAGACTCGCCTTGGCCCTGGAAATGTGAGGGATAAACAGATATGTGGATATATGAAAAAAAGCTTGAATATCCGGTAAAAATAAAAAACCCTAACGCTAAATTAGCGAAGGCTATAATCACCCAACTTGGAGGCCCTGACGGTGAGCTCGGCGCTTCCTTGCGTTACTTGAACCAACGTTACAGTATGCCTTACGATGAGGTAATAGGAATTTTAACCGATATAGGTATTGAAGATTAAAATTGTTTATGTTATAATAGTAGCATAAGGAGGGGCTACTATGAGTTATTACAATTATAGACACAACATAAGAACCAGATTAAAACACTTCTGTCGCAACAACTTGACGAAAGAACAAGCACAAAGTTTACTATTCTTCTTTATGGATAACAAAGAGTTATTTTCCCGTTTATGCCAAGCATACAATGAATATAAAGTAAGTTGTGGCAGGGAGCATTTATGTGTGATAACCAATTTAGATGCTTTGTTTAAAAACCCCGAAGCAGAAGAAAAGTTCATTAAGGAAATCAAAGACTACATAATGGACGTCATTGGTATCAAGAGAGAGGATGTTGAAAATGGCACAAATACAGATAATAGAGCCGAATAAAACAACCCTCAAAACCGACGATAATAAACCACATAGGGTCTGTGCATACTGCCGTGTTTCAACAGACGATACCGACCAAAAGAACTCTCTTGAAACACAAAAGCAATTTTTCGCAAGGTATTTTAATCTTCATTCAAATTGGACTAATATTGGCATATTTGCAGATGAAGGCCTTTCGGGAACCTCTCTTGAAAAAAGAGACGATTTCAACCGAATGTTATTTGAAGCCAGACACGGAAACATTGACATTATTCTTACAAAGGAAGTTTCCCGTTTTTCCCGTAATGTTCAGCATCTCTTGAATATCGTTGAAGAATTACGGAACAAGGGTGTTTATATTTGGTTTTTGTCTGACGACATAAACACCGAGAAAAATGACTATCGAGAGAAATTGACACAGATAGCAACCAATGCCGAACAAGAGAGTTTAAGAACTTCTCGCCGTGTTCGTTGGGGGCAACAACAACAAATGCAACTCGGTGTTATTTTCGGTCGTAAAGAAATGTACGGGTATAATATCGTCAAGGATGACAACGGCATACAACATTTTGAAATCATACCCGAAGAAGCCGAAGTCATTAAAAAGATTTTTGAGTGGTTCGCAAGTGGCGAGGGTACTCACCGAATTGGCAGACGATTAGAGCAACAAGGTATCACTACCAAGCGATATAAAAACGGGTGGAGTAATACTGTAATTCTTCGCATATTGCGGAACGAAAAATATGTGGGCGACTTGGCACAGGGCAAAACCTACACCCCCGACCCACTCACCCACAAAAAGAAATACAACACGGGGCAATCATACCGATTTTATATAACCGACCACCACCCCGAAAGTGCTATTATTGACCGAGATTTATGGAACAAGGTACAAACAATTTTAGAAGAAAAAGCACCGAGCGAAGAAATTAAGGCAAAGCACTCAAACCGATACTGGACAAGCGGCAAGGTGTATTGCGGTCTTTGTGGTCAAAGGTATGTCAGTTATGTAAAGAAACAAAAGAATGTGCCTTATCGTGCTTGGGTGTGCTTTGAAAATCACCAACGGGGCAATTACAAGCAAATAACACTTGATACGGGCGAAACTGCCCTTGTAGGTTGTAATGCTCTGCGAGTAAATGACAGAGTATTAAAAACGGCAGTTCACGATATTATTACTGCATATATAATCCCTTATAGAGAAACTTTGCTTAACGAAATGAAAAAGGAAATTGCCGAACTGTCAAAACCAAAGGACAATACCAAGCAGATTAATAAACTGCAAACGGCACTTGAAAAAAAGCAAGGCGAAATCTCAAAACTCACTTTGGGTTGGTCGGGCGGCTCGGTGCCTGATATTGCCTATTATTCAAGCATAGGAACTCTTAATAAGCAATATGAAGATTTACAAGCACAACTCCGTAAACTGCAAGAGCAAGGCAATTCTGCAAGTGCAGAAATACAAATATATACCGAGTATATAGAACAGCTTGAGTCTGTGCTCTCTCTTTCCGAGAATGACTTGAACGAGGCATTTTACGAAAGAGTTACAAAGCAGATTTTTGTCTATCCCCTGAATTTGTTGGAGTTCCGTTTATCATTTATCCCAATGCCGATTTATATGCAATATAAGACGTCGGGCAGAGGTAACGATTACGCGGCAGAGTTTACTATCCTAACAAAAGAACAGTTTGCAGAACTGCTTGAAAAAGCACCTAAAAATGAAGTTGCCTTATAAAAAACTGATGAGTAAAAACTGAAGTGAATTGTGTGTAAGATAGAAAAAAGCAAAGCAAGTAACGATTACATCACTTGCTTTGCTTTTTATTTGAAATCTAATACCCAATCTATTTTATCTCTTTTTTCAAGATTGTCTTTTGCTTTGAGTAATTGCAAATTAGTATAATGACAAAGTTTAATAATTTCTTCTTCTGATTCTGCTGTGGCTAATGGTATAATATGGTCAATATGAACATCTTCTTTGCCATCCCATTCAACACCATAAATATTTTTATAGGTTTCTAACATATATTTATAAAACGTATCATAATCACATCCTAATATCTCATACGTTCTTGTCTTTTTAGAAAAGCCCTGTCGCCTTAAAGAGTTGCTTATTAAGTGCCTAATGTTTACAGAGAGTTTGAACATCGGGTCATTTTGCATCCTTTGCTTGCGATATTTTTCTCTATACTCTCTTAATTCAGTAATATGCTCTCTGCTATACTCTGCATTTCGTTTCTTGATATCCTCTTTATGCTCTGCATTGTATTGCTTTCGCTTTTCTTTTAACACTTCCGCATTAGTTACACGATATTCATCCATGTACTCTTGGATTTTATCTGCATTGTTTTTACGATATTGTTTTTGATATTCAGCGATTTTTTCGGTGTTTTCTTGGTAATAATTCTTTCGCCATTCTCTTTGTTCATCTTGATGTTCAGCATTATAAACTTTTTTCTGCTCTTTAATTTCTTCAGCATGGTCTTTGTAATAAGGCATCAAGACATCAGCGCGGCAAAAGCAGCGCGTTCCATCTCGCTGTACGGGGCTGCAGAACCATCCAGATTCCGCCGGGAAGAAGTAGATTTTACC
>JAFYPF010000015.1 GCA_017547655.1 Clostridia bacterium
ACCTCCGTATATTTTGTGTGTAATGCGGTCGCCAAACCTTTACACTCATTATATCACGAAGGTTTTTTATTACATATACTAAAGTATTTTTTCGCCCCCAGTAGAACTGGGGGTTGTTTTCCACGCCTAAAGGCACCAACACAAGAGTACACACGGGTTTTGCCCATGTGTACTCTTTTTTTAAATTTATTATAAGTTATTAAACAGAAACTCTATTCCATCATCTGTTTCATCATACTTATGACCTGTATCGGTAGCTTTAAAGACAAGCTTTGAGGGATTGTCTATATAATACTCTTTCAGTCTCTCGTATTCGGACTGCGCCCCGTCAAGATTAAAATACAAATCATTCTTCCCCGCTTCAATATATAACGCTCTGGGAGATATAAGTGCTGTCATTTCCGCATCAAGAAATTTCTTTGCCATATCACGATATACAAAATCAACCCTTGAGTATTTTACCCTATCGTTATATACACAAGAAGAGTAAACACTCTTTATTCTTTCATCAAGCACCGCCATTACAAGTGAGTAGTATCCGCCGTAAGACAGTCCCGTTATTCCTATTCTCTCGCTGTCAACATAATCGGATTTCGACAAATAATCCAAAGCTCCCATCATACACTCACATTCAAATGCGGTAAGACTTCCTCCAAGCATTTCAAATCTTGAATTTATCGTAAATCTCTCAAATTTGTCGCCAAAACGTTTTCCGTCCCAAATAAGAAGCTGCGGAGCAAAAACTACAGCCCTTCTGTCAATAATACGTCTTGTTATGTGACTGTAATAGTTTTCTCCATACATATCGGATATTAACTCGGGTGTACCATCTCCACCGTGTAATACGGTTATCAGCGATAACTTTTCTTTTGCATCAAACGGCACAAACAAAAGACCGCAGAATTTTATATCTTTTTCAAACTCAAAAACAAGCCTGTAAATATACCCTTGCTCATCTATACCTACAAATATCTTCTGTACGTCGCATTTTTTCGAACGGTCAAACAGCGGCTTCCCTATAATCTTCTTGAAATCAGACACGTACTTTGCCCTATTTTCTTTTAGCTTTTTGGGCGTTATGTACTCCTTGCGTTCTTCGCCTACCTTCTTGGATTCAGAATAAGCGAGACGTAAAACAGATTTAAGATAATTCTGTCTGTAAGGTGCTGCCTTTTGTATTTCTTCCGTGTACAAATCTTTGTATTCTCTCATTTTTTCTCCACTTAAAATTCAGCTCCCCATATTCAAGGGGAGCTTTCGTGTTATTTGTTTTTTGAAGTAAATTTTTTTACAATAAACGGGAATATGCCCACCACCCAAAGAGTAACAAACATATATCTTATCATTCCGACTATCGCTGTATCTCCAAACACCATCTTGGGTATTTCTTTAAGTAATAATGCAACGGCAATGCCTATTGCAACCTTTGCTATTTGCTGCCAAACCTTTTTAGTCTTAACACCAAAGTTTATCCACTTTCTTTCAATAAACCATCCCAATGCAAACCCAAGTCCCGCACCGCCGGTCTTACAACAGTCAAGCGCATATTTAGGCTCTGTAATAATTCCTTTACTTTCAAGAACCAATGCATATACCATTACTGCAAGAGATATGCCTGCAAGAATAAATGCAACAAGCAAATCGTATTTTTTGTTGTTTTCTATCTTCGAAAACACCTTCCCGAAAATTACTATACAAAGCAACGACAAAACCATAGAAACTATTACGTCACTCGAATAATGAACTCCAAGATAATTTCTTGAAAATCCAACTAAAAGAAACAGAACAACACAAACTACCTTTACCCAATTCTTTTTGAAATGGAACGCCAACGAGCCGAAAAGCGTTGTAGCACTCTGTGTATGACCACTCGGAAACGAAAAACCTGTCGCCTTTTCCATAGCGTTTCCTACGGGAGTAAATCCGGGCACTCTTACCCATGGTCTCGGCACTCTAAACGTTATTTTCAACCCCTGAATCAACATTCCAGATGCAAAATAAGCAAAACCCATTTTGTAGCCGAAATTCTTGTTTATACACCAAAAAATAATACATATTGCACCAAGCGCAATAAGCTCAAATCCGAGTTCCGTTATAAGCTCAAAAAAAGCATCGAAAATCGGATTCCTTAAGCTCTCAAGCAAATGAAGATACTTCATTTCAAGTTCGTAAAAACCTTGCATTTTTATTCTCCTTTGATAATTGATTTTATCGCTTCAACAGCTGTTTTTATTGCATTTTCAGTATCGTGGCAATTCTCTTCAACAAAGCCCTTCGCTGTTCTTTCTTGGTTCCAAACCACACTAAAAACAGAGCCGCATTTCACCCCTAAAGAGGCAGCCGTTACAAAAAGTGCCGCCGACTCCATTTCACTCGCAAGGACACCTAACTTTTTCCACGCTTCCCACTTGTTCAAAAGCTCATACGATACAGGACTTTTTTCCGGAGAATGTTGACCGTAAAAAGAATCCTTGCACTGAACTACACCGATATGATAATTAAGTCCGAGTTTTTTTGCCCCACTTACCAATGCAGTTGTAATATCAAAATCAGCCGTAGCGGGATATTCAATCGGCGCATATTCGCGACTTGTGCCTTCATTTCTAACCGCACCTGACGCAATAACAATATCACCCGATTTTACTTTAAGATTTATTCCTCCGCAAGTACCTACACGTATAAAAGTGTCAACCCCTATTGCCACCAACTCTTCCATAGCAATAGCCGCAGATGGACCGCCAATACCGGTCGATGTAACAGAAACTTTTTTTCCGCACAATTCCCCCGTATAAGTGACATATTCTCTGTTTTGAGCAATCTTTAGCGGATTGTCAAAATACTTTGCAATCTTTTCACATCTGCCCGGATCTCCCGGAAGAATACATATATTTCCAACGTCGCCTTTTTCGCATGCTATATGGTATTGCTTTGCCAAAACCGCACCTCCTTATTACAATAGCATATAATAATTATACTCTGTTTACTTAAATTGTAAAGGGGCAATTCGGGAATTAACAATATTTACTGATGCGTATTGTTTAATTTCTTAATAATTTTAAGGTAATATGTATTACGTTATTCCCTACATTAACCGCTCTGCAAATACTGACTATGCAATTTTACATATATGCTTTCACTGAAAATATTGCACTATTTTTTTACTAATCCATTGAAAAATAAATATAAGTATGGTACAATATTGTAAATCAACTAAAAGTATAATATGTTATTTTTAGAATAAAAAAATTCATTCGATAATACAAAAATATATAGAAATACAATGCGGTATGTTGACCACAAGTATCCCTATAAAAGGATTTACTAGGTAATTTTTCGCTTCAACAAACGGACATCGCCGATTTTTTTATTCGGCAATGTTATTGGGTATTTCTCACGAGGTAATCTTATGAAAAAAGTGTGTTTGATATTTACTTTGATAATTTTATGTTTATGTCTTGCTTCTTGCGAAAACCTACCATTTGTAGATTCTTCAAAAAGCAACGCAAACAAAACCGGAGATACTGCCTTTGATAACGTAACTCCGGACCCTGAACTCAAATACCCCGATGATCCGAGAAAATTTGTAGTTAAATACATACTTGATATGGCATTGACACCTTGGACACCCGCAGAAACATTTCAAATGTACGGCAAATACCAAGCTTGGAGCTACAATTTAACATACGAAAAAGGCGTGAGATATTTCGGCCCTCCATTTCTTACCAACTCTCGCGGCACACTGCAAGAGTTTCAGTACAATATTGAAGACGGAGTTTATATCGGAGGAACAACAGCATCAAGCTGTATAGGTTCAGCTTGTTATGATGCCGTATATGTTTCGTTAATTCAAGTTTGTCCGTCTATATCCTTTGAAAGTACTGAAGATATGCTCCCCGGAAACGAAACCGGACTCCTCGCCGTAGGCGACTGGGATATAACAATCAGTAAACACGACACAAAAAATATTATTAACGAGTACACAATCGCTGAAATGTCTCAATTCTATGCTCAACTAAAACCGGGTGATATAGTTCTTAAACACATTGTTGCGCAAGATGCGGGACATACAAGAATCGTTAGTGGAGGTCCTGTTATTTATTATAACAACGACGGTACTCTCAATTACAAAAAAAGTTATATAACCACTATCGAACAAACTAACGCATGGGATAAACAAGTTTCTCATCATACAAATTGGTACGTTGATCATTCGTATACGTTCGAAAACCTATACAAGAACAACTTCGTTCCCCTTACGGCTGAAGACTATACTAAAGACGTTAGCCGTGCTGCAATAACACCTACAAATATAATAAATGCAAATGAAATTGTAAACGCAAAAAAACTAAAAGGTGAGCTTAAATCAAATCACTATATGACTCAAATCAAGGTTTCCATTACCGATGAAGAGGATAACGTTGTTTACGAAAGATCTATTTTCCCAAACACAAAATACTATAATCTTTACGATTTCAGCTATCGTCCCGACCTCGACAATTATACAAGCGGAGCCTATAACTTTAAAATCGAAGCCTCGGTTGCGTTTGGAACAAAAGTAATTGCAGACTACAACTTTGTTTTAAAATAATAATCTAAGCTGTGTGTTTTATCCACACAGCTTTTTTGATATCAAATTTCTAAATAAAACAGGTTAAACTAATACCAAAAGTAATTTAATTACAAATAGTCTATATTTTTTTGACAATCCAATTAGTATAATCATCAATAAATACGAAAAATAATAATATTACAAAAATGAAAGGATACTATATATATGCTACAAAAAAAGTCAAAAACACAAAACAGCACAGCGCATCTTGAATACGCTGTTTATAAAACTCCCCCCGAATCCGCAACCGACTTCACAGGATACAATCCTTACTTTTCGGATTCTGATGAAAAAGCTGAAAACCTCTCTGATTTGATGAACGTTCCAACTTCACCTCCCTATTCAAAAAAATAAAAACAATTCGGCATTTCTTTTTATTGACATATAAACTTAAAAATGGTATCATATTGCATATAATATATAACTTTAAGGAAATAGAATATGCTTGGATTTTTTAAATCAGGGTTGGGTGCTTTAACCTATAAAAACGTTATTTCAAAAATAATACTTTCGATTATCACAATATCATTTTTTACTACAGCCGCTTCGTCTTATAAATTCAATACAGCCGAATACTTCAACAGCATATCGTTTGGCGGATATTTCTTTTCCGCCTTGCTGCTATTTGCTCTACTTATATTCTTGTTGCCCGAAAAGCTTAACGGGTACACAATGATTTTTATTTCTACAGCGCTTTTTTATATCACAAACAGCCAAGAAAAAAACATTTATTTCGCACTTGTATCTTCGTTGGTTGTTGGCGGTATGGTCTTTTATTTTGCAAACCAACTAAAGTTTCCTAAACTAAACAAAAAGATTATTATAACCCTTTGTATTGTTTTAGGAGCACTTTTCACTCTCTTCGTCGGGGGCATAACAATAATTAAATTTTTAAACCACCGTACCCCAAATTTTGATTTCGGCATATTCTCTCAAATGTACCACTATCTCTCCAAAACATTTATTCCGTACACAACCTGTGAAAGAGATATGCTTTTGTCCCATTTTGCCGTACATTTTTCGCCAATACTTTATCTCGGGCTTCCGTTCTATTGGGTTTTCCCTCATCCCTCCACAATTCTTGCGCTTCAAGCCTTTGTAGTTGCTCTTGGTATATTGCCTATATACAAATTAGCAAAACACTTCAATCTATCAAACAATAAAACACTTGCAGTAATTATAATATACGTTCTGCACCCAACGGTAATAGCTAATAATTTTTACTATTTCCACGAAAATTGCTTTTTGACAGTTCTCCTGTTATTCACATTTTATTTTGCGGAAAAAGGAAAATCAATTCCTACTTATATATTTGCCCTCCTTACTATGATGGTTAAGGAAGATGCTCCCATATATGTCCTTTTCTTTGGACTTTACTTGCTTTTCTCAAACAAAAGCAAACTAAAAGGCACTGTACTCTGCTCTATTTCGGTAATATATTTTGCTGTTGTAACAAAGCTTATGTCTGTATTTGGTCAAGGTATTATGACCTACAGATATGAGAATTTTATTTTTGAGCAAGATGGTTCAATTTATAGCGTTGTAATAAATATCATAAAAAACCCCGCATACCTTTTTGAACAGCTTTTAAAAATTGAAAAGCTTGAATTTCTTGTACTTATGCTTGTTCCTATGGCGTTACTCCCGTTCGCCATAAAAAAGCCCTCTCGTCTTATACTGATACTTCCAATGGTTTTAATCAATCTTATGACAGAATATAAATATCAGTACGACATAGGCTTTCAATATACCTATGCTACAGTCGCTTTTCTTTTCTACGCAACTATAATTAACCTAAATGAGCTTGACAAAAGGTTTGCAAAACGCCTTCTGATATGCGCTGTTTGTTCTTCTTTGATATTCTTTGCTTCCGTTAATCTCCAAAAAACTGACGCCATAAAAACATACGAAAACGAAAAATACATAGTCGAAACCATAAACAAAGCTCTTGACACTATCCCTATGGATAGAAGTATTAAATCATCGACATTCTTTATTCCTGCGCTTTGGAACAGAGATCTTGTATACCAATACGATTACTCCGATGAAGAAACAGACTACGTTGTATTTGACTTGCGTTGGGATACAGAATACTACGACAATTTCAAAGAACAAAACAGCGACAAATACAAAGAAGTGCTATACCAAAAATATACAATAGCAATTTTTGAAGCAAAACAGACGAAAGATGGGCTGTCTCATTAGCAAAAAAATTGATTTTGATACCCCTTTATTATTACTTCCAACAAACTATAACATCCTTACTTATTTTTGATGCATCAAAACGGTAGTGCCCCGTAACTTCCGATTTTCTCAAAAAATCTTCCTCACGATTGGGTTGTCCTCCGTTATGTATTATGTAAGGTTGTCCCTTTCTGTTTCGCTTATCTGACACAATTCCTATATGTTTATCATCTCCGAAAATTACAATATCTCCCGGTTGCCATTCAGCTATATCGTTAATATCAAGTGTTAATGGTATTGCATACTCTTCAAAAAACACACGCAGATTTTTAACTCTGCGAAAATCAATGTTTTTGTCGGGCTTTTCAATATTCGTATAAGCCTCTAATCTTTTTTCAACGTCTCTGTCTATCATATCCTTAAGACTGTATCCTGCATTTTTAAACGCTCTCCATACAACATCTGTACATACACCTATATTATCGGGCGGATAACCTCCCGCCTGATATACACCGTCATATTTTGGGTGGTTCTTCGCATCAAGCCTTGCGCCAAGCATAATATCATAATAATCATCTATTCCGTTATTATTGTAATCAACATCGCTTTTTACCGTTTCTATGTCAAAATACTCGGCAGTATAAGTTTTTTTCGGCAAAAGATTATAATACCACATAACAAAAATAATAAATGCTGTAATAATCACAATAAAAAATATTCTCTTTTTCACACATAACACCTCAAGGCATAAACATTATTCACTTTATAACATTGTACCACTTTTTATCATCAACATCAATACTTTTAATTCAATATTATTTACAAAAAAATGATGGCTGTATTGCCATCATTTTTTTATAATGCTTTTTCGTAAGTTGCAGGATCGGGAATCACAATCTTTTTTATATTAGCTCCTACTCTGCGAAGCTTATCAACCAAGTTGTCATATCCACGCTCAATGTGGTATATATCCTCAATTTCAGTTCTTCCGTTCGCAATAAGTCCCGCAAGTACTACTGCTGCGCCTGCTCTCAAGTCAACAGCACGAAGATTTGCCGCAGACAAAGGCTGACCGCCTTCAATAATTGCGGTTCTGTCATCAACCTTTATACATGCACCCATTCTGCGAAGCTCGTCAACGTATCTGAATCTGTTTGAGAAAATCCCTTCGTTAAGTAAACTTACGCCATGCGCCTGACACATCAATACACACATCTGAGGTCCCATATCGGTAGGAAATCCGGGATAAGGCAACGTCTTAAGATTAATTCTCGAAAGGTTGTCTGTGTTACGGTAAACGGTTACGTAATCGTCTCCCTCTTCAACCGTAATTCCCATCTCTTCCATCTTTGCGGAAATAGATTCAAGGTGCTTCGGTATTACGTTTCTTACGCAAAGCTTACCGCCCGTTACTGCTGCTGCTATCATATAAGTTCCCGCTTCAATCATATCGGGAATAATAGCGTAAGTACAACCCTTGAGTTTTTCAACACCTGTAATCTTTATCGTATCAGTACCTGCACCCGATATTCTCGCTCCGCAAGTATTCAAAAAGTTTGCAAGGTCAACTATATGAGGTTCACGTGCAGCGTTTTCAATTACCGTCACGCCTTTTGCTCTCGATGCCGCAATCATAACGTTCATCGTTCCGCCAACAGTTACTGCGTCAAAATATATGTTGCTTCCCTTAAGCGGTTGTGAAGCAACCGCCTCTATATGTCCGCTTTCTATAGATACGTCCGCACCAAGCGCTTCAAAACCTTTTATATGCTGGTCAATAGGTCTTACACCAAGGTCACATCCACCCGGAAGTCCGACTTTACCTCTTCCGAAGCGTCCGAGCTCTGCACCAACTATATAATACGAACCTCTCATCTTTCTGACAAGCTCGTACGGCGCACTACCCTGAACAACACCTCTCGTGTCTATCTCAACAGTCGTCTTGTTAATCAAGCGTACGCTTCCGCCCATGCTTTGAATAATCTCAAACGCAAGCTTTACGTCACTAACGTTCGGTATATTTTCAATTACACATTTATCATCAATTACAATACTCGCAAGTATAATAGGAAGGGCTGCATTCTTCATACCGCTTACTTCTATGTCACCAAAAAGCGGCTTCCCTCCGTGTATTACTAATTTTTCCATTTTATCTCCGTTCTGTTGCATAAAACCTACAGCAACACTATGTACCGTCTTTTATTATGAGCAAACAAGATAATATACTTTCGTGCTCTACGCACACTTTAACTACATTATTATACCATAAATGGCGAAAAAATGAACACACCATTCATAATGTTTACAGTTTGTTTACAATACCGTTTTGCTCTTACGATAAATAACTTTATCAAACTACTGCCATTCTATGCAAAAACTGCTATATCCGTTACTCGTCTCACTTTTCTTTGTAATATGCAACAGCTAAATCAACCACAAGTCCATAACTTGCCGTACCTGATGACTGTCCCTGTGTCTTAAGGTAGGTATCATTTACAGCATCACTCACTTCTGACGCCACAGACTCTCTGTATTTCTCAAAAAATCTGCTGTATGCCACCATTTCGCCTCTCGCGCGACTGTCAAGTTTCAATATAACCTCGTAATACATTTCAGGGTTTGCCGTATATAATGCATTTGTTACATACTCAAACATATTAAGATAACCACTGTATCTTATATATGAATCATTACTTTCAGTGCAAATCAAAAACGCCACGAAATTCGCTTCGTTTTCGGGAGCTATCCCCCTTTGATGAGCAAGCTCATGCGCTGCTGTAAACGGCAAGGTGTAATCGGGAAAGTTTATATTCAAGTTGGCTTCTCCCGTATAATATGAATATACTCCCGATATATGAGTATAAGTCATAGGTTCGCTTAATACTATATATTTCAGCCTCGTACGAATCTTCTGGATAAACGGATATTTTTGGTTTGACTCAATATATGTGTCGTTAAGTTTTCCGTTCATCTCGTTGAGTTTGTACGGCATATAAGACTGCCCCTCTTCGAAAAAGGTTATTTCATCGAGAAGAGGTGTCATTTCTTCAAGCAAAATCTCGGCGGTTTCTTTTAACTCTTCAGCGGTTACCGCCTTTTCCTCAAGCTCTAATTTGCTAGCAAGCGACGTCCCGTGATATCCCATACCATAACCTAAAACAAATATCGAATACATAAAAGTCAAAACAGAGAAAAGACCGACAATACATCTTGTAGCCGCAGTATCGGATTTTTTGAAGCATTTGATGCTTATATATATAAGCATCACCAATAAAATAGGTAAGCCTATTATTATCGTTTCAGCCAACGAAAAAGGCAAAAACATAGTAAGATATGCAAGAACTGCTCTGACAAATGCCCCCGCTGTCTGATTATATATATCCGCAAAACCCTTGCTTATCAAGCATATAACGTGTATAATTGCCGCCAAAAAGCACATCAAAAAAAATACAAGTGAAAACTTTGGGCAATATTTTTTTATTTTTTCAAAAAAGCTAATCTTTGTATTTGTTGTGTCCATCACACGTCTCTCCAAACTTCATTTGCATATATTCTTTATTATCATCATAATTATTATACAGCATACCGTAATATAATTCAACGGTATTTTATTAACACAACACAGTTTTTGGAGGTATATACAAATGAAAAGATTTAAAAAAACAATAATATTTTTTGCCTTGTCGCTCCTGGTATCTTCTACGCTTCTTCACGTTTCCGCAAAAACCACAACACAAGCCCCCGTCTCTCCGGCATTAGCTGTCATCACCGAAGAGTTAAACATGAAAAAAAGCGGTTTGGTTAACTCTACTCTTCATTTCGATTATCAGGACTTTCGCGACTTCCTTTCAGTCAGTAAGCTTGACTCAATAACAGTAAACACACTTCCCTCCGTTTTTGAGGGCACTATCTATCTCGGAGAAGTCCCTGTTATAGCAAATCAAACTATCAACAAATCGGATATGAACAAACTCTCTTTCGTTCCTGCATCAAGTGATGTTTCAACCGCCTCGTTCAGATTCTCTGCAAATAATATAAGCTGTGAATCATCGGTAAAATGCTCTCTATTCCTCTTTGACAAGCTTAATACCGCCCCCGTAATCACGCAAAATGTAATCACATCCGAAAAGCTGACTACAAAGAAAAATATTATGGTATATTCCACTGTAAACGCTACGGATATGGAAAATGATGAGTTGTTCTTTGAAGTCGCAACAGAACCAAAACACGGAATCGTGCGTTTTGTGGACGCACGGAAAGGCACCTTCACTTACACCCCTGCGCTCAATTACACGGGCAAAGATTCATTTGAATTTTCAGCATCGGATGTCTACGGAAATACATCCGAAAAAGTAAGCATTGAAATAAAAATCGAAAATAATCCCGCCGACACATTCTATTCAGATATGATTTCAAGAGAAGAACATCTTGATGCCGTAAAAGCTGATTCTTACGGCATTATGTCAGGTCAGCTTGTTAACGGACAAATGTGTTTCTGCCCTGAAAACACGCCAACAAAAGCAGAGTTTCTGCAAATGACACTTAAAGCATTGGGTCTAAATGCAGATATGATTGCAGTTGACACCTCATTCACCGATGACAGCGATATACCGTTATCTCTAAAGGGGTATGTCGCATACGCCGCAGGAAAGGGATATATTGAGGGCACAAAAACAGAAAACGGCGTGTTTTTCTACCCGAATTCACCAATTACAAGAGCCGAAGCGGCAGTACTTATAAATAATATTATTAACGTCGAAGGCACGGCGTCGTCGATATCCTTCAGTGATTCAGACACTATTCCGTCATGGGCTCAAGAAGATATTGACACATTAGCAGAGCTAAATATTATGGAAGCATTGAGCGACGGCAGTTATTCTCCCAACACAAGCGTAACAAACGCACAAGCTGCAACAATATTCTGCAAAATTTATGAAATGAATAAATAATAATCTATTATAAAAAGCCCTTCTTTTGAGCATACTGTTTTCAAACAGTATAATTTTGAAAGGCAAAAAAATTATGGCAAAACAAAAAAGCGCATATCAAATATATGCAGATAAAACGGCAAAAAAATCCCCTCTACTGCTCGACTGCATAAAAGCATTTATTGTCGGCGGTCTTATCTGTACCTTTGCGGAGCTTCTTTTTAACTTCTATTTAAAAATGGATATAAAAGAAGAAACAGTAAAAATATTAGTTCCCGTGACTCTTATCTTTCTCGCGGCAATTTTCACGGGATTTGGACTTTTCGATAAACTCGCAAAACATGCGGGCGCAGGGACTCTCGTTCCTATAACCGGTTTTGCAAACGCAGTTGTCTCCCCCGCCCTCGACACAAAAGCAGAGGGGTGGGTACTCGGCGTCGGCACAAAAATGTTCACTATCGCAGGCCCTGTGATTGTTTACGGCACAGTCACAAGTGTAGTCTATGGAGTTGTTTATTGGATAATAAGTTTATTTTAACGTAAAAGGCTTGACCAAAATGGTCAAGCCTACTTTTATTCCTTGCGTTACTCAGTAATCATAACTAAACGCAACAACTTTCAATTTCCTTTTCTTTCAAAAAACTTTTTATATCCTCATTATTCTTTATCGGTTCTTTCGGAAATAATAAACCTCGGTCTTTTTTTAGTTTCAAGATATATCTTTCCAACGTATTCGCCTATAATCCCAAGACTTATAAGCTGTACTCCGCCGAGAAAACACAGTATACTCGTTAATGACGCCCAACCCGCAACCGATTCGCCGATAAGCGCAACAATTACAGACCATATTATGCCTATAAAGCTTAATAGCGCAACTACAGTTCCAAAGGCTGTTATAAGACGTATCGGCTTAACGGAAAGGCTTGTTATTCCGCCAAAAGCCAACGCTAACATTTTCTTCAAAGGATAATGGCTCTCTCCCGCTATCCTCTCTTTTCTTTCATAAAAAACTGACGTACTTCTAAACCCCACAAGCGGAATCATTCCGCGAAGAAATATATTTACCTCTTCAAAATTTGCAAATTCATTCAAAACCTTTGAAGAAATTAGTCTATAATCAGCGTGGTTATATATTGTTTCAACGCCCATCGACGACATAAGTTTGTAAAATCCTTGGGCAGTAGTTCTCTTAAAAAATGTATCTTTTTTGCGACTGCTTCTTACACCGTATACAATTTCACAGCCTCCAAGATATTCGTTAACCATTTCTTCCATAGAGTTTATATCGTCTTGTCCGTCACAGTCAATGCTTATCGTTATATCACACTTGTCCTTTGCCTCCATAAGCCCTGCAAGTAACGCATTTTGATGCCCCATGTTGCGGCTAATACATATACCGCAGTACCTACTGTCTTGCTCTGCCAAAGATGTGATTATATCCCACGTCTTATCCTTACTTCCGTCATTAACGAAAAGAACACGGCTTTTTTCAGATATCTTTCCCGCTTCGGACAAGCTGTTTATCTTGTTTAAAAACATAGGCGCTGTTATCGGCAGTACCTCTTGCTCATTGTAACACGGTATAACAATATAAAGTATAGGTCTCGTAAAAACACACCTTCTTTTCAAGCTATGATACTCTTAATTATAGCCAAATTTAAAGATGTTGTCAATAAATACAACAATATAAAATATGTCAATAAACATCTCTCTCGGTCATCACTGTTGGCAATCTCGTCCATAAATCAACATTAACATATTTTTCAACTTTACCTGTAAAAAATCAAAGAAGTATAACAAATAGGTTTGTGAGCATACTAAAAAACACTATAAATAAAAAAAGTAGGGTTAATATATGAAAAACGAAATAATCAAATTTGATAATCCTCCAAAGATAATCTCCGCAAGCTCTGTAGTAGGAAAAAAAGAACACGATGGACCTTTGGGCAAATTATTCGATATTGTTGACGAAACCGACGCTTTCAATCAAGATACATGGGAAAAAAGCGAAAGCGAAATGCAAAGACTTGCCGTAAAACACGTAATGGAAAAGGTTGCGCTTAAAGATGATGATATTGACGCATTATTCGCAGGCGACCTTACCAACCAATGCGTTAGCTCAAACTACGGCTTACTAAATTTTGATATTCCCTTTTTCGGTCTGTACGGCGCTTGTTCCACTGCGGCAGAGGGGTTATTGTTATCTTCTCTCACGGTGGGATTCGGAATATTTAACAAAACTGTCACCGTTACGTCTTCACACAACTGTTCAGCCGAGAGACAATTCAGATACCCACTCGAATACGGCGGTCAACACACACCGACTTCTCAATGGACTGTTACAGGCTCGGGCGCATATATCGTATCAAAAGACGGAAAAGGACCGATTATATCAGAGGTTCTTCCGGGAAAAACTATTGACAGAGGCATTACCGATATAAACAATATGGGCGCAGCTATGGCTCCCGCAGCAATAGATACGCTTACACGTTTTTTTCAACAAAGCAAAACACAACCACAGGATTATGACCTTATAACTACGGGAGATTTGGGTTATGAGGGACACAGAATCGTAAAAGAGCTTATGCTTGGAAAAGGCTTTGATATGGGTAAACAATACAACGACTGCGGACTTATGATATATGACAGAAAAAAACAAGATATGCATGCGGGCGGTTCGGGCTGCGGTTGTTCTGCAGTTGTATTCGCATCACATATTTACAACGAGCTGTGTTCGGGTAAATTAAAAAACATTCTGTTTTTAGGCACAGGCGCACTTATGAGCCCCTCAAGCGTACAACAAGGACAGTCTATCCCCGGTATAGCCCATTTGTTGCATATAAAAGGAGAATAAATGTATGGAATATTTAAAAGCCTTTATTATAGGCGGTATTTTGTGCATTATCGCACAAATCTTAATAGACAAAACAAAGCTTAATCCTGCCAGAATATTGGTTGTGTACGTTATTTCCGGTGTAGTTCTGACGGCTATCGGACTATACGAGCCTTTAGTAAAGTTCGCCGGTTGCGGTGCAACAACGCCGTTAACCGGATTTGGTTATTCTCTTGCAAAAGGAATACAAAAAGCAATCCAAGAGCAAGGCGCTATAGGTATTCTTACCGGGGGGTTAACCGGAACGGCGGGCGGTATATGCGCCGCAATCTTCTTTGCTTATATTACGTCTCTCGTATTTAAGGGACACCCTAAATAAGGCTCGGCTGTATTACGTACAGCCGACCTTTTTGTCATATAAATACTACCAACACTTGATTTTTCGAAAAAAATATATTATTATATTTGTATCATAACCGAAAAGGAGATGTTTTTTTGAATATTGAAAACATTTTAAAAACTATTGCAGATTTTTGTGTTAATGCCGGAATAAAGCTTATTCTTGCATTGCTTGTTTTAGGAATAGGCCTAAAACTTGCGAAAGTCATTACCAAAAAAATTACAAATTCAAAAGGTATGAAAAAAGCAGATCCAAGCGTACGTTCATTTTTAAACAACGTTATTATAATTGTTTTAGATGCTATGATTATTGTTTCCGCAGCGCTTATTTTAGGAATCCCCGCCACCTCTTTTATAGCACTGCTTGGTACGGCGGGTGTTGCCATCGGTCTTGCTCTTCAAGGCGCATTCAGTAACTTTGCAGGCGGAATCATGATTCTTATTTTCCGACCGTTCAAAGTAGGAGATTATATTGAATCTGCCGGTCTTTCCGGTACGGTAAAAGATATCAGCATCTTTTATACGGTCCTTCAAACCATTGACAACAAACATATAACAATTCCCAACGGCACTCTGATGAACTCCTCGGTTACAAACTATTCAGCAGAAAAAACAAGACGACTTGATATCAATTTCTCCGTCGCATACAATTCCAATATTGAAAAAGTAAAAAGTATTATCCTCAAAAAAACAAACGAACACGAAACAGTATTACAAACTCCCGCGCCGTTCTGTAGACTTACAAGCCATGAAGACAGCGCACTTGTGTTTACTCTCCGAGTATGGTGCGACTCACAAAATTATTGGAATTTGAAATTTGATCTTATTGAAGAAATTAAAAACGAATTTGATAAAAATAATATTGTTATTCCCTATCAACAAATCGACGTACATCTTGATAAATAACAAAAAAGCACAGTCATTTTTTTGTTTTATATTGACAATCTTCAGTGTTTAGTGTAAAATAAATAGTTAATAACAGCATTATTTTTTGAATCTAAAAAAAGTTAAAAATAAAAAAGGAGAAATATTTCTATGACCACCAATCGCTTCGCTAAAGAAGGACTTACCTTTGACGACGTATTGCTCATTCCCGCAAAAAGTGACGTCCTTCCCAACACAGTTAAGCTCGAAACCTACATTACCAAGAAAATTAAGCTTAACATTCCGCTTTTGTCTGCCGCAATGGATACTGTTACCGAATCAGGACTTGCTATCGCTATGGCGAGAGAGGGCGGTATCGGTATTATTCACAAGAACATGACAATCGAGAGACAGCGCGATGAAGTAGAGCGTGTAAAAAGAAGCGAGAATGGCGTAATAACCAACCCCTTCTATCTTTCTCCTGAAAACTACGTATATGAAGCCAATGAGCTTATGGGCAAATATCGAATTTCCGGTGTTCCGATTTGTGATGAAAACAAAAAGCTTATAGGTATTATCACTAACCGTGATATGCGCTTCCTCGATGATTACAACATAAAAATAAACGAAGTTATGACAAAGGAAAACCTCGTTACTGCCCCCAAAGGAACTACGCTTTCCGAAGCTCAAGAAATTCTCCGCAATCACAAAATTGAAAAGCTTCCTCTCGTTGACGAAGAGGGTAAGCTTTCAGGTCTTATTACGATTAAAGATATCGAAAAGGCTACAAAGTACCCCAACTCCGCAAAAGATGCAAACGGAAGACTCCTCTGCGGCGCTGCTATCGGTGTAACCGCAGACGTTATGACAAGAGTTGAAGCCCTTCTTTCGGCAGGCGCTGACCTTTTGGTTCTTGACTCTGCTCACGGCCATTCGCAGAATATTCTTAACTGCATAAAGAAGATTAAAGCAGCATATCCCGATGCTCAAATTTGCGCCGGTAATATTGCAACCGCAGAAGCTGCCAAAGACCTTATTAAAGCAGGCGCTGATGCAATCAAGGTTGGTATCGGCCCCGGTTCTATTTGTACAACTCGTGTCGTTGCCGGTATCGGTGTTCCACAGATTACAGCCATCAGCGATGCTGCTGAAGTTGCTCAAAAGTACGGTATTCCCGTTATCGCAGATGGTGGTATTAAGTATAGCGGCGATCTCCCCAAGGCTATTGCAGCGGGCGCTGACGCTATTATGATAGGTTCATTGTTTGCAGGATGTGAAGAATCCCCCGGCGATTCCGAAATCTATCAGGGCAGACGTTTTAAAGTATATCGCGGAATGGGTTCGCTTGCTGCTATGGAAAAGGGTTCAAAAGACCGTTATTTCCAGGAAGGAAGCTCGGCTAACAAGCTCGTTCCCGAAGGCGTTGAAGGTCGTGTACCCTACAAAGGCCCTCTTGCGGATACCGTATATCAGCTTATCGGCGGTCTCCGTTCCGGTATGGGTTATTGTGGATGTCCGGATATTTCTACACTTAAAACAAACACTAAATTCGTGAGAATTACAGGTGCAGGTCTTCGTGAATCTCACCCCCACGACATTAACATCACAAAAGAAGCCCCCAACTACAGCCAGCAGGCATAACAAAAGCAATTATAAAAGCCAAGTGAATTTTCGCTTGGCTTTTCTTTTTTATATTACTAAAAGCTTTAAGAAATTTATTCATTATTTATAAGATTGTTTAAGTTTATTCACACAAACTATTGAACTTATTGGCAGTTATATGTTATAATAATAAGCGACATTATGAAAGGATTGATTGAAACGGAAACTAAATTAAAGATAAGACGTCCAAAAAAGCCCAAGGGTTTGTTGGGAAGAATAATAAGACGATTTCTTCTGTGTTTTTTCACACTGATTATTTTAATAGCGGCTACACTTTACGGTGTATGCGCTATAGTATTTAAAGGCCCCAGCCCAGATGCCAGAGATAAGCTTGTCACTTCAACCCTCGAAATGAGTGCGGCAAAATGGGTTCCGAAATTATTTTTCGAACAAGAAGAAATAGATGCTATAGTTCAAGCTAACTCTGTAGTTGACTCAAATGAAATTACAAACCCCGAGCTTGTTGTCCTCCCCTCTACCGACAACGAGTCACAAACAGAAAACGATGAGTGGGCTAATTATCCAGACGGAATAAAGATTATTAACGTAAGAGGCGACACGTATAGAGGCTATCTTATGATTGTACGAGATCCCTCTAAAGTTTACGTCGCGACATCAAGTAATTTCAAAAACGGTCAACCCGGACTCAAAATATTCGACGCTATGAAAAAAGAGGGGGCTATCGCAGCAATAAACGGAGGCGGTTTTCCCGATGCCGGCGGTTCAGGCACGGGAGAAGTACCGATAGGTCTCACAATTTCAAAGGGCGAATTACTTTGGGGCGAGAGATATACATTTTACAGCGGTGTTATTGGATTTAACAAAGATAACATTCTTATCGTTGGTAATATGACAGGTCAACAGGCTGTTGATGCCGGCATACGCGACTGCGTATGCTTCGGACCCATTCTTGTGGTAAACGGCGAACCCGCACAAATTAACGGCGCATCAGGCAGTCTTAACCCTCGTACAGCCATAGGTCAAAGGGCTGACGGTGCAGTACTTCTTCTCTGTATTGACGGAAGAATGCCCAGCAGTCTCGGCGCATCGTACGCAGATTTGCGTGACATTATGGTAGAATACGGCGCAGTAAACGCAGCTAATCTCGACGGCGGCTCATCTACTCATATGTACTATAAAGGTGAAGCGGTCAACGTTAGCTCTTCCCTTTACGGGCCCCGTAAAATGCCGACGTTCTTTATGGTAAAGGAGTGAGGAGGTTATGGAAACTAAATTTAAAAAGGCAAAATCCACCAAAGTCGGGACCATAATATTTTACTCTGTTTACGCCGTTTTCGTTTTTGCGGCTATTGTCGGTATTTTGTATTTACTTAAAGAGCTTACACTTCATCTCGACAACTATGAACGCTCCCTAGAAAAATATGAAGCCAAAGAAGTTTTCGAAAGCTACTTCGCTCCTTGCAACTACGATAAAATGTACGATATGCAAGATATTGAATTATCGAAATTCGAAAACAAAAGCCATTTTATCTCCTATATGCAAAAACAGTATGACGGCAAGGATATAATCTACAAGGAAGTATCAGCCGGACTCAGCAACGACAAAAAATATACCGTTGCCGCAGATAAAGTAAAATTTGCAGAATTCACACTCAAAAAATCAAACTCGCCGAAAGTCCCCGAGGATACTTGGTACCTTGATTCTCTTTCCACTCTTTATCAAAAAAATGAATCGGTTGCTGTAAGAATTTACAGTGACAGCAAGGTCTTTGTTAATGATATTGAGCTTTCGGAAAACTACATTACAACCGACGGTATAACCACAGAATCGTGTAAACACGTTCCCGAGGGGGTAAACGGAATAACTCTGCGCGAATATGCTGTTGACGGACTTCTGCTTAAACCTAACGTCAATGTTATAAACAGACACGGAAACGAAAGCACTCTTGTTTTCGATGAAGAAAATAATATCTACGTCGAAGAAATCACCTATGATACCCCCACCGAGGAAATAACAAAACTTGCTACGGATGCTGCGCAAACATACGCAAAATATATCACGCTCGATGCAACACTTTATAATCTGTCAAAATATTTTGATACTACGTCAAACACATATTATAACATCAGAGTAAGTGAAATAAAGTGGTATACGGCTCATATCGGCTACGAATTTGAAGACGTTGAGCTTAAAGAATATTACATATACGATGAAAACACGTTTTCAATCAGATATTCGTGTAATCATCAAGTGTACAGAACCAAAAAAGAAAAGCACACGTTCCCACTTGATCTGACACTCTATTTCAAAAACATCAACGGTAGTTATTATATTTACGATATGGTATCAAACTATTAAAACTTCTAAAAAACGAGGAAACTATGGAAAACGAAAACTCCTTACAAAAAGAAATTGAGCTATATCTCGAAAAGGAGAATATAGACAAGGAAAAAATTCGCGAGTTTTTTGAGGACAAGCTAAAACAGATATCTCAACCGAGGCTTTATAACTTTTCAAAACTTATGGCGTATTACAAGTGCGCTATGATGGAAATAGAAACGAAGCTTAACGTTCTCGACGTCGAATTCAGCCTCCAGCATGACAGAAACCCGATAAACGATATAAAATCCCGTCTTAAAAGTTTCCAAAGCATTAAAGAAAAGCTCGAAAGACAGAACCTTCCCTTTTCAATAAACTCAATTGAAAATAACTTGAACGATATTGCCGGTGTCAGAGTAGTTTGCTCCTTTCCCGACGACGTGTATATGCTTGCAAACGCCTTGCTTCAACAAGATGATATAACACTTGTTTCAAGGAAAGACTACATTCAAAATCCAAAACCAAACGGATACAGAAGTCTTCATCTTATAGTTACCGTTCCTATATTCCTCGCACACGAAAAGAAGCATATGAAAGTTGAGATTCAGCTCCGTACAATCGCTATGGACGTATGGGCAAGTCTTGAGCACCAACTGCGATACAAGAAAAATATTGAGTATACAAAAGAAATGGCAGACGAGCTTTTGTATTGCGCCAATCTTTCAGCGGAGCTTGACGAAAAAATGGATAAACTCCGCGAACTTACTATTTCAAGCAATAAATAAACATGAGGGGATATGGGCTTTGCCCATATCCCCTCAATCGTACACAAAAAATGATACTTGCTTTTTAAGCGAGTATCATTTTTATTTTTTGTTATTACCAAAATCAAATCTGTATATATTTTGAGAATCAATATCAACCGTAGGTAAAATTATCGGAGGTATCCCGCCGTTGGCCGATATGGTAGTGATAATAGATTTAGCATAAGGAAAAATTTCTTTAAAAGCCTCTCGGTGAATTGTATCTTTGTCCATTCCGTCAGAAAACGTATAAAATGCCGCAACCTTTGTTTTAGCGTAAAACTTGTCTGCGTTGTCTTTATCATATACCTCAACCGAAAAAACTCCCACGCATTTATTTTCCTTATCGTACTTTACATTGAAGCTGTATTTATTTTCAAGCTTAATCTGTATACCTGTGTCAAGTATATTTTTAAAGTGCATTTCTTCTACTCTGTACGCATTTAACGTTACTGATGCCAATATTCCTTCACCCACCTTCTCATATTTACCATTCTGTTTTATTCTAACACATTATTGCATTTTACGCAAGTTTTATTGACAAAGAATTTTAAAAAGCTATAAATTTTATTATATTTACTATGCGTATATCTGCAATAATATTTATACTATTAAGCGTCAACAAACACAAAAATACGGCATACCCGTTTTAAGGTATACCGTATTCTAAAAAAGTCCGTTAGGATAACACCACTAATTGTCTTTTTTGTATATTACTGAATTGTTTTAAGCAACATTTCGCGGAGTATCTGCGGATCACAGTTACCCTTAAGTTCTTTCATACACTTACCAAAGAGCGCCATAAGAGCTTTTTCTTTACCACTCTTAAAGTCTGCAACAGACTTTTGATCTGCCGCAACCACAGCGTTAATAACGTCTTGAATCTTGCTTGTATCATTCGAAACGATAAATCCGTTTTCTTCTGCATACTTTTCGGGCTCAATATCATTTTCAAACATTTCGTCAAGAATCTTTCTTGCATTCGCATTTCCAACTTTACCGTCAGCAACAAGTTTGATAAGCTGTCCCAATGCCTTGCCGTTTATATCAAGCATATCTGCAGTAAGCTGTTTACGGTTCAAAACTTTCATACAGTTTGAAATAATCCAGTTAGCCGCTTCCTTTGCCATTCCGCATTCAGCGTAAGCCTCTTCAAACACGTCGCAAAGTGCGCGGCTTTCGGTAAGAAGATCGGCATCATATTCGCCAAGTCCAAGCTCTGTAATATATTTATCTTTTTTAACTTCGGGAAATTCGGGAAGTGACGCTTTGATTCCGTCAAACCACTCATCATCAATGCACACGGGCATAACGTTAGGATCGGGGAAATAGCGATAATCACCCGCAGTCTCCTTATTTCTCATAGCAAAGCTCTTGCCCTTAATATCATCCCAACGGCGAGTTTCCTGAACAAGCTCTTCAGTACCATTTTCAATAGCATCAATATGTCTTGCCGTTTCATACTCAATTGCACGTTCAATAGCCGAAATAGAGTTCATATTCTTCATTTCGGTTCTTACACCGAGAACGTTGCTTCCTTCAGGTCTTACGGAAAGGTTAACGTCGCAACGCATAGAGCCCTGCTCCATACGACACTCGGAAACCTTTGCAAAACGAAGCAAAGAACGGAGTCTTTCAAGGTATGCAACAACTTCTTCTGCGCTTGACAAATCGGGTTGGCTTACGATTTCGATAAGCGGAACAGACGTACGGTTGAAGTCAACAAACGTCGTGTTCGTCCAATCATCGTGAACGAGTTTACCTGCGTCCTCTTCCATGTGTATCTGCTTAATTCTGATATCCTTTTCGCCCTTTGAGGTGTTAATTCTTACCGTACCGTTTACGGCAACGGGAGAAAACCACTGTGTTGTCTGATATGAACCGGGAAGATCGGGATAGTAGTAACTCTTCTTGTCAAAGGTTGTAACGCGGTTAATATCGCAGTTAAGCATCATACCCGCAGTCATACCGAGGTCAACAACATGCTTGTTAACAACGGGAAGCATACCGGGCATACCGCAGCATGCGGGACATACGTGGTCATTCTGTTCTCCACCAAACTTTGCAGAACAAGAACAGAAAATTTTGGATTCGGTAGCAAGTTCAATGTGAACTTCCAAACCGATGACCGTCTCGTATTTAGTTGCCATTACTTGCCAACTCCTTCCAATTTACTTGCAATATCAAGTAACGTATTTTCCGAAAATGCCTTTCCGATAAACTGTACGCCACCTGCAACAACTGCCGGAAGACCGGTTATCGATGCGGGAGCAGTATAGAGGTTTTCATCATAAGCAATATATTTATTTGCATCGGTATCAGCCTTTGTGTATGCATTCTTTGCACTTGCAGGAAGAAGAACAGCATCAAAGGATTCAAATATTTCAGCAAACTTTTCTACTATAATACGTCGGATACGGAGACCTTTATCATACATCTTCATATAATTATCGGTCGAAAGTGTTTCCGAACCGAACAAAATAGCAGTTTTGAGAAGCTCACCAAAAGCTTCTGTACGGCTATTCGTGTAAAGTTCATCGATAGTTGTATAGTTAGGTGTTCTGTAACCGTATTTAACGCCGTCGTAACGAGATACGTTGTTGCAAAGTTCAGCCGACATAAGAATATTCCAAGCTGATTTTGCAACTGAAAGAACGCTGTCGTCAATTTCGCAAACCTCAATACCGTTCGCTTCGAGAACCGACTTAACCTCTTCTATCTTTGATTTTACGGAGTCCTCTGCGCTGTCTGTAATAGATTTTGCAATAGCAATCTTTTTAGCAGGAGAAAATTCTGCATTTGATTTAAGCAATGCGCACTTCTCTTCCGAAAGGCTCGTACCGTCTTTGTCATCATGACCTACAATCACGTCAAGCACTTCCTTTACTGCATCAACAGTATTAGCCGTTACACTTACAGCCTCGCCCGAACAAGCGATAGAAATTGTACCGAAACGGCTTACAGTTCCGTAAGTAGGCTTAACGCATATCTGACCGTTCAACGCGGCAGCTCTTCTCGAAGTACCGTTTGCATCAAGTCCGATAGCAGCCAACGCTTCGCCAATCTTTACAATTTCGGAAGATGCAGTAATCAATGTCCCGTCATTTCTTTCGATTGCGCCAAAATAAGATGTTTCACCGAGAAGGTCGATACAAAGTTCACCAACCTTTGCCTTTCCGCCTATAGAGTAGCCCCCATTGGTAAGTCTGTCTACCACTTCTGCATTAAATAGGCTCATATACCCGTCAAGCATCTTTGAACCTGCAGCGGTAGGATAATCCTTTGTCAAAATCATATCGTCAAGAGCAATGATTTTTCCTGTCGCTTTTTCATTTTTAGTGATATAAAGTTCCATAAAATTTTACTCTCCTTCCGATATTATTCAACAAGGCGAGGTACCTGCCAGTACCCTTCCGTTGTCTCGGGAGCGCCTTTTTGAAGGTCTTCTCTTGAATATTTCTTTATCACCTTATCCTCACGAACAACCGTAAGAATAGGCATAACGTGAACCATACGTTCTGTTTCGTCTGTATTTATGGAATTAAGAACGTCCATTTCATTTTCCTGCTTCGCATAGAAAGCAAGAAATGCTTCTTTTTCCTGTTCGGTAAGCTGAAGCTGATTAAGTTTTTCGAGTCTGCGTAAAATCTCTCTGTCCATACGCCAAGACCTCCTTAGTCTCTAACTTTAATATGAACCTCACGGAGCTGTTGCTCTGTTACTTCTCCGGGAGCACCCATCATAACGTCTTGAGCATTACCGTTCAAGGGGAATGCAATTACGTCACGGATAGTATCTTCTTCGGCAATAAGCATAACGATTCTGTCAATACCGGGCGCCATACCTGCATGAGGAGGAGCACCAAATGAGAATGCGGTATACAATGCGCCAAACTTGGATTTAACATCTTCTTCGCCATAGCCTGCAATTTCAAACGCCTTCTTCATAATATCTGGGTTGTGGTTACGTACAGCGCCCGAAGAAAGCTCAACACCGTTACATACGATATCATACTGATACGCAAATATATCAAGCGGATCTTTGGTGTTAAGAGCTTCAAGACCACCCTGAGGCATTGAGAAGGGGTTGTGTGTGAAGTCAATCTTCTTCGCTTCTTCGTTGTATTCGTACATGGGGAAATCAACAATATAGCAGAATTCAAAGCTGTCTTTCTTGATTATATCAAGTTCGTTACCGAGCCAAGTTCTGATTTCACCTGCAAGCTTGTTTACAACTGCGGGAGCATCACAAATAAAGAATACCGTTTCGCCTTCTTTGATTCCGGTAATTTCTTTAAGCTGAACTTTCTGTTCGTCCAAAAGGAACTTTGCTATAGGACCTTTGTATTCTTCTCCTACAAGAGTAAGATATCCAAGACCTTTCATGCCAATGCTTGTAGCAAACTTAAGCGAATCTTCAAAAAATTTCTTTGACTTGCCCTGACAGTCTGCAACAATACCACGAACGGGTTTACCCTTGAATATCGGGAAATCAACACCTTCAAAAAATTCTGTCAAATCACAAATAACAAGGGGGTTACGAAGGTCAGGCTTATCCGAACCGTATTTCAACATAGCTTCGTTGAAAGGAATTCTTCTGAAAGGAGGCTTTGAAACTTCCTTGTCGGAGAACTTACTGAAAGTATTGTAAAGAACTGTTTCGCCTACCTCAAGTACATCTTCCTGAGTAGCAAATGACATTTCATAGTCGAGCTGATAGAATTCACCGGGCGAACGGTCCTGACGTGCATCTTCATCACGGAAGCAAGGAGCAATCTGGAAGTATCTGTCAAAGCCCGATGTCATAAGAAGCTGTTTAAACTGTTGAGGCGCCTGAGGAAGCGCATAGAATTTACCCTTATGCTTACGGCTGGGTACAAGATAGTCTCTTGCGCCTTCGGGCGAAGATGCGGTAAGAATAGGAGTCTGTATTTCAAGGAATCCCAAGCCTTCCATCTGGCTGCGGATAAAGTTAATAATCTTGCTGCGAAGAACGATATTGTTGTGAATAGCGGGATTTCTGAGGTCGAGAAAACGATACTTAAGTCTAACGTCTTCTCTTGTCTGCGTAGATGCAGAAATTTCAAAAGGAAGTGCGTTACGGCAAGGACCGAGTATTTCAAGGCTCTCTACCTTAACTTCAACATATCCCGTCGCAAGTTTTTCATTTACTGTTTCTTCATCTCTTTTAGCTACAATACCCTTTACTGCAACAACTGTCTCCTTTGTTACATCGTTAAGAAGGCTGTCATCGGACAAAACCGTCTGTGTTACGCCATAGTGGTCGCGGAGGTCAACGAAAATAACACCGCCGTGGTCTCTTATTGTGTCTACCCAACCTGCCAAAACAACGCTCTGGCCGATATGCTCAACACCGATTTCATTACAAGTATGAGTTCTGATCATAATTCTAATCTCCCATATATAAATACATTTTTATTTTTTACAATTTTCAAATGGAATAAACAAGCAAAACAAAAAGAAGACGCCCTTTTATCCCACAAAACTATGGGACGAAAGTCATCTTCCGCGATACCACCCATATTGACATTTCGTAACAACAAAATGCCCTCTCATTTCAACGCACTGTCGTGGCGTCAGCCGTGCAATTCTAATCACCGCAAAACAAAAGCGGTTTTCTTTTGCATACTCCGAAGTGTTTTTCACTAAAGCTCTTCATACCGTACTTTCACCTTACAACGGCTCTCTGAATGAAGTATTCTGAAGCTACTCTCTTCATCATCGCACTAATTCCATTTTATTGTACAACACCAAGCTAAAAATGTCAATATTTTTTCGTAATTTTCTTGTTTTTTCCTACTATATTATATGTCGTTTTTTCATCTACTCTCCGTAAACGAATTCAAAGTTAATATTTTCACCTAAAAAATCAATCAGTTTTTCATTTTCTAATCCCAAAGATACACCGACAACACACTTGACGTAAGCCGCCTCAAGCGTTGTCCCAAACAAGCCGAACGCACCGTTTCGCAACGCATCTCCTGTACTTGTGTAAGTATATGCATCTTTGTTGCAAGGCGATATTACCACAGGAATATTCAACATTTTAGCCTTTTTGAGCAAATACAGTATTGAGCTGTCAGTATAATTATCGTTTATTTCATTAGGCTTTTTTCGCTCAACACAGACTGTATCCGAGTGATAACTGCCGTGAACAACAGCCTTAACGTCACCTAAATCAATCCTTGAATATTTTAGTCCAACGTATGCTTGAATCAGCATAACCCCATCAGAAACAGTTGTAATTTTATCAAGCAAAAAACTATCTGTTTCAAACGCTCTGCCCTGCAATTTTGCATTATTTATATCGATAATCGCTTCAGCATCTTCGCTGTAAAAATTGTGGTTATAGTTAGCGCATTGCAAAATATGCGAACCATAATGAACAAGCAATTTACCGTTTGAATTAAAAGGATCATGCGAGTCAAGCATATTGCGGTAAACAACGTATACATTGGGCGCAATTCCGTTCATTATAAGTTCAACGGAAGCTCTGAAATTAACGTGCCCGTTGGATTCTATATACGATAAATCAAGCTGTGCCGAAACCATACAAACAGGGGTAGGCGCACCTGCAAGAATAAACGACAAAAGTGAAGACGTATATGCAAGTGTATCTGTTCCGTGAAGAATAATTATTCCTTTGTAAGCAGTCCATATCGACCTATCACGGAATATGTCAATAAGCTCATTCCAAACGGATACAGTCATATTCTCACTCAATATATCTTCCGAGAGAGACTTCGTATCAAAATCAACCGCATCGGCAAAAGGAGAATTTGAAGCTTTAAAGAATGATATAATTTTTTTACTTGCATTTTTTGCGTTGGACTGATTTTCGTTATTGTCATCAGCCTCGGAGCATATTGTACCGCCCGTCAAAATCACAAGTATCTTTTCTCTATCGCTCATCTTAAATTAAATCCCCTTTTCTATAATAAATATCCGTCCACCACATTATATAATATATCCAAAAATTAGTCAACAATTCATTTTTCTTAATCAAACAACAATGCCCCCGAACGCACTCGCTCAAGGGCATTGTTTTTTGTCTTATCTAAAATTCTTAACACAGAAATTCCAAGCGCTCTTAACCATATCAACAACGTCACGTTCAGCCTTCCAGCCAAGTTCGTTGTATGCTTTTGCGGGATCTGCGTAACATTCTGCAATATCACCGGGACGGCGAGGAGCAATAACGTAAGGTACATTTATACCATTCTGCTCTTCAAATGCTTTAACAAGCTGAAGAACCGAATATCCGTTGCCTGTTCCAAGATTGTAAATGTTAACGCCATTAAGCTTATCAAGTGCTTTAAGATGTCCGTTTGCAAGGTCAACAACGTGGATATAGTCTCTAACACCTGTTCCGTCAACCGTATTATAGTCATCACCAAACACGTTAAGGTGAGGAAGTTCCTTGTTTGCAACCTTTACTATATAAGGCATAAGGTTGTTCGGAATACCGTTGGGGCTTTCACCAAACGTACCTGTTTCATCAGCGCCGATAGGATTGAAGTATCTGAGTATAGTTACGTTCCACTCATTGTCAGCCACATAGAGATCTTGCAAAATCTGCTCAATCATAAGTTTTGTACTGCCATATGGGTTAGTCGTGCTAAGCGGGAAATCTTCCCTAATCGGAACAGTTTCAGGTTTGCCGTACACAGTCGCAGAAGAGCTAAATACGATAGACTTACATCCATGCGCAGCCATAACCTCGCAAAGCGCCAAAGTTCCTTCAATATTATTGTGATAGTAGAACAAGGGTTTTGCAACCGATTCACCAACAGCCTTAAGACCTGCAAAGTGAATTACTGCATCAATCTTATGTTCTTCAAAAATCTTGTTAAGACCTTCTCTGTCAAGAATGTCTGTCTTATAGAATGCAACCTCTTTACCTGTTACTTTCTTAATCTTGTCAACAACTTCTATCTGCGAATTATAGAGGTTATCGCAAATAACTACTTCATAACCTGCCTTAAGAAGCAATACAACTGTATTTGAACCAATATATCCGGTTCCGCCGGTTACAAGAATCTTCATAATAGTCTTATTCTCCTTTTAAGTCTAAAAATATACAAAACAACGGTATTTCCGACATGCAGAAATACCGTACTGTTTCTAAGCAATATTAGTCAGCATAAACACTTGCGTATTTTCTGCCCTGTGCTTTCTTTTCGAATTTAACTTTTCCGCTAACCAATGCAAACAAAGTGTCGTCTGTTCCGATACCTACGTTTGTTCCGGGATGAATGTGTGTGCCTCTCTGACGAACAATAATGCTACCAGCAGTTACTGTCTGACCGTCAGCTGCCTTTACACCAAGTCTTTTGGACTCACTGTCTCTACCGTTCTTTGTAGAACCAACACCCTTTTTGTGAGCGAAAAACTGCAAACTGATTCTCAACATTGTTTTTTACACCTCTTTTTGATGTTAATCTTCTTGTTCGGACACATCAAGATAATCATAGTACTCTTCAAGCATATCGTTCAACTGTAAGTAATAAGCTTCAATAAGACCCGAGATAGCAAAACGCTTTCTCTCGTCAGCTTCAAATTCAGTCAACGCGCCACGTGCAACCACCTTTATATCGGTAGTGTCTTCGTCTATGGTATATTCGACGTCCGATGCGTATGCGACTTCGATGGCATTTATTATAAGCATAGTCATTGCCGATACCGCCGAGCAAACTATATCTTCACCCGATTCTGCATATCCCGCATGACCTTTTTCTTCAAAGCCGTAATAAACTCCATCACGTTTGAAAAAAGTAAACTTAATCATGCCTTAGCCGTTGATTTTTTCAATCTGAACTTTTGTGTAAGGCTGTCTGTGACCTTTTTTCTTCTTTTCGTTCTTCTTGGGCTTGTAAGTCATAACGTAGATCTTCTTGCCCTTGCCGGATTTGATAACATTAGCAGTAACTGTAGCACCTTCAACGTAAGGAGTACCAACAGTTGTCTTTTCACCTTCGGATACTGCCATTACTTTGTCAAAAGTAACCTTTTCTCCGTCTTCAACACCGAGTTTCTCGATGAAAAGGATGTCACCCTCTGTGACCTTGTACTGCTTTCCGCCTGTTTCGATAACTGCAAACACGAAAAGCACCTCTTTTCTTTAATAATCTCGCTAATATAGGTAAAGTCTTAAACGCTTTTTCAAACCTATACATTATGCGGCAGTATATTATATCACCATCAACCAACATTTGTCAAGTGTTTTTTGTTTTATTTTTCAAAATATTTCCTACAAAATCTTATTTAACTCTTTTTCTTTGCTGCAGTCAATGTATTCTGCAAAAGCATTACTCTTGTCATAGGGCCTACACCACCCGGAACGGGGGTTATATAGGACGCTTTTTTTTCGGCAGACTCATAGTCAACGTCACCGCAAAGCCTACCGTTTTCATCTCTGCACATACCGACGTCAATAACAACAGCGCCCTCTTTTATCATATCACCCGTTATAAACTTTGCTCTTCCTATAGCAACAACAAGTATATCGGCCGAACGGCAAATTTCAGCCAAGTTCTTCGTCTTACTGTGGCACACGGTAACAGTACCGTTCTTATGGAGAAGCATCATCGCTTGAGGCTTTCCAACGATATTACTTCTACCAACCACAACGCAATTTTTTCCCGCAACTTCAATATTACTTCTTTCAAGAAGCGCCATAACCCCCGCAGGAGTACAAGGCAACAGCTCATAGTCGCCAATCATAATCTTACCTACGTTATAGGGGTGGAAAGCATCAACGTCTTTCTTTACGTCTATATTGTTTATAATAAGGTCTGAATTGAGATGTTTAGGCAAAGGAAGTTGAACAATTATCCCGTGTATGCTATCATCATTATTCAATTTATGCACAAGCGCCAACAACTCCTCTTCCGTTGTGTTTTCAGGAAGAGCATGTACAATAGATTTAATCCCTGTCTCTTCGCAGTCTTTTGCCTTGTTTCTTACATAAACCTGCGATGCGGGATCTTCTCCAACAATTATAACAGCAAGTCCGGGAACCGTCCCCTCCTCTGCTTTCATCTTCTTTACTTCTTCGGCTATTTCAGCTCTTATAGCCGCCGAAATAGCCTTACCATCAATTATCTTTGCCATTTTTCTTTACCTTCCTTTTATATTCTTCTTTTGTAATAGCTGTTTTTTCTTTTTCTAGTATAGGCTGTCTTTCTTTTTTCAAGTAGAACAAAAGCAAAAACGCCAATCCCACAACAAACGAAACAAGACCTATAACCTGTGATATTCTAAAAGGTCCAACATACAAGCTGTCAGTACGCAATCCCTCAATCAAGAATCTGCCAAATCCGTACCACGTCATATACATAAAAAATATCTGCCCATGATACCGTTTCTTTCTATAAAACGCATTTATCAGCAAAAAACCGATCAAATTCCACATCGATTCGTACAAAAACGTAGGGTGAACGTAAATCGCTTCAGCCATAGTTTTGCTGCGAATCCCCATTCTTATAAATATATCGGTTACACCGCCGTGAGCTTCTGCATTCACAAAGTTGCCCCATCTGCCCACAATCTGACCAATCATAACAGCAGGAACCAACATATCATACATCTTCAAAACCTTAATTTTTTTGATAACACAGAACACCAAAGCAGTAATAGCGCCGCCGATAACAGCACCGTAAATAGCAAGTCCGCCTTCCCAGATAGCTATCGCTTCTTTCAGCGAATCATACTGGTCAAGACTCGTCAGCACGTAATAAAGCCTTGCGCCAATAATTGACAAAGGAATTATGTAGAGGGCAAGGTCAAGAACGTCATCCTCTTTTATACCCTCATAATATTTCGCTCTGTTCAAAACATACGCACAAGCAAGTATTATACCAACCGTAATAATAACGCCATACCAAGCAACGTCTCTGCCAAATATAGAAAACGCTACCTCTTTGACTGAAAATTCATCTATCCCAAGTCCGGGAAAAGAAATATAATTCGTCATTATTTACACATCCTTTTTAAACGGGAAATAAAGTCGACATAGCAAAGAATTCTTCATCAAACATACATCCAAGTAGCTCATTTACATATTCAAAAGATAATCCCATAACTGCATCAGCATAATCAAACAAGTCGCAGCCCTCAAATATATAGCTCATAAGCTCGTATGCAATTTCCTCTGTGTTGTCAAACGTCTTTATAAAGTCGGCGTAAATAACCTTCTTGCATCTTTCGTACTCTTCTTTATCAAGACCTATCCTCTGTTTTTCTCTGATATAATCAAAAATTCTTTTATAAACAATTTCGGGATCGTTCGCCTCTCCTGACAGCTCGTTAAACGCAAACGACTCGCTTATACTGTAGCAATATTCAAGCGTATTCGAAATAAGCCCCTCGTTATAAAGCTCGTTAAATATCTTACTGCTCTTACTGAAAAGCATTTCATTCAAAACTGCCATTCCCGCCGCCTTACGCAATCTTTCTGACGGCTCGTCGGAAATTTTATTATCCTTAATGCCTATATCAAACAACGGCTTTGCAACCTGCATTTTTGCAGTTATTCTCGGCTTTAAAACGTTATCGGACTCTTCGTCGAATATTCGTTCGATTTCACTCGCAGGTGCTTTTTTCAGTATTTTGTCGCAAACCTTCAAAACCGACTCAACCTCAACATCACCACAAACGCAAAGAACCATATTGTTAAGATTATAGAACGTATTATAACACTTATACAAAAGCTCTGCATCTATCTTCGCTATTGAATCAACAGTTCCGGCAATACTTATTTTTACAGGATGCTTTTCATACATCGCCTCAAGCATATTGAAAAAAAGAACGCGCGCGGGATTATCTTCCCCCATCTTTATTTCTTGCCCGATAATACCCTGTTCTTTTTGCACCGATTTTTCAGTAAAATACGGTTTGGTTACAAAATCGAGCAAAATTTCAAGCGATTCTTCAAAATTTTCGGTACATGAAAACAAATATGCAGTCTTTTCAAAAGAAGTAAAAGCATTTGCATTTGCTCCCGTTTCGGCATATCTTGAAAAAGTATCGGAACCATCTTCGTTATCAAAAAGCTTATGCTCAAGAAAATGCGCAATACCATTCGGAACTTCCGTTATTTCATTTTCACCTTTTATTCTGAACTTGTTATCTATAGAGCCGTATTTAGTGCCAAAAAGCGCAAAGGCAGTAGTAAGCTTCTTCGGAAAAACATAAACGGTAAGTCCGCTTTTGTGACTTATCTTCGTATAACTCTCACCCAAAAATTCATTTCTCTTTACAATGCTGTCACTCATCATCGGACTCCCCCTCTCCTTTTAACGTTCCCTCAAGAAAATATACGGTATCAAGCTGTAATTTTCGAGCAACATTTATCACATCATTCTTTGTGACGTTCATAAATCTTTCGCATACTTCCTCATGCGTATCGTCAAGGCCCGAAAGACACCTTGTAAGATACCACCCCTCAAGCGCGGGAGGACTGTCATTCAGCTCATTATATGCATTTTTCAAAGATTTTTTCGCCAGTATAAGCTCTTCATCTGTTATTTTTCCTTGTTTTACATTTTCAAGCTGCGCCAATATCTCGTTTTGCGCCGTCTCCTTATTGGAAACCTCAATACCGCTTGCTACAACCATAATCCCCTTTACTCCGTCAGGAATTGCACGGCAATAATAACAAAGACTAAGCTTTTCGCGAACATTCATAAACAGTTTACTTACGGGAGAATTCCCATACATTTCAACAAATACAGGAAAAGCGCTGTAATCTTCATCACCCACAACACAGCCCGTTCTAAAACCAAGAGAAAGCTTTCCTTGAGCAGCCGAAATTTTTTCGGTTACGTTCCTAACCTCGCTTACCCCGTACTTCACAACTGTCTTTTGGGGTTGCTTATATTCGCGTTTTTTTCCGACAAACATTTTTTCAATACGATTGCAAAGCTCGTCTACGTCACCGCTTCCAACATAGAATATCTCAATACGCGAGGTTTCCAAGAATCTCTTATATGCATTAAAAAGCTCTTCTGCGGTTATTTTTTTTACAGATTCCTCGTCACCGTATTCGCTTATACCAAAAGCCTCTCCTCGACACATCTCTTCTTTGCAACGAGTAACAGCATAGGAGTTTTTGTTGTTAATAAGAGCCCTTATATCGTCTATAAGATCATTTTTTTCGCTTTGAACATAGTCTTTAGAGAATATGCCGTCTTCTGTATACGGTTCAAACAAAAGCTCTTCAAGCATTGATATGGTTCCATCTGTTATTTTTGTTCCGTCTATAGAATATCTGTCGGCAAGCCAGCTTGCAGTTATACCGCAAACCTGGTACTCGCCTCTTTTAAAGACCTTGCTTTCAATTGACGCTGCATACAGCTCGTCAAGCGCAGTTTTAATAGATGCTATATCCTTATGTTTTTCGGTTCCGCGAAGCAACACCTGAAGAATAAGAGCATTCTGCGATGCACTTTTTCGGTCAAGATACTGCACAAAATTAAAAGACAAATAATTAGTCTTAAATTTATCGGTAGGTATAACGTTAAGCGTAACCCCATCGGTTATATTAAATTTTTTCAGCATCATTTTCACCCCATAATATACTCATAAACTAGCTATCCTCTTTATTATACACATATTTTCCAACTTTTCAACACATTATATAATAATATATACTCATTATTCGGAAAATAATATCAATTTCGTCCCCGAGTAGTAGTGCAAAAGTATATCTCTATATCCAACACCGTCCTGCGCCATACAATTCGCCCCCGCCATACTTAACCCAACGCCGTGTCCGGAACCAATCGTTTTAAATCTAAATTTTCCGTCTATGTAATTAACATCAAAACTTGCAGAGGATAGTCCAAAAATTTCTCTTGCTCTCCGCCCTGTTATTTTAACACCTGATATCTTAATTTCTTCTACTCTGTTGTTATTATTTTTTTTTATACATTCAATCCACTCCTGCGGCTCTCCCCCCAACGCACATAAAACACCATTCTTCTCAAACAATATCCTCATTTCTTCCGGAGAATATTCAACAATCTTCTCGATATTCGGCTCGGGCGAATGAACGGACACAAGATATGGAATCTCAAAGCCCCATACGTTTTCGGCACACTCCGTAACACCGCACGATGAAGCATGAAAAACTGTATCCGCTATTCCCCCGTTATAGCTAATAACTTCCCCTCTCGTTTCATCAACTGCCTGTTCAATTGTACTGTAGTAATAGTTAATGTTGCTTTCACCCCATAACTCCAAAGCATCTTCAACAGAAATATACCCCAAACAATGCGAATAATCATCACACATATCGGCAGAAATATGCTCTATCTTTTTTTCTTCGTTTTGAATTCTACGCATACAGTAGCTTCTTGCAGCCACCGCCATAGCTTTAAGTGTCTCTTTTTCATAAAACGACGGAACCTCCGCAAGTAACACTCCGCAAACGTATTCTTCAAGCGACATTTGCTTTATTTCACCTGTAGAAGTTATGTACAATTCAACTGTAATATCCGGGATATTACTCTTATCCAAATTGTTGTCACCGCCATTTTCCAACGCCTGTCCATCTGCAACCAAACCAACCATCGTGGGCGAAACCACCATTAAAGCAACAATTAAAAACACAACCAACAACTTATAATTCAAAAAAACCACCTCACGAAAATATATTCCGAAAAGGCGGTTTATATGCTTATAGTGCTTATATTTTATTCAATCAAGGTCTTATCGTCGCTCGGAACGTGTCCTAGTAATTTGGTATAAGCTCTGTAAAAAGATGAATAATCCCCAAAACCTGATTCAATTGCGGCGCGACTGGCAGAATACCCTTTGTTAATTAACTGTTGGGCCTGCGTAACCCGCTTATAATTTATGTACTTTCCAACGGTAGTACCCGTTGCTTTTCTAAAAACTTTATTTAAATGGTGCTTACTTATATAGAATTTTTTAGAAAGAAAGTCGAGCGAAACGGGCGTACAAATATTTTCATTCAAATATGTTATCATATCCGACACCGCAGTATTTAAATCCCCCTTCGGAGCAGTATTATCTACAGTTTTACTCATATAAAGCAATTTTGCAAGAAGGCTCTGTACAGCAATAGAAATTGACATTTCTTTGATATCGTCGGGCATTAAGCGACACTCAAACACACCTTCATACCCCTCGCGCAGCCTAAAGCTACTTATATTCTCATAATAAAATTTACCGTTGTTTGCCCCATAAAAGGATAATAGCAGCTTTCTTATTTCCTCGGGAACTATATCCTCGGAAAAATGCAATACATAACGCTTGTAAGGGGTTGCACTCATTATTTTAACGCCGTGAAAGACGTTAGGTCCAATAAGCAAAACACTGTAAGGCTTTGGTCTGTATTCTTTACCCTCTATAAGATAAACAACGTCACCGTCTTCAAAATAAACAACCTCATATAAGCTATGACAATGAAGGTCAAAATCCTGCGTAGACGTATCCCCGACAGTATGGTGCATAAATATATGTTTTGTCTTAATTTCGTCTCTCTGCAACATTTTTCTCACCCCTTCCGACTGCATTATACACCCGATTCGCTATTTTTGCAATACTCACGTCAAAAAATGCAATTGAAAAGATAAACAGACAATGTTATAATATTGTAAACAATAAATGTGTATATTAGTATAGTAAAATACTAACCATTACAAAAAATAAGGCTCGGTATATGTTTCCAAAACCGTTATAACAGTCTTTAAAACGGAAATGACTTCCCCGTTACACTCGAAAGTACGGTTTCATATTTTGAAACGGTGGTGGCTGTTTACGGCTTCCCAAAAAACAAATACACTATAATTCTTGGAGAAAATATATGAATAATTTTTTTGACAAAAACGTCTTTTTAGGAAATAAAACTTCAAAAAAACTCTATAAGGAAGTTAAAGCTCTCCCTATATTCGACTATCATTGTCACCTTTCTCCCAAAGAAATTGCAGAGGACAGAAAGTTTTATAACCTCGGAGAGTTATGGCTCGAGGGAGACCATTATAAATGGCGACTTATGAGAGCGAACGGAGCTGACGAAGAATACGTTACCGGAAAAGCCGACTACAAATCGAAATTTTTCGAATTTGCAAAAGCGGCTGAAAATGCTGCAGGTAATGCAGTATACCACTGGATACATTTAGAGCTAAAAAAGTATTTTTGTATTGACAAGCCTCTAAACAGCGATACTGCCGAAGAAATTTGGAATAAGACGAAAGAAATGATGAAAGATGGCTCTTTCTCTGCACAAAAGCTTATTTTAAAATCAAACGTTGAAGCAGTATTCACTACCGACGATCCCGCCGATACGCTCGAATATCACAAAGCTATAAAAGACTCTTCATTCCCCGTAAGAGTTTCTCCGTCTTGCAGACCCGATATGGCGATTTGCGGTATAACCAAACCCGAATTCAAAGCATATATCGAAAAGGCTGAAAAAGTAAGCTCTGTAAAAATCGACTCAATAGACGGTATGGAAGAGTTTCTTACAAAGAGAATTAAGTTCTTTGCAGAAAACGGCTGTAAAGTATCCGACATCAGCTTGACCACTCTCCCCACAACCGTGGGGACAAAGGAAGATGCCGATAAAGCTCTTAAAGCTACCCTTTCAGGCGAAGAAATAACCGAAAAAATGACAAGCGACTATGTTTCATATCTCCTTGTATTCGTCGCAAAAGAATATAAGACCAATGATATAGCTCAACAGCTCCATATGTCAGCCTTGCGTAACAATAACAGCAACCTCTTTGCAAAAGCGGGCGCTGATTCGGGTAACGACTCCGTTGCAAAGATTGCGGATATCGATGCGCTTCGCAATTTACTTGATGCTATGGCAAAGAATAACGGTCTTCCCAAGACTATCGTTTATACACTCAACAACGCAAACTATTACGAACTTGCAACTATGATAGGCAACTTCTGGGGCGAAAACGGCGGAAATCTTCAGCTCGGTGCGGCTTGGTGGTTCTGCGATCACCTCGAAGGAATAAAAGAACAGCTTAAAATGTGTTCAGCAACAGGTCTGCTCGGCAAATTTAACGGTATGCTTACCGACAGCAGAAGTTTTACTTCCTATGCAAGACACGATTATTTCAGAAGAATTCTCTGCACCTATGTCGGAGGACTTGTTGAAAACGGTGAATTTGAAGAAAATGCGGCAAAGAAGCTCGTAAAGAACCTTTCTATTGAAAATGCACGTAACTTCTTCTCTATAAAATAAACTTAACTAATAAGGAGAAAAACCACTATGAAATATACTCATGATCTTACAGGAAAAACAGCAGTTGTAACGGGAGCAGGCGGTATTCTCTGCTCCGACTTTGCGGTACTCCTTGCAGAAAACGGCGCAGAGGTTGCGCTTCTCGACCTTAACCTTGAAGCGGTACAAAAGTTTGCTGACAAAATCAACTCAAATGGCGGAAAAGCTATTGCGGTAAAAGCAAACGTTCTCGAAAAAGAATCCCTTGAGGAAGCCAAAAAACAAGTACTCGAAGCGTTTGGGAAAGTAGATATTCTTATTAACGGCGCCGGCGGCAACAACCCCAAGGGCACTTCTGATGATGAGTTCTATACCGACGAAAGCGCAAAGGAGTCGGTTAAATCATTCTTCGAGCTCGATCAGGCAGGTATTCAGTTTGTTCTCAACCTCAACTTTATGGGAACACTTCTTCCCACACAAGCGTTTGCTCCTCTTATGCTCAACAAGAACGGCGTAATTATTAACATTTCTTCTATGAATGCGTATAGACCTCTTACAAAGATTCCCGCATACAGCGGTGCAAAAGCGGCTATTTCGAACTTTACACAGTACCTTGCAGTATATTTTGCAAAAGCAGGTATCAGAGTAAATGCTATTGCCCCCGGATTCTTTGTAACACACCAGAACCGCGGACTTCTCTTCAACGAAGACGGTACACCTACAGCTCGTACCGGTAAAATTCTCAATGCAACCCCAATGGGACGTTTTGGCGAAGCAAGTGAGCTTGGCGGAACACTTATGTGGCTTGTTGATAATGAAGCTTCAAGCTTCGTTACGGGTATAGTAGTTCCCGTTGACGGCGGTTTCTCTGCATACAGCGGGGTGTAAAAAAAGTTAAAGTGTAATTTTTCAGTTTTTTCAGATAAAATAGCGCTTGAACTCGATGCACGAATAAGCAAAGGTGTTAAGCCCAACTACAACTTCTAATAATTCGATCACAAAAGATTATACAACAAAAAGGTTGAGATGCTTGCTTACAAAAAGCACGTGCCTCAACCTTTTTTATATATGCTAATCAGAGCCCAAAAAGATAGTCCGGTGACACTTTCAATATTTTACACAAAACCAACAATTCATAATCAGCAACAAAACGTATTCCGATCTCTATGCGACTTATACTGTCCCTCTCAACAATTACACCCTCAACTTGCAATTTTGCCGCAAAATTTTCTTGTGTAAGTCCTTGTTTTTTACGCGCTTCAGCTATTCTTTCTCCACAAATATTCTTTTCACCTTTGTAATCATAAATCTTCATAATCAATTACCGCCATTGTGTTAATATTAAGAATTAACTTGACTTTAACATTTTTTTAAATTATAACCGTGTTAAAGATAAGAATATTAAATTTGTTATAAGAAATTAGGAGAAAATTTATGAAACAAATAGGTATAATAAAAGAAATTGACAAGCTCGGAAGAATAGTTGATCCAAAAGTGTTAAGAGAAAGATATTCACTGGATAATAAGGTTTAAATAATACTAACCCCAAATGGCATTCTATTAAAAAATCCCGACTATATTATTACAAGAATAAAATGAACAAATATCAACAAAAATCTTCTTTCTTTTTAATATAATGTACAAACTTTTTATTTTCTCAAAAAACTTTTCATTTTTCTATTGACTTATCCATAAAAATCCTGTATATATTATAATGGAAATTTATGATAAGAAGAAAAGAAAGGAAGGAGAGAAATATGGAATACATTTTTAACGTATTGACAATGATAGGCGGTCTTTGCCTATTCCTGTTCGGCATGAACGTCATGGGACAGGCTCTCGAAGTAAGCGCAGGTAATAATCTGCGAAACATTTTAGCAAAATTAACAGACAAAAAATCAGTAGGCTTTTTTACAGGTGTAGTTATAACTGCCATAATACAAAGTTCATCTGCCACAACCGTTATGGTAGTCGGATTTGTAAATTCAGGTCTGCTTACCCTTAAACAATCGGTTAGCGTAATTATAGGCGCTAACGTAGGTACAACGGTCACCGCTTGGATCCTCAGCCTTGCGGGCATCGGTGACGGTAACTTTGTTGTTCAGCTTTTTAAACCCGAATCATTTACCCCCATTCTTGCTCTCGTCGGAATAATACTTTATATGTTCTGCAAGAGCCAAAAGAAACACAACATCGGACTCATTTTCCTCGGCTTTGCAACACTTATGTTCGGTATGGAAACGATGTCATCGGCAGTCGGATTTCTCAAGGAACAGCAGTGGTTCCGCGAACTCTTTATAATGTTCGAAAATCCTATTTTGGGTGTTCTTGCAGGTACTTTCCTCACAGCGCTTATTCAAAGCTCATCTGCATCAGTCGGTATTTTGCAGGCACTTGCCAATGAAACAGGCGCTGTCTCCTACGGCGCGGCATTACCTATCATAATGGGTATGAACATCGGTACTTGTATTACCGCTATGATTTCATCTGTAGGCGCAAATAAGAACGGTAAGAGAGCAGCTCTTATACACCTCTCTTTCAACGTTATAGGCACCGCATTCCTGCTCATAGCATTCTGGATTATAAAGCTGATTTTCAACTTTGCATTACTAAACGAATCGGCAACCTATCTCGGTATAGCTGTTTCTCACACAACAATGAAGATTGTCTGCACAGTGTTGCTTCTTCCCTTGGCAGGACTTCTCGAAAAGATATCCTATTGGATTATCCCGAAAGACAGCACTCCCGAAAAAACCGAGATACTCGACGAACGTCTTTTTGCAACTCCGGCTGTTGCTTTGGAACGTGCGCACAAGGTTACTATTGATATGGCAAAATGCGCTATCTCTACCCTTACAAATTCACTCAAAGTATTTGAAAATTATTCCACCGAACTTGCAGATACTATCCGCAAAGGAGAAGAACAGACAGATAAATACGAGGATGCTTTGGGTTCATACCTTGTTAAGCTTTCAACACTAAAAATCAGCGAAGCTGACAATGCAGAAGCCGCTATGCTTCTTAAGCTTATCGGGGATTTCGAAAGAATTTCCGACCACGGCGTAAATATACTTGAAGCAGCGGAAGAATTAAGAGAAAAGAAACTTGCGTTCTCCGACGTTGCTCAAAAAGAAATTAAAACTATGATAAACGCAACACATGAAGTTTTGGAATTGTCGTTAAAAGCTTTTTCTGACGGCGACAATGAAGCTCTTATGGAAATATCCCCTCTTGAACAAGTTATTGACGAGTTAAAAGAAAAACTCCGTTCAAATCATATTATGAGACTTCAATCAGGCAACTGTTCGATCGAGGTTGGTTTCGTGTGGTCTGACCTTATAACCGACTTTGAAAGAACTTCTGACCACTGCTCCAATATTGCAGGTTGCCTTATTGACCTTGCAAAGCACGATATGAACATTCACGAACATTTACGCGCAATTAAAGCAGACGAGGGAATGTACAAAGAAAAGGTTAATTTCTACAAAGAAAAATACGCAATATAATTTATATCCAATAACAAGAAAAACAGTCCGTACATCAATTGTACGGACTGTTTTGATTTATAATCTGTATTCAAGCACTTCTCTGTATTCATTATAGAACGTTTCAAACGTACCGTTGTCAAGGTGTTCTCTTATTTTTTCCATAAGCTCATTATAGAAATAGAGATTATGCAAAACACAGAGACGCATTCCAAGCATTTCTCTCGCCTTAAACAAATGTCTGATATACGCTCTGCTGTATGCACGGCACACGGGACAGTTACAATCCTCGTCAATCGGTCTCGGATCGTTGAAAAACTTTTCGTTATTCAAATTCAGCTTGCCCTTCCACGTAAATAAGTTTGCGTGGCGTGCATTTCTGCTCGGCATTACACAGTCAAAGAAGTCAACGCCTCTATGCACAGCTTCAAGTATATTAACGGGCGTTCCTACACCCATAAGATATCTCGGCTTATCTTTAGGCATAAACGGCTCAACGTGGTCTATAACATCGTACATTATCTCTGCAGGCTCACCAACCGCAAGTCCGCCTATAGCATACCCCGGCAAATCAAGCTCGGCTATCTGCTTCATATGCTCAATTCTAAGGTCATTATAGGTACAACCTTGGTTTATTCCCCAAAGCATCTGTTGAGGGTTAACGGTATCAGGCAATGAATTAAGTCTTTCAAGCTCTGCTTTGCATCTGTATAGCCAACGTGTTGTTCTCTCGCAAGAACGCTTTGAATAAAGGTATTCTGCAGGGTTTTCAACACATTCATCAAACGCCATTGCAATATCTGAACCTAAATTTGACTGTATCTGCATTGACTCTTCGGGCCCCATAAATATTTTCTTTCCGTCCATGTGAGACTGGAACGCAACACCCTCTTCTGTGATTTTGCGAAGTTGAGCAAGCGAAAACACCTGAAAACCGCCCGAGTCTGTCAAGATAGGTCCGTCCCAATTAAAAAACTTATGAAGACCACCAAGCTCTTTGATCAGCTTATCTCCGGGTCTTATATGAAGGTGGTAAGTATTCGACAGTTCAACCTGACATTTTATTTCTCTGAGGTCCATAGTTGACACTCCGCCCTTTATTGCTGCGCTCGTGCCAACGTTCATAAACACGGGAGTCTGTATATCTCCGTGCGGAGTTGAAAATACACCTCTTCGCGCATTCCCCTCTGTTTTCAATAATTTAAAAGCCATAATATCTCCTTAAATCTCACTTGCGTTTGAATTGTTTTTCTATACTGTCCTTTGTTACTTCAAAAGCAACAGGTCTGCCGTGCGGACAGTATTTTATATCAGGAAGTCCCATAAGCTTTTTAACAAACGCCTCTGTATCTTCTTTAGCATCCGGACGTCCCGCCTTTATTGCAGCCTTACAGCTTGCTTGATATAACGCCTTTTCAAATACTATATCTTTAGTTAATTCTGCACTTCCCGTACCTTGAGAAAGCCTTGTACATACTGTCATATACAAATCAACAGCAGCATCAATTTCAAGCCCTATGGGAATGGCATAAAGCATCAAATCGCCGTTCTCTTCTCTTCTGGTCTCAAAACCTATCGCCGCAATATCGTCACAATACTCTTCTACAGCCGCCATTTCAACCGAGTCAAGCTCTAATTTTATAGGAACAAGCAAAAATTGAAGAACGTTCTTTTTCTTTTTCATATTATTTTTCAGTTCCTCAAATATAATACGCTCGTGTGCCGCATGCTTGTCTATCAAAAGTATCTTGTCAGCCATCTCAACGAATATATACGAATAGAATGCCTCGCCTATTATTTTATAAAAAGGCAATTCTTTTTCAGCAGTTTCCTGAACCGCATCGGTCGACTTATAAATGTACTTGCCGTTTGGGCTCTCAATCCTGCCTATATAATTATCTCCGAATACATTATTAAACGCTGACTTTGATTCTACAGGAATATTATCAATCATCGGTACACTTACAATCGGTTCATCATCTGTAAAGACTTTACTCTCTATTATAGGTTTAGATGTTGTTTCAATTTCTCCCAAGGATGAAAACTCGGTACTAATATTCATTTCGTTAGTAAACGATATTTTTTCAGGCTTAACCTTTTCATCGCGTTCTTCTACCGGTACAAACGAATTGATAATATTCAATCCCTCTTGTTTTTTACTGCTTTCCAAAAATTCGGGAACAAATACGTCATATTTATCATTCATTACGGTAGGTCTTGCAACGCTGTTTTCAAGTGCGCCTCTAACAGTTGCATATATTGCGTCAAATATCTGTCTTTCGTCACTGAATTTAACCTCTGCTTTGGTAGGATGAACGTTCGCATCAACAAATGCAGGATGTACGTCTATCTTTAAAACGCAACAAGGGAACTTTCCCTCGGGTATGTATGAATCGTATGCTTGTTCAAGCGCCGCCGAAATAGTCTTATTTCTTATAAATCTGTCGTTAACAAAGAGTATTTGGTGATTTCTGTTGCTCTTAATGTTATCGGGATTACCAATATATCCGTAAACCTTAACTCCCTCGGTAAGCCAATTTACAGCAGTCATTTTCTTTATAAAATCTCTACCGTATAAAGCATATATAACGTTCGACAGCTTACCGTCTCCCGCCGTTGAAAACTTTACTGCATCGTCCGTTATAAACTTAAAAGCAATATCCGGCTTTGACAAAGCCAATTTCTCAACAATGTTTGAAACAGCCATACCCTCGGTCATATCTTTTTTCAGGAACTTACGTCTTGCAGGTACGTTTGCAAAAAGCTCCTCTACAACAACCGTAGTACCATTAGGACAGCCCGTATCTGCCATCACCACCTCTTCGCCTGGGTTACACATCATAAGGGTGCCAATCTTATCCTCTTGGCGTTTTGTCATTATACGAACCTTGGACACAGAAGAAATTGCCGCCAACGCCTCTCCTCTAAAACCGAGTGTCATTATCTTTCCAAGGTCCCATTGGTTGCTTATCTTACTTGTTGCGTGACGCTTTATACAAACTGGTACGTCCTCGCGGCTCATACCCTTGCCGTTATCACACACACGTATAAAGCTCACTCCGCCCTTCTTTATTTCAACCGTAATTTTATCGGCTCCTGCGTCTATTGAATTTTCTATAAGCTCCTTTACTGCCGAGGCAGGTCTCTCAACCACTTCGCCCGCCGCAATAAGATTCGCTACATGGATATCAAGTACGTTAATTATTCCCACGTATTTTTTCTCCTTATTACTGTATCATTTTCTTTAAATCAAATAATACTCCAAGTGCTTCAATCGGTGTTGTTGTATTTAAATCAACAATCTTTAGTTTTTCTATAACTTCATTGTTTGCAAGACTTTCGAATGACAATAACCCGTCGTCTTCCTCGTTGTTCACTACTTTTACAACAGGTCTTTCATCGCTCTCTATTTCTTTCAAAATCTCTTTCGCTCTCTTTATGACGGAAGACGGAACACCTGCCAAAAGCGCAACCTCTATACCATAGCTATCGTCTGTCGCGCCCTTAACTATCTTACGCAAGAAAATAAGCTCGTCACCTTTTTTCTTCGCCGCAATATTATAGTTAACAACACCCTCAATCTGTCCTTCGAGTGTCGTCATCTCATGGTAGTGAGTAGCAAACAAGGTCTTTGCTCCAAGCTTCTTACCTGCACTATATTCTGCTACAGCCTTTGCTATACTCATACCGTCAAACGTGCTTGTTCCTCTTCCTATCTCATCGTAAATTATAAGACTCTTTTTGGTCGCATTTTTTAAAATATAAGCAACCTCATTCATCTCAAGCATAAAGGTAGACTGTCCGCTTGCCAAATCGTCAGATGCGCCGATTCGTGTGAATATCTTGTCAACAACGCCTATCCTTGCATCACGCGCAGGTACATAACTGCCTATCTGCGCCATTAACGCTATCAATGCCACTTGACGCATATACGTTGATTTACCCGCCATATTGGGACCGGTTATAAGCATAAGTCTGTTTCTGCCCGTGTCAAGCTGTGTATCGTTGGGCACAAAATAACTATCCTTTACAAACATCTCAACAACGGGGTGTCTGCCATCTTTTATATCAATAACGTCATTATAATCAACCTCGGGACATACGTAGTTATTCTTTACCGCAACGTCGGCTAAACTTACATATACGTCAATCAATGCAAGTTTATATGCAGTTTCTTGTATTCTCTCCGCTTGTTCTGCAATCTTTTCTCTTATTCTTTGGAAAATCTCATATTCAATTCCCGCAATTCTGTCAGATGCACCGAGAATTGTTGATTCGAGGTCCTTTAACTCTTGAGAAATATATCTTTCGCAGTTTGCAAGCGTCTGTTTTCTTACGTAGTTTTCGGGAATAGGCTCGGTATTAGAACGCAAGATTTCTATATAATAACCGAACACTCTGTTGTAACCTACTTTAAGCTTCTTAATACCCGTCTTTTCTTTTTCGCGTTCCTCTAGGTCTCTTACGTACTGTTTACCGTTATTTATAATATCGTTCAGTCTGTCAACCTCTTCGCTGTATCCGCGCTTAATTATACCGCCCTCCCTTATTGAAAAAGGCGGCTCTTCAACAATTGCATTTTCAATAAGGTTATATATATCACGAAGCTCGTCGATAGAATCACATACGCCCTTTAATTCATCACTCGTGAATTCGCTCAAAAGTTCTTTTACAGCAGGAACAACCGAAAGAGTCTGGGATATGGATTTCAAATCCTTTCCTCCCGCACTTCCGTACATAACTTTCGTCATAAGTCTTTCAAGGTCAAGAACTCCTTTCATACAGTCGGCTAATTCTTCACGCTTGAAATAATCGTTGTATAACTCTGTTACCGCCTGCTGTCTGCGTGCTATGTAATATGTATTAACGAGAGGCGTCTCAACCCATTTTCTTATTAGACGGGCTCCCATAGACGATTTCGTCTTGTCAAGCACCCAAAGGAGACTTCCCTTCTTCTCCTTTGAACGCATAGTCTCCGTCAATTCAAGGTTACGTCTTGTATTCATATCTATTTCAAGATACTGTCCCGAGTGATAGATATTTAGTTCTTTTATATACGAGTTATCGGTCTTTTGCGTCTCGTTTATATAATCTATAAGCGCTCCGGCTGAACTAATTAAAGCATCGCTTACTTTCTCGCCGTTTTCAAAAGGAAGCTTACCAAACTGCTTGATAAGAACACTATTTGCATAAGAAAGCTCATATCTTTCCGCTTGATTATCATTCACAAAAGCATTCAATCTCTGCACTGCATAATCGTAAAGTCCGCGACACATCTCTTTTTTTATGTTTATCATTATTTCACGGGGAGCATAAGCAGCAATCTCGTTAAGCAATCTTTGTCCGTACTGTTCACCCGTTATCTCGGTAGCAGAAATATCGCCCGTCGAAACGTCGGCAAACGTTACTCCCGCCCCCTTGCCGTCAAGGTATACCGAGCAGAGATAGTTGTTCTTGTTCTCCGTCAACAATTCACTCTCGATAACAGTTCCCGGAGTTACTATTCTTACAACCTCTCTTCTGACTATATCCTTTGTTTGAGACGGCTCCTCGGTCTGTTCGCATATAGCAACCTTATATCCCTTTGCAACAAGTCTACCGAGATAGTTGTCAACTGCGTGATACGGTACTCCGCACATAGGCGCTCTCTGTCCCTCTCCGCAATCCCTTCCGGTTAAAGTCAACTCAAGTTCGCGAGAAACAAGAACAGCATCATCAAAAAACATCTCGTAAAAGTCGCCTAATCTAAAGAAAATTATGCAGTCCTTATTCTTCTCTTTTATATCAAGGTATTGCTGCATCATAGGTGTTACAGCCATATTATCGTCCTCTCATTCACTCAATTACAGTGCCGTACATAGCGAAAGTATCGGCTCTGTCTATTTTTACGTTGCAGAATTTACCAACCAACGACTCATCTCCGTCTATATGAACGAGTCTGTTCTTGTCGTTTCTGCCCGTATATTTATTATCGTCGGTCTTGCTCTTGCCTTCAATAAGAATCTTTATCGTCTTACCGACGTATTCGCTGTTTAAATCCTTTGTTATACCGTTCTGTACCTCAAGAAGCTTTGCAAATCTTCTTTTCTTAGCTTCGTCGGGAACTTGTCCCTCCATAGATGCAGCCGGCGTATCCTTTCTCGGCGAATAAATAAACGAATATACCGAGTCAAACTCTACTTTTCTTAACATTTCAAGAGTGTCTTCAAATTCTTCATCGGTTTCGGTAGGAAATCCTACTATAACGTCGCTCGTAAGCCCTACGTTCGGCATCTTCTCCTTGGCGTAAGAAACAAGTTCAAAGTAACCCTTGGAATCATATTTTCTGTTCATCAATTTCAGTACTCGGTCATTACCCGCTTGGAATGGTAAATGCAAGTGCTTTACTATCTTTTCCTCTCTTGCCATAGTATCTATTAGTTTTTCCGATGCGTCTTTCGGGTGGCTCGTCATAAATCTTACCCAAAAATCGCCCTCTATCTTGCATATATCGGTGAGCAGGTCGGAAAAGTCATAATCAATACTCAAATCCTTGCCGTAGCTGTTTACGTTTTGACCAAGCAGAGTAAATTCTTTATATCCCTGCTTTGAAAGCTCTCTTATTTGCTCAATTATCGCCTCGGGCTGTCTGCTTCGCTCTCTGCCTCTTACGTAAGGTACAACGCAGTATGAACAGAAGTTGTTGCAGCCGTACATAACGCTTATCCACGCCTTAAAGCCGCTTTCTCTTGCAACGGGAAGCCCCTCCCATATATTTGCGCTTTCATGGTCGAAATAAAACAATCGCTTTTTTCTGCTGAATGATTCAAGTAATATTTCAGGAAAACGCCAAAGCATATTCGTACCGAAAAGAAAGTCCACGTAAGGATATTTATTCTTTACGTCGTCTTTTCTGTGCTCCTGCGTAACCATACAACCGCAAATACCTATCTTTAAATCGGGTTTCTTCTTTTTCAAATGCTTGAACTGCCCCGTTATCGATAAAGCCTTAAGTTCGGCGTGTTCTCTTACCGCACACGTATTTACAACGATAAGCTCCGCCTCTTCGGGGTTGTCCGCCAGCTCATATCCCATTTTAAAAGCCATACCCGCAATATATTCGCTGTCAGCCTCGTTTTGCTGACACCCAAACGTCAAAACGTGAGCCTTCGGTCTTCTCCCATTTTCTTCCGAAAACGAGTCCGTCTTTGCTCTTACTGACATCATAAACGTATATTGCTGCCCTATTTGTTCGGGGGTTATATTAACCGTTCTGTTTTCCATAGCTTCACTCTTCTTTATATATTAACAATACTTACCCATTATATTATTTATTATTATATTATAACAATATTCTACACCATTGTCAATATTAAAAAAGCTTCATAAAATGTATTAGGGCAACTATCTTCTGCCCTCAAAAACACTTTACATCAAGTCTAAAAAAACTACGGTGAATTTATATAAACAAAAAAGGAGATGTACATTATGAATGATATAAAAATATGCGTTCTCGGCGGAGATTCACGTATGGTTTCCGCCGCACGCTTTATGTGTAAACAAAACTATTCCGTTTCCGTCTTTGGAATTAACGGAATAGTTACTGAGGCTACAATTTGTAACGATTTGGAAAGCGCAGTTACAGGCGCTTCTCTCATTGTTTTGCCACTCCCCTTTTCTACAGACGGAATAAAGCTTTTTGCTCCGCTTTGCAATTTCGAAATAAAAATATCCGATATTATTTCTTTGCTAAAAAACGGTCAGCTTGTTACTGGAGGAAAGCTATCGGAGGATTTTTGCAAAAAAGTTGTGCAAAACGGCTGCGCCTCATTCGACTATTATCTATCCGAAAGGCTCTCTGTGCTTAACGCCATTCCTACAGCAGAGGGAGCTGTGTCAATCGCAATAAATGAAACAACAAAGACGATTTTCGGTTCAAAATGCGTTATTGCAGGATACGGAAGAATAGGCAAAATATTAGCTAAATTACTGAAGAATATGGGAGCTGACGTTACTGTGTTTGCAAGGAGCGAACAGGCTCTGACTTGGGCAGAGGCTGACGGATGTCATGCGTGTACATTTTGTTGCGCTAATCGTCATCTCAACGACAAAGATATAATATTCAACACTATTCCGGCGCTATGGATGAATAAAAACATTATTGACTCTACGAAAAGCGATGCCGTAATAATAGACCTCGCATCAACCCCAGGCGGAGTTGACTTTGAATATGCGAAATCAGTTTCAAAAAAAGTTATTTTCGCACTTTCTCTTCCCGGCAAAGTAGCCCCCGAAAGCGCAGGTAATATTATCGCTGATTGCGTTCTGTCTAAACTGAAAGGAGGTTTACTATGATTTGCTACGCTATGTGCGGTTCATTCTGTACGCTTATGCAAAGCTTTGAAATTCTTGAAAAAATGAGCAAATCCGGATTAGATTTTTTACCCGTTATGAGTGAAAAAACATATTCAACGGACACACGCTTCGGCAAAGCTGTCGAATACGTGTCAAAACTTGAAAATATATGCGGCAAAACGGTTATTCATACCGTTCAGGACGCCGAGCCTATAGGTCCGAAATTGCACCCCGACGCTATGATAATTGCCCCTTGCACAGGTAACACACTCGCAAAGCTCGCAAACGGAATAACCGATTCGTCGGTTACTATGGCAGCCAAAGCGCACCTCAGAAACAACAATCCGCTCGTTATAGCCCTCGCAACAAACGACGCCCTTTCAGCTAATTTCGTTAACATCGGAAAGCTTCTTGCAAGAAAAAATATATACTTTGTTCCATTGATCCAAGATGATCCCGAAAACAAACCCTCCTCTCTCATTGCAAACTTTTCTCTAATTCCGCAAACGCTCGAAATGGCTATGAACGGAAAACAAATAACCCCGCTGTTCTACGGTAATTATACCTAACTCTGATTTTTTGTATATTTTTTTAAGCATTGTTACAATAATATTTTTATAAAACAAGCAATAAAAACAAAAAACATACAGATATAGAACAAAAAAAATGCAAAAATCCCTTGATTTTTTCAAATATATATATTAAAATATAGAATTGAGAAAAAATAACAAACGTATAAAAAATAAGGGGAATTATATCATGGCAAAAGAATTTAGAAGAATCGGAGTACTCACTTCAGGCGGCGACGCTCCCGGCATGAACGCAGCCCTCCGCGCAGTTACCAGAGCCGCTCTTGACAAAGGCGTTGAAGTTATGGGCATCTTCGCAGGTTATGAAGGACTTGTTCATCCCAACCTCAAACAATTTACAGCAAGAGACGTTTCCAACATTATATCAAAAGGCGGAACAGCTCTTTACTCTGCCCGTTGCCTTGAGTTCAAAGAAGAGGAAGGTATGCAGAAAGCTATTCAAACCTGTAAAGAAAATCAGATTGATGGCATTATTGCTATCGGAGGAGACGGCACATTCAGAGGTGCTACCGATCTTTCTGTAAGAGGTATTCCCACAATCGGTATTCCCGCTACAATCGACAATGATATTACTTCAACCGAATATTCAATCGGTTTTGATACTGCCGTTAATACAGTAGTTGAGCTCATCGACAAGCTCAGAGATACTTGCGAATCACACGCTCGTTGCAACGTTGTTGAAATAATGGGTAGAAACGCAGGTTGGGTTGCTCTCGAAACAGGTATTGCTACCGGTGCATCTGCTATAGTTATCAACGAAGTTGAATTTGACGAAGATAAAGCAATCGAACAAATTTTAGAAGCAAAGAAGAATAACAAGAGAAACTTTATCATTTGCATTGCAGAGGGCGTTCCCGCTGTTTTGGGCGATAAGCTCTATTCAGAAAAGTTTGCAAAGAGATTTGAAGAAAAGACAGGTATTGAAACGAAGTTCGTAAGACCTGCTCACATTCTCCGCGGCGGCACCCCAACAATGCGCGACAGACTTCTTGCAACACAACTCGGCAGTGAAGCTGTTAAGCTCCTCCTCGAAGGAAAGAGCGACCTCGTTGTAGGTATTCGCGACAATAAGATAGTTTCTACCGAAATCAGCTATGCTTTGAAACTCGACCGTATGTATAAAGGTACACTTAAGGACGGCGACCTTGATAAATTCACAAATGCTCAAGTAGCTGAAATGAAAGCATACTGCGAAAAGAGAAACGCAGATCTTCGTAAGCTCTACAACATAGCATACGAAATGGCTCACTAATATTTTTGCAAACATAAAGGGTGTGGTTATTCCACACCCTTTTATTATTTTATAGAACCTCTGTTTTGTTAGCTGCCGCCTATTTTTTGTATTACATTTACTAACTACATCTGTTAGTTTTTAGTATGTATTTAAAAGAAAAATTTTCTTTCCATTATTTCTCTTGCAGGTCTGTATATAGCAACAAAAATCAAGAAAAGACCTAACATAGCAAGTGATACAAGCGGATACAAGGACCACCCGTGAAATTTGCCTACTTCAAACGTAATATTAGCCATATATTCAATAAGCAACATAAACCCGCCAAGCGCTATAAAGAAGCCGCCGACTACATAAAGCTTACCTTTTTTCAGATATTTCAAAAGCGCTACGAACGCAGTTATCAAAACGCCTAACCCGCCAACAAGCGGAAATACAAAAGACAAAAACCAACCGCCGTTAGTGTGTAAGCTTATATACAGCAAATATACACCTACCGCGCAAAAGTCTATCGGTACGAAAATGACGGAATTTGCCCTTTTAAACCAGCTCGGTAATATTACCGAAACATAACCAAGCACCAATGCGCCTATAACGTATCCCGACCAAGTTACTGTTCCGAATATTCGCCAATCACACAATAAAACTATAATTATCGCAAGTGCAATCGCAAAGGACAAAAACATTTGCACTAAATACGTATTATCCTTTGCTGTCGGGTACTTTTTAGACGGAAAAACGGACTCTCCCTCACCTTGAATAAGGTCGGGGTGAAAAACCGTAGTGTTACAAAGAGGACACGTCTTTTCGCTATCCGCTAACTTAACTCCGCATTTTATACAATACATTATACTCCACCTCTGTTCGATCTTACAAATGTTTCTATTCCCATCTCCTGCATAACTTTGTGAAAGTGATATTCAAGCTCGGGTTCTTTTATATTTCTTATAAAGTTAACGTAGAGTGTTTCTCCGTACGATAACACTCCGCAGTTATACGGTGCTGACGCCTGTACACCAAGTATAAAGTCAAAACGCTCAACGTAAGGCTTCATTTCCGTCGGCAACTGTACGTTACCCAAATTAGAGAGTGAAAGACATGATTTACATTCGCCAACCGCGTTGAAAATGGCTTTCATAACCATATTCTTTACAAAGAGCGGCATAACCCTTACCGCCATAAGCTTTTCGCTGTTAACGTTTGCGGCAATCTTCATTTTCATTTGTTTTTTAGTTATTTCGGTTCCCATACAGTGAACGATAATCTTGCATATCTCTTCAAAAGTATATTCTCCGAGAACAGGCAGAATTTCAGGTGTCGTATACAGCGCAAAATTTCGCAACGTCTTACTTTGGAACAGGTTACGCAAATTGACGGGCAAAAGCACCTTTATAGGCTTTCTCTTCCTTGGCGAAGGAACTTTTTCAGCTTGTAAATTCTGCAACGCCATCATCATAACAGCACACAAGAACGTCGTAACGCTTACTCCATATTCGTGAGCTTTATCAAGCACCGCTTTTGACGACAGTTCAAAGCAAGTTACGTTTAAAAAGCCTTGTCTTTCAGGCGTTCCCCACAAATGCCAAGCGGTATTCTCCGCCCTGCTTGCGGAAACTCTTCCAGAATATTTGCGGAAGCTATCTTCAAGCTCTTCTTCCGACGGCTCCTCAAGTCTGCCCAGAACACCGTGTTCAGCGGGTATCTTCACACCGTATTTTTGTTGCAGATATTCTGCAACAAGGCTTTTTAAGAATATTAACGCACCGGTACCGTCGGTTAACGAGTGAAATATTTCCACAGCTATCCTCTTCTTATATACTATAACACGAAAGGCGCACTTCGCCGTTTCCTTTTTTGACATAGAAGTTAAAGGATAACTGCTTTCATCCATTATTTTAGGCGCCTCGGAAAGCTGTTCAAGGTAATACCAAAACATACCCTTTTGCAACCTAACGGCAATAGACGGAAATCTTCTTACGGTTACGTCAAGTGCGACAGCCAAAACATCTCTGTCAACGTCTTCGGTCAAGGTTGCAGAAAGACGGAATACATTACTCCAATTCTGCCTTCTTGCTGCGGGATATATCTTTGCCGCATTGTCAAGACGAAGCCAACGAAGCTTGTTTTCACTTGACATCTGCTTATTTAAAAAGTTATTTATCAAAGAAAAATCTTTTTCGTCTTCCTCAAGGTCATACAACAAATAACCGTGCCATCTGTCTTTTGTAACAATGATCTTCGATACATTTCCGTTTTCTAAAAGCTTTTCGTGCATTCTTTTTGCATCGTCAAGCATTATCTCCTCACCGCCAACAAAAACAAGTGACGGCGGCATATTTACCAAATCTGAAAATAACGGAGAAACATAGGGGTTAGTTCTGTCATTCGTATAGCTGTTTGCAAAGAAATCAAGCAATTCAAATGACATTGTAGGGTCTTTTTCTTTATTAGCTTCATAAGACTCGCCCGATAACGTTAAATCTGTCCAAGGAGATAAAGCTATTATCGAACAAGGAAGACTTAACCCCTCTTTCCTGATTCTCAAACAAAGCGAATAACAAAGTCCCCCACCCGCACTCTCGCCACAGAGAGTAATTCTATCAGGAGAATATCCCTTTTCCAGCAAATACTTATAACTTACAAAGGCATCATCAAGCGCCGACGGGTAGGTGTTTTCGGGCGCCAATCTATAGGCGGCACAAAACACCCTTGCCCCCGTTTTTGCGGCAAGAGTAGTTGCAAAGCCTTTTGCATACTCTATTCCTCCGCACGTGTATCCGCCGCCGTGTAGATAGAGTATAACACCTTGTCTGCGCTCGTCTTTCGGTATTATCCAAGCGCCCTCAAAGCCGTCAAAAGAATGTTCTTTTTCGATGATTTGATTTTTGTATCGTGATACCATCATCTCACCGATCTTATCCTGACCTTTTCGTATGGTCTTCAAAGAACAGCTTTGAAGAAGAGGCTTTAATATCAACAGTTGGTTTCTTATCGTCTTTGCTGAAATTGCCATAATTCTTCCTTATTTTAGATTATTATTAAAAGAATGAAATCTGATTTGTTTCGGGAAGTCCCTCAAGCACTCCGTTATCACGCAACAAATCTACTATTTTTTTCGACAGCTTTGCACGTTCTGCAAGTTCTTCAATTGATAAAGGATTTTCATCTCTTGCTTTTACAATATTCTGCGCAACGCTTTCGCCAAGTCCCGCAAGACAAGCAAACGGAATTCTAATCTTACCGTCTTCCGGCAAAAATGCCTTTGCATCGGATTTGTAAAGGTTTACGGGCAAGAACTGTATTCCTCTTGCAAAACATTCGTTTACTATCTGCATTGCGGTATAGGTGTCTTTTTCCGTAGCCGAGGCATCTCTGCCCTTTTCGTCTATCATAGCCATAAGCTGTTTAACCTTATTTTTACCGCCCATTACCGTTTCACCGTCAAAGCCGTCGGGAGCCGCAGTAAAATATGCCGCATAGAATGCTATCGGGTGATATACCTTATACCACCCCAAACGGAAGGCTGACATAACGTATGCCGCCGCGTGCGCTTTTGGGAACATATATTTAATCTTCTTACAAGATTCAATATACCACTCAGGAACGTTATGCTCACGCATCTTCGCTTCCATTTCGGGTGTCAAGTTTTTATTCTTCTTACGTACGTTTTCCATTATATTGAAGGCATCGCTGTTATCGAGCCCCTTGTGTTGGAGATAAACCATTATACTATCTCTCGTTCCAACACATTCGGAAATCGTACAAGTTCCTTCTTTTATCAAATCTTTTGCATTCCCGAGCCACACGTCAGTACCATGCGAAAGTCCTGAAATCTGCAAAAGGTCAGAAAAATACTTAGGCTGTGTATCAACTAGCATCTGTCTTGTAAACGCCGTTCCAAACTCGGGAAGCCCAAACGTACCCGTCGGACTGCCTATTTCCTCCTCTGTTACGCCCAAAGCCTTTGTCGACGTAAACAACGACATAACCTTTTGGTCGTTCATAGGTACGTCAAGTACGCTTATACCCGAGTAGTTTTCAAGCATCTTATATTTCGTCGGAACATCGTGACCGAGAATATCAAGCTTCAATATCGTATCATGCAAATGGCTGAACTCAAAGTGAGTCGTTACGATATTACTCGTTCTATCATCGGCAGGGTGCTGTACGGGCGAAAAGTCGTATATATCATATTCGTGAGGAATAACGATAATTCCGCCGGGGTGCTGTCCTGTCGTCAGCTTAATACCAAGGCACTTGTTTATAAGTCTTTGCATCTCGGCTCTGTTTACCGATACGCCCTTGCTTTCAAGATATTTACTAACGAGCATAAACGCTTTTTTATCTGCAAGTGTACCCAATGTACCCGCTCTGAATACGTTTTCTTCACCGAACAAAACTTCGGTATATTTGTGCGCGTCAGCCTGAACGTCTCCCGAAAAGTTAAGGTCTATATCAGGCGTTTTCTCTCCCTCAAATCCCAGGAACGTCTCAAAAGGAATATCATGCCCGTCGTGAATCATATTCGTTCCGCACTCGGGACAATCCTTGTCGGGCATATCAAAGCCCGATGCAACCGAACCATCTGTAATAAAATGACTATATTTACACTTCGGGCATCTGTAATGCGGAGGCAAGGGGTTAACTTCTGTTACACCGCACATCGTAGCCGCAAATGACGAGCCAACTGAACCTCTTGAACCTACAAGATATCCTGCCGCCTCACTGTTCGCGATAAGCTTTTGCGCAATAATGTACATAATCGCAAAACCGTTACCTATAATAGGCGTCAACTCTCTTTCGAGTCGGTTCTTTACAAGATCGGGCAACGGATCTCCGTACCACTCCTTTGCCCTCTTCCAACACATTTCTTCCAGTTCTTGTTCACACCCCGGAATACTCGGCGGATAGAAGCCCGTAGGAATAGGTCTAATCTGCTCGACCATATCGTTTATCATATTGGGATTGGTTATAACAACTTCGCGTGCCGTTTCTTCGCCAAGATAAGCAAACTCTTCGAGCATTTCATCAGTAGTTCTGAAATAAAGCTCGGAATCGCCCTCGTCATCAAAGCCTCGGTCAAACTGAAGCATCTTTCTGTGTATCTCATCTCGTTTTTCAACAAAGTGAGCATCACAGGTTGCTACAACAGGTCTGCCTGCTGCCTTACCAATTTCAATTATCTTTCTGTTAAAATTGCGTAAAGCCTCTTCATCTGGAGCAAGTCCCTTTGCTATCATAAAGCGGTTATTTGACAGCGGTTGAATTTCCAAATAGTCATAATACTTCGCAATCTTTATAAGTTCATTCATCGGCTTACCCGCAAGCAAAGCGGAAAACAACTCTCCCGCCTCACACGCAGAACCGACAATAAGCCCCTCACGCAGTTCATTCAAAACTGTCTTTGGTAATCTCGGATTTCTGTAATAATAGTCAAGATAACCCTTTGATACTATCTTATAAAGATTTTTAAGACCAACCTTGTTTTTCACAAGAAGTATCATATGATATGGACGAAGTTTTAACGGGTCTGATTTTTCGCCCATAATCCTGCCCATTTCTTCGGTATTTCTTGCGCCCTCTTTCTTGAGCTTTTGACACATCACACCGAATATCTTTGCGAGCATTTCAGCATCGTTATAGGCTCTGTGGTGTCCAAATTCACCAAGGTCATAATAGTCTGCAATAATATTCAACTTATGCTTTTTCAAATCGGGATTCAAAAATCTCGACAAAGCAACGGTGTCAATATATGTCGGTTTAAAGTGTATCTTATAGTCCTCACACGCCTTTTTAATAAAACCTATATCAAAAGAAGCGTTGTGCGCAATTAGTATTCTGTCCCCCGCAAACTCAAGAAAGCTTTTTACCGCCTCTTCGGTCTTGGGCGCACCTTTAACCATTTCATCGGTTATGCCCGTCAGTTCAACTATATTCTGCGGTATGGGACACTCGGGGTCAACGTAAGTGCTGAAAATATCAAGTATTTCCCCGTTTTTAAACTTTACTGCACCAATTTCGGTTATCTTACAGTTTTGCGCCGAAAGTCCTGTCGTTTCAATATCAAATATACAAAACTCATCATCGGTAAAATCAGCATTATTATCCCCGTAAACAACACGTGCCGTATCGTCTACAAAGTAGGCTTCCATACCGTATATTACTTTCATTCCGGTCTTTTCGGAAGCATACATAGCTCTCGGGAAAGCCTGAACGTTTCCGTGGTCTGTTATGGCAACAGCCTTATGTCCCCACTTTTGCGCAAGTTTTATTGCATCTTCGGGCGCAATAATAGCGTCCATAGAAGACATACAAGTATGCAAGTGAAGTTCAACTCTATGTTCTTCGGATTTTTCTTTTCTCGCTATTTTCTTTATCTTTGCAATATCAAGCACATTCATTACAAGCTCGTTTGCAAACTTGTCAAAACGCACATTGCCTCTTACCGCCAATACGTCACCGGAAGCAACCTCGCCCGTAATCTGCGCCTCGTGTGATTCAAGAACCATTTTACAGAAAATTGACGAATCATTATCAGTCATAGCAAATTCAAAGATAACCTTGTCGCCGTTTCTGTTCTCCTTTGCTTCAGCCTGAAATACCTCGCCGAATATTACTACCCTTCTCAAAGGCTTATCCAAAGCTCTCATAGGCACAGGATCAAGCTCGAACCTTTCACCGTATATGTATTCAGCCTCCGAGGTATCAAAGTCGGTATCTCCAACGTGAACAATTCCGCCGTCAAGCTTTTCAAGAACGTTTTCTTTTTCGCCAAGCGCCGTTACTCTTTCCAGCTTCTTTTCGTCGAGGTTATTTTCCGTTACCGTAGGGGCACTCCTTTGCTGTTCCTCATACTCTCTTGCAATTCTCTTGATTTCCTCGACGTATTTTATCTCTCTTTCTCTTATATCCGCAGAAAAATCATATCCCGAATTTTCATCACGTACAATTTCTATTTTATAATCAAGACCAAATTCGTCTTTGATTATACTTGAAATAACCTCGGGAGTCTTTGCGGAATACAAAAGCTCGATACCTCCGTTGGTAAAGGATATATTTATAGCTATTTTATCATCTTCGGTAACAAGTGTATATTCATTGAAAAAGCCTCTTGATATAACACCCCGATGCCCCGCCTCGAGCAACACCTCCGACATATACTTTTCGGAAAAAAGCTCTTGACTGTATTTGGGAATTATCCTGACACTGTTTAAAACGTATGCTTTTTTAATCGCCTCTTCAAAACCGTACAACCTCTTCTTGTCTATCAGCTTCTCAAATTTTGCCTCTGCCTCAACAATTTTCAGTTCACGGTTGACTCTAACGTTTTCAACAACGCCGAATTCCATTAGATCTACGTACTGTTCTTCGGGAGTATACCTATTAAACAGTTCTTTTAACTTCTTTGCCATTACCTTTTCCCTTTTTACATTCTTTTTATTTCTTCAATAAGCTCGTCTATAATCCTGTTTTCGTCTATCTTTCGTACAATTTGACCTTTCTTGAAGAGTACTGCCTCACCAATACCGCCCGCAATACCTATATCACATTCCCTTGCTTCTCCGGGCCCGTTTACAATGCAGCCCATTATAGCAACGTCAATTTTTTTGCTTACTTTAAGGTCTGCCGTTCTTTTTTCAAATTCATTTGCAATACCAATCAAATCTATCTTCGTTCTTCCGCAAGTAGGACACGAAATAATGTTTATTCCGTTTTCTTCGACAATTCCAAGAGAAGAAAGTATAGCCTTTCCCTCTCTGACTTCTTCTGTAGGCTCTGCAGTCAACGATACTCGTATGGTATCTCCGATCCCGTCAAGCAAAAGACTTCCGATACCTGCCGCAGATTTTATAACGCCCTTATGTACGGTTCCCGCTTCTGTTACTCCTAGATGCAACGGATATTCCGTTTTTTCAGCAAGAATTCTGTTTGCAGTTATCATATCCGCAACACGAGATGACTTAACTGCAAAAATTATATTTGTAAAATCACTCTTCTCAAGAAGAGATGCATGATATAATGCACTTTCCGCCAAAGCCTCGCCCGACGGTCTTCCATATTTTTCAAGTATACTCTTTTCCAAAGAACCGCTGTTTACACCTATTCTTATGGGAATATTTTTCGAGTTACAAGCCTCAACAACCGCCTTAACCCTATCCTCATCACCAATATTACCTGGGTTAATTCTTATTTTATCGGCTCCGGCATAAGCCGCCTCAATTGCCATTTTATAATCGAAATGTATATCCGCAACAATAGGAATATTTATATCGGAATTTTTCAAACGGTAAATTGTCTTTACAGCCTCCATATCTGGAACAGTCATTCTAACTATATCGCAACCAACACTCTCTAATTTTTTTATCTGACCGTATGTTGCATCAAAATCAGCAGAATCGGTATTTGTCATAGACTGCACGGATATTTTTGAATCTCCGCCTATATATATATTCCCAACCTTTATTTTTTTGGATATACGTCTTTCCATTCTCTTCACCATCTTTTATTTAAACAAATTTTTTATATCGTTAAAGCCCACAAATACCATTAAAAGCATCAACAAACAAAGTCCCGCAAAATGAATATATCCCTCAACCTCTCGCTTTACCGGTTTGCGAAAAATAAGCTCGTAAAGCATAAAAACAAATCGTCCGCCGTCAAGTGCGGGAAACGGAAGCATATTAAATATTCCGAGATTTAAAGCAAGAAGCGCACACATATCGAGAAGATTTTTTATACCCATTTTGGCGGCATCGCCTATCGCCGACGTTACGCCTATCGGTCCCGACATCTGCTCAACGCCAACTTTTCCGGTCACAAGATATACAAGCGACTTCCATATAATGCCTACAGTAGATTTGCTGTAAAAATAGGTATGTTTTATAATACTGCCTAAAGTTCTGCTTTCTCCGTACACAGTAAAATCAATCTGCCCGAACACTAATCCCTTCTCGGTTATCTGACCAAAAATAACGTCTTCAAGCACAACCTTTTCGCCATTTCTTATTACGATTACATCAACAGGCTCTGCTCCCTCGAACATTATAGCTTCAAGCATATCGCGCCCCGTATAAACCTTTTGATTTCCAACCTTGATTATCTCGTCGTTTACTTGAAGTCCGCGTTGTTCGGAGTTTGCATTTTCACTAAATTTTGCGACTATATTCGTTGCATTTAATTCATTTGAAGATACAATCACAAGCACCGTCAATACGCCCACAAGCACGTTCATAAATGCACCCGCAGCAACAACTATCATTCTCTGCCATACGGGTTTATTATTCAAAGCATTCTCGTCGGTACTGTCCTCGTCTTCGCCTACCATACTTACGTAACCACCGATAGGCAAAAGCCTTAATGAATATACAGTTCCCGTCTTTTTCGATGTTCTCGAAAACATTTTCGGTCCCATACCGAGTGCAAATTCGTTTATACCTACGTTAAACATTCGGGCTGTCAAATAGTGCCCAAGCTCGTGTATAAATATTAAAAATCCAAATATAAGTATCGCTATAACTACAGTCAATTCGCTTCCCCTTTTTAGTTATCTACCGTCAATTACTGTTTTGATAATTCTCTCACCAATTCTCTTGCTTCCAAGTCAGCTTTCTCTATATCCTCAACAGTGGGATTATCTGTATTTTTATAGTTTGCAACAACATCTCTCACCAAATCCATAATATCCGTAAAAGCTATCTTGTGATTTAAGAATAAGTAAACAGCCTCTTCATTAGCGCCGTTCAATACTGCGGGAATAAGTCCGCCCGCCCTCATCGACTTATATGCAAGGTCAAGAAGAACAAAAGTATTTTTGTCTGCCTCTGCAAAAGTCAGTTTACCAATCTTTGCAAGGTCAAGTTTTTCCTGCAGGCCCTCGTATCTATCGGGATAAGTCAAAGCATACTGTATGCAAGTACGCATATCGGGTACGCCCATTTGCGCCAAAACAGCATTATCAATATATTCAACCATTGAATGTATTATGCTCTCGCGGTGAACAACAACATCAACCCTATCTACGTCAACATTAAACAGATGACACGCTTCAATAACCTCAAAGCCCTTATTCATAAGAGTAGCCGAGTCTATCGTTATTTTTTGTCCCATATTCCAAGTCGGATGAGCAAGAGCCATTTCAGGTGTTATATTTTTCAGTTCTTCTCTTTTTTTCCCAAAGAACGGTCCGCCAGAGGCGGTAAGAATAAGCCTGCTCACCTGTTTTGACGGATACCCCTCAAGACATTGGAATATAGCGCAATGCTCACTGTCAACAGGAAGAACGCTAACGTTTTTCCGTCTCGCCTTTTCCATAATGATAGTGCCCGCAGTAACCAAGGTTTCTTTATTTGCCAAAGCAACGTTTTTACCCGATTCAATTGCGGCTAAAGTGGGACGAAGCCCCGCCTTGCCTATTATTGAATTCAGGAACATATCGCACTTTACTTCAAATGCAAGTTCCTCAATAGCATTTTCTCCTCCGAGTATTACTGTTGAAGTATCTGAAACCTTGGATTTTAGTTCAAGCGCTTTTCTTTCGTCAAGCACTGCGCAAAATTCGGGTTTAAACTCTCTTATCTGCGCTTCGAGCCTGTCTATATCCCCTCTTGCGGTCAATGCCTTAACTTTTATTTTATGCTTTCTGGCAACTTCTATACTCTGTCTGCCGATAGAACCGGTTGAGCCAAATATCGCAACTGACTTTTCAAACATAATTCTACCCCGTCTTTTCAATAAAACAAACGAAATATTCCCGACAAGTCAAACATCAGCAAAACAAACGGCGCTGATGCGATTACAGAATCAAATCTGTCTAAAACTCCGCCGTGTCCCGGCATAAGCTTTCCATAATCTTTTATACCGTATTTTCTCTTTATCAAAGAAAATACAAGGTCTCCACACTGAGAAACAACAGACAACACTACGCCTACGCATACAAACGCAAGATAATTTGCCTTGATACTACCCACAAATCTCGTCAATACGAATCCATATAATATAAGCGAAAGTGTACAGAAAATAATACCGCCAATAGCCCCCTCAACAGTCTTTTTAGGGCTAACGTCGGGAATTAGCTTATGTTTTCCGAAAAAGTATCCCGTAAAATATGCAAAAATATCTGTCATCCAAGGACAAATAAACACAAGAAGGTATATGTATTGACCGTATTGATAGTCCCTAAGTAAAACAATGCTCGAAAAACCGTTAACTATAAACACTATGGCAACGTAAACCATTGCCATTACCGAAATATCTTTTTTCCCCTTTGAAAAAACCGCTATTACCGCTAAATAGAACACAAACACAACCAACACCTTGTGAGAAAAGTTAAAGAAGGCTTGTTCGTTTCCGTAAACCCTTGCGCATATCGGTAAAAGCCCCCCAATAAAGCAAGAGGGTAAAATTACCCAAAGACTTTTTTCGCCTATACATTTCAACATCTCATAAACACCCAATGCAGATGCTATGGCAAGTACTATCGGAAAAATAAGTGTGTCGGAAAAAATCAAAAACGGCAAAAATACAATTGTGCATATCACCGCAGTTATTATTCTTGTCTTCATCTTAAAATAAATCTCCGTAAAATTTTATACAACAGCGCCGAACCTTCTTGTTCGTCTGTAAAATGCTTCAACAGCTTTATCTACGTCACTTTCCGAAAAATCAGGCCAAAGCACGTCGGTAAAATAAAGCTCCGAATAAGCCCCCTGCCATAACAAGAAGTTTGACGTACGTATTTCCCCTGCAGTTCTTACTATCAAGTCGGGAGGCGGACAGTGAGACGTATAGAGATTAGCTTCTATATCAGCCTCTGTTATATTTTCTTTGCCCTGCTCAATAAGCTTGTTTACAGCGTGTACTATTTCATCTCTGCCGCCGTAATTCAAAGCAACGTTAAGTATCTTACTGTACTTTGACGAATCGCTTTCAGCCCTTTCAAGTCTTGCGCGGAGTTCCGGCGTAAATCTGCTCTTGTCTCCGAGAAAATGAACCTGAATATTATCCTTTTCCATTACTGTATAAAGATAATCTATGTACTGACCGAGAAGTTCCATAATTGCATTTACTTCATTTTCGGGCCTCTTCCAGTTTTCGGTAGAAAATGCGTATACAGTAACGCAGTTTATGTTGATTGAGCCGCAATATTTAACTATGTTCTTCATAGTTTCAGCGCCCTTTTTATGTCCGAACTCGCGGGGCATCCCCTTACCCTTTGCCCATCTGCCGTTTCCGTCCATAATAAAGGCTATATGACGAAGGCTGTCGTCGGCAGTTATCTTCGTCTTTTTTTCTTGTTTTTTCTTTATGCCAAACATATTTTTCTCCATAAAAATACGGGCATATGTCTGTTTTATGCAGACACACACCCGTATATATTTTTGTCAGATATCCATGATTTCCTTTGATTTACGGGTTGTTATGGCATCTATTTCCTTGATATACTTGTCTGTAAGATCCTGTATTTCTTTTTCAGACTGCTTCTGTTCGTCTTCCGTCATTTCATTCTTTTTCTTCATATCTTTAACCTTATCGTTAAAGTCACGACGAATATTTCTTACAGCAACCTTTGCATCTTCACCCATTTTTGCAACCTGCTTGGAAAGCTCCTTACGTCTTTCTTCTGTAAGCTGGGGGAATGTAAGTCGGAGAACCTTACCGTCATTTGCGGGGGTAATTCCGAGGTCTGATGCCGCAATTGCACGGTCAATGCTCTTCAAAGTTGTTGCATCCCAAGGAGAAATTACGATAGTTCTTGCATCAACTACCTTAACTTCAGACATCTGGTTAATCTGTGTGGGAACACCATAGTAGTCGACCGTAATCTTGCTCAAAACCGCAGGATTAGCTCTGCCTACTCTTATACCTTCAAGCTCGGTTTCGTAAGAACCGATTGATTTTTGCATCTTGCTTTCATAATCTTTTGTTGCGAGTTTCATGATAAATTTCCTCCGTTTATTTTAACTGTTAAAATTTTTACTTTTTATTTCAAAACCGTACCAATTTTTTCGCCGTTAACAACACGAATAATATTTTCGGGATCGTCAAGGGCAAACATCTGTATGGTAAGTTTGTTTTCGAGTCCAAATGACGCCGCTGTCCAGTCAAGCGCCTTAAGTCCTTTGTTGAGTATATCAACGTAACTAATCTCGTCAAGCTTCTTTGCATTCTTATCAACCTTGGGATCGGCAGTATATACACCGTCAATATTCTTCGCCATAAGAACTGCATCGGCATTTATTTCGGCAGCTCTGAGCACTGCGCCCGTATCCGTTGAGAAATAAGGGCAACCTGTACCGCCGCCGAATATAACAATCTTTCCGTTTTCAAGATGCTTTACAGCGTCTCTCTGTGTAAACGAATCTGCTATTCTTTCCATATCAATCGCAGTCATAACAACCGCTTCTGCGCCAACTTCTTCAAACCCCTGCTGAAGAGCCAAAGAATTGATAACCGTTGCAAGCATACCCATGTGGTCTGCTCTGCTTCTGTTCATATTAGCGCCCTGTCTGCCGCCGCGCCATATATTGCCGCCACCGACAACAATCGCTACCTGAACGCCCATACCGACGCATTTTTTTACGGTCGAGCATACTTCATTTATAAAATCATAATTGAGAATTTCTCCCTTTCCACATTCCTTAGCCAAAGCTTCTCCGGAAAGCTTAAGGAGTATTCTCTTATATACGGGGGTTGTGTTCGACATTGTTTTGTCCTCCCATTTTTGCATACTATTTCTATCTTACATATTTTACCCTAAAAATTGCATTTTGTAAATATGTTTTAATAAATTTGTATATATAATAATAAACAAAATTTTGTCATACTTCTTGTAACAATAATTAAAGCGTACTTCTCACCTAAAAAGTACGCTTTAATAGTTATTTAATTCAAACTAAAATATGCGGCGTTTACGCAAGGACCGGTATATGTCTTATAGTCCATATCATATACCGCAATGCTACCCGCACACTCTCCGTAAACAGTTACTTTATCTCCAACAGTCAAATTCTCAACACCCGATTGAATACAGCTGCGCACCAAAATAGTAAACTCAACACCTGCCGCATTTTTATACGTGCAAACGTAGTAATCGTTATACTTTTTGTTACTGTACTCCCCCTCGATATCTGTAAATTTGTCCTTAACCGAAAGTTCCATTTTTACAAACTTCTTCTTGTATGAGTCGGGGTTTCTGAAATAGTCGTCTGGCGACAAGTTTTCACACTTTGAAACGTATTCGCTGAAGGTAAGCGAAATATTAACAGGTCTTTCAAAATAGTTTTGAACAGAATCTACCATATTAGTTAATCCATATCCCGAGGCCAAAGTATATACCACCGCAATTGCAATTACGGCAATTTTTATTTTCTTGCTGTGGGGACTTCCAACAAGCAAAATAATGCCCATTATGGGGAAAATAATAAGCATAACTATTATAAACCACCATTGATGATACCAGTCTACATACTGAACGGCTTTCGACTTTCCGTTTCTTGATTTTTTCTTTTTAACGGTCTTTCGATTCCCCGCCCTCATTTCTTCAGGGCATACTTTACCGCAAATAGGGCAGTTATCTTGCGGGAAATAGCACTCGCAATCGGGACATTTGTTTAAATCCGGTCTGTCGAGCTCATTATCGTCCATAAAAGAACCTATAAATCTTCCCATAACAACATCCTTTCTTTATTTACGGTTTTACGACTTTCTGTAATCCATAGGCGAACAAGAATAATATTTTGTAAACTGTCTGTAGAAATCACTTGCGTTTTTAAATCCAACGCACTCGGATATTTCGTTTACTGTTTTATCTGTAGCCTTAAGAAGTGCCGATCCTACCTTTGCTCTGAATTTCAAAGTATAGTTGTACGGCGACATTCCCGTACACTTTTTGAAAATTCTCGTAAAATGCGATTCACTCAAATTACATATATCAGCCAACTCCGAAACCGCAATAGATTCATCAAATCTAAAAGCAATTTCTTTCAACGCCGGCATAATGTTGTATGCATCAACCTGCTCTGCATTTCTTATATTTTCAGCTTCGGCAGACTCTTCGGGAACAGCCCCCTGTCTGTTTGTCAAAAGAGAAAACGTATAGAAATACAAGGTTGCAAGGCGTTCGTATTCATCTCGTCTTGTCTTACCCTCTGAAACTATCTTTTTGAGCAAAGAGTTAAGCTCGGACTCATTTTCTTGTGTACATATACAGCTCTTCGGCAACAAAAGTTCGGGATATTTGTTTCTCATCTCAAAAGGATCAAAATATATAAATTCCCAATTACAATTACTTCTTTTTATACTCTTTGAACAATGAATAATATCGGGAGCAATTATAACAGTATCTCCCTCTTTTACCGCATATATATCGTTTTCAAGCAAAAATACACCGTTTCCGGATAAACATACACCTATCTGATAGCTTGAATGATAATGCATTGACGGTATATTACTGTCTGGTAAATCCTGGTTTTCCGGAAATCCATAGAAGCACCTGTTTTCGGGAGGATTAAAAGGCGCGTATTCAACGGGATAATCCGTTATCATAATTCTCTTTGGCATCAATGTCCCTCCAAAGTTCTTTTTCAAACTCTACATCACTTTAATTATACCTTTTTTAGCGTATTCTGTCAAGTTCTCACAGAACATTGGAAGATTTTTATTGTTTTTTATACTTTCTTTTTGTGGCTTCGCCCCCTCTTATATGCCTTTCAGCTTTGTTAATATCAAGTATTCTTTTAACCTGAACGTACACTGCGGGATTAATATATTTCAATTTACTTATTAAATCTTTATGTACCGTACTCTTACTAATTCCGAAAACTGCAGCCGCTTGTCTGACGGTTGCATTGTTGTCGATTATATACGAAGCAAACATTTCACATCTTTCTCTAAATTTTGAATTATATGAATTCATAGTTACACCAACCCTTATATTGCTTGGTATAATATATATGAAAGTCAGCCTAAAAATATATTTAACTTTTTTTCAAAAACGTATTGACAATTCTATAAATTTGTGTATAATATCTAATGTTGCTTGAAGAGAGCAAATGCGAGAGTGGCGGAACTGGCAGACGCGCACGTTTGAGGGGCGTGTGGATTTACCGTACGGGTTCAAGTCCCGTTTCTCGCACCAAATAAACCTTGATTTCTTTTGAAATTAAGGTTTATTTTTTCCTTTTTACCTCTTCACTTTTCACTAAAATTCTTATTCAGGATTTTTTTGGAAATTAACAGGTAAAAGTAAATAGCGAAGAAGTAAGGTTAATTTGCTTTGCAAATCTTCATTTTTATAAAGTTGTATTTTTGTACTATGAGACAAAAAAATTGGTGAAAGATCACTTTCGCCGATTTTTTGTTTTTTTATTGATTAATGTTTGATTTCTTTATAAAATTGTGATATAATTATTTTTAATGTTGAATTGAAATTTGCACTAACATTTGGAGATACGTTATGGTATATGAATTTGGTTTTGGTAAAGAAAAACAACAAGTAGTAATTCCATCTAAAATAAACGTAAGAGAACTTACCGCAAACAAAGATGTAGAGTTCAAAGAAATTGACTCGAATATCAAATATGCTTTAGAAAACCCTATTGGCAGCAAACGCTTGAAAGATATAGTCAAACCGGGCGAAAAGATTGCTATAATCACGAGTGACATTACACGCCCAATGCCGACTTACAAGGTTATGCCGGCGTTACTTGAGGAATTGGAAGCAGGCGGAGTCAAGGATTGCGACATAACTCTTGTGTTTGCTCTCGGAAGCCACAGAAAACAAACAGCAAAAGAGCATGAACAACTTGCCGGAGAATTGGCATACAACAGAATAAATATTGTAGACAGTGATCCCGACGATTGTATTCATATGGGAACAACCGCAAACGGAACCCCCGTAGATATTACGCGAGTAGTAGCGGAAGCTGACAGAAGAATTGCTTTGGGAAATATTGAATTCCATTATTTTGCCGGTTACAGCGGCGGTTACAAAGCAATAATGCCGGGTGTATCTACCCCTGCAGCTATTCAGTCGAACCACAAGCTTATGATTAAGCAAGAAGCGTGCGCAGGTCGTTTGGAGGGAAACCCTGTGCGTGAGGACATAGAAGAAGCCGGCGCTATATGCGGTCTTGATTTCATACTAAACGTCGTACTTGACGAGCACAAAAATATAGTAAAAGTTGTTTGCGGAGATCCGATAATGGCTCACCGCGAAGGCGCAAGGTTTTTGGATAAGCTTTATACAAAAGAAATTGACAGACCTGCCGATATTGTTATAGTTTCGCAGGGCGGAGCCCCAAAAGATTTAAACCTCTATCAAACACAAAAGGCACTCGATAATTCTAAACATGCCGTAAAAGACGGCGGAATAATTATTCTTATCGGTTCTTGCACCGAAGGATACGGTGAGCACACCTTTGAAGATTGGATGCTCAACTCCGAATCCCCCGACGCTCTTGTAAATAGAATTTGCGAAAATTTCGTTCTCGGAGGACATAAAGCCGCAGCTATCGGAATGGTGCTTCAACGTGCTGAAATATATCTCGTTTCCAATATGGATCCCAAACTTGTAAAGCGGTCTTTTATGAAACCATATACTTCTGCGCAAAAAGCCTTTGATGATGCATTGAAAAAACTTGGAAATTCATCTGAAGTTATTACAATGCCATACGGAGGCTCTGTGTTACCAAGATTAAAATGACCGAAAATGTACCATAAACAAAAAGCTGTTGCAAGATGCAACAGCTTTTTTATTTCATTACACTCAAAAATTCTTGGAGTCGTTTGGATTTTGGGTTTCCGAACACAGCTTCCGCATTTCCCTGCTCTGCAATAATTCCGTCGTCCATAAAGATAACCTTATCCGACACTTCCCTTGCAAAGCCCATTTCATGAGTTACGACAAGCATAGTCATATCTTCAGCCGCAAGCTCTTTCATAACAGACAATACTTCCACCGTTATTTCAGGATCAAGTGCCGAGGTAGGTTCATCAAAACAGAGCATATCGGGCTTTAAAGCTAACGCTCTCGCTATTGCAACTCTTTGTTGCTGACCGCCCGAAATTTGACAGGGATAATTCCCCATTTTGTCGGAAAGTCCAACCTTTACCAAAAGCTCTGATGAATGTTGAAGAATTTCTTCTTTTATTCTATTCTTGTTTTCTTTATAATCAGGTCTTTCTTTTGCAAGCAACAACGGCGCAAGACTTACGTTTTGCAGAGCCGTATACTGCGGAAACAGATTAAACGACTGGAAAACAAGTCCGAAATGCAATCTCTTTTGTCTTATTTCAGCATCAGTTTTTGCAGTCTTATCACTTGCATCAAAAAGCAAGTTTCCGTTTAAAAAGAACTGTCCTTTGTCAGGAGTTTCAAGAAAGTTTACACAGCGCAAAAGCGTCGTCTTACCGCTTCCGCTCGAGCCGATAACACAAAGCACCTCGCCCTTTTCAATCTCAAAGCTTACGCCTTTCAAAACTTCGGTCTTACCAAAGCTTTTTTGTATATTTTTTGCTTCAAATACTGCCATAAAAAGCTCCTTTCGACCTTATATCTTGTAATAGTCAAGCTTCTTTTCGAAATATCCGAAAAGAATTGTAAGAATACCTACAAACGCAAGATAGAATACCGCCGTGTAGAACAAGGGCCACATAAGTCCGTATCCCGCAAAGTTCTGCGCCGCCTGAATAACTTCAACAATCATTATAACTCTTGCCAAAGCCGTATCTTTTACAAGCGTTATAACTTCATTGGACATAGGCGCAAGAATACGCTTTACAACCTGCATAAGTATAACCTTGAAAAACACTTGCGTTTTGGTCATACCCAAAACCTGCCCCGCCTCATACTGTCCGCGGGGAATGCTCTCAATACCGCCTCGGTAAATCTCCGAAAAATAACAAGCATAGTTTATAACAAACGCCGCAATAACCGAGGCAAAACGTGACAATATCGGGGTTCCCAAAAGAAATCCCGGTACATAGAAAAATATTATTACCTGAAGCATAAGGGGTACTCCGCGTATAATCCAAACAAATGTCTTTACGACGTATGCAAGAGGTTTAAATTTGGACATTGAACCGAATGCTATCACCAAACCTAAAGGAAGCGCTAACACAAGTGTTAGCGCAAATATCAGGCAGGTGTATTCAAGTCCGCCGAGCAGACTTAAAGTTACTTCCCAAAATCCCATTATTATATTCCTTAATCAATTATGTATTCGAAAATTATTCGATAGTTTCAGTTACATTAAGTACGTTTTCGAAGCCGTATTTCTTTGCAATTTCCATCAACTTGCCGTTTTCATTGAGAGTCTTGATAGCTTCGTTTACTTTTGCTGTAAGGTCACTACCCTTCTTGAAGCCGATTGCATAAATCTCGGATTCAAGCTCAATTGCTTCAACGATTGCAAGGTCTGTATAGTCACCCTGACCGCAAATATTCTTTGCAAGAACAATATCAACTACAGCAAATTCAACAGCGCCTGACTTAACTTCTGTAAATGCGTTAATCTGTGCGGGAGTTGTGAAAATCTTGTCAGCATCGGTTACATTTGCAGCATAAGCGGCGCCTGCACTACCTGCTTCAACACACGCTTTTTTACCTGCGAGGTCATCAGCTGTCTTGAAATTGTCAACGCTGCCCTTCTTAACAACGATGCACTGCTGGTTAAGCATATAACCGTATGAGAAATCAACGAGTTCGGATCTCTTAATACCGTTGTCGCTGGAGTTTGCAGTAAAGCCGTTCCATACGCAGTCAATAGCGCCGGAATTGAGTTCGTTGTACTTCTGTCCCCAGTCAATAATCTGGAATTCAACGTCCATACCGAGAATCTTGCCAACTTCGATAGCAAATTCGGATTCAAACCCTGTCCAGTTGCCGTTTTCGTCCTGCTCGTTCATATTTTCAAAAATTGTAACGCCGCAAGTAAGAGTATTGTCTTCTTTCTTTCCGCAAGATGTAAATGCGAAAACTGTTCCGATTATAAGAACAATGCTCATAACCAATGATAATGTCTTTTTCATGATAATACCTCCAAACACCTTTTCGGTTCTAATTTAACTTTTTATCACTTTATCACTTTACCGAACTAAATCAATAAAATTGATGTATGTATCATAGCATACACTTGAGTCTTTGTCAAGAGTTTTTTGAATTTTATTTAAACTAAATCAGAGGTAATATCAGCAGATCCCATATTACCTTGATTGTATGCAATAAAATAACGCTTCCGATTTTACGAGAAGCGTTATTGTTTTCAGAGCTTTGCTCAAATGCTGTTTAGTGCCAACATAAGAACACTTTTAGTTGATACTTTTCTTATATATTCTCTTCCGTTGTTTCTTATATTGAGTTTTTCGCACTTGCCCCTCTTGGCAGTACTTACCGCAATATAAACCGTTCCGACAGGCTTTTCATCACTGCCGCCTGTAGGTCCTGCAATACCCGTTATACTCAATCCAACGTCAGCACCCATAAGCTTTCTTACGCCCTCTGCCATTTGCAAAGCACATTCTTCGGATACTGCGCCTTTAGATGCAAGTGTTCCTTCACTCACGTTCAAAAGTCTTGCTTTTATTTCGTTCGCATAAGAAACAACGCTTCCGTCAAGCACAGCAGATGCGCCGCTGACAGTAGTTAAGGTTTCCGTTACCATACCGCCCGTACACGATTCGGCAACGGCAATTTTCATATTATTCTTTGCAAGTTTTTCAATCAATGCCTTTTCGGGAGTCGTATCAATTCCGTAAATATACTTACCGACCTCTGTTTCTTTCAAAACCTCAATCATATCAAAGCATATCTTCTCGCCCTCTTCTTTCGAATCAGCCTTTGCAGTAACACGAAGTCTAACCTCGCCGTCTGCGGCATAAGGAGCAACAGTAGGATTCGTTGAATTTCTCATTATATCAATTATAACGGTTTCAACCTTTGATTCGCCCATACCTATTATATTAACGTTCTTGCTTACAAAAAGCGAATCCGTCCTTTTTTCAAGATAAGGAACAACACTTTCCTCGAACATAGGCTTCATTTCTCTGGGAGGTCCAGGCAAAATTATCGCCGTCTTCCCCGTTTCTTCGTTTTCGATTATAGCCCCCGGAGCAGTACCGCAATTATTCTGCATAACGATACAACCAATAGGCATATAAGCTTGCTTAACATTATTTTCGGTCATTTCTATATTTCTTGACACAAAAAAGTCTTTCAATCTATCCAAAGACGGCTGATGAAGCTCCATCCCCTTACCCATCAGATCGGCAACTGTTTCTTTGGTCAAATCGTCATAAGTCGGACCTAATCCGCCCGTAAGTATAATAACGTCTGCTCTGTCCAGTGCCTCCTGTAAAAACTTTTTCAATCTTTCGGGGTTATCTCCAACAAGACCCTGATGATACTGATTTATCCCCATTGACGCAAGTCTTTGAGAAATATAAGCAGCATTAGTATTAACAATATCACCGATAAGTATCTCCGTACCAACACACAGTATCTCTGCATTATCTATCTTTTTCATAAAAATCACTCCATATATTTTTTATGATACTATTTTAACATAGAAAATTATTTTCTGCAACAGTTTGAATAATTGAAAAATAAATTATTTACATTATTGTTATTATGTGCTATAATAACTAATCAAGCACACACTAATAACGTAAAGCGAGGTTTTCACATTTGAATATACCCAAGTTTGATAAAGGCGATACGCTTATTATGAAGAAAAAACACCCATGCGGTTCATTTGCTTTTGAAGTTATGAGGACAGGCAGCGACGTCAGAATAAAATGTAAGGGTTGCGGCCACGATATGACAATCAACAGGCTAAAACTCGAAAAAAACATAAAAAAGGTTGAAGCGCAAGCCGGAGGGGGCGAAGAACAGTGAATAGTAATACTGCGTTGTCGCTTAACTGCGACAATAACCAAAATAAAATAAAATTCAGTCCGTATCTGTTGTGGGCTTTCTTTGTTCCTGCCGTTCTGTATCTCGCCGTATATTTGATAAGAGGTGTATATCCCATTGGAGACGGCTCGGTACTCGTACTCGACCTTAACGCTCAATACGTTTACTTTTTTGAAGAACTGCGAGATATTCTTCAAGGCAACGGAAGTCTTCTCTACTCGTGGCAACGTTCGCTCGGCGGCGAGTTTATGGGAATGTTCGCTTATTATCTCGCAAGTCCGTTTAATTTGCTTATTGTGCTCTTCCCCGAAAATGCAATTACAGAAGCTCTGCTCACTATATTCGTACTAAAGGCAGGCTTATCGGGATTTAACTTTGCAGTATATCTTCACTATTCGGACAGAATGAAGAACAAATACGCATCTGTAATTTTCTCTACTATGTATGCGCTGACGTCTTATGCTATGGTCAATGCCCACAACACTATGTGGATAGACGTTTTGTTATTTCTGCCGTTGGTTATTTTAGGTCTTGAAGAACTTATAAACCAAAGAAAATACAAGCTTTATACTATAGTTTTGGCAGTTTCCATTATTTCAAACTTCTATATCGGATTTATGCTTTGCGTATTTATATTCGTATATGCAATCTATTATTACTGCGCATACGGCTATTCGGAAGAATACAACAAGTCCGGCGAAAGCTTCCATACATTGAAATCATTCCTTCGCGTACTTTTATTTTCAGCACTCGCTATAGGAATGGCTGCCGTTATTATTTTTACTATATACTATTCACTCAAATTCGGAAAAAATGATTTTTCAGATCCCGACTATACGTTAAATTCAAAATTTAATCTTTTAGACCTCTTTGCAAAAATGCTCCCCAATTCTTACGATACGGTAAGGCCCGAGGGACTTCCCTTTGTATATTGCGGTGTGCTTTCGTTGGTACTTGTACCCGTATTCTTTATTTCAAGAAAAATCACGCCGCGCGAGAAGATAGCCGCAGGATTTATTCTTTCTGTTATGGTTATCCTCTTTTCCGCCTCAACTCTTGACATATTTATGCACGGACTGCAAAAGCCCAACTGGCTCAATTACAGATATAGCTTTATGTTCTGCTTTTTGCTTGTTGTTTTTGCACACCACGCGTTTAACTATCTGAAAGACATCAATTTTAATCATATAGTAGCAATTTGCGGCGGATTAGTGCTTTTAACGGTTATTGTACAAAACGAGGAATATAAGTTTATCGACAACGTTCTTTGTATATGGATAAGCCTTATTTGCATAGGCATTTATATGCTTACTCTTTATGCGGTAAAAAAAGAAAAAATTACGAACTTCACGTCACTGATTCTTGCGATTTTGGTTTCCGCCGAGCTTTTAATAAACGGATACGTTAACCTCGATTCACTTGATAAAGACGTTATTTTTACTTCAAGAACGGCTTACCGAGATTATATCAACCAAATGCGTCCGCTTGCCGACTACGTTCTTGAGAATGACACATCATTCTATCGTTTTGAAAAAACGAGTCACAGAAGAACCAACGATAATATGACTCTTGACATAAACGGAATTTCAAGCTCAACCTCAACCCTTAACGCATCTATAGTAAAGTTGCTCAACCAGCTTGGTTATTCTTCAAAATCACATTGGTCAAAATATTACGGAGGTACGCCTGCGACAGACGCACTCCTCGGTATTAAATATATTATAACAGATGACGATTTAAACGAGGAATTTTACAAAGAACTTCACCGTGAAAATGATTTCAGCGTTTATCAGAGTAAATATGCTCAAAGCATAGCTTTTGCCGTATCACGCAAAACCGAATACGTTGATTTCAGTTTCCACGAAACACCGTTCGAGCTTATGAATGAGCTTGTTACTGCGATGCTTGATTCGGACTCAACAATTCAGTTGTTTAAACCTATAGAAAACATAACCGAAACTACAACAAACGCATCAAAAACCCAAGCAACATCATTATACACAAAATACGTTCCGCAAAAAGAAGGTACCAACGCAATAGTTTCTTATACCTTTACTGTCCCCTCAACCGATGAAATATATTTCTTCTATCCGTCGGATTACCCGAGAAAAGTTAAGCTTATGCTCAACAACAGAGATTGGGGAACATTCTTCGACAACGAAACGGACAGAATTGTTTCACTTTCAAACTTTGAAGAAGATGAGACGGTTAATCTCAAGGTTACACTTGCTGATGACAACCTCTACATTTTGACCGACCAACACTACTTCTATTATATGGATGCGGAAGTATATAAAGAGGTTATGACAAGATTAAGCGAATGCAGCTTTGAAGTTACCGAACATTCGGACACAAAACTAAAAGGAACAATAAACGTAAATGAAGACGATTCACTTTTGTTCACATCTATTCCCTATGATGAAGGTTGGCACATTTACTGCGACGGCAAAGAACTCGACCTTGCAATAACTGCAGATTCTTTACTTGCCGCACGAATTGACAAGGGCGAACACGAGCTTGAATTTATATATAGACCTAATTGCTTGATTTATGGTTGTATCGTTGCCTCTGCCTCTTTCGTTGTATTCGTTACTATAATTATACTTGACGAAGTATTAAAGAAAAAGAAAAGACGACTTCTGGTACAAAAGGCAGTAGACGACTTCTATGAAGAGTTTGAAATGCCTGAAGATATTGCAACAGGAATTGACACCACTCAAATCGAAGAGACAGATGAAATAAACACAGAAAAACCACCTAAAACTGAATAAAAACAAACTCAAATGACCACCCTCAAAAAAGGGGTGGTCTTTTTGAACACAAAACAGTATGAATTTCCGTTAATATTTTTGCTCGGCGGCAGTATTTATATGTTGATTGAAATAATATGGCGCGGCTATACCCACTGGTCAATGGGGATATGCGGCGGTATTTGCTTTCTCGGCATATATATATTCGAAATAGTAAAAAATGACTGCCATATATTTCAAAAGTGTTTGTTCGGCAGTCTGTTTATTACCGCAAATGAATTTATAACGGGGTGCATAGTTAATCTGTTTCTTGATTGGAAAATCTGGGATTATTCGGGGCAGATATTTAATATACTCGGTCAAGTATGTGTCCTTTATTCAATATTGTGGTTTTTCCTCTGCATACCTACTTTTAAAATTGCAAGACTAATAAGAGACAAGATTTTTTCACCCAAAAAAGCCTTGCAATAAATTTCCTATGACTGTATAATAAATGTATTACAGTCTGAAAACAGGAGATTTATATGTATAACGTTGTTCTTTTTGACCTTGACGGAACACTCACAGACCCCGGTGTCGGTATTACCAACTCCGTTGCTTATGCACTTAAAGCCTTTGGAATTGAAAACACTGACAGACGCCAGCTTTATAAATTTATCGGTCCGCCGCTTATCGACTCTTTTTCGAAATATTATTCTCTTTCCGATGAGGAATGTAAAAAAGCTATTTTTGAATACAGAGTTTATTTTAAGGAAAAAGGAATGTTTGAGAACTCCGTTTATAAAGACGTTCCCGAACTTCTCCAAACACTAAAAGACGACGGAAAGAAGCTTGTTATAGCAACCTCAAAGCCCGAAGAATTTGCCGTTACTATTCTTAAACATTTTAATTTATACAAACATTTTGATGCAGTTTGCGGCGCATCTATGGACGGGAAACGAAGTATAAAGGGCGACATTATTAAATATGCGCTCGACAAATGCGATATAACAGACCTCACTAAAACCGTTATGATAGGCGACCGTGAACACGATATAATCGGCGCAAAATCCGTCGGGATTGACTCGGTAGGCGTTCTTTACGGCTACGGCAATTTAGAAGAACTAAAAAAAGCAGGTGCAACTTATATCGCAGAAGAAGTAAACGATATTTTAAAATTCATATGAATATAGAGGATATGGGAATCCCATATCCTCTATGCATTTTCAATATACCATTTTATTTCGTCTTCTATCCAGTATGCAAATCGGGTATACGGCAAACGACTTTCATGTCCCTTTATTTGCGCATAAAGGGGTGCGCCGTCAACTTGTCCTTCCCATATATCCGCATAACAATAATCGTACTCATCACGCTCAACAGTTTTCATAAACTCTATTGCGTCTGCGTGTACAAGCTTTATTTTGTCTCTATGCTCAAACTGTGGCAGAATATACTTTTCAAAAAGTATAATTATTTTTTCGCTTATTTCAACAATGGTTATGCTTTTCACTTTTTCAAAATGGGAAATAATATACGGATAATATCCAAGTCCAAGCCCCAACACAAGACATCTGCCCTCGGCTTTGTCTACGTCTATTTGCATAGAATTAACTTCGGACGGACAAACGCTTACCCAAGGCATATTTCCCTCGTATACACTCGGGAAAAACACTCTTTTATTAAAAAATCCAAGTTTTGGAACAACAAGCTCTTCTGATAATTTCGGCATATCATACTGAAAAAACTCGCCTTTTTCATAACAAGCATTGGTAAGCAAGATATTACCGTTACTGACCGTCGGTACTTTTATATTTTTCAAATACTTATCTTCACAAAAATCACTTTTTTTCAAGCATTTGGCACTGGCAAACAACTTTTTCAAATAGTCGTCGTCTGCATAATCCCATATATTCAATAAATCACATAGCTTTTTCACTACGAAAAAGGTTTCAAAATCGCCTTGGTAATATCCCTCTTCAACCAACGCATCAAGTTGCTCTTTGGGATATTTCTTCATTTCTTTCTCAAGCTCTGAAGACGTATAGTTTACTACCGGAGGGTTTTCTATTATTTTTTGAGAAATATAACTTGATAGTTTTAAGCTTGCTTCTTTGTTCATCTGTTCACCTCAATTAAATAATTCCAATTCCAGTCAAAGAATCGGTTTTGCAATCGGGATCAACGGGGCGAATTATATACAAGATCATTTATAAATCCTCGCAAAAATATTGATGTAATAATTATATCATATATAATATCATCAAACAAGCAACCTTTCAAGTTTTTTAAATTTTTTATTAAAAAAAGAGCACTTTTTTTAATTAAAAAAACAAAAAAGCACTTGACATTATCAAAACAATGTGATAATATAACAAAGTACGAAAAACAAATGCGCTGCTAGCTCAGTGGATAGAGTGCCCGGCTACGAACCGGTAGGTCGCAGGTTCGAATCCTGCGCGGCGCGCCATAAAAACAAAAGCACACTTTTTGTGTGCTTTTGTTTTTTGTGTGTGCATATAATAATAAGCTTCCCTTTCCGCTTTGGAAAAGAAAGCTTATTTTTGTAAATTCGATTAGATACTATTTCCGTTATTGGTATCGTTATAGTCGAAACCGTTGTTGATATCAAACGTTGGCTGTTCGGGCGGTAATTCGGGGTGTTCTTTTTCATACTTTTTCAATTTGCAATATCCCGATATTCCGCTAATCATAGAAAAGATAATCCAAGCGTGGAATACAATATCCATTATCATATCGGCGCTTACACCACACCATACAAGCATTACACCCGTATCAATCAACATAAGAACCAATCCGCCGATAATACCGGCAACTTTTCTTTTTCTGGCAATATACCAGCATACAAGGTATAACAAAACTATAAGCAATGCTGCGCCTATCAAAAACGCAAACATACCATTGTTCATAAAATTGTAATCAGCGATGTTTCCCTCATAATATTCAGCGGGATATTTCCCGCACAAATACATTCCGAGGTAAAGAAGAAGATACGGAACCCAGGCTGTAAAGAGATAATATGTATCAGATTTTGCCACTAACAACAAACAGTTAATAAGTGTAAAAACAACCACTAACAAAATACATCTGTATGATGAAGTATATCCCCTTTCATATACCTGTTTTTCGTTTAGCTGATTTTGATTTTTGTTTCCGAAAAGCTTACCCATAGTCAATTTCTCCTTGTCTTTCTTTGATTTATTCTAACACTTATTATGACATTTGTCAACAAAAAATCCCATTGTAAATATGAATACTTGATTGTATAGACATACAATTTATACACAAATAACGTTGATTAAAAAACGTTTATAAAAGAATATTGCATTCTATTATTGTAATATTATGCAAAAATCGGGCAAAGCTCTTGATTTTTCCGGCAAATGATGTTATAGTTATGGTATATAAAAATATATATTGTGAGGTTGACATTATGAAAAAAATAATCGCATTACTTTTGACGGTTGTACTTTGCACAGCCGTTCTTGCAAGCTGCTCAAGCGCCGCCGAAAAGCAGAGCCTTGAAGCAATCAAGGAAAAGGGAGAACTCGTTGTTTATACAAACGCAGAATTCCCTCCTTTTGAATATCTTGCAAACGGAGAACCCGCAGGAGTTGATATGGATATTGCCAAGGCAATCGCTGACGAAATCGGTGTTGAACTCAAGGTTGAAAACGTTAAGTTCGATACAATCATTTCTTCCGTTCAGTCAGGTAAGGCCGCTATGGGTGCTGCAGGTATCACAGTTACAGAAGAAAGAAAGGAATCCGTTGATTTCTCTATTTCTTACACAACAAGCACACAGTACGTTATTCTTCACGCTGACGTTGAATTTGCAAACATCACATCTCTCAAGGGAATGAATATTGGTGTTCAGCTCGGTACTACAGGTGACTTTATTATTTCTGATGAAGTAAACGGATACAGCGACGATGACGGCAATGCAGTAAAGGGTGTTCTTCAGGATACAGGCGCATCTGTTACTACATACAACAACGCTAACCTTGCTGCTGAAGCTCTCAAGTCAGGCAAGATCCAGGCAGTTGTAGTTGACAAACTCCCCGCTGAACTTATCGCCAAGAACAGCGAAGGCAAACTCAAGGCAATTGAGCTTGTTTATGAAGACGGTTCAAACACAGCTGAATCTTATGCAATCTGTGTTGCAAAGGGTAACACAACGCTTCTCGAAGTTATTGACAAGGTTATCAAAGACCTTCTCGACAGCGGAAAGATTGACGAATACATCGTTACACACACAACAAACGCTCTCGCATAAGTTTTAGATTAAAGTTAATAACGTTACTACTCTCCCCCGCTATTTATGCGGCGGGAGAGTAAGTATTCTAAATTCATTTTTATTTTTACTAAAAAGGTATTTGAATTATGCAATTTTTTGAATCGATAGCTCAACAATTCAACAAAACGTTTATTGTTGACGACCGATATATGTACTTCCTTAAGGGTTTGCAAAACACAATAATAACTGCACTTGCAGCGACATTAATGGGTATTATAATCGGTATTATCATTGCAATTATAAAAGTGTTACATAAGAAAACGGGCAAACTGAAAATCCTTAATGGAATTTTTGAATTATACACGACCGTAATCAGAGGTACCCCTGTTGTTTTACAGCTTTTGATTTCATATAACCTTATTTTCGTTTTCTCAAACAATGCCGTAATGATTGGTATTATTGCATTCGGTATAAATTCGGGCGCCTACGTTTCCGAGATTATCAGAGCCGGAATTATGGCAGTTGACGACGGACAGACGGAAGCAGGACGTTCGCTTGGACTTTCACAGCTTCAAACAATGAGACTTATAGTTTTACCTCAGGCTTTCAAAAACGTTCTCCCCGCTTTGGGTAACGAATTTATCGCGCTTTTGAAAGAAACGTCAGTTATCGGTTACCTCGGTGTTATGGACTTGACGAAGGCGGCAGAATCGGTTATCAGCCGTACCGCAAATGTATACTTCCCTTATTTGACGATAGCAATAATTTATCTTATAATGGTTCACGGCTTATCAAAGCTGTTCAATATGCTCGAAAGGAGATTTGCGCAAAGTGATAGAAGTTAAGAACTTATGTAAATCCTTCAGCAAAAACAACGTCTTAAAGAATATCGACTATAAGATAGAAAAAGGCGAAAAGATTGTTATTGTCGGTCCCTCGGGCTCCGGTAAAAGTACGTTTTTGCGTTGCTTGAATCTTCTTGAAGTTCCAACATCAGGAGAAATTTGGTTTGAGGGAATACAAATAAACTCAAAGGCAACAAAAATTGATACTATTAGACAAAAGATGGGTATGGTTTTCCAACAGTTTAATCTTTTCAACAACAAAAACATACTCGACAACATTACTCTTGCCCCTACGACCTTAAAGCTTCAGACGAAAGATGAAGCCGAAGCAAAGGCTATGGCACTCCTTGAAAGAATCGGACTTGCAGACAAAGCCAAAGCATATCCCTCACAGCTTTCGGGTGGTCAGAAACAACGTGTAGCCATTGTAAGGGCGTTGGCTATGAACCCCGACGTAATGCTGTTTGACGAGCCCACCTCGGCGCTTGATCCGGAAATGGTAGGCGAAGTTTTACAACTTATGACAGAACTGGCAGACGACGGTATGACTATGGTAGTCGTTACCCACGAAATGGGATTTGCAAGAGAGGTCGGAACGAAGATTTTGTTTATGGACGAAGGAAAGATTATGGAAGAAGCGTCCCCACAAGAATTCTTCAGCAATCCCAAGCACCCCAGACTTCAGGATTTTCTTTCAAAAGTATTATAACCAAATGGGATAGGGCTGTACCCCTATCCCATTATTGTATACAAACCAAAAGCCCACCGTTTGGTGGGCTTATATTATTTATTTCATCTTATCGAGAAGATTATGAATTCTGTTTACGGGGTTAAGGAGCTCACTGATAGTTGCATCGTGATTGAGTGTATCAATAAGCATAGCTACGTACTTGCACATATTAACCTCACGGTACCAAGGTTTCTCAAGAAGCTCGGGTTTTCTGTAATTAAGGTTGGTTGTAAAGATTTTGGTAATGATACCATTTTTGTATGCTTCATCAAACTTTTCAAAACCATTGCAGAAAAGACCAAACGTTGCAAATACAAATACTCTTTTTGCCCCTTTTGCTTTAAGTTGAGCCGCAACATCGAACATAGAGTCACCCGATGAAATCATATCGTCAACTACGATAACGTCTTTACCCTCAACTGACTTGCCAAGATATTCATGCGCTTCAATGGGGTTTCTGCCGTCAACGACTCTTGTATAATCACGTCTCTTATAGAACATACCGAGGTCAAGACCGATTACAGAAGAATAATACATACTTCTGCTCATCGCACCTTCGTCGGGAGAAATCATTACCACGTGTTCTTTGTCAAGAATAATATCGGGCACTTCTTTTACGATTGCCTTTATCATTTGGTATGTAGACTGAACACTGTCAAAACCGTGATTAGGTATAGCATTCTGCACTCTTGCATCGTGAGCGTCAAAAGTAATTATATTTGTTACGCCCATATTTACGAGTTCTTGAAGAGCTACTGCGCAGTCAAGCGATTCTCTTGCCGCTCTCTTGTGCTGTCTGCCCTCATAAAGCATAGGAATAATAACGGAAAGTCTGCGCGCTTTACCTGCAATAGCACCAATAACTCTCTTTATATCCTGAAAATGATCGTCAGGACTCATAGGTACGACCATATCATACATTTTATAAGTTACGCCATAATTGAACACGTCTGCAATAATAAACACATCGTGTCCGCGAAGGCTGTGATTTAAATGACATTTAGCCTCACCCGTACCAAATCTCGGACAGTCTGCGTTAATAACGAAAGAATCGTCTGTGTTTCTCCATTGCTTAAGATAATAGTCTACGTTTCCGGCGAATTCTTCTCCGCCTCTCATACTGATTACACTAAGCTCACCAAAAATATTATCTTTCATACTTTCCCCCATAACACTTTTTTGACATTTTACTGCAACATTAACAATCTTTTTTTATATTATAACATACTTTTTTTCAAATTAAAATACACTTTTCTAATTTTTTCTCAACTTTTTATAATTTTTTTCAATAAATATATTTTTGCGCTTATAATAATCAAAAACTTGTACTATTTTTCCTATATATTATTGAATTATTACTTTTATTATGTTACAATAACTTTATGTAGATATAATAATGACGATTTTTTATACTCAATCGAAAAAGCCTACACCGCTTCCCTATTGATATCATATAACGAAAATAAACATATAGAAAAAAACACCTCTTAAAAAATTTGTTGCTAATATTTCAATTAACTAATAAAAAAGGAGTACTCTATGAACATTAAACTTATTGGTCTGAAAGATGAGCTTACCACCGGTGCCGGTATTCTTGCTGATTATATGGGCATAACCCTCGGTGACGGAGGATATGAATTTACCGTTACCCAAAAGGGCGGCTGCAACCTCGTTGTAACACTCGAAAACAAAAAAGGTACTATTATTTACGCTGAAAAATGCCACTTTTTCAGGGCATTTGGCCTTGCTGTAGAACATATAAAAGACGGTGAAGAAAGTTTTAAACTTGAAGAAGTTCCACAATTTGAGATGAACGGTCCTATGTTTGACGTTGCTCAAGGTAATTCGGCATTTAACGTAAAAACTATGAAAGAGATTATCAAGCAGTTGGCTCTTATGGGACTTAATACCCTTATGCTTTATGCTGAAGACACCTTTGAAGTAAAAGAACAACCCTATTTTGGTTATATGAGAGCAAGATATTCCGAGGAAGAAATGAGAGAACTTGATGATTATGCATATAATCTCGGAATTGAAATGATTCCTTGTATCCAGACTCTCGCTCATATGCCCGATACACTCCGTTGGAAATGCTTCCATAACATCAGAGATTACGAAGAATGTTTGCTTGTTGGCAAACCCGAAACATATAAGTTTGTAAGAGATATTATCACCGCCGCTTCCCGTCCTTTCAGAACAAAAAAGATTCATATCGGTATGGACGAAGCTTGGAAGCTCGGAAGAGGTAAGTACATAGACACATTTGGTTACAAGCCCGCTATTGAAATTATGAAAGAGCATTTGGCAAAGGTTATGGAAATTGTTGATGACCTCGGACTTGAACCCATGATGTGGGACGATATGTTCTTCCGTACTGCCGGTAATAAAGAATATTATCAGCCAAATATAGTATTTCCGCAGTCTACAATCGACATGGTTCCCAAAAATATGGCTTGTATCTATTGGGAATACTACAAAATTACTCAACAAGAGTATGAAAATGCCATTCCTACGCACCAACAGCTTACCGACAACGTAATTTTCGCAGGCGGTATCTGGACTTGGGTAGGCTATAGTCTTGCGTGGTTTAAGACAAAGGTTTCAACCGAATGTGGGCTTAATGCTTGTAAAAAGAAAGGCATTAAAAAAGTATTTATGACAACTTGGGGTGACAACGGTACGGAATGTCTTATGACAACCAACCTTATCGGATGTCAACTCTATGCTGAACATGGATATGCAGATGAAATAGACTACGATAAATTTGCCAAGAGATTTAAGTTTATCTGCGGCGCAAACGTTGAAGATTTTGTTTTACTTGAAAGACTTGACAGAACCCCGAATTTGGAACATATGGTTGACTCTTCGAGATATAACTCCTCTAAATTTCTTATGTGGCAAGATATCCTTACCGGCCTTGCTGACTACAATATTAGAGATGTTGAGCTTGACGCACACTATGCCAAGCTTGCAGAAGAACTACAGGCAGCAATCGGCAGAAACGGACAATATGATAATGTAATCGAATTCAGCTACCATGCCGCTAACGTTCTTGCAAAGAAATCTCAAATGGGACTCCGCCTTACAGCTGCTTACAGAGAAAACGACAAAGAAGCTCTTAAGAATTTTGCAGACGTTGAGCTTCCAGATCTTATTAACAGATTTAACGGACTTTGGGAATGTCACCGAACAAACTGGTTTAAAATTTACAAAGCCTTCGGCTGGGATATTATGGATATGCGTTACGCTTCCATTGTCGGCAGAATTAAGAGCGCGATTGTAGAAATAAATCAGTATCTTAACGGAGAATTGGAAGCAATTGAAGAGCTTGAAGAAAAGAGACTTCCTTTCCACGGATTAAAAGGACCTATTCCCTATATGAATTTCTACGCACAGGTTGTTTCCCCTTCAAGAATTGCACCCGAGGCGTAAAAACCGTATATTCAAAAAATGCACACAAAATCGTGTGCATTTTTTTATCAGTTTACTTTTCAATATATCCTATTAATCAATTACGAGTTTACCGAATAATCCGTTTTAAATCCATGTGCGCCAACCGCCACGTATGAGAGTAAATCGGAAAGATATCGATAATTTTCGGGATAAAGCATTTCGTCTGCACAAGAAAAAACCAAAGTTTCTTAATGCTGCAAGATGAAGCTCACGGATTGCTACAATTCCTTTATACATATCAGGCTTTGCCTCGGGATCTGGTTGGTGTAACATTCCCTTATACCCCTGCCCTGTAGTTCTGGGCTTGTTCGTATATATTCTCGGAATAATAACGATTTTATCCGATACCTGTTCTTCAATCCTACGAAGTTTTGATATATATTCCAATACTGGTTCGCTATGATCGGCAGAGCAAGGTCCGATAATAAGAATAAACTTATCAGACCTTCCGTCAAAAACAGCTCTGATATTTTCATCACGTTCAGCTTTTAATTGTTTCATTTTTTCTGTCAAAGGATACTCTTGCTTTACTTCTTGGGGAACAGGGAGTCTCCTGTGAAAATTCATTTGCATGTGTTTTACCTCACTAATTACAATTATTTTATTACTTTCAATCAAAAACTAAAAAATAGATTAGAACAAAAAATCCTCTGCATTCCGATAAGGAATACAGAGGACGAGAAAATCTTTAATCCCGTGGTACCACCTCAGTTCGTTACTATCTCACGACAGCAACCTTTTTAGGTACAAATATACCTTAGTTCTATGACGGGAACGCCCGTTACATCCTACTATAGATAAATCTCTAATTCAGCGTACTGCTAACAGAATGAATTCAGAGGGACGTCCTCTTTGCCTCGCACCAACCGGCAACTCTCTCCAGATTTTTTCCAACCTACTAGTTTCTGCTCTTCGCATTTAGTGTTACACTTTATTTGATTGTGTTCATCATTTTATCACTTTGACCTACAAAAGCCAAGTGTTTTTTCCTAAATATTCAAAATTTTTGCACACAAAAATATGCCCTCCATAAACCAAAAAGCTTTGGAGGGATATTTTATTTTATATTTTATCTTTCTTCTCTGTAGTAGTTTATACCACAGCAAGTAGGCTGTTCGCCTCTGCCCTTGTCTCTTATTGAAGAAACAACAAGAACAATAAAGGTTATAACGAAAGGAAGCATCTGATAAAATTCATTCGGTATAACGTCTACCCAACCGAGAACATCGGGAAACGCTTCTTTAAGGTTACCCTTCCATGACTGCAATACTGTCAAAGCCCCAAAGAGGAACGAACCGAAGATAGCTTTAGCGGGGTTCCATTTTGCAAAGATAACCAATGCAACCGAAATCCAACCCATACCGTTTATCCAGCTTTCATTCCATGCGCCGCCGTTTATAACAACACCGAGATAAAGACCGCCAAGACCTGTTATACCTGCACCGCATACCGTATGCATATAACGGTAGAAAGAAACGTTTACACCGCATGCATCTGCTGCGCCGTAGTTTTCACCCGTCGCTCTTAATTTCAATCCCGTTTTCGTCTTTGTAATGTAAATCCAAAGAACTACGGCAACCAAAACCGATATATAAACCATTATATTATACGAGAACAATAAAGTTCCGATATACGGAATATCACGAAGTACGGGAATACCTATATCCGACTTCATAAATACCATCTGCGAAGCTTCATCCATTACCGGATATTTACCTCCGCTTGTCAACGACCTTCCGATAAATTCATATACTCCAACACCGAATATTGTCAGCGTAAGACCTGTTACGTTCTGATTTGCCTGAAAAGTAATCGTAAGGAAAGAATATACAAGACCGCCAAGCGCAGCGCACAAGAATGCCGCAAGGAGCGCAACAATCATACTGTTTGTTTTACAGCCGAAATAATATCCTCCGATAGCCCCCATAGCCATAAGTCCTTCAACACCGAGATTCAAACTTCCCGACTTTTCGGAAACTATCTCCCCCGTCGTACCGAACAAAAGCGGTACACCCATTCTAATGGAGTAAAAAAGAAATTTAATTATCGTATTCATTTTTTACCTCCATCAGCTTTGTTGTTAAGGTTAAGTACTAATCTGTAGTTTATAAAGAAGTCTGCCGCAAGAACCGCAAACAAAATTATACCTTGCAAAATTGATGATACTGCAGGAGAAATGTTAAATGCGCTTTCTGCAACGCTCGAACCTTTAGAAAGAATACACATAAGCACCGATGTTACAAAAATTCCAATGGGGTTAAGTTTTGAAAGCCAAGCAACAATTACGCCTGTCCAGCCCACACTGCTTGTTATACCCGTACTTAATCTGTATGAGGTCGCAATTCCGGACACTTGGAACATACCTGCAATACCTATTACAGCCGCACTCAAGAACATAGTTCTTATTATTATTTTCGGCACGTTCATTCCCGCATATTTTGCGGTATTTATACTATCGCCTACTATAGATATTTCATATCCTTGCTTTGTCTTCTTAAAGTAAATATAACAAATTACAACAAGAATAACTGCAACAATAAGCGAAACGTCAAATCTTATACCATTTGCGAGAGTAATCTGAGGCAAATGCGCATTTTCTGCCAATGCCGCAAAGTCTCTGTTATTAGGCACACCGTTATTCAACTGACCGAAATAGTATGTCTTCTTCAAGAATATAAAGAAATAAAGAACAATGTAGTTAAGCATCAACGTAAGCAGCGTTTCGTTTGTACCAAACTTAACTTTAAGCAACGCAGGAATAAGACCTATCAAGCCGCCGCCCAAAGCTCCAGCAACAAACATACACAATAAAACGATTATGCTCGAAGTGTCACTGCCTCTGAACAAATGTGCTACAGCAGCCGCAGAAATAGCTCCGGCAATAAACTGACCTTCGCCACCTACGTTCCAAAACTTCATCTTAAACGCAAACGCTATACCAAGCGACGTAATCGTCAAAGGTATTATCTGCCTTATAAGACCGTTAATGTTAATAGAGTTTTTAAAGCAACCAACAAGAATATTGGAATAATAACTAAACGGATTTGCACCGTTCATTATAACGAAAATACCGCCTATCAAAAGTGCTATCATCACAGAAGCGAAATAAATAGCCGAAGTCTTCCAAAGCGGAAGTGTATCCCTCTTAATAAGATGTATAAAAGGATCTTTATGCTTTTTAGGCTTCTTTCTATTTACTTTTTCTTTAAACTCATATTCAACGTTGTCGGATTCAACGGCGCTATTTGTTTTTTCGCTACTTTGTTCTGCTTCGACAGCATTAGTCATAAGCAAACCAAGCTGTTCTTTGGTAGCCTCTTTAGCATCAACTATTCCCGTAACCTTACCGTGACAGAGCACCATAATTCTGTCGCAAAGCTCGAGCATAACGTCAAGGTCTTCGCCGACAAAAAGAACACCTGCGCCCTTTTTCTTCTGCTCGTTGAGAATATCGTATATTATGTATGACGAGTTAATATCAAGCCCTCTTACGGGATATGCCGTTACAATAACTGTAGGAGAAGATTCTATTTCTCTGCCGACAAGTACTTTTTGTACGTTACCTCCTGAAAGCTTTCTTACAGCAGTTTCGGTTCCGGGAGTATTGATTTCAAGCTCTTTTATTACCCTCTTCGTCGTTTCTCTTGTATTCTTACGGTCAACGAAAGGCCCTTTAACTTTGCTGTAGTTTTTCAGCATCATATTATCGGTAATACTAAGCGATGCCGCAAGTCCCATACCAAGTCTATCTTCCGGTACAAAACTCATACTTATACCGAGGTTGATTATCTCGCGAGTTGTTTTTCCTTGAATTTCGGTATTTTTATAAATAATCTTTCCCGAATCAAGTTTCTGGAGTCCTGCGATAACCTCACAAAGCTCTTTCTGACCGCATCCCGATACACCCGCAACACCGAGCATTTCACCACTGTGCAATTCAAATGAAACGTCTTCAACAGCCTTAAGTCCCGATTCACCGGGAACTGTAACGTTATCTAATTTTAACAACACTTCATCTTTCAAGCATTGAGGTCTGTCAATAGCAAGTTCAACTGCTCTGCCCACCATCATATCGGTAAGCTTTTTTGCGCTCGTCTCGGATGTATTTACCGTACCAATACTTTCACCCTTACGCAAAATAGTAACCCTGTCACTTATTTCAAGAACTTCATTCAGCTTGTGTGTAATAATTATTATAGCACAGCCGCTTTTTCTCATTTTACGCAATATAGAGAAAAGCTTATCCTTTTCCTGAAGCGTAAGCACAGCAGTAGGTTCATCAAGTATAAGTACGTTTGCCCCGTAATAAAGAACCTTTAATATTTCAACAGTCTGCTTTTCGCTGACTCCCATATCGCATACGCATTTTTCCGGATCAATATCAAACCCGAACTTGCGGCTCATCTCTCCGATTTTCTTAAATCTGCTTTTTCTCAACAGATACTTATCCGCGCCCTCTTCGTTATCGGAACCGATAAGTATATTATCTGCGGCAGAAAACTTCTCAACAAGCTTGAAATGCTGATGCACCATACCAATTCCAAGTCTTTTTGAGTCCTCGGGCGACTGAATAACTACCTTTTCTCCGTTTATAAAAATTTCGCCTTCGTCGGGCTTATATATACCCGACAACATATTCATCAAGGTAGTTTTTCCCGAACCGTTCTCTCCCAAAAGTGCTAAAATTTCGCCTTTGTTTACCGAAAGGTTTATCCCCTTGTTTGCATGTACCGAGCCAAAAGTCTTGCTTATATTCTTTAGTTCGATAGCAGCATTGCTGCGTGTTACCTCTGCCATAACCTCTCCTGCTTTTTTCTATTTTGTTATTATAATGAGTGTAGTTAGTCGAAACAGTAATCAACCTCACTGTTTCGACTAACTATAACCATTATAAATATGCTTCTCCCCCACAAAAGGAAGAGAAGCATATTCAAACCAATGTGTAAAAATTACTTAAGTGATACGCCTTCTACAAAGTAGTTCATTGTACCGGTAATAACGGAATCTTCAACAGATGCGCCGCCTGCCGCAACAATTACTTTACCTGCGTTATCCTTGAGGTCAGCATCAGTCTTAACAAGTGCGCCGTCCTTGAATGAAAGCTTAACGCCTGAGAACACGTCCCAAGTACCTTCTTTGAAGAGGTCCTTAACGAGTTTGATGTATTCAGCTGTATTTTCAGCGCAGTTCTCAGAAAGTGCAGAAACGTCTACAAGACCGTCAGCCAAGCTACCGTAGTAGTTGCCGAACTCTGCCCATGTACCATCCATAGCTGCCTTTGTTGCTGCTGTGTAGTATACACCCCAGTTCCAAATAGAAGCAGTAAGGTGAGCCTTAGGGGCATCCTTTGTCATATCAGAGTTGTATCCGCATCCGAATACGCCCTTTGTCTGAGCTGCAATCTGAGGGTTAGCTGTATCGCAGTGCTGAGCGATAACGTCGCAACCGAGCTCGATAAGAGCTTCTGCATAAGCTGTTTCATTTGCAGGATCAAACCAGCTGTTGAGAGATTTAACATATACTTCTGCATCGGGGTTAACGGACTGTACACCAAGTGCAAATGCGTTAATACCACTACATGTTTCAGCAAGTTCTGTACCGTAAGCTGCTACGTAACCAATCTTGTTGGTCTTTGTCTTAAGACCCGCAGCAATACCGGAGAGGTAACGAGCCTGATAAATTCTACCGAAATAGTTATTGAAGTTTGTTTCGTTGCTCTTGTAACCTGTACCATGAGAGAAGATTACATTGGGATGTTCTTTAGCAAGAGCTTCTGTTGTATCCATATAGCCGTAGCTTGTTGTAAAGATAATTTTACAACCCTCGGATATACAAGCTTCGATAGCTTCTCTGATTGCAGATTCGTCATCGTCAGCAATATTGAGCTTACGGATAATCTGATCATCAGCAAGGTTGAGGTTTTTTTGCATTTCAACAATACCCAAATCGTGTGTATAGGAATAACCCGAACCGTCAGCAGGGTCTCCGATATGGATTACGCCTACCTTAAATTTGCCCTCGCCGCCTTCGTTCTCTGATTCATTGCCGCAAGATGCGAAGCAAACCAAAGAAACGGCAATGAGAAGCACTGCCAAAAGAATTGAAAGAAACTTTTTCATTTTGGATTTTCTCCTTTAAAAAATAAAATTATAAACAAGTATGAAAATCATACAGGTTATCTGAAAGTAATAGTATTTCCGTCAATACTGTCAATAATAGCCAAAGACTCAACCCTTATACCTATACCGCGAAGCAGAGCACCACCCGGCTGAAAGCCCTTTTCGATAACTATTCCTATACCTACGACATCTGCCCCCGAAGCCTCAACTATACCTATAAGTCCCTTTGCCGCATTGCCGTCGGCAAGAAAGTCATCTATAATCAAAACCTTATCTTCTTTTGATAAATAATCCTTGGATATGACTATGTCATACTCCCTACCTTTTGTAAAGGATATAACCTTTTCCGTATACACGTCGTCTCCGACGTTCTTATGTCCGCTTTTTTTAGCAAACACAACGTCGCAACCGAGCTCCATAGCAGTTGCACAAGCAAATGCAATCCCCGAAGCTTCTATGGTAACAATTTTGTTTACCCCTGAATCTGCAAACAATCTGTAAAACTCTTTCCCTATTTCTTTAAGTAATTTTACATCAATTCTGTGATTTACAAAACCATCAACTTTAACAATATTACCGGGATAAATTTTCCCTTCAGCTTTTATTCTGTCCTCAAGAAGTTTCAAAAACAATCTCCCCAATATATTTTAGAAATAATTTATACATTTATTGTACACTATTACGTCTTATTTTTCAATAGTTTTTTTGCATTTTTATACAATCTTCCCAATAAAACGCACTCTTTCGATAAAACGTCGCTATTATTTAGTTTTATTAACTTTTTCTCCATATTACTTAATTTTATTAAGTTGATACGCACATTTTTTGCATAAACTTCACAAAATTAATTTGTTCAAAGCTTTTTTTTGGTGAACTTTACATATTGACACAAAAGCAGGAAACGCAGTATAATAATACTAAACTATAATAAACAAATTAAACTTTTGGAGGAAACTATGAACGCATACATTCAAAAGACTATCGAACAAGTAAAAGCTCGAAACCAATACGAACCTGAATTCATACAAACAATCGAAGAGGTTTTCGGAAGCCTCTCGCAGGTTTTAGACAAGCATCCTGAATATGAAGCAAACGGCATTCTCGAAAGAATGGCTGAACCCGACAGACAGCTCTCTTTCAGAGTAAGCTGGATTGACGACAACGGTAATGTAAACGTTAACCGCGGCTACAGAGTTCAGTTTAACTCAGCAATCGGTCCCTACAAAGGCGGTCTTCGTTTTCACCCGTCCGTATATATAGGAATGATGAAGTTCTTGGGCTTTGAACAGACGTTCAAGAACAGCCTCACAGGTCTTCCCATCGGCGGTGCAAAAGGCGGCTCGGACTTTGACCCTCGCGGAAAGAGTGACGCCGAAATAATGAGATTCTGCCAGGCATTTATGACAGAGCTTTACAGACACATAGGTCCCGACACAGATATTCCCGCAGGTGACATTGGCGTTGGCGCAAGAGAAATCGGTTATCTGTTCGGTCAATACAGAAGAATTAAAGGTAACTTTGAAAACGGAGTACTCACAGGTAAATCGTTAAGCTATGGCGGTTCTCTCGTTAGACCGGAGGCTACCGGATACGGAGCTATATATTTCACCGTAGAAATTCTCCGTCACTTCAACGAAACCATAAACAATAAAACGATAGCAATCTCAGGCTTCGGCAACGTTGCTTGGGGCGTATGTAAGAAAGCAGAACAGCTTGGTGCTAAAGTTGTAACAATATCAGGTCCTGACGGTTATATATATGACGAAGAAGGTATTTTGGGTGAAAAGGTTGATTACTTACTTGAAATGCGCGCCTCCGGAAGAGACAAAGTTGAAGATTACGCTAAAAAGTATCCCAATGCAAAATTCTTTAAGGGAGAAAAGCCTTGGGGAAGCAAAGTAGATATCGTTATGCCCTGCGCAACCCAAAACGAAGTTAATATAGAAGAAGCAAAGAAGATCGTTGAAAGCGGAGCAAAATACTACATTGAAGTATCTAATATGTCTACAACAAACGACGCTTTGAAGTATTTGAAAGAAAACTTATCGGCAGTAGGCCCTTCCAAAGCTGCAAACGCAGGTGGTGTTGCTGTATCTGCGCTTGAAATGTGCCAGAACAGTATGCGCTACAGATGGACCGAAGAAGAAGTTAACGAAAAGCTTTGCAATATAATGAAGAATATTCACAACGAATGTGCTTCGAAAGCGCTTGAATACGGACTCGGTTATGACCTTGTATCCGGTGCAAACATTGCCGCATTCCTCAGAGTTGCTGAGGCTATGATGGCACAAGGCATTGTATAAATAAACGGTTTTTCATCGTTTTCCCTAAAGCAATAAGCCCCCACCTTTTTAAAAAGGTGGGGCTTATTGTCTTTTTTTTATTTCTTTCTATATACCGTTCTGTAAGCAAATATTACTATGGCTAAAGCCACAATAACACCTATGACAGAAATTGTAAACACCGTATTTTGCCTTGAACCCAAAAGATATTCCCTTTCAATTTTATTTTCGGATAAAGTTTCATTGTCCGACGTTTCAGTTACCTCGGGAGATATATTATTTTTTTCGGACGAATCAGTCCCTATTACACTAATAGCCGTTGATTCAGCATCATTTCCGCCCATCGTATTTTTTTTTATTATAACGCCAACACCATTTATTTTGCTTATAAGCTTGTCAACGTCTCCCTTATATTCGTTTATATTGACAAAGCTTTTCTTAACGTCTTCCGCTTTTGTTTCAACAGGCCGTCCATTTTCTGTGGTTTCCGGTAAATCTTCAATATAATCAGCTATATTTACAGCAGTTATATTCTGCATATTACCGCCGTTTATATCCAAAACATTATATTTTCCGTATGCACACAATTCTTTTCTAAAGCTACCACCGTTCACAGCAAAAGAAAACGTATCCAAAGCTTCCGTTATGCAACCAACCTGCCCATGGAACGTTCCTCCGTTTATAACCAACGAAGCATTTCCCTCTTGTTTAAATCCCACAGAAATATATCCACTCGCAGAGACAATTCCATCAAAGGTTCCGCCATCTATCGTCAGAAACGTATTGCCTACGCTGTTTCCATTTCTGTTTCCTGCGCAAACGTTATAGTAATTACCGCTTTTTATAGTTATACATCCGTTAGACGAAACACGCTCTTCATCAAGTGATATACCAATTACAGACAAATGTGGAGCATTGCCCTTTTTCTCGCATACGATACCCTCTCCAAAAACGGTATCGTATCCGTTACAAACAACAGCTCTCGGGGTAACACCACCGTTAGTTGTAATATTCAAATTTTCAAAGACAAATTTACCCGCCAATATCATATTTGCAGAAGACTTTCCATCACCAAAACATAGTGAAGCATTAGTGTGCTTTCGATAATCCACTTCCCCGTCAACGCTCGTAACAGTAATAACTTTAGTACCATTGGAGGTGCCGTTCTTCACCGAAAGGTTTATAAGCTCGGTAAAGGTATAATTACCGCAAACAACAATTTTTCCTCCGCTTTTTGCAAGTAATCTGACCGCTTCTTTAAAATCACCTATCGCATTTTCATAGTTTGAACCATCTCCGATTCCACCGTTTTTCAAATAAACCTTTTTCACTTCAGCTCCGCTCGACAAAAACGCCAACGCCACCAAAGTAAAAACTATCAACACCATGGCGATTACATGTTTTATTTTGTTTTCCCTGCTCATATCCAAAGCTTCCTAATATATTTTATTATCCCTGCTCTTCATAAACAGGAGACAAAAAAGTAATTTTAAGTTCATCTATACTTCCCGAATAGCAGTAATTAACGTTATCACTGCCATATCTGCCAAACAAATTTGTAAGATTAAATGAAAATGTCTTTTCAACAACAATCTCAGCAATAACAGTACCATTTAAACGCAAAGCAATAGTTTTACTTCCGTGTATATACTCAATCATCCAAGAATTCATCACTCTGCATTGTTCTGCATAGTCACCGTAAGGCAAATAAAACGTCTGACCGTTATCTTCTACCAGCCTTATCGAATACCCCATATTTTGAGCAAAAGGCGCAAGGTAAATATATCCTTTGGTTGAAAAAGAATTACCCAAAATAATGCTGTTATCATATAAAACACCGGTCCATTCAATTGACCAGTCAAAATCAGATTTAAGCTCGACAGGTAATGTAAAGTTAAAATCAGCCTGTCTGTTCGCAGACGTAAGAACACCATCGCTTATCGAATATTGGTCAGCCAAAGATTTTTTCGATAACGTCAAATTATTTAATCCCGAAATCTCATTTAAATCATCAAATTCCCAAGTATATAATTTTTTGTCAACATTCGAATTGTTTTTTTCAACGATACATTTTATATTAAATCTAAAATCAATTCCGCCGCAAGAAAACAACATTTCCGCTACAGTTCCGTCATTTTCTTCTCTAACCTCTACAATTCCGCCATTTGAGTAAGAAAGCTTTTTACTATCAAATGATACGTTAACCTTGGTCGTTTCGGCATACAGAGGAGAAACAACAGCCACCGTTCTGATTGTTTCGCCTTTTTCTATTTCTATAGTCTCACCGTATTCAAACAAGTCCTCGTGAGTATTTCCGAAAACTTCAATTTTTCTTACTGATTTATCAGTATTCGAGCTATAGCAATTAAATAAGTTAAATGCCGTATCTCTACCGATTTCATTATACCCCTTCTGCGTATAATACAGATTATCCGCACCAACCATACCGTTTTCGACGTTGGAATTATCGGGAATACGTGTAATAATTCGCAAATCCTCATATATATTTCCGAGCATATATTGAGCAGAACATACGGGAGCTATTTCATTATGTGAATCTCCCTTTGTAAGAGAAGCCCTAACAGGTATTACCACTGTCATATCGAGGGATATATTTTCTTTTAGCCCGTTGTAAAAATCATTGAAGTAATATATATACTCATCAGACTTCATTCCTTGTGCTATATCCCATTCGCCGTGAAGCCAAACACAAAATACTCTACTTAAAGAATACGGAGAACTTTCCTCTGCAAATTTATTTTTAAAATAATCAATACGAGCCAAAGCCATTTTATATGCCTCACCGCTCTGTGTCCAATCGGTTATCGAAACGTCGGAAACAGCAGTTTGAACAAATAATGATTTTTCTCCCGTATTTAAGTACCACTGTGAAGCGAGAGCAGGCGTAAAGCCCTCTCTTCCTGAAGAAAGGTCCTTCATTTCAAAGGCTCTGTCGTCAAGTTCTACCGTATAAGACGTTCCCGCCAAAGGTTTTATACTTTCCTCAATATTGCCTCCGATTCCTGCAGCATTTCCCTGTCCGGCAACAATAAACATATTAAGACAAGCCTTTACGGTTTTAGTTATGGTAAGCGTATCAACAAGCCTGTCTTCGACGTAAGCTTTTACTTGTGATGTCTCATCGCTCACTCCGATAACTCTGATTACACCCGATTGGTCTACCGTCACGTTTCCACTATCACTTTCAACAGAAAAAACAAACGCTTCTCCATCTTTCAATGCATAATTCGGAACAAATGTATATCTGTCATCATATTGAAGCACCAATCCTAAAGCGGAATCTTTTACAAACTTCACTTCATAACTGTTCTTATATTTACCATCGTCAAGATAAATCCTTGCAGATGCCTCGTTTGAACTGTTTGCAAAAAACGCCTGATAAATATTAAGTTTTGTATCTGCTGACACAGCATTTGCCCATATCGTCGGCAAATAGGGATTTCCGGCAGGAACTTTTATTTCATAATACCTAACTTCACTATCAAAATCCAAAGACTCTCCTATAGCGCCAAGCGAAGATAATCTTGGTGCTTCGGGAGGCGCGGGCTCATATTTCGGCGCTTCGGGCTCTCTTTTTGACATAAACATTACAGTAAGAAAAATAACCCCAAGCGATATTAGAAGAAAGATTATATACCCCAATCTGATTTTCTTAAGCTTTTGCATATTTTAAGCCTTTCAAAATATGTATTTTTAATCAAACATTCATTATATTATACCATTTTTACAGCACCATGTCAAGTTTGAGCGTTTTAACCAACAACTATTGGTAATACTATGTATATCACATTATAATATTGTTAGGAGAAATATTATGTTAAAATTTGTAAAACGCATTTTTATTCTTTACCTTGTTGCACTAATGATTTTTATTTTTTCGGGGTGCCATTCAAACCTGACCGGACATCAGATTGTGGGAATATGGGAACACGCAGGCAACAAAATTGAATTTACGGATAAGGGCTGGTTCAAAAAAGGTAACGAAAAATACACTTATACAGTAAACGAAAAAAAGGTTACAATCGACAACAACGGCGAAGCTATGGAAATTGAGTATTCCGTAAACTCAAACGGAACCTTAATTTTCAACGGGCTTGTCTATTATCCTGTAAGCAAATAAAAACTTCTGTTAAAGACCATATAAATTTACTTTTCATTAAGTTAGAAAAAACTTTATCTTGCCTCCATCAGTCGAGCGAGGCAAGATAAAGCACATACTTATTTTAATTTTCAGCATAAAAATAATGTATCTTTACAGTATTAACTTTTACGAAAATATTTCTTTTTTTATCTTCTTTAGTATTTCTGCATTTTTGGAAAAATCCATAGCGTCTATATAATACTTTTCAAGAGAGGTGTGAACATCGTATATTTCATCAAACCCCTTTTGAACTCCCTCGTACAATGAATTCAAACAGCGTCTTGCAAATCTGTTTTTCTGCTTATTCTTTCTCAACTCATCAACATCAATAAACCTATCCATATTGATTTGTTTCTTATCAATATCATCATCTTCATCAACCACAAAAGAACAGCTTACATCAGGTAAATACAAAGCGGAAATATTCGTGTTATCAAGATATGACGGACTGTATATTACTCTCAAAGCCTTGTTTTCGGCTTTTTTCAATAACATATCCATAAATAAACAACCTACGCCATACCTGTCTTTTATTACATATTTGTTTTCAGCAAAATTGTGATATGTATCGTACATAATATGCCCCGCATGGCTTATTCCCTCTACCGGACGTATTTTCTTTGAAAAAACCTTGCCGTTTTTCCACCCCCGACTCAAACGTTCCACTGCCCCCTGCATTTTTTCATACAGCAACGCGCGTTTGTTATACAGTTTTATTTCAGCCTCTATTCTGCCTACTGCCGCCAAATAGTTATAAACGTTGTTATAAAGTTTGCTTTTAGTATTTACCAATTCGCATATTGTCTCTGCATTTTTTTGTAATTTTTCATCATCCCAACTATCCCCAAGATAAATTATTTTATCTTTTACCCCCGGATATCGCGGATCATACGTATGAGGTGACGTTCCGTCAATAACTGCAGTATTTAAATCCTCTATTATTATTCCGTCAAGCGACAACGGATCAGCCGAACAGTAAAAATATTCAACCGAATATTTATTGGCCTCGGCTTCATCGGCTATTTTTCTAATAAAGCTTGATTTGCCTGTACCCGGTCCTCCCTTTATTATGTACACCATATCAAGTTCGCCGTATATCTCGTTAAAATAAGATACAAAACCTTTTTCGGTATTTGCAGATGCAAAGTACTTTTTTTCGTTCTGCATTAAAATATCTCCCTTTTAAATTAGTATTTCAATGATATTCTATGCAAAACCTTGCAAATATGTTAAAAAATAATATGGTACACGAACATTAAAACGTGTACCATATTGTTAGTTTTATTTAAAGTATTCTACACCTGACAAGAATATCTTCTGATCCTGTTCGCCGGGAACGTTTATTGCAACCCCGTTGCCAATACGTTCACTGTGCGCCATTTTACCGAGTATTCTTCCGTCAGGACTCGTAATACCCTCAATAGCATAATCGGATGCGTTGGGATTAAAGGTAATATCCATCGTAGGATTGCCCTTTTCATCAACGTACTGCGTAGCTATCTGTCCGCTTGCCGCAAGCTGTCTCAAAATTGCTTCGGGGGCAGTAAATCTACCTTCGCCATGGCTTATCGGAACTGTATGAACGTCGCCTGTATTAACGTTTGCAAACCAAGGAGATTTAACAGATGATATTCTCGTCTGTACCATCTGCGACTGGTGTCTGCCAATAGCGTTAAACGTCAACGTAGGACTGTCATTATCCATAGTATCCATAATCTTACCGTAAGGCAAAAGTCCGGATTTAACGAGTGCCTGGAAACCATTACATATACCGAGCATAAGGCCGTCTCTGTTTTCGAGAAGATTTGTAACAGCCTCTTTAACCCTCGGGTTACGAAGAACCGCAGTAATAAACTTACCTGAACCGTCAGGCTCGTCGCCTCCGCTAAAGCCACCCGGAATCATAAGGATTTGGCTATTATTTACCTTTTCTGCAAATTCCTTAATAGACTGCGTAAGAACGTCGGAATTGATATTACGGAGAACAAATATCTCCGCTTTAGCCCCTGCTCTTTCAAATGCTCTTGCAGTATCGTATTCGCAGTTTGTACCGGGGAATACAGGAATAATTACACGAGGCTTTGCAACCTTAACTGCAGGTCTTGCAATATTTCTTTCTGTATATGCAAACGTCTCTGTAGTATCTCTTCCGACACCTTTTGCTTCTGTCGGGAATACCTTCTGCAAAGGAGCTTCCCAAGACTCTTTGAGTTCTTTTACGCAAATCGTTTCGCCGTTAAGCTTGATAACAGCCTCGCTCAATGTCTTACCGAGGAGCTTACCGTCAGCCATAGAGTCGGTTTCAACAATGTAAGCACCGTAGCCGTTCTTAAGAAGTTCTTTTACGTCGGTATTTTCTGCAAATTCAAAACCGATTTCGTTACCGAATGTCATCTTTGCTATACCTTCAGCAATACCGCCAAAGCCAAGCGTATATACTGCTTTTGTTTTCTTATCTGCAATAAGAGAATGGATATATGTATATACCTTCTTCAAGGATTCAAAGCAAACGATACCGTTTTCATCATATTCGGGTGTAATAAGATATACGTTATTTCCTGCCGCCTTGAATTCGGGAGTTGTAATATTCTGCAATTTTGTTGCAGCGCAAGCAAACGATACGAGTGTGGGAGGAACATCAATATTCTCGAATGTTCCACTCATACTGTCCTTACCGCCGATAGCCGCAAGTCCAAGCTCTGTCTGCGCCTTAAATGCGCCGAGGAGTGCCGCAAAGGGTTTACCCCATCTTTCAGGCTTGTTGTTCGTTCTTTCAAAGTATTCTTGGAATGTGAGATAACAATCTTCGAAGGGAACGCCTGCCGCAACCATTCTCGATACACTTTCTACTACAGCATAGAGTGCGCTGTGGTAGGGACTCTTATCTGCTATCATGGGGTTATAACCATACGCCATAACAGAAACTGTATTTGTTTCACCTTTAAGAACGGGCAATTTTGCCGCCATAAATTGAGGTGCTGTAGACTGTGTCTTTCCGCCATAAGGCATCACAACGCTTCCTGCGCCGATAGACGAGTCAAAACGGCTTATCAAGCCCCTCTGCGAGCACACGTTAAGGTCTTCAACCAAAGAGGTAAAGGTTTCCTTTGCGGTTGCTTTTGCGTGAGATGTAGCCGAAACTTCGAATATATCTGCAACCTCTGCTTTAGATACAGAAATTTCAGTATGTTTTTCTGCACCGTTGGAATTAAGAAACTCACGAGAGAGGTCAACAGTTGTTTTACCGTTCCAGTGCATTCTGAGCCTCTTCTCTTTGGTAACTCTTGCGACAACCGTAGACTCAAGGTTTTCACCGAGAGCAAGCTGCATAAACTTTTCTGCATCTTTCGCTCTTACTACAACTGCCATTCTTTCCTGTGATTCGGATATTGCAAGTTCGGTACCGTCAAGACCTTCATACTTCTTCGGTACTTTTGAAAGGTCTATATCAAGCCCGTCGGCAAGCTCACCAATAGCAACGGAGATACCGCCCGCACCAAAGTCGTTACAACGTCTGATAAGGGTTGTAGCCTCTTTTGAACGGAAAAGTCTCTGTAACTTTCTTTCTTCGGGGGGATTACCCTTTTGAACTTCCGCACCGCACTTAACAAGAGATTCTGATGTGTGCGCCTTCGATGAACCTGTAGCACCACCGCAACCATCGCGTCCTGTTCTTCCGCCGAGAAGTATAACAACGTCGCCGTCTTCGGGAACTTCTCTGATTACGTTTTCTGCGGGAGCAGCACCAACAACTGCGCCTATTTCAAGTCTCTTTGCAACGTAGTTGGGATGATATATTTCATTAACACTGCCGGTAGCAAGACCAATCTGGTTACCGTATGAAGAATAACCGTTAGCTGCACCTGTTGTAATCTTTGACTGGGGAAGCTTACCAGGAATAGTTTCGCTTACTTTCTTGCGAGGATCGGCAGCACCGGTAACACGCATTGCCTGATATACGTATGATCTACCTGAAAGCGGATCTCTGATAGCACCGCCGAGACAGGTTGCAGCGCCACCGAAAGGTTCAATTTCTGTCGGATGGTTATGAGTTTCATTCTTGAACATCAAAAGCCAATCCTGCTCTTCACCGTCAATTTCGGCCTTGATTTTAACGGAACAAGCGTTTATTTCTTCAGATTCATCAAGATTCTTGAGTATTCCCTTCTTCTTGAGATACTTTGCAGCCAATGTCCCTATATCCATCAAAGTCATAGGCTTCATCTTTTTGCCTGCATAAACCTCTTCCCTTTTTGCGATGTAATCTTTATATGTATCCGCAATAAAGGAATCTTCTATTTTTACTCCGTCAATATGAGTAAGAAACGTTGTATGACGGCAGTGGTCTGACCAATATGAGTCAATAAGGCGAAGCTCTGAAAGTGTAGGATCTCTCTTTTCTTCATCTCTAAAGTGTTTAACGCAGAATTCAACATCATCTTCATCCATAGCCAAAGCATATTTAGCGATAAACCCTTTGAAATCAGATCTTGTCATCTTGATAAAACCATCAATAGTGGGAACCATATCGGGCATTTCATGCCTTTCCTCCAAGGAAAAGGGCATTTCAAAAGAAGCTTCGCGGCTTTCAACAGGGTTGATAACGTATTTCTTTATGCTTTCAAGCTCTTTGTCGGTTATGTTACCCGAAAGAATGTAAAGCCTTGCAGTCTTTACTATAGGTCTGTCGCCTTGCGTAAGAATCTGAATACACTGAGAACAGGAGTCTGCTCTCTGGTCAAACTGTCCGGGCAAATATTCTACTGCAAAAATCTTGTCATCTTTGTTATATTCAATATTTTCTGCAGCCACATCAGTCTGCGGTTCAGAAAAAATAGTATATTTTGCTTTCTCAAAAATTTCTTCGCCAATACCCTCAACATAATATCTGTTAATAAGTCTGACATTTTCAAGTCCGCCTATCATCAAGTTTTCGCGAAGATCCCTCTTCACGCTTTCCGCTTCAATACGGTTGTCCTGTTTTCTTTCAACAAAAACTCTGAAAACGCTCATTTTAACTCTCCCTCTGTCATTCCGTCTTTTTCGTTATATTTTTTCAAAACAACACTTTTAAGCTTTCCGCCTAAATCTGCGTCATTTCTAACTTTTACATAGATAAAATTACTTGTATGTCCGTGCCAATATCCGTCCTTTTCGGTCTCGAACAACACCTCAAGTTTTGTTTCCTTTTCAATAAATTTCTCGATACATCTTTTTTTCATAGAATCGGCAATTCCTTGCAATTCTTTATGTCGCCGTAACTTCACACCATTATCCAACTGTTCTTTCATCTTTGCAGCTTCTGTATCCGGTCTTATTGAATAAGAAAAAATATGGCTGTTTAAAATTTCAAGCGAGTCTACAAACTCCAGCGTTTTTTGGTGGTCTTCTTCGGTTTCCCCCGGAAACCCCACTATAAAGTCCGAGCCAAACGTTACGTTTGGTATTTTTTCTCTCATATAACCAACGCACTCTGCTACCATTTTTGTGTTATAACGCCGCCTCATAGCATTAAGCGTCCTATCCATACCGCTTTGAAGAGACAAATGATAATGCGGCATAGGCTTTTTTAAAAGCGCCAACCTGTCTATTATGTTTTTTTTCAAATAAGCAGGTTCCAAAGAACCAAGTCGTATTCGTTCAAGCCCATCTACGGTTTCAAGACTTTCAAGCAAGTCTATAAGACTGTAATCATTTCCCTCACCGTACGCCGCCGTTTCAATTCCGACGAGCACTATTTCGCGGTAACCGTTCGCAACTATGCTTTTTACCTCATTCAACACCTCATCAATAGGCTTTGAACGCACATTTCCTCTTGCCTTCGGGATTATGCAATAAGAACACTTGTTGTTGCATCCGTCTTCAATTTTCAAAAATGCCCTTGTTCTGTCTTGAATAGTAGCTTCCATAGTCTCAAAATCAGCATTAAACGGATTTCCCACGTTGATTTCCGAGCATTGCCCCTTTTCTTTTCCAACAAGAGCAACTGCCCTTTCAACTATTTTTAGTTTATCGGTAGTTCCGCCTATATAATCAACACCGGATATTTCTGCCGTTTCTTTCGGAAATATCTGCGAATGACAACCGCAAACAAGTATCTTGGCATCGGGATTATTTTTAACCGCACGCCTTATAAGTTGCCTTGATTTACGATCACTCTCGGCTGTTACCGTACACGTGTTTATTATATAAACGTCGCACTTCTCGGAAAAATCCACTATATCAAAACCATGTTCCGAAAGCTTGTCTGCTATAGCTTCGCTTTCGTAAAGGTTTACACGGCACCCTAACGTATAAATCGAAGCTTTATATCTTTTACCCATCTACATCTCCGTAAATATACTTAATCAATATATCATAACATTTTTTTGCTCTTCTGTAAACAGTATTTTTATATTTTTTTATATATTTTATTTTTTTATTGCTTTTTTCGATAAGAAAATGTATAATTGATTTAATCAATTCCTCGGAAGGAGTATTGTTTATGCGGATACTTACCGTAAAAGAAAATGATGCGGGACAACGGCTTGACAAATTCCTGTCAAAAACCCTAAAAACACTTCCCATGTCCCTTATGTATAAACAGATAAGAACAAAGAAAATAAAAGTAAACAGAAAACGCACCGAGCCGAAATACGTTTTGCAAAACGGAGATACGGTTGAGTTGTTTATTGCCGAAGAATTTTTTGAAAAGACCTCCTCCACTGAAGCATTTACTCAACTAAAAGCCAATCTCGATATTGTCTACGAAGACAAAAATATCCTCCTTGCAGACAAACGCCCTGGACTTATTGTTCATTCCGATTCAAAAGAGGATACGAATACACTTATCAATCATATAAAAGCATATCTTTATCAAAAAGGCGAATATAATCCCGAAAATGAAAATTCATTTGCCCCTGCACTTTGTAACCGTATTGACAGAAATACGGGCGGTATAGTAATTGCAGCAAAAAATGCAGAAACTTTGCGTATTCTCAACCAAAAAATAAAAGACCGAGAATTAACTAAAAAATATCTTTTGGCAGTACACGGAAAAGTTTTGCCGAGAACCGGCACAATCAAAAACTATATTTTAAAAGACGAAAAAACAAATACCGTAAAAGTATATGACAACCGCGTAAAAGGTTCAAAAACAGCCGAAACAAAATATAGAGTTATCGAAGAAAGAAACAATCTTTCACTTATTGAAGTCGAACTTTTAACCGGAAGAACACATCAGATAAGAGCGCAATTTTCATATATGGGACACCCGCTTCTCGGCGACGGCAAATACGGAATCAACAAAGATGACCGCAAATCCGGTTACAAATGCCAAGCTCTTTATTCATACAAACTTGGATTTGACTTTACAACCGAATCGGGTATTTTGTCCTATCTAAAAGGCAAATCATTTGAAGTAAAAAAAGACAATATATACTTCCTCAAAGAGTTTTAAAAACACAAAAAACGAGCTGATTACAGCTCGTTTTCTTTATTTTATAACAAGTTCTTTCTTAAGGTTGCACCGTCAAGCGGAGAAAGGTATGCAGGGGGAATATCAAACAACGTCTTGCAGCCTATCTGTCCTTCTTTGTGGAATCTGTATGCCGCACGTGCGCATGCAACAAGTACACTTGCAGTAAACTCGGGGTTCGAATCAAGTTTCAACGAATACTCAACAACGTGTGTCGATTTTCCGCCGTTGGTCCTTCCCGTTCTTATAACAAAACCACCGTGCGGAATTCCAGAATGGTCTCTTTCAAGTTCTTCCTCGGTTATGAAATTAACGGTCGTATCATAGTCGGCAAAGTATGCGGGCATTTCCTTTATCTCTTTTTCAATTCTCGCCTTGTCAGCGCCCTCTTCTGCAACCACAAAACATTCTCTCGTATGCTTTTCTCTTGTTGTAAGAACAGGATTTTCACCGTTTCTTACTCTCTCCAATGCCCTTTCCACAGGGATAGTATATTGCTTCGCGTTCTTCACTCCATCTATTCTGCGTATAGCGTCGGAGTGCCCCTGACTTACGCCCTTTCCCCAGAAAGTATACGTTTCGCCAACAGGCAAAATAACACTTCCGTAAAGACGGTTCAATGAAAACATTCCGGGATCCCACCCAGCCGATATAACACTGACAAAACCGCCATTTTTCGAGGCTTTATCAACATTTTCAAAGTGCGTCGGTATCATAGAATGGTTATCAAAGCTGTCAACTACGTTAAAATATTTTGCAAATTCGGGAGTCTGCACGGGAAGGTCTGTTGCACTTCCTCCGCATATTATCAGAACATCTATTTTGTCCCTATAATTCTTTATATCGTCAGTATGAAGTACGGGAACTCCCGCTGTATTTATCCTTACACTTGACGGATCACGTCTTGTAAATACCGCTTCAAGAGTCATATCTGCATTGTCCTTTATTGCGGCTTCTGCTCCCCTTGCAAGATTTCCGTAACCAACTATACCAATTCTTATGCTCATTAAAAACCAAACCTTTCTTTGCCTTTTTGTATTACTTTATATACAAATTGTTTTTCCATTATTCATATATTTATTTGCCTCCGAATACAATGTACAAATTCATATCGGAGGAAATTTCATGAAACCACTTATAGGCATTACACCACAATACGACAACTATCTTGGTATAAATAAAATCTCTCCATTCTACGCAAAAGCGGTAGAAGAATCCGGCGGAATTCCTTTTATATTGCCATATACCAGAAACAATTCTGTTATAGAAGAAACCGTAAGCCGTCTTGACGGTATCATATTTTCGGGAGGCACTAATATAAACCCTCAAAAATACGGAGAAAATCCCCAAGCCAACTGCAGAAATATTGAATTTGAAAGAGATATTTTCGAGCTTACCCTTTGCAAATTCGCCACCGATTCAGACAAATCAATCCTCGGTATCTGCCGAGGCTGTCAACTAATTACGGTTGCTGCTGACGGAACACTGAATCAGCATATCGAAAACCACGACCAATCCGCCGACAAGCACGTAACAAGCCATTCTGTTAATATTATTCCTGATACTCCGCTACAAAAAATACTCGGCGCAGATATAACCGACGTCAACAGCTTCCACCACCAAACAGTTAAATCTTTGGGAAGTCTAAAGGTTGCCGCGCAAAGTGATGACGGTACTATTGAAGCCGTATATGCTCCGGGGAAAAATTTTCACCTCGGAATTCAATGGCATCCCGAAAGAATGTACTCAACCAATATTCACGCAAAGCTTATCTTCGACAGCTTTATTTCCTCATGTTGCTGAGCTTTGTTAAATCGAGTGCAGGCATCTTTACGTTTATTGCCCTCGGTACTATAGAAATGTCTGCAACATCTCCATAAATAACTTCACCATCAACTCCATATCTGCTGATGTTTTTCACTGTCATTCTTGTACACTGGAAATACGTCAGCTTTTCTTTATATTTATCGTAAACTTCACAGGTAGTTTCGTTTACGTGTTTACCTGATCTGTAATCACCTACAAGTCTCAAAAACATTGGTTTACTCATATTGTTTATAACCATAGCGTCAAAATAACCGTCATTCAATACAGCAGTGGGAGCGAACTTAAATCCACCTCCGCAATATTTTCCGTTACCGACACAGGTCATAAGACATTCGCCGTTAAATTCAAACTTCTCGCCGTCTCTCTTGGTAAACTCTATTTCAAAATTCTTTCCCAATTTTCCGGAAAGAACCTTAACAATCCCTGCTATGTACCCTAAACTACCCGACGTTAAAAAGTTCTTCTTGACTTTATCGGTCTCAACGACAACATCGCAGTCAAAGCCTATATTAACAGAGTTTATACCGTATCTGTCATTTATTTTCAGTACGTCAACTTTACCCATAAACTTTTCATTCTTTGAAAAGTTTCGTACAAAATCATTTCCCGAGCCCTTCGGAACAACCGATAGGAAACATTTTTTTGCCGCTTCTTCTCCTGCCGACATTATTCCATTTACAGCCTCACTTACAGTTCCGTCTCCGCCATAAACCGTAAAATGAACCTCGGGATCCTCTAAAAGTGTTTCGGTTATAAACCTCTCCATATCATGAGGCCCTTTTGTTTCATACACTTCAATATTTTCAGGGATATATAAATGCGCCTTTAACATTCCTGCCGCAGGGTTAAGAATATGTATTTTTCTCATACTTTACCTCTGTTATTCCACAGCCGTACCAATGGTACTCTACTTATAAAACTAACTGTGTTATTCTACCACCTTTTTCGCCAAAAATCAATATCTTTCGAAAATTAAGTTAACCAAATAAAATAGCTTGACGATCGACATTACAATCTTGTAGCCTACGTCGTTTTACTTGAGTGTATTTTACCCTTTATTCTTGTCTTTGAGGGAAGAAAACCCAAGCCTAGAGAACTTGTTACAATTGCCGTTCTTTGCGCTATAGGTATTGCGGGCAGAAGCCTATTCTTTATGCTTCCGCAATTCAAGCCCGTACTCGCACTTACCATTATTTCGGGTGTCGCTTTTGGTGGTGAATCAGGATTTTTAGTCGGAGCAGTTACAATGCTCACCTCAAATATGCTGTTTTCACAAGGGCCTTGGACTCCATGGCAAATGTTTGCAATGGGAATTATCGGTTTCCTTGCAGGAGTACTTTTTTAAAAAAGAGTGGCTCATAAGAACGCGACTTTCTCTCGCTATATTCGGGGCGTTTACCGCAATCATTATTTACGGCGGAATAATGAACCCTGCCGCAGCATTTATGGTATCTTCCGAGGGCATAACTCTAAAAACCTTATTTGCTTATTACATTACGGGTTTGCCTATGGATCTTGTTCATGCATTTGGTACAGCGCTTTTTATTTTAATTGCCGCAGAACCTATGCTTGAAAAAATGGATCGAATAAAAGTTAAATATGGAATAGTAGAATAAAAAAAGCACAAATTTGTACGAACCTCATACAAATTTGTGCTTTCATTTTTCCTATATTACCGAAACTTCTATTACCGTCAATACATTTCCGTCTACTGCAAACTCTATATTATACTTGGCAAACGTCATTTTATATATGCGATTTTCGTCATCTTGATATGATGGACGCGGATCATCGGCAAGACAGTCAATAATCGGCTGTCTTTTTTCTTCTTCTATTTTTTTGAGTATCTTCTCTTCTAGCACTACATCGAGTTTATGCCCCGCTTCTCCGTCAGCATATCCACCTCGTGCTTCGGGTATCAAGTCGGAAAAAGGCAAATAAGGCTTTATGTCATATATAGGCGTACCGTCAAGCAAATCTGCTCCACCAACGTTCAATACATATCCGTTTTCTTTTTCATATTCAACCGAAATAAGCTCCACACATGACAATCCCAAATTATTAGGTCTAAATGGCGAGCGACTCGCAAAAACTCCCACCCGTCTGTTTCCTCCAAGTCTCGGAGGCCTAACGGTAGGAGACCACTCCTCCCTATGAGCAAGAGAAAAATCAAATATCAGCCACAAATGCGAAAAACTTTCTATCTCACGCAGTGCCTCTTTTTTTCTGTACTCCGGCAAAAAAACTATCTTAGCTCTTAAGGACTTTACCCTTCCGCTTTGGCGCGGTATTCCGAATTTCTGTGTAAAATCCGTCTTTATATACGCTATAGGCTTTATTTTTATTCCGTCCATAATTCTTTTACTCCGTAGCAATTCAAGGTGTGCACTGCTCTATTTAATCAATTATATATTACGGCTATAGTATATATTGCCATCCTTTGCTGTCTCAATCAATCTGCCTTCATCAATCAAATAACCAATAATGGCAGCAATGTTGTTAGTTATTCCGTTAACCTTTCTAAAACTGTTGAGATCTCTGCCGGTCTTTTTTAAAAATATAGCAACCATTTCGGCTTTCGTAACCTCTCCCTCAACAAGCTGTTCTACAAATGCTGCCTTTTCAAATATATTATTTCGATTTTTTTCGGCAAGCTCACAAATATCGTCAACAACCTCATTGTGTGCTAAAATATATTTGTCATAATCGGTTTCCAAAAGTTTGTCAATAGATTTCAAATTCTCCTCGGGACAAGTGCAATAAGGAATACTTATGCTTTCAAGTAATTTATTGCTGAGAAGTTGGTCTGCAATATACGCCACATTATCAGGAGTAACAAACCCCATTTGTTCGGCACAATGCCCCGGAAGCTGTATAATGCCGAATGTAACACCGTCAACTGTAACCGAATCAGCTGTCCAATCAATAATCTCATCAGGCATATAAAAACATTTAGTTTTCTTTATAGCGCTATATGTTAATTTCCCGGATGCAATAGTCATAAAATTTAACGGATTGGCAAAAGCCGCCGCCGCAAAAAGCGAAGTGTATATCTTCGTACCAAACTGATTACGCATATTCACACTATTTCCAATGTGGTCTATGTGAAAATGAGATATCAACAGCGAGGTTATTTTTATTTTTTCCTCTTGCAATAAAGCTAATATACCCTCCCAATCTATTGGAGGCCCCGAATCTATCATAATTGCATCTGTTTCATTTATCTTATATACCGGAATACGACATCCTCTGGTAACAATACAGTACGTATTTCCTTTTACATGCTCTAAATACGGTTTTATATTATCAATCATATATGTAACTCCTTTAAAAAACAAATAAGGGCTTGCGGAGGCAAGCCCTTATGGAGAATACTGGAAATTAGAGGCAAAGTGCGCCGCCGCTTGCAACGATAGTCTGACCTGTTACCCAGCTTGAATCCTCTGTGCAGAGGAATGCAACGATTGCAGCCAATTCATCGGGAGATGCCATACGATTCATAGGATGACGAGCTACAGCTGCATTGAACTTATCTTCACCAACTGCACGCATCATATCTGTATCAATGTAACCGGGAGCTACACAGTTCATACGAACGTTCTTACGTCCCAATTCTTTAGCCATTGTACGAGTAAAGCCCTGCATAGCAGCCTTTGTTGCAGAATAGTTAGCCTGACCAGGGTTACCCATCAAAGATGTAGAAGAAATGTTAACGATAGAACCGAATTCCTGTTCTCTCATCAACGGTACAACGAACTTACAGAGGTTGTACATACCGTTAAGGTTGATGTTAATAACTGTATGCCATTCGTCATCTGTCATCTTGTGGAAAATACGGTCACGAGTTACGCCTGCATTGTTAACAAGAACGTCTACTCTTCCGAAAGCTTCAACAGTAGCGTCAACAGCTGCCTTTACCATATCTGAATCAGCAACGTTACACTTAAATGCGATAACCTTCTTGCCTGTAGGATCAAGTTCCTTTGCTGCTGCTTCAGCAAGAGCCAAATCCCATTCAAAAATAGCAACACCTGCAGCTTCTTCTTCCAAGAAACGCTTAGCAATAGCCTTACCAATGCCCTTACCTGCACCGGTAACAATACAATACTGACCTTTCATGTTTTTCATAATAAAAGTCTCCTTTAGAAAATATTATTTATTTTGGTTGTTTTTTTTATTTGTTTTGAAAATTAGGCTTTCTTTTTTCACGCAAAGCACGAATACCTTCACTAACATCCTGCGAACCGGAAACAATTCCGTTACATTCATTCTCAAGATATAACCCTGCCGCAAATGCATCGTGACGGAAACCGTTGAAAATCTTTTTAGCAGCGGTAATCGATTTAGGAGCCCTCTCGGCAATAAGATGAGCTAATTCCAACGCCTTGTCAATCAGCTCTTCCGAAGGATAAACCTCTTGCACCACGCCGTAACGCATCGCTTCTTCTCCCTTAAGACGAGCAGCCGTATAGAACATTCTCTTTGCGTTAGCCTCTCCAATAAGCCAAGGCAAACGAACCATTCCGCCGTATCCCGCAATCAAGCCGAGATTTGCTTCAGTCAAACCGATACTTGCAGTTTCGGATGCGTAACGAATATCACAGCACAATGCCAACTCCAAACCTCCGCCCAAACAGTGACCGTCAATAGCGGCAATAATAGGAAGTCTGCAGTTTTCAATGCTGTTGTAAATATTATGTCCGATAATGGTATTTGTTCCCTTTGGAAATGTACCAAAGGTATTAACGTCAGCGCCTGCGCAAAAGCTTCTCTTGGAACCGGTCAACACAACGGCACGCATAGTATCGTCATCAGACAACTCCTTAAAAGCATCCCTTAACTCAAACATTAAGTCGGGTGTCATAAGGTTTAATGGGGGGTTGTTCAATGTCATCAAAACAACGCCGTCTTCAAACCTCTCCATAGTTAATAATTTGTATTCCTTCATTTCAATGTCTCCCATCTCTTGAATGGTTCCATATCAAATACAGGCTCTCTATGGCCAAGTTTTGCTCGAGTAAGCTCTGCACGGTTAGGATCGGGACCTAACAACTCGTTATTTCCGCGTTCACGCATACGAGATGACAAGTCAACTACATCGTACTGTTCAAGCTCACCCTCGGTAATAACCATTTTAGTTGCCCACAATGCAGGAGGATAAGATTTAGCAATCTCTCTCGCAACTTCCATAGCAGCATCAAAAAGCTCTTCCTTGGGAACAACCTTGTGAACAACACCCCAACGCTCCATTTCTTGAGCGGTAAAAGGTTTTGCTGTATAGAAATGGTAACGAGCTACCTTGTCGGGTATAACTCTCTTCAACCAGAAAGGACCGCCTACTGTACCAACGCTGATTTCGGGGAAGCTAAACAATGCATCCTCGGATGCTACGATTACATCCCCCAAGCTCGCATATGCAAATCCCATACCGATTACGTAACCATGAACTGCCGAAACAATCGGAACACGGCAACGATACACTGCATTAAACGATGCGTCAATAGTAGGATTAACACGCTTACGAAAATCGGGGTCTTTAGACTGACCGGCTTCCTTTAAGTCGTGTCCTGCAGTAAAACAACGATTCTCTGCACGTAAAACCACACAGTATACGTCTGTACGTGTATTCAAAGATTCAAAAATCTCACGAATAGCAATACGCATAGATTCGCAAACTGCATTTACGGGAGGACGGTCGAGTGTTACAATGCCTATATGGTCTACGACCTCAAACTTAACATATTCGCACATAACGATTACTCCTTAATCGCAGTTTTCGAACAAAGCCGCAATACCCTGTCCGCCGCCTACGCAGAACGTAATAGCGCAACGTTCGCCGCCCTGACGCTTAAAGATACCTGCTGCCTTTGCAGCCAAGTTAATACCTGTTGCAGAATAGGGATGACCAAGCGCAATACCGCCACCTCTGATATTAACCTTGTCTATATCCAAATTAAGCTCTCTGATAACGCCCAACGTCTGAGCTGCAAATGCTTCGTTACATTCAATGAAGTCCAAATCCGAAAATTCCATCTTATTGCGCTTCATCAAGTTTTTCATAGCCTCTACAGGTCCAAGTCCCATATAACGAGGATCAATACCTGTTACGGTAAAGTCAATAAATCTCATCAAAGGCTTAAGTCCCTTAGCGCGAGCCAATTCTTCATCCATCATAACTGCACATGCTGCGCCGTCATTCAAGGGAGAAGCGTTACCTGCGGTAACAACACCGCCCATTACAGGATCCAGCTTTGCAAGTCCCTCAAGAGTAGTTTCCGGACGGAACATTTCGTCTTTATCAACAACTATAGGATCAGCTTTCTTCTGAGGTACTGTTATCGGAACAATATGTTCTTGATACAAGCCCTCTTCATACCCCTTAGCTGCGAGCATCTGGCTGCGGTATGCATATGCGTCACATTCCTCACGGGTAATACCAAGCTTATTAGCAACGTTTTCCGCAGTCTGTACCATTTCGGGGTTACCGTAAGGCTGTACAGGGCTGGACAAAAGGGTATTAATGTAGGGTGAACCACCGGCAAAAGGGCGATTGTTGTGGAGGTAATAAGCGGGACGAGAGTCCTGTTCAACGCCTCCGCATGTATAAATCTCACCAAAGCCCCCCTTAATCAAAGCGCCTGCAGTAGTCAAAGCCGCAAGGCCTGTACCGCAACCGCGGTTAACGGTGAGACAACCTGTATCCACGCTACCGTCGGCAGTCAACCAAACGTAACGGGAAGGGGTTAAGTAAAAGGGAATGTTACCCCAGATATTTTCTTCTACTTCTTCAGAAGTAATCTGCGCTCTGCTCAACGCTTCTTTAACTACGGGAGTAGATAAATCCAAGCGCTGCAACGTCTTAAATACACCGCCGCGCTTTCCTACGGGAGTTCTTACCGCAGAAACAAGTACTGCATTTCTCATAATGCTTTCTCCTTCCTTTTGGGGATCAGACACACATTCTGCCGTCAGTTACGATAATTCTTTCGCCATTAACGAATGAAGAATCATCACTGGACAAGAACGCGATAACGGAAGCCAATTCCTCAACCTTGCAAGCACGGTTTCTGGGGAATGCTGCCATTTTTACCTTCAAAATTTCGGGCGGAATAGTCTTAATCATATCTGTATCAACCGCTGCGGGACATACAGAGTTTGCGGTGATATTATACTTTGCACATTCCTTAGCGATAACTCTGGTCAAACCAATTACGCCGTATTTAGCTGCTGCATAATTGCTCTGTCCGAATGCGCCGCCAAAGCCCATAGAAGATATATTTACAATCTTACCATAATCCTGCTCAATCATATCGGGAAGAACCTTTTTGCAGCAGTAAACCAAGCTAGTCAAGTCAACTGCCAAAACCAAATCCCAATCCTCAACAGGCATATTTATAATCGTCTTATCACGAACAATACCTGCGCTGTTAACCAAAATATCGATTCTGCCAAATGCTGCCTTAATTTCATCAAAGCAACGATCTACATCATCATAATCGGCAACATTACACTTAAATGCAAAAGCGCGTGTTCCTGTAGGATCAAGCTCCTTTGCAGTAGCTTCAGCCGCTTCCAAGTTCATATCAACAATTGCTACCTTTTCAATGCCGTCATCAAGAAAACGTTTAACGGCACCGGCACCAATTCCCTTTGCAGCACCTGTAACAACTGCAAATTTTCCAGTAAAGTTACTCATAATCTTATTCTCCTTCCCTTAGACCTCTACCCAACTGTGGGTAACCTTTAAATGCTGTCCATGGAAGGCTCTGCCTTCTTCGGAAACCAAAAGAGCTACAATATCTGCAACCTCTTCGGGAGTAGCGTTACCGTTGGGAGTCAAAGAATTTACTGTAACAGTATACTTCTCACTCTCTCTTGCGCAAGTGCCGGTAAAGCCAACTGCAGATGCTTTAGTAATAGCATAAGCCGCATTACCTGCCACGCCCAGCATCTCATTGTCCGAGAAGTTAATAATCTTACCGGTCTTTCTCGCCTTCATATCAGCAAATACCTGCTTGCAGCAGTAGAACATACTATGAACGTTAATCGCAAGAACTTCATTCCATTCTGCCGGTGTCATTTCAAGCAATGTCTTACGGCAAACAGCATTGGGATTGTTAATAAGAATATCAATATCACCCTGCTCTGCTTTAATAGCAGTAAAGCAACGGGTTACATCTTCAAAGTTACCTATATTGCACTGATATGCGAAGCAAGCAGCTCCCTGCTCTTTTATCACTGCACTATCTTCAGTAGCATTATTTGTCAAAACAACTACAGCCTTTGCATCTTCTGCAGCCAATTTCTTTGCAATAGCAAGAGTCTGGGGCTGTACACCGCCGGTAATTACGGCAATTTTTCCTGTAAGTTTAGCCATTCTTATTTCCTCTCTCATTCGCATTTTTCGAAGATAGCGGCAACACCCTGACCACCACCGCAGCAGAATGTAATAGCACAACGCTCAAAATTATTACGAGCAAAAATACCTGCTGCCTTAGCCGCCAAGTTAACACCGGTAGCTGAATATGGATGACCTAAAGCAATAGCTCCGCCTCTGATATTCAACTTTTCCAACGGAATTTCCAATGCACGCTGAACACCCAAGGTCTGTGACGCAAATGCTTCGTTACATTCGATAAAGTCAAAATCGTTAATTGTCATGCCGTTGCGCTTCATAACCTTGCGCATAGCATTAACAGGACCAAGTCCCATATAGCGAGGATCTACACCTGTTACGGCATAGTCAACAAAACGCATCAAAGGCTTAAGTCCAAGACTACGAGCCTTTTCCTCATCCATCATTATTGCGGCTGCCGCACCGTCATTCAAAGGAGATGCGTTCCCCCCCGTAACTACACCACCTGCAACGGCACGAAGTTTAGACAACGCTTCCGCTGTTGTTCCGGGACGGAGTATTTCATCCTTATCAACTATGAGATCATCAGCCTTCTTTTGAGGAATCGTAATAGGAACAAGGTGTTCGGGATAAATTCCCTCTTCATATCCCTGCAAAGCCAATGCCTGGCTTCTTTCAGCATACGCATCACATTCCTCACGTGTAATACCAAAATAAGCTGCAACGTTTTCAGCTGTTTTTACCATGTTGGGATTACCGAATTTTTCGGGGCTGGAAAGACGTCTTACAATATTTATACTGCCTCCCTCAAATGGATTGGAACTTCCAACCAATTGAACGGGCTGCGAGTCAAACTCTACGCCTCCACACAAATATACATCACCAAAGCCACCCTTAATAAAAGCTCCGGCAAGAGATAATCCACTCAAAGACGTGCCACACGCACGGTTAATGCTCAATGCAGCAGTCTCAACAGGCTGACCTGCCGCCAACCAAGCAAGTCTACCGGGGGTTCTTCCCTCAGCATGAGCACCCCAGATTACATCATATACGTCTTTACCTTCAATGTTAGCACGACGTATAGCCTCCTCGATAACGGGAGTAACCAATTCCTGACGGCTGAGGTTTTTAAATACACCGCCTCTTTTGCCGACAGGGGTACGAACTGCAGATACAAGTACCGCTTGTCTCATAATATTTTATCCTTTCTTTAAAATAGCCCGAGGCGTACTATGCGTCTCGGGCTGTAGGCATTTGTTAACGACGCAAGTTTTCAATCAAAGTGGTAACGCCCTGTCCACCGCCGCAGCAGGAGGAGAACAAACCGTAACGTGCACCCTGACGAGCAAGTTCCTTCATACAGAAGATACCGATACGCGCACCCGAAGCACCGTTAGGATGTCCGAAGGAAATAGCACCACCGTTGGGGTTCCACTTATCCTGATTAATGGTCTTGCCTGACTGAATTTCCATTTCTTTAATAACGCCCAAGTTCTGAGCTGCAAAAGCTTCATTACATTCAAATACATCAATATCATCAACAGTAAGACCTGCGCGCTGAATTGCCATCATATTTGAATATGCGGGACCAATACCCATCAAACGAGGTTCAACACCATAGTCAGCGCCAACAACCCAACGAGCGTAAGGCTCATAACCGAGTTCCTTAGCCTTTTCTGCTGTCATCAACATTACAAAAGCTGCACCGTCATTCAAACCGGAAGCGTTACCTGCTGTTGTAACAGAAGTTTCTGTTGCACGAACTGTACGAAGCTTTGCCAAATCTTCCATAGTAGTGGAAGGACGCATATGTTCATCAGTTGCAAAGATAACTTCGGGAGTCTTCTTTGTAGCGGGAATTGTAATGGGCGCAATTTCGTCCTTGAAGTAGCCCTTCTCTGTAGAAGCAGCTGCACGCATCTGGCTGCGGTAAGCAAATTCGTCACATTCCTGACGAGTAATGCCCCACTTTTCAGCCATAATATCGGAAATCTCAATCATAGATGCTCTCTGTTTAGGATCTGCATGAATAATAGGAATCAAAGCCTGAGGTCCCATACCCTTGTAAGGCTGTACTGTAGTTGAGAATCTAATGGACTTATTGCTGTGAGACTCGAAACCACCTGCGATAACAACGTCTGCTGCACCTGCAAGAATCTTCCATGCTGCATGGTTAATAGAGTCAATAGCAGAACCGCACTGCATTTCTACAAATGATGCAGATGTTTCAAAAGGAAGTCCTGCAGCCATTGTAATGTAACGCGCGTTACTCCAGCTGTATCCACAGCCCGAAGCTGAACCGCACATCAAAGAGTCAACCTTGCCGCCTCTTTCATAAATCTGTGTCTTTGCCACCAATGCTTTAACAGCCAAAGCTGCCAAATTGGAACCGTTAATGTCCTTAAGAGTACCACCCATCTTACCGAAGGGAGTTCTCATACCTTCAACAAATACTACTTCTCTCATAGTTATGTTTCTCCTTAAAAATTATATATAGTTTTTAAAAATGTTTATCGTTTAAATTATTCGTAGTCGTAGAAACCGTGACCTGACTTACGTCCCAAACGGCCTTCTTTAACCATCTGCTCGTAAACATCGAACATATCAGGCTTTTCACCGGTCTTTTCATAATTGTTTTTCGCTATGGTGTAACAGAGGTCGATACCCGTCAAGTCTTGCATACGGAATACACCCATCTTGTGGTTAAAACCATATTCCAACGCCGTGTCAACTTCTTGAGGTGTGCAATATCCGTTCTGAACCAAGTATTTAGCACGCTGTGTCAAGCCTGCCAACAAATAGTTACCTGCAAATCCGGGAATTTCCTTCTTCTGCCAAATAGGCTTCTTATCCATAGCCAAGCAGAATTCGTAAGCGGCACGAGCAGTCTCTTCGCTGGTGTGAGGGCCCTGAACTACCTCAACAAACTTCATAACCAGTGCGGGGTTATAGAAGTGCATATTGCAAAGACGCGAGGGGTTCTTCAAGCAATCCTTGAACAATGATGAAACCATATAGCTGGAGTTTGTGCAAACTATTACGTTTTCGTCAATAAGCTGATCAAGCTGACGGAAGAAGTTTGCCTTAACTTCCTGAACCTCAATAATAGCTTCGATAACGCAATCAACACCCTGAACTGCCTTTTCAAGAGATGATTCAACGTGGAATCTCGTTCTGATATCAGCAACCTGCTCTTCAGTCATACGACCTTTAGCAATTCTTTCTGCCAAATATTCGTCTTCCCATTTCTGAACAGCCTCCAACACTTCGGGCTTCAAGTCATAAACGGTAGCATCAAAGCCATGGATAGATGCACTCAAAGCAATCTGACGTCCCATCAAACCGCCGCCGACGACACATATTTTTTTAATTTCCATAAAAAACTCTCCTTCACTATGTAGTTTTTATTTTATGATTATTTTTTCTAACACAAAATTTACGTTTTTTAAGTATTTTTTTCGTAACATTTGTATCAAAACCACAGAAAAATATAACATATAGGCATATTTTTCGATACTACACCATCAGTATAATTGCATAATGAAAATTTGTCAACCCCAAAACTGCACAAAAAGCACAATACAATTTTGTTTAATTTAGGTATTAAAGCTTATTCAGCTGATTGAATTACGTATTTTTGACTGTAATTTGTTTCCGTCGAAATCAATTTTACAGTTTTTCAACATCATTTTCTTAAGCAAGTCATAAAAAAGAGTAAAGGTTGTTTATAGGTTTAACTTTCAATCTATTTCTTCATTAACAAACACGCTTTATACGTCTTATTCTTATTAGCTTCCGCCCACTCCGCATAATCATATATATCACGCTATACGTCACAAACACAAAATGTGGCACACCTAAAAATTTGTAATAAATTAAAATCCCGATTTCCCCATTGTCTATAATTTAATGCAATTTATACACAAAAAAGAGCATTGCGAAACAATGCTCTTTTGGACCTATACTATTATTTCATATACTTTTTGCGATTTTCTTCGAGAATCCTATCTCTCTCGATAGAACGAATTCTCCTCATTGCCTCAACAGTCATATCCCACGTACGCGCAGGATTCTTTGCACCGTAGTCATTTGACTCGCTTCCCATATAGCCCCACGCAAGTATCGTTCTTGCACCTGCATCATAAGCCGCGTGTGTAGCTTCAATTATCTCTTCTTCCCTGCCTCTGGGATTGCTATAAGTCTGAATCCAAATATTGTGATCTTTTTCAAACTTATTACACACCTCAAGCGTTCTCTTCGTACCCTTGTATACAAAATCATACGGACTAACATTCTTATGTCCTAACCAATAAGGATCTGATCCTATACAGTCAAGGGTAGGAATACTGCAAAGCCTGTCTATTGTACTGAGGTCCATTCCCGTATGAGGACGAAGCATTACGCATATTACGTTCCTGATCCCCAATGATGCGCTGTAGGCAGTTACTTCTTCATAATAATTAACTATCGAATCGGTTCTGAATACTTCAGCATCTTCATCAGCCAATAAAGGCATTGGCTTGCCATACTTTTCTTCAAAAAGCTTCTTACATCTCGGACAGCAACAGCCATAATATCTGTCCTCGGATTCGGGAGCTACCTTTTTCTTCGGAATATGAGGCTCATCCCAAATAATAGTCTTACCGCCAAGCTCTGCAACGGTATCTATCCAATCTTTTATAAACTTGCGAAAATCAGGACTATTGAGGCATACATAAGTGGGCATCATCTCACCGTTACTGAAATACATATGTGAATCAGGATAATATGCAAGGAAATGAGACTTATCTCCGGGAGGGCCTCCAAGTCCCCAGGGATCTACCCATACTTCCATACCCGCATCTTCGGTTATCGCAAAGTTTTCCTTCATTACGTTTTTGTGTCTGTCCCAGTCTGTGTGCGAAAGCATATGAACAACTATATCCATATCAGCTTTTGCAATCTCCCGCATATCACGTCTTACGTGAGAGGGCATACGATTGCCGTGATAAGCAACACCTGTAAGCAATGATCTTTTTGCCATTCCACTTACCTCTTTCTGTATTAGAAATTTTTTGACCGAAATCCCTCGGTCAAGACTATCGTAACACATTAAGTATATATTGTCAATAAAATATAGCCATCTTTCAATATTCTTGCTATTTTTTATACAAACCAATAGGCCACACAAAAAAACACTAAAAAGTCAATTAAATTTAACACGCCTACACTAACATGAAATAAAATAGTCGTATTTCATCAATTCTATTGCATTAAATTAGTTATTGTGATAATATAGTTAATGACATTTTTTAAAACCGGAGGGAGAAATTGATAGATGAAAAAACTGTTCATACTTCTAACACTTTTGACGTTGGCATTATGCATAACCGCGTGCGGCAATAAAGATGCAGGACTTTCCGAAGAATCTTATACTATTGAAATTGAAATCGAAAATTACGGCGTAATCACCGCCGTCCTTGACGCAAAAACCGCACCTATAACCGTAAAAAACCTTATCGACCTTATAAACAAGGATTTTTATGACGGTGTATCTTTCCACCGTATAATAAACGGATTTATGATGCAAGGCGGAGATCCCAACGGCAACGGTATAAACGACGAGAATACACCTACCATAAAGGGTGAATTTGCTTACAACGGCGTTGAAAACAACATAAGTCACACAAGAGGAACGCTTTCTATGGCTCGTTCAAGCAGCTACAACAGCGCCGCTTCACAGTTCTTTATTATGCACAAAGACAATACGAGACTTGATGGACAGTATGCGGCTTTCGGCAGAGTTACCGACGGAATGGATATCGTTGATAAAATATGTCAAACCACTCCCGTTACCGACGACAACGGCTCGGTTGCACCCCAAAACAGACCTATAATTAAAGAAATCAGAATTGTAGACTAATTTTAACCAAGAGGTTTATTATGCTCGACACAAACAAACTCAAAAAAAAATACGGCAATCATACAGGAAAAGAAATACTTTCTTTCTGCGACCACACTATATTAAAGCAAGACTCTGTATGGGCAGACGTTAAACGCATTTGCGACGAGGGAATGTTGGCAAAAACGGCTTCGGTATGTATTCAGCCGTCTTTTGTAAAACAAGCAGTCGACTACGTCGAAGGCAAACTTCCTATCTGCACCGTAATAGGTTTTCCGAACGGATATATAACAACAGCAACCAAATTTTTCGAAACATCAGACGCAGTAAAAAACGGAGCTTCCGAAATTGATATGGTAATCAATATTGGAGCCCTTAAGGAGCGTAAATACGATGAATTATCAAATGAAATTAAAGCAATCAAAGAAGCATGTAACGGAAAACTCCTTAAGGTCATAATTGAAACCTGTCTGCTAACAGACGATGAAAAGAAAATCATGTGCAACATAGTTGCAAACAGCGGCGCAGAATATATAAAAACCTCTACCGGCTTTGCCGGTGGCGGAGCTACGTTCCACGACGCAGAGCTTATGGTAAATGAGACAGCAGGGAAAATCAAAGTAAAAGCTGCAGGCGGAATCAAATCTATTGACGATGCTGTAAAATTCCTTGATCTCGGCGTTATGAGACTCGGTACAAGCTCACTTTTTAAAATGTTTTGCTAATCCTTATGCAAATAAAAAATAGGTAAAAATATGATAGGACTTGGAACAATAATAAACGTCGCTGCCATATTGGCAGGCGGACTTATCGGTGCCCTCTTCGGCAAATTCTTAAAAGAAAGTCTGCAAAGCGCTCTTGTAAAATCCACCGGTATATGCGTTATGTTTATCGGTATCAGCGGCGCTTTGGAAAAAATAATGACTGTATCAGACGGAAAACTAACAAGCGGTGGCACATTGATGATGATAGCAAGTATGGCTATCGGTACTCTTATCGGCGAAATAATCAATATTGACGGACTTATCGAGCGTTTTGGCGAATGGCTAAAGAAAAAAACGGGTAACGCAAAAGATATATCGTTTGTAGAAGGCTTTGTCAGCGCATCTATCACTGTCTGTGTTGGAGCTATGACGGTCGTTGGCTCAATAAATGACGGACTTTTCGGCGATTATTCAATATTGCTTGTAAAATCCCTGCTCGACTTTATCATAATTATCGTTATGACCTCATCAGTCGGAAAGGGCTGTGTTTTCTCGGCAATCCCCGTAGCAATATTACAAGGCGGTTTTACGCTTGCAGCAAAATTTATTGAACCATATATGACTGATGCCGCATTACACAACCTTTCTCTCGTAGGCTCAATCCTTATTTTCTGCGTCGGATTAAACCTTCTTCGCAAAAACTCGGTAAGAGTTGCAAATATGCTTCCAGCAATCCTTGTAGCAATAATTTGGGCGTTCTTTTAAATCTGTCAACCATAGGTGTTTATTATGAAATGGCTTGACAAAACAGCAGTAATTCTTTTTACCGTTTGTTTGTTTTTATCATCTGCTCTTATTCCGATTACGTTCATTAGTACAAGCACTACATTTTACCGCACTCAACTGAAAGCCTGCGGAATATATCCCATCGAAAATAAGTCGACAGTCATTCGTTATATAGGCGGAAACAGGGATATGTCAGCAGCATTCACATCAGAACAATTTGATGAAATAATTGCACACATCACAGACTTTATGGCAAATAAAAAACAAAACTTTGCTTTGCAAATGGACGGAATCAATTTGAATGGAGAAATTGTTGGCAGCGTCAATATTTTCGGTAATGAAGCTATAACACACATGAATGACGTAAAAACTGTTTTTGCAACCGCAAAATCAGCACTTGTTGCTTGTGTTATATCCCTAATCGTATGCGCTTTCTATATGTTCAGCAGAAAAAGCTATATCAAAAAGATAATTTATAAACTTTCGCTCGGTGTCACTACAAGTATCTTTACAATTTTTGCTCTGTTTTTCGGCGGCAGTTTCATAAAACATCTTATTAACGGAAGCGGTTCATTTTCCGATACGCTTTGGTTTGATATGCACCACATATTTTTCCCACTGTCTCCCGAAAAATTTCAAGCATCATCCTTTAACGATACGCTGACATATATACTCACACTCGACTTTTTTATGAATACTGTAATTGTAGTAACTGTCTGCATCATATCCCTAACGGCAATATGGCTTTTCTTCTCAAAACTAATTTCAAAAAAATGAAACAAAAAAGACCGATCAAAATCGGTCTTTTTAATGTTTTTTATGCGCTCTTCTGTTTTAAAAGCTTTACAACTGCGCGAATTTCTTTAGATGTGAGGAATTTATCCTTATTTACATCAGACATAAAAGGCGCAATCTCGTTTGCTGTTATAAGTCCATTCAATCTCTTCGAGAACTTAACTCTCTTTCCGGAGAATATCACAACGTCATGAACGGGAATGTTCTCAACGCCTTCCTTTCTCAAAAAGTACTTCATTGACTTAACATTCTCTTTGCTTCTGATAAAAGGATCTTCAAAGGAATAGAATTTATCGTTCACAATACGATTCCACACTCCCCCCTCGGTTATATCAATAAATCCCGAGCCGGGGATGGTGGTAATTATCATAATACCGCCCTTATTCACAAAAACAAACCCCAAGTCAGCTATGTATTTCCCATGTTTGTCCGAGGAATTTTCTATGAGCAGTTTAACGTTTCTTATAGTATTCAACCTGCTAAAACGAGTGCTGATGTAGCTGAAAGCAAAGTTTTTCTTATTTCTGCCTTCTCTCATTATCTTTCTTGCGGTTATGCGAGAATAAATCACCCATATCAGCCATAGCATAAATGCTATATAAAGCATTATTCCCGCAGTAATGAAAAACTTACCCATACCTTTCCCCTTTTCGTTATTTTATCAAAAACAAAAATTAAAGACTATGCTTAACGGCAGTCTTATTCTCCAACCACGTCAGAAAGATAGTTCACAACGTCTCCAACAGTAACAAATTTGTGAATCTCCTCATCCTTGATTTCGATATCAAACTTTTCCTCGCACGAAAGAACAAGGTCTGCAAGTTCAAGAGAGTTTATTCCCAAGTCTCCTACAAGCTCACTCTTCATTGTAATATCGTCGGGGTTAATCTGAAGTGCTTCTTCCAAAAGTTCTTTTACCTTTTCAAACATAAAATTCTCCATTCCCGGCAGCATAATTATAGTTTTGTTTTTTAAGAAACATGCTTGCCGAGAGTCTGCCGGAAGCCTCGGCTGTTTCAATCATTAACATAAAATATGCCGTATTCCCATAACAAAAACACGACTTCTCCCACCAATTATATCAAACCATTTTTATTTTGTCAACAAATTTTATTCACCTAAAAAAATTTGTTTATTTACACCAAATCCGAACCTTTATTTTCTCATACTATAAATATTTACAACATCGATTGTATATGATATAATTAGTCAAACAGCATATATTAAGGAGGCGTTTGATATGATTGAATATATGCCTTACATTTGGGCAGTGGTAACAATATTGGCAATAATTGTCGAAAGCATGGTCGGCGACCTTGTAACCATTTGGTTTATACCTGCAGGCGTACTGTCCGTTATTCTATCACTTTTACCTTTAGATATACCCGTGTGGCTTCAGGTATTGATTTTTCTTACCGTTTCAACACTTCTCGTCATCATGTCGAAAACTATCTGGAAAGGTCTTTTTAAGAAAAATCCCTTGGTAAAAACCAATCTTGATGCTGTTGTGGGAAACGAAGCTATTGTTGTTGAAAAAATTGACAACATAGAGGGAAAAGGCGCGGTAAAAATATTTGGCAAGGTTTGGTCTGCCCTTTCGGACGACGGTTCAATTATCGAAGAAAATGAGCTTGTTACCGTAAAAGAAATTCGCGGTGTAAAACTCGTTTGTATAAAAAAATAATTTTTGGAGGTTATAATTATGACAGGTTTTATCATTGGTGCAGTTATAGTATTGTTCCTTATTATCGTAAGCAATATACACATCGTTCCTCAAGCATACGGCTTCGTTGTTGAGAGACTCGGTGCATATAATGCTACGTGGACTACGGGTATCCACTTTAAGTTTCCATTTCTTGACAGAATTGCAAAAAAGGTTACGCTTATGGAGCAGGTTGCAGACTTCCCGCCCCAACCCGTTATTACAAAAGATAACGTAAGAATGCAAATAGATACGGTTATCTTCTACCAGATTACTGACTGTAAGCTTTACACCTACGGTGTTACTAATCCTATCGCAGCTATTGAAAACCTTACAGCAACAACGTTGCGTAATATTATCGGTGAACTTGAGCTTGATGCTACACTTACTTCGAGAGATATCATCAACACCAAGATGCGCGCCATACTCGACGAAGCAACAGATCCGTGGGGTATAAAGGTTAACAGAGTCGAACTCAAAAATATTATTCCTCCCAAGGAAATTCAGGATGCTATGGAAAAGCAAATGAAAGCAGAACGTGAAAGACGTGAGCTTATCTTGCGCGCTGAAGGTGAAAAAAATTCTCAAATTCTCGTTTCCGAGGGTAGAAAACAGTCCTTGATTCTCGAAGCAGAAGCTAAAAAACAAGCGGCTATCCTTGAAGCTGAAGCTATAAAAGAAACAAAAATTCTTGAGGCTGCCGGTGAAGCAGAAGCTATTTTGAAAATCCAAGAAGCAAACGCAACAGGTATTAAACTTCTTAACGAAGCAGCCCCCACTAAAGAAATTGTTGCTTTGAAAGGTCTTGAAGCCTTTGTTGAAGCTGCAAACGGCAATGCAACGAAGATTATTATACCGAGCGAGATACAGGCGCTTGCAGGTCTTGCAACATCTGCATCAGAGCTTATGAAATCAGATAAATAATCCTTTTACTGTGAGTGGGCAACGCCTACTCACAGTTTTTTTGGTATAAGAAAACACTCGGCTATATTTCTATAACCGAGTGCCTTTTATAAAGCCCCACCGGGCCGTGTAAACGGAAATTAAGCAACCCTGCATGTGCAAGGCGGTGCCCTCTTCAATAGTTTGTGCTACCAGCTTCCCTCTATATGCGTAAATAATAAACAAATAGGAGGAGGTCTGCATTCCCCATACCGAAAGTTCGGGCTCCTTTAATAATCTGTGGGTTTAATTACCCGTTTATCACAAACAAAGCAGGAATACTATTATTGTATGCAAAAACTAAAATTTGATAACAGTAAAATTTTAGAACAGCTTACTGTGCATCGTAGTCAATTTCATCGAAGAGCATATCTTCAAAAATTTCAGCTACTTTTTCAAATTCGTCATCATCATCAATAGTAACAAGAAGTTCTTCCCCGTTCTTGTCTGTTTCGAGCTTAAGAACAACGTATTCCTGTTCTTCAGCATCTTTCTTTTCGGGATCATACGGAATAAGAGCTACATAAGTTGTGCCGTCTATTTCTTGACTAGCAATAAGCTCAAACTCGCTTTCATTGCCCTCTTCATCAGTCAACGTAAATATTTCATCGCCCATAAATTCTTCTGCCATTGGATTGTACCTCACTTATCAATAAATTCTTTTTACAGTATAATCATATACGATTTACACCAAATTGTCAATACGGTAGAGCGTTAGTTTTCACCTGTTTTATCCGTAATATCCTCATTTTTTTCATCATTGGCGACTTGTATCGCTTCGCTTGTCCGAACCGAGCTTTTTGCTTTATTCTTTTTTTCGATATCTTCTTTAATTATACGGTATACCGCAGAAAACAACGGAACCCCAACAAGCATACCGACAACGCCATAACAACCACCGCCAACGGTTACGGCGACAAGCACCCAAAGCCCCGGCAATCCTATAGATGAGCCAACCACCTTGGGATATATTATATTTCCCTCAAGCTGTTGCAACACAAGTATAAACACAATAAACCACAGGGCTTTTATCGGCGAAACTGTAAGTATCATCAAAGCGCCCGTTATTGCGCCTATGTACGCACCCGCTATAGGAATCAGGGCGGTTACGGCTATGAGAGCACCTATCATTGTAGCAAACGGGAATCCGAATATCATCATTCCGAAGGTACAAAGTCCCCCCAAAATAACCGCCTCTGTTATCTGACCGACAAAGAATTTACGAAATGATTCATTCAATATTCCAACAAAGTAGAACAATTTGCCATACGCCTTTTCGGGAAAATAGTTTTCCGCAAGTTTTTTGAACTGTCTTTTCAGTCTGTCTTTATCAAGAAGCAAATATATCGAGAAAATAAGACCAAGCACACCGGTTACCACACCGGAAATAATGCCTACAACCGTTTTCGCAACGGTGTTCACAACGTCACCAACCCCTGCCGTAACAAAGGTTACAAACTGGTCTATCTTTGACTCCCAATCTATCGCCGATAAATATTCAATAACCTTGTCGGGAACAAAGTTCCAATTGTTCGCTTTTTCAATAAATTCTTTCATAAACGTCGGCGTTTTGGCTGCAAACGACAGCATAATCTGAATGCACGATATAAGCTGCGGTACTATCAACCACACAACAGCCGCAAAAACAACTGCAACCGTTAAGAATGCAAGAATCATGCACAGCGGACGCCTCATTTTTGATATAGCCTTTGTATTCTTTTTTGGGAAAAACCACTTTTCATAACGGCTCATAAGTATATTGACAATAAATGCAATAATACCACCTATAATAAGCGGATTTATTGCGGAAAATATTACCCCCAACAAAGAAATAAAGGGTCGCCAATACGTTATAGCCAAAAACAGACCAAACGCACACAATGATATTTTTAGAGCCTTTTTCCAATCAAATTTCATTTATATAACATCCTTTACATATAAATACACACGCACTTTTGAATATGATTATAACGCCGTTTATGAATTTTTGCAACAATAAAATTATTATAATTTTTTTAATTTTTCAAACAGCGCAGAACAGCCCTTTAATACATCAGCTTCGGTTGCATCAAAATTTCCCGTATACCACGGGTCCGCCACATTCCTCGGTGTATCAGTATAATCAAGCAAAAGTGAAATCTTATTTTCTCTGTCTTCACCGAACAAACGCTTCATATTACGCAAATTATATGAATCCATACCTACTATAAAATCGTACTTTTGATAATCGGCAAGAGTAATCTGCACTGCCCTCTTTTTTGAAAAATCAACGTTATATTTACGCAAAACCTGCCTTGTTCCGTAATGCACCGGATTACCTATTTCTTCGGTAGACGTTGCCGCCGACTCAATATAAAAGTTAGCTTCTTCTCCTGCATCACTTACTATTTTTTTCATTATAAACTCCGCCATAGGACTTCTGCAAATATTGCCGTGGCAGACGAATAGTATTTTTGTCATAAAAGCACCTCTTCTTTGTAGGGATATTATAACACAAAAAGAAGATAATTGCAAATCGTAGGGGACGGCGACATCACACGTCCCTTACAAAAATGCGGGATGATAAATGGGCTGTCGTGGGCGCCAGCCCCTACACTCTTCGTTGTGGCAAGGGCGTACCCCTGCACCCCTCAATATTGCTTTTGTTTTACAAAATCAATATAGAACACAAACATTAACACACCGAAGAATGCTTAGTGTGTTGATATTTGTGCCTAAATAGGATATTATGAATTATGGTATAATATTTCTAAATTCAAGTGAGACTTTTTATGTTTTTATCCGTTTAATAAGTGAAAGGACAAAAAAGTTCCTTTCAGAAAGGAGTAAGTCAATGGATAACGGTGCAAGTAGCTACCGCCGTTTTCTTGATGGGGATGACAAAGGCTTATCGGAAATCATAAGAGATTATAGCGATGGTTTAATTCTTTATATTAACGGTATTGTGAACAACATATCTACGGCCGAAGAGTTAATGGAAGAAACTTTCTTTAAGATCATAACAAAAAAGCCGAGGTTTAATGCAAAACACTCTTTTAAAACATGGCTTTATACCATCGGACGAAATGCGGCAATCGACTACCTCAGACATAGTGCAAAACAGTCAGATACATCATTCGATGATTTGGAGAACTATATTCAGGACGAATGTAATTTGGAAAAGCTCTATATAATTGAAGAGCGTAAAATTGTCGTACATAGAGCATTAAAGAAGCTGAATGCGGAATACAGACAAGTCCTTTGGTTGCTCTATTTCGATGGTATGACCAATTCTGAAGCAACAGTAGTTATGAAAAAGAATAACCGTCAGATGAAAAACCTCGTTTACCGTGCTAAAAGCGCTTTGAAATCAGAACTTGAAAAGGAGGGCTTTGTTTATGAAGAATTATGATGAATTGACAAATGATTTGCTTGAACGCAGAGACCGTTACGTTGCAGATCAAAAGAAGAAAAGAAAAAAAGTGATGGGGATTGCAACCTCACTGTGTTGTTTCTGCCTTGTGGCACTGCTCGGTTTCGGTATGTGGCAAGGTGGCATGTTTAGTAGTAAAGCTCCAATCACCTTAGATGATTCTATCAATGTCGGGGAAAAGGATTATATTGAACCTGACGAGCTTGACAAAAGTCAGACATCAAACGACCAGAATGTTTCGACTAATGATAGTGAAATCTTAAACGACGATTCTACCAACAAGGATAATCAAGGTGATGTGCTTGGAATGGTTATTATTGATGATGTGACATATATTCAATTCCATACCAATCCTGAGGCATATACGATAGATGCCTATCTAGGTTATGCTACCGACTATGAGGGAACCTATAAGACTCGTCTTAACGATATTGAAGCAAAACTATATACCGCAAAAGAGGACTCAAACATTTTAATTGTCAAGCTTGGAAACGGTGGTACTGTAATCTTAAAAAAAGCCGAATTCTAAAATTTAATATTTGTTTTATCAGGTCTATTATTAGATATATTACATTTTATCTAACAAAACAAAGGAACCGTCTCCATTGTGGGAGATGGTTCCTTTTTCGTCATATTCAGGGCTATTTTTGTTAATTTTCAAAAGTAGTAAAAAAGTAGTAAAATTATAAAATATCTTTGCAAGGTGTGGTATATGGTGGCATAGATTGGCAAGTTTGCATATTCCCGTGGCAGACGAATAAAATTTTTGTCATAAAAGCACCTCTTCTTTGTGGGGCTATTATAACATAAAAAAAAGATAATTGCAAATCGTAGGGGACGGCGACATCACACGTCCCATACAAAAATGCGGGATGATAAATGGGCTGTCGTGGGCGCCAGCCCCTACACTCTTCGTTGTGGCAAGGGCTTACCCCTACACCCCTAACATTGCTTTTGTTTTACAAAAACAATATAGAACACAAACACCAATACTTTATATAATTCAGTATGTATTGATATTTGTGGCGAAATATGATATAATTTATTCACCGATAAACTTGATTTTACCGCCAGCACATAAAAACATAGGGTGGCTTGACAGTCCATTGACGGCTAACCTTATTTACCATAGAATAATGAGCGGAGGTGAACCGATATGACTGATAAAAAAACATTCGGTTCGTTCATAAAAAACAAACGAACCGAGAAAAACTATTCACAAAAAGATTTGGCGGAAATGCTGTTTGTTATCGAAGGTGCAGTAAGTAAATGGGAAAGAGGTGTGTCATATCCTGACATTACTTTGATTTCCGATATTTGCCGTGTCCTTGACATAAGCGAACACGAATTGATTACCGCATCAACAGATACGGATACACGGAAGATGAAGCACGAAGCACGGAAATTCCGTGTGATTCGCGGCATATGGTTTTGGGTTCCCACTATCTCTTATGCCGTTGCATTGCTAACCTGCTTTATTTGCAATCTTGCCGTAAACCACACTTTGTCTTGGTTCTTCATCGTGTTAACAGCGCTTCTTTGCGCCTACGCATTTATTCCTACATTTACCTCTTTCTTTGAGAGAAAAAAGTTGCTTGTTTTTACTGTGACGAGCTATCTTTCAATTTGCCTGCTCCTATTTACCTGTTCGGTGTATACAAACGGACTATATTGGTTTCCTGTGGCCTGCATCGGTACACTAATGGGGTACATATTGGTTTTCGGAACAATTTTGCTATCCAGAACAAAACTGTCCCACTTTAAATTTGTCATAGCTTTTACGGCAGTTTTGGTGCTGACAATATTGCTTCTTTTGTGTATTTATAGTTGGCATCACTTTATGATTAAATCGGCAATTCTCATAACGATTTATGCGTACATACCTTTGATTTTCTGTGCCGTTATTTGCATGTTTGCTTTTAACTGGTTTTTAAAGGCGGGAATTTGCACAATCGTGGCGTCTTGTGTGTATTACTGTATGGGGCATGTCACAAATGCTCTGTTCGGACTGAATGAAAACCATTATGAAGTGGATTTTCACAACTGGGCGCAGTGCGTTACGGGAAATGTCCACTTGATTGTTATAACGACAATGCTATTTACCAGCGCTCTTTTATTTGTAATCGGTTTTTTAAGAGTTCGAAAAACGAGAAATGATAAATAGGAATTTGTCGAACAAATAAAAACAACCGCTGACTTGTAGGTCGGCGGTTGTTTTTATCATTGTTTTCGCCTCAAATCGAGTATAACATACACCCTCTGTTTGTGCAACAAAAAAGCAAAACAAAAGAAAATAATATAAAAAGTACTTGACAATATTATTTTGTTTTGATATAATACTGTCTCGTGGAATGCTGTTATAGCTCAGATGGTAGAGCGCATCCTTGGTAAGGATGAGGTCGCCGGTTCAATTCCGGCTAACAGCTCCAAAAATCCCGTTCTCGTAGGAGGGCGGGATTTTTACATTTTACTTCTTACCTCTTCACTCTTACCTCAACCAAAATTCCTGACGGGATTTTTGGGAAGTAATAAGTAAAAGGTAAGAGGTAATAAGTGAAACTTCAGTGTGGCTTCGCCACGGATTATAAAAATGCTCCACATTGATTTATTTTTGCTTTTATGCTATAATACATCCAAGGCGGTGATGAGATGTATATGATTATCTTTGTCATTTTTGCATCATTATTTATTTCAAGAGTTGCATCTGGTTACGATAATAGATATAATGATAGAAAATATTTTGTTATAAAAAACAGAATGATTGCAAAACTATTATTGCCAAAATCTGCAGGTTGGTCGCGTGGTGCAAATCGGGCAAAAGCAAATTTTAATAAAATAACATACACAGGTGCAATTTTTTATATTTGTAATGCTTTATTGATTTTATCCATACCGCTATTTTTATTTTTAGTTCCTGAAATTAAGGTTTTGCCATTTGAAATTGATACACGTTATCTTTATATTTTAGTGGATACCTTAAATCAGAAACTTCCCGTATTGTTTTCTTTTTTGTTGTTAGCAGTAGAAATGATTTTTGAATTTATAAATGTTATTTCTCAGTCGAAGAAACAAAATAAAAAGGGAATGGTTGTTTTATCGTCTATATTGATGATTATTATAGGATTATTTGGTATATTACAAGTTGAAGAAATAATTTCAACAATTATTGAAGTTTTTTAAAGAAAAACAGGTTTTTAGACCGGTTCCATTTTGAGTGTCGGTCCCAGAAAAAACTCTTGTTCTTTCGAACAAGAGTTTTTCAGTTAGGTTCAATACCAATAGTTAGGGTAAAAATAATATCTCAACAAAAAATATTGCGGTATATGGTTTAAAACCACATACCGCATGTTTTTTGTTATTTCTTTTTAGTTGTTTTAATATCCGCTTCTGTAGGTTTAGGCGCTTCTACAAAGTGGTTGCCGTAATATGCGTTAAGGTACATCTGCTTAATCTCGCTCATAAGGGGATAACGGGGGTTAGCTCCTGTGCACTGGTCATCAAATGCCTGCTCAACCATATCGTCAAGATGTTCAAGGAAGTCTTTCTCGTCGATATTGTAGTCCTTAATAGTCTTCTTAATACCAACTCTTTCTTTGAGCGCATTGATAGCCTCAATAAGCTTTTCCAGCTTTTCTTCGTCAGTCTTTCCGCCGAGGTTAAGATAGTCGGCAATTTCAGCATAACGTGCAAGTGTATGAGGATGGTCGTACTGTGAGAACGTACCCATCTTTGCGGGTGCTTCGGATGCGTTAAATCTAAGAACCTCTTCAATCATAAGCGCATTTGCAACGCCGTGGGGCAAATGATGGAACGCACCAAGCTTATGAGCCATAGAGTGACATATACCAAGGAATGCGTTTGCAAAAGCCATACCGGCAATAGTTGCGGCATTCGCCATCTTTTCACGTGCTTCTACGTCGGTTTGACCGTTGTCGTATGCACGGGGCAAATATTTGAATATGTTCTTAAGAGCCTGGAGAGCAAGACCGTCTGTATAGTCTGTAGCAAGCATTGCCGCATAAGCCTCAACAGCGTGTGTAACTGCGTCAATACCCGATGCCGCTGTAAGTCCTTTAGGCGCACTCATATGAAAATCTGTATCTATAATCGCCATATCGGGAAGTAATTCATAGTCGGCAAGGGGATATTTTACGCCCGTCTTTTCGTCTGTAATTACAGCAAAGGGAGTAACCTCCGAACCTGTACCCGCAGACGTGGGAATTGCAATAAAGTATGCCTTTTCACCCATCTTGGGGAACGTATATACACGCTTACGAATATCGATAAAGCGCATAGCCATATCCATAAAATCTGCTTCGGGATGCTCATAAAGTACCCACATAATCTTTGCGGCGTCCATCGCAGAACCGCCACCGAGAGCGATAATGGTATCAGGCTCAAATGCCGTCATCTGCTTAGCGCCCTCGGTAGCATTAGCGAGGGTGGGATCAGGCTGAACGTTAAAGAACGTTGTATGGGCAATACCCATTTCGTCAAGCTTATCTGTTATCGGTTTTGTATATCCGTTCTGATAAAGGAATGTATCGGTTACGATAAACGCTTTCTTAACGCCGCGTACACTTCTGAGTTCGTCAAGTGCAACAGGCAAACAGCCTTTCTTTATATAAACCTTTTCAGGCGCACGGAACCAAAGCATATTTTCCCTTCTTTCAGCTACTGTTTTAATATTTAAGAGGTGCTTTACCCCTACGTTTTCGGATACACTGTTTCCGCCCCAAGAGCCGCAGCCCAAAGTAAGAGACGGAGCAAGTTTAAAGTTATAAAGGTCGCCGATACCGCCGTGAGACGAGGGAGTATTTACAAGAATACGGCAGGTCTTCATACGGGCTGTAAACGCTTCAAGCTTTTCTTGCTCGGTAATTTCATTAAGATAAACACTTGAAGTATGTCCGTATCCGCCGTCAGCAACAAGCTGTTCAGCTTTATCAAGCGCTTCACCAAATGTCTTCGCCTTATACATCGCAAGTACGGGGCTGAGTTTTTCATGCGCAAATTCTTCAGAAATCTCTACACTCTCAACCTCACCTATAAGAATCTTTGTTCCCTCGGGAACAGTTACGTCAGCAAGCTCAGCAATCTTAACCGCAGGCTGACCTACTATCTTCGCATTAAGCGCGCCGTCTATTAAAATCGTCTTGCGAACCTTTTCGGTTTCCTTTGCATTAAGGAAGTAACAACCACGTTTCGCAAATTCCTTCTTAACAGCATCGTAAATGCTTTCAAGAACGATAACCGACTGCTCGGAAGCACATATCATACCGTTATCAAAAGTCTTCGAGTGAATAATTGAGTTAACCGCCAAAAGAATATCGGCTGTCTCGTCAATTATAGCGGGAGTGTTACCTGCGCCAACTCCAAGTGCGGGCTTACCGCTTGAATATGCCGCCTTTACCATTCCGGGGCCGCCGGTAGCCAATATTATGTCAGCTTCCTTCATAACCATATTCGTCAATTCCAATGAAGGAACGTCTATCCAGTCAATAACACCATCGGGAGCTCCTGCCGCTACTGCCGCTTCAAGCACCAACTTCGCAGCAGCAATAGTGCTGTTCTTTGCTCTGGGGTGAGGGCTGATTATAATTGCGTTACGTGTCTTAAGCGCAAGAAGACACTTAAAAATTGCGGTAGATGTAGGGTTTGTTGTAGGAATAACTGCCGCAATAACACCTAAAGGCTCGGCTATCTTCTTGACTCCGTATGCTTTATCTTCTTCAATTATGCCACATGTCTTGGTATTTTTATAGGCGTTATATATATATTCGGAAGCGTAGTTGTTTTTAATAACCTTATCCTCTACGATTCCCATTCCCGTTTCTTCAACTGCCATTTTAGCAAGGGGGATTCTGGCTTTATTTGCTGCTGACGCTGCTGCAAGAAAAATCTTATCTACCTGTTCTTGCGTAAAGGTAGCAAATTTTTTCTGAGCTTCTCTCGTGCGAGCAAACGCTTTTTCCAGCTTTTCCGCACTGTCTACTACTAAATAGTTCTTGGTTTCCATTTTTATTTCCTCCAAACAAAAACTTTATCCCTATTTTAACAATCAATTTTCTGTTTGACAATTCTTAATTGTGATAATCGATATTATCATTATTGATAAGGCTTGTAGCGAATAAAAATCCCAACTTCTAATTAACAAGAAATTGGGACAAACAGTATATTTATATATCTTTATTGTTTTTTCAAAAGCCTTTCCGCCATCTTATATTCGGGGTAAATTTTTCCAAGAAATTCGTAAAAATCTTTATTATGTCCTTTTATTTTCAGGTGAGCGAGCTCATGATAAACCACAGCCTCTATACACACGGGCGGCTTTTCCATCAGCCAAAGAGACATCCATATCCTTTTTTCTTTGGTATTACAGCTCCCATATCGAGTTGTCATATCTCTTATACGCCATTCATCAGCATAAAGCCCTGATTTTCTCTGACATTTTTCAAAAATCTCGGGAAGAATTTCATTCATAGCATCTCTGTAAAATTCAACCAATTCTTTCCGTCTCTTTTTGGGCGTACTGTTTTCACCCACACATATAACAAGCTCGTTACCTTTAAAATAATACCCACTCTTTCTTGTTGTATCGATATGCAAAACAGTTTTTTTACCCAACAAAAAAAGCTCTTCACCCTCAATATACAGCCTATTCCGATTTTGCTTAAAGGTTACTCTTTCCCTCGCTTCATTTATCCACTCACGCTTGGAAAACACAAAACCTTCGATATCTCTATCGGACAAAAACAATGGCGCAGATACAACAATCTCCCCGTCTTTGTTAATGCGAAGATACATATTCTTTATTCTCTTCTTCACTATCTTGACTTCAACACCGTCAAAAGTCAGTCTATCCATTTTTATTCTCCAACTTGACAAAAAACAATAAAGTAAATATAATATATATCGTACCAGACCGCGCGTTCGCGCGATATTATGCCGAAAGGTCGTATCGCGAGGAAAGTCCGGGCTTCATAGGGCAGGATAACGGATAACGTCCGCCGGAGGCGACTCCCGGGAAAGTGCAACAGAGATATACCGCCTATACGTACAATTTGTATATATAGGTAAGGGTGGAAAGGCGAGGTAAGAGCTCACCTTGCTCTATGGCAACATAGAGGAAATGTAAACCCTATCCGAAGCAACACCGTATAAGAGTATTGCAGTAATGCAAGCGGCTGCCCGTCGTTTACTCTTGGGTGGCACGGGTTTTTACCCGAAGCTTGTCGGTAACGCCAAGCAAAGATAGATGAACGCGGTTAAGCTTTATGCTTTTCACAGAACCCGGCTTACACGTCTGATATAACCAATTTTTAAGACAAACACCCTTTTTAACTAAAAGGGGGTTTGTTATTTTTGTAATTACTTGTCATGGATTTTCCCTGAACCCCACCAAAGAAGCTTTTATACTCACATTAACCAACACAAACTTAAAACACAGAACACCCTCATTTTAAAAAGGTTCTTTGCCTGCTTTCTTTAAGGAAAAAAGTAGGTTTCTTAAGATTTATTACTATCCATATAATTCTGCAAAATAATTTGCGCTGAAAGGGTATCGACAACGCCCTTTCTTTTTTTGCCTCTTGTATTCGTTTCATTCAAAAACTGGTGCGCCGCCATAGTAGTACATCTTTCATCAAAAAGCGCAACGGGCAAACCTGTCTTCTCTTTCAGTCTTTCCGCCAATCTTGCAACCTTTTCAGCCTTTGGCCCCAACGTTCCATTCATATTAACGGGATACCCCATAACAATTTTTTCAACCGAAAGTTCAGCCGCCTTTTCGGCAATTTTATTTATAAGCCTATTTATATCACGTTCTTCTATATTTCCTATGCCGTTTGCAAGAAACCCCAGAGCATCACTTACAGCAACTCCCGTTCTTGCTTCACCGTAATCTATTCCAAGAATTTTTCCCACCATATAAAACCTCTCTTTCAGTTCAATCTCATACACTCGACAACGCCCTCAATAACGCTCTCGCACCAATCGTGTATATCATTAAACACTTCTTCTTTATTGGTTTCATTTACAAGCTCGTGTCTTGCGCCCTCATAAAGCTTAAAGGTGAGATTATTTATCTCCGCATTAACAAGACTTTCATATACCTCCGTTACGCCTTTACCTTTTCCGCCTATCGGATCATCACTGCCGCTTATTATAAATATCGGCAAGCTTTTCGGTACGTCTTCCGCCCATTCGGGATAGGATACGTTATCATACAAACGAAGCAAATCGTTAAATCCCCTTGATGTAAAGGTAAAATCGCACAACTCGTCTTTATCATTTTCGATACCGACGTTCGCATCACGAGATATCCATGCTCTCGGTGTTTTTTCTTCGAACTCCATATCAAAAACTTTCATTATTGCCTCTTTCAAAGAATCACGTCTTGACCTGCCCCCCTTAAAACGGGCTGTAAATTCGGTCAAGGCAATTCCCTGCTTCAATGGATATTTTCCACCGACAGTTCCCGAAATAATCGCACCGTCAATATCTGTGCCATGGTCAACTATATAGTCACGGAGAACAAGACTTCCCATACTGTGTCCAAACATAATATAAGGCAATCTTCTGTATTTTTCACGCATTATAAGCCTTAATGACTCGGTATCCTTACTAAAAAAATCATACCCCTTTTTGGCTCCGAAATAACCTAAATCTTCTTTTGTTTTCGCACTTTTCCCATGTCCGCGCATATCAAATCCGCACACAACTATACCCTTTTCGCAAAGATACTCTGCAAAATGCTCATATCTCTCCATATATTCACACATTCCGTGAATAATCTGAAAAACCGCCTTTGGGGTTTCATCGGGCGTGTAAACGTAATAAACTATTTCCGTCTCCTTGTCGAGAGAAAGAAAGCTCTTTTGTTCTTTTGTATAAGCCATTACAAAAACCTTTCGTAATATATATTTAGGGGCGGCACAAAAGCGCCGCCCAAAAAATCTTAATTAAGCGTTACTCCCAATCTATCGGCAAAACGTTTTACGTCCTCATGTGTCGGAATAACGTCATAAGTACCCTCGCGTGAAACCATTACAGCCGCCGCAAGATTTGCATATCTGCAAGCAGCCTTTATATCGCCGTGCCTCAAATAATCGGCAGTCATGGACGCAGTAAACACATCACCCGCACCCGAACCGTCGATAAATGTCGTATCATAAGACGGCACAACGTCATAGTAGCTTCCGTCATATATAAAACAACCCTTTTCACCAAGCTTCAAGACAATATATTTTGCTTGAATCTTTGTTGCAAGAGACATACAAGCATTCAAACTGTTTTCGGGAGTTCTCGGAAGAATACCGGTATAATTAAACACTTCCTCCTCATTTGGCGAAAAAATCTCAACGTTTTCAAGTTTTTCCAAAGGAAGCTCAAACTTTCTCGGTCCCGCATCAATAAACACGGGCACTCTCCATCTCTGCGCCATTCTCGTTGCGGCAACGATTTCTCTGTCGGGCAAATCAAACTGCAGATACAAAGCATCGGGATAACACAAAAATGCCCCCTCTACTTCATTTCTGCCGAAATTGTCATTAGCCCCCGGAAAAACAATCGACCTTGTAGTTCCGTTAGCCTCGTTTATGGTAACAGAAAACCCTGTTGGTTCATCGTTGTCCCTTGTCATATATCTGGTATCAACTCTGCATCTGTCATAATAGTTTATGAGCGTTTCTCCGTTTTCGTCATTACCGAGACGCGCACAAAAAACCGAGCCTACGGAATGAGAAGCAAACGTAACTGCCGCCAATCCCCCTCTTCCTCCAGGAGCATAAGCATAGTCCGTTCCCTTGACAGTTCTTCCCACCGTCGGAATCGAGCCAATATTCATAACCATCTTCATCTCGGCTTTGCCGAGTGTCAATACCGTTCTGTTAAACAACTCTTTATACCCTCTTTAAAGTGTATTTGAATCAATAGTTGAACTCTGCACCGTTAGCTTTAATAGTAACCTTATTTTCACCGCAATCACTTACTTCAACTCTACCTACAATTTTCGCTTCAACGCCGTATTTTTCTGCTGTCTTAATCATAAATTCAGCATCAGCGGGAGAACAGTACATTTCGAGTCTGTGTCCCATATTGAACACTCTGTACATTTCTGCAGGAGCAATATCAGAGTTTTCCGCAATAGCCTTAAACAACGGAGGAACGTCAAAAAGATTATCCTTGATGTAGTGAAGTCCGATACCGAAGTTCTTGCACTTAACCTGACCGCCGCCCGTGCAGTGAACCATACCGTGTACAGCCTCACGCTTTGCATCAAGTATTTCCTTTACAATAGGAGCATACGTTCTTGTGGGAGAAAGGATAGCATCCCCAACGGTAACGTTGGTACCGGGCAAAATATCATTAAACTTGTATGCACCGCAATATACCTGCGCATCGGGAATTGTATTTGAATAAGTTTCGGGATATTTAGCTGCATATTCGTGAGCCAAAAGCAAGTGACGAGCCGCTGTAAGTCCGTTTGAACCCATACCCGCATTGTACTTATCTTCATACACTGCCTGTCCAGAAGATGCAAAGCCAACAATAACGTCGCCCACCTTTATGTTATCGCAGTTAATAACCTGATCCCTCTTCATTCTTACGAAAAAAGTTGAGTCAACGATAAGTGTAGAAACAAGGTCGCCTACGTCTGCTGTTTCGCCACCGCACATAGTAATATCAACACCGTATTTACGCATCTTTTCAACGAAATCGGTGTATCCCTTTATAACCCCTGCAACAGCCTTGCCGTCAACACGGTGAGCATTTCTGCCTATAGTGTTTGACATAATAAAGCCCTCGGTAGCGCCTACGCAAAGAAGGTCATCAAGGTTCATTACCATAGAGTCTTGAGCAATATCGGTAAACGCTGTGTAATCTCCCGTTTCTTTAAACTTTATGTAAGCAAGAGAAGATTTCGTACCTGCGCCGTCGGCGTGCATAGCCGCACAATAGTTTTCATCACCGGTAGGATCAGGCATAAGAGTACAGAATGCGCCCTTAAAAACGCCCTTATCCAATGTTTTAACCGCGTTGTGAACGTCTGTTTTTTCGGCAGATACGCCTCTTGACAAATATGCTTCGCTCATATATATCCTCATTTCCGCCGTACCAACAAAACGCAATACGGCATAATAAACTATAATTAGATGTATTATACCACACAAAATTCATTCTTGCAAGTAATTTTAAATGGTTTTTATCGTTTTTTAACATAAAAAAACATAACGCCCATTTATCACGGCTGTATTTAGTGAAATTTCTGTGAAAACAAGTGAATTTTTTGTGAAAACGGTTGATATATTAAGTAGGATTATATATAATATAATAGTATGCATTTTTTAGAGTAAGGGTGATTTTTACGGACATAATTCAAAACTACAAAAACTCAATAAAAGGCAAAAAGGTTTCCGTTTGCGGTATTGGTATCTCAAATCTGCCTCTTATTGATTTTCTGCTTTCTGCGGGAGCGAAAATTACCGCGCGTGATATAAAAGAAAAGGAAGATTTAGGCGATATAGCCTCAACTCTCGAAGAAAAGGGTATCAAGCTCGTATGCGGAAGCGCCTATCTTGACGATATACAAGACGAAATAATTTTCCGTACACCCGGTCTTCGTTATGACAAACCCGGATTTGTGGAAGCCGTTAAAAACGGCGCTGTTCTCACAAGCGAAATGCAGGTGTTTTTTGACCTTTGCCCTTGCACGAAAATTGCTATAACAGGAAGCGACGGAAAAACTACGACAACTACTCTAATATCGGAAATTTTGAAAGCATCAGGCAAGAAGGTATGGCTTGGCGGAAATATCGGAAAACCTTTGCTTCCCGACATTGACAAAATGACAGAAAACGATTTTGCCGTAATTGAATTATCGTCATTCCAGCTCCATACAATGAAGACATCGCCCGAGGTTGCGGTTGTTACAAACATTAGTCCCAATCACCTTGACTATCATACAGATTATCAAGAATATATAGACGCAAAGAAAAACATCTACAAGAACCGTGATAATATTACGTTTATCACCAATGCAGAAAACGACATAACCATTGATATGGCAAAAGAAGCCAAGGGCGAAATTGTATTCTTCTCAAGCAAATCGGACAACGATATTTGCGAAAAGAACGGCATCATTTACGTTAAAGGCGAAGCCGTGCTTGAAACAAAAGATATACTTCTCCCCGGCAGACATAACGTTGAAAACTATATGGCGGCAATCGGCGCTACCTTTAAATTTGCACCAAAAGAAGCATACAAGACCGTTGCAACAACATTCAAGGGTGTAGAACACAGACTTGAATTCGTTGCAGAAAAAAACGGAATAAAATATTACAACGGCTCAATCGACTCAACGCCGACGAGAACTATTGCCGCATTAAGCGCATTCAACGAAAGAAACTTGGTTGTTGTTTGCGGAGGATATGACAAAAATCTTGATTACGCTCCCCTTGCACCAGTTATGGCAGACAAAGCGAAAGCGGTTATATTGACCGGCGCTTGTAAGGATAAAATAAAGAAAGCTTTTGATGAAAGCGACGCGTTCATTAAAAGCTCAACCGTTGTTAAAGAAACGGAAGATTTTGAAGATGCCGTTATATTGGCATCAAACACAGCAGAAAAAGGCGATATAGTACTCCTCTCGCCTGCGGCGGCAAGTTTTGATAAATTCAAAAACTTTGAAATCAGAGGAAAATTCTTTAAGGATATTGTTTTAAACAAGATTTAAGGTATATTATGATTATTTCGGAAAAGTTATTAAAATTGGCGGAAGAGGCTGAAGAAGCTTTAAAAGAAAAATTCAGACATTTTGATTCCGTGTCGTTTATAAACACAAAAAAGGTATTGGATGCATTCCGCGAAGAGCGTGTAGCTGAAGCTATGTTTGCGGGTTCAAGCGGTTACGGATATGATGACAGAGGAAGAGATACTCTTGACAGAATATACGCAAGAGTGTTTAACAAAGAGGCTGCTTTGGTACGCCACACTCTTATATCGGGAACACATACCCTCTCTACAGGTCTTTTCGGCTTGTTACGCCCCGGAGACGTTATGCTTTCGGTTACGGGCAAACCTTATGACACACTTGACGAGGTTATCGGAATTAAAGACGAGGGCAAAAACAACGGAAGCCTAAAAGATTTCGGTATTACATACAAGCAGATAGAATTAACCGAAGACGGAAAAATAGATATTGAAAAAACAGTCGAAATACTGAAAAACGAAAAGATAAAGGTAGTTTACATTCAGCGTTCAAAGGGATATCTTGACAGACCTACGCTTCCCGTTTGTGAAATGAACGAGCTTTACAAGACGGTAAAAGAAGTGTCTGACTCTTACGTATTTATCGACAACTGTTACGGCGAATTCGTTGAAGAAAACGAACCCGATGCAGACGTTATTGCAGGTTCGCTTATAAAGAACCCCGGAGGCGGTATGGCTGAAACGGGCGGTTATCTTGCGGGAAGCGCAAAGGCTATCGAGCTCATTTCCTACAGACTTACTTCCGTAGGTATCGGAAGCGAAGCGGGTTGTACCTTAAACACGATGAAGAGTATGTACAAGGGCTTCTTCTACGCTCCTCACACGACAGCCCAAGCATTAAAGACTGCGGCAGTGGCTGCTTATATATTTGACAAATTGGGATATTATACTAACCCAAAATGGAATGACGACAGATATGATATAATCCAAGCAATCCACATGGGTAGCGGGGACAAGCTGTGCGCTTTTTGTCAGGGTATTCAAGCAGGCTCCCCCGTTGACGCATACGTTACACCTGAACCGTGGGATATGCCGGGATATTCCGACTCCGTTATTATGGCTGCGGGAACGTTTACACAAGGCGCCTCCATTGAGCTATCTGCCGACGGCCCTATGAAAGAGCCTTATATAGCTTATTTCCAAGGCGGATTGACTTACGAAAGCGGTAAAGTGGGAATACTTTCAGCCGCATCACAGGTGTTGGACAAATAATTATTTTCGAAAGGTAAAAGAATTATGAAAAAAACAGTTTTTTTAGTAATAACGTTAGTTTTGGCTTTATCATTGCTTTGCGGTTGCACAAGCTCAAGCTATGCTCCCGACGGAATGAAGCTTCTTGAAAGCAGCGATAAGCTTGATTACAACATTTATATCCCTGCAGGTTGGGTACAAGACCTTTCTACAGGCGCTGTAAGCGCTTACGTAAGTTCAAACGACCTTTCGAACGTTTCTATGACACAGTTCAATCTTGAAGAACTAAAAAAACTTGACGAATACGTATCAGATTACATCACAGAGCTTGAAGAAAATTTACAAAACTTTAAGCTTAAAGAGGGTTATCCCGAAAACGGCAAAACTATCCTTAATGGCGTTGAAGCAGCAAAAATCGAATACACAGCAAAATTGGTAGGAAATGAATATAAATTCATGCAGATAATTTGCGTTAAGGGTGGAACGATATACTATTTCACTTATACCGCATTGGCTGAAGCTTACGACAGTCATCTTGAAGCCGTAGAACAAATACTCGATAACTTTTCATTTAAGAAGTGATAGAAATGATATATCTTGACAACAGCGCGACGACTTCGCTTTGCGAGAATGCTATTGGAAAAATAAACGAAGCAATAAACTGTTTCGGCAATCCCTCTTCCCTGCACAGCGTTGGATTTGAGGCAGAAAAGCTGAAGGAAGCTGCCCGAGACAGCGTATACAAAGCATTAGGCGTCAGAAAAGTTTCGGGAGACCGAATAATATTTACAAGCGGCGGTACTGAAGCCAACAACCTTGCGATTTACGGCTGCGTCCATTCAAAGTCCTCAAATAAGGGCAAGAAGATAATTACAACCGACAGCGAACATTCATCGGTATTAACACCGTTTAAGCAACTTGAAAAAGAGGGTTACGTTGTCGAATATCTCCCCACAAAAAAAGGGCAAATAGATATTGATGACGTAAAGAAAGCCGTTGATAAGGATACTGTTCTTATATCCGTTATGGCAGTAAACAACGAAACGGGCGCTTCTTACGATATACAGAACATATTTAAAACAGCAAAGGCTATAAATCCAAATATTACGACACATACCGACTGTGTACAAGGATTTATGAAAATTCCATTTTCCCCTACAAAATGTTTTGCGGATATGTGCACAGTAAGCTCACATAAGATACACGGACCAAAGGGCTGTGGCGCACTCTACGTTTCGGCAGACGTTATGAAGACAAAAAGAATTATACCCATTATCTGCGGAGGCGGTCAAGAGGGGGACTACCGTTCAGGCACGGAAAATATGCTCGGTATATGCGGCTTTGGCGGAGCTATTGAATATATGCTTCCCAAGCTTGCCGATAATTTCAAAAAGTTGACGGAATTAAAAGAATATACGAAGGACAAGCTTGCGTCCTTTGTTACATTTAACGAACCTGACGCAAGTGTACCGAACATACTAAACATTACACTTCCGTCGATAAAAAGCGAAACTATGCTCCACTATCTTTCAAGCGAGGGAATATTCGTATCAAGCGGTTCGGCATGTTCATCAAACCACGCAAAAAAAGCAAGTCACGTTCTCATCGCATTCGGTATAGGTGAAAGAGAGGCAGACTGCTCTTTGAGAATAAGCTTTTCGGAAGATAACACAAAGACAGAAATTGACAAGCTTTCTGTTGCTTTACAAAACGGAATAGAAAGACTTGCAAAAATAAATTAAGTAAAATAATACTCATACTGGAGGATAAAAAATGATAAAGATTGACCATTTGGTTAAACATTTCGGCGATAAAAAAGCTGTAAACGATATTAGCTTTACAGTCGAAGCGGGCGAAATAGTAGGATTTCTCGGTCCGAACGGCGCAGGAAAATCTACAACTATGAATATTCTTACGGGTTACCTTTCTTCCACATCGGGTTCTGCTATAATTGACGGCGTAGACATACTTGAAAATCCGATGGAAGCAAAGAAAAAGATAGGATTTCTTCCCGAGCAGCCCCCTCTTTACCTTGATATGACGGTTGAGGAATATCTTAACTTCGTATATGAACTCAAAGGTTGTACGTTGAGCCGCAAAAAGCACCTCGCTGAAATTTGCGAAGTTGTAAAGATTACAAACGTATACAAGAGAATGATAAAGAACCTTTCGAAGGGTTACAAGCAGCGTGTCGGTATAGCTCAAGCGCTTATAGGCAATCCGAAAGTTATAATCTTTGACGAGCCCACAATCGGTCTTGACCCCAAACAGATTATTGAAATAAGAAACCTTATAAAGACATTGGGAAGAGACCACACAGTTATTCTCAGTACCCACATTCTTCCCGAGGCTCAGGCAGTTTGCGACAGAATTATCATCATAAACGAAGGAAAAGTTGTTGCAAACGAAAAGAGAGAAAACCTTACAAACCTTATTCAAGGCAACAGACGATTTGAAATTCAGGTTTGTGGTCCTCAAAAAGAGGTTATGTCAGAGCTTAAAAATATGCAAGGTATTGCCAAGGTTGAATATCTCGGCAATTCAGAGCTTGACAGCAATATGTTTATGATTGAAAGTCAGCCCGGAATTGATATAAGAAAGACTTTGTTCTATGCTCTCGCAAGAAATAATTGGCCGCTTATAGGCATTGATGCCATGGGCGCAACATTGGAAGACATATTTATTTCTTTGGTAGACAAGGCTAAAGAACAACAAAAACCAAAACGCACGAAAGCGCAGAAATAAGGGAGGACAAAAAGATGCTGGCTATTTTAAAAAGAGAACTTCGTTCTTACTTTTCAACGTCAATAGGTTATATCTTTGTGGGTATATTCCTTGCTTTAAGCGGTGCATTGTTTTCATACACTACACTACAGCAACGCGAAAACAGCGATTCATCATTCTACTTTACACTTATGCTCTTCGCATTTGTTGTAATTCTTCCCCTTTTGACAATGAAGCTTTTTTCTGAAGAAAGAAAACTAAAGACAGAACAGCTTTTGCTTACATCTCCTATAAGCCTCTGGAGTATGGTTTTTGCAAAGTTCCTTGCGGCATACGCTATCTTTGCAGTAACGTTCTTAGTAAGCTGTTGCAATTTCTTTATATTATTTAACTACGGCTCCCCCGAGGTTGCTATAATTCTCGGAAACATTATAAGCATTTTGCTTGTAGGCGCAGCGTTTATCGCAATAGGTGTTTTCGTATCTGCATTGACCGAAAACCAGCTTATCGCCGCATTCGGCACTATGGCTATTTTGCTTATACTCTTGCTTCTCGGCGTCGCTTCATCATACGTAAACTTTACCCCTATTCGTTTAATTATCAACTGGCTGTCTATATTTACAAGATATACCCCTTTCACATACGGAGAATTCAGCTTTAGTGCTATTGTTTACTACGCCTCAATAACGTTCGTATTTTTATTCCTCACCGTGCGCATATTCGAAAAGCGCCGTTGGGACTGATATAAATTTAATGGAGGACTAAAAATATGGATATAAAATCATTTTTCAAAAAGAAAAAATTTAAATACGGCTCTGCCGCTATTGCATTTACTTGTGTATGTATTGCGATGGTAATTATATTTAACGTTATATTCTCTGCATTTGCAGACAAATTTCTTTGGTCAATCGATATGACGAGCGAACAGCTTTTCACACTTTCAGATGCAACACACGAGCTGCTCAAAGACGTTGATGAAGAAATAACCATCAACTTCTGTCAGCCACTCGACACTTTGGTTGAAAACGAGGTTCAAAACCTTATTTATCAATGCGCAAAAGAATACGAAAAGCAGTTCGATAATATAAAAGTAGAATATCTCGATATTATAACTAACCCCGCAGCTATTGAAAAATATGCAAACAGCTCTAGCACCAGAATTCAAACAACAAGCGTTGTTGTAGCGAGTGATACCGACTTTAGAACCTTTACTCGCGATTCATTTTTTGCAACAGACAGCGAGACCTCCGAGGTATTGGCGTTTGACGGTGAACTTAAGCTTACCTCTGCAATTCTTCAGCTCACTTCCGACAGTCCTATTGCATACTTCTCAACAGGACATGGAGAAACGACAGGCACGAGCGCCGGCACAAGACCTGACCTTTGGAAGCTTTTTGAGACTGCAGGATATGACGTAAGAACTATCGATCTCACAAAAGAAGAGTTTGACGAAGAAGCTCAAGTTCTTATAATCAACGATCCGATAAAAGACTTCCTCGGATTCAACGATGCGGTAAATGAAATTGATAAAATCGCAAAATTTCTTGACAAGCTCGGCAACCTTATGGTATTTATCGATCCTGAAACGCCCGACCTTCCCGAACTTGAAGCTTTGCTCGAAGAATGGGGAATAAAAATTGAGGATGCGGTTATTAAAGACAGTGTAAATGCACTTTCAACAGACGGTCTCAAGCTCAATGCAAACTATCCTACAGATACAATGGGCGCAGGACTTCATACATCTCTCCGAAATCACGACTCTATTCCGAAGACGATAGTTAACTACGCAAGACCTCTTACCATACTTTGGGGCGTTGACGGGAACGATATAACAAACTCCGTTTCAACAAGACATGCTTCTGCCGTTCTTACAACGTATAACACCGCCAAGGCATATTCGTTTGGCGAAGAAAAAGAACTCGAAAGCAAATCACCCTTTAATCTTATGACAATAACCCGTGAAGAACAGATTATCGACAACGAAATTTATTATTCATACGTTATGGTAACAGGTTCCACCGACTTTGCTCTCGACTCGTATCTCCATAGTTCAGCATACGCAAACAGTGAAATTCTCTATTCGGCAATGCGCTTTATGGGAAAAGAAACAGTTCCTACAAATATAGCTCACAAATACCTCGAAGACGAGTCGCTTGAAATTACAACCGAAGCGGCAAACAACTGGACTCTCGCAATTACGGTAATATTGCCTGTAATCGTGTTTGCTATCGGTGTTGTTATCCAAGTAAGGAGAAGACACTTATGATAAAAAAACGAATAATTCTCATATCACTTATTGCAGTTTTATTCATTGTTATGCTTTGCGCATATCTTTTTGTTGTAGCTCCTATGCTCGAAGAAAACGAAGAATCAACCTCAAAAATCGAACTGCTTGACGGCGAGGTTTGGGCAACCTCTACGACCATACTGATGTTTGACCACGTAGAACGCGCAAACATTCAGTCGATTGAAATATCCAATAAAAACAACAACTACAAATTCTATTACGACGAAGCAAAAAAGGATTTCTTTATTGAAGGATACGAAAACGCTCCCTACAGTAAGGAGATGATTGCTACTCTTATCTCAAATGCAGGATACCCCGTAACAATGAAAAGAGTAGTAGACAAAACCGATGACTTAAGCCAATACGGTCTTGCTGAAAGCGATAACCCTGCCTACTATATTTTAACAACACGCAAAGGCGAAACGTATAAAGTATATATCGGAAATATGATTCCTACAGGAGCAGGATATTACACCAGGTACGAAGAGCGTGATGCGGTGTATATAACCGAAGCATCAATTTCGCAAACCTTGCTCGGAAAAATAGAAAATCTGATAACACCTATGCTCTTTATTCCCACAACCCAGTCTGACTACTTCCTTGTAAAAGACTTGATTTTGGTTAAAGAAGAGAAACCCTTTATTGAGGTTACTACCGAGACAAAAGAAGCTCAAACATCAGAAGGGAAAAAATATGAAGAGTTTGTCGACTACAAAATGTTATATCCGGCAGAATATACGGTATCCACAAACTATGACGTTATGCTTCAAGGCTTTATGGAGCTGTACGGGAACTCTGTGCTTGAGCTTTGCAAGGACGGAGAGGTTTTTTCTGATGATATTTTAGAAAAATATAATTTGAAGACTCCTGCATACGAGCTCTTGTTTACACATAACGGCATAATGAACGATATTTTTATAAGTAAAAAAACGGAAGACGGCGTATATTATGCCTACTCCCTACTCTTCAATATAATATGCGATATACCAGCAGATTTGTTTAATTTTCTTGAATGGGAATTGATAGAATATATTGAAAAGCCCCTCTTCCAGTACAACATTAACGATATCGACAGTATAACCGTTACTTCAAAGGATTTCAACGAAACGTTTGTTCTTTACACAGAAGAAGGCGAAACAACAACAAACCCCGTAACCGGTGCTACAACCACCAAAACCGAATTAAAAGTAAAAATTAAAAGTTCTGACACCTACGTTAAAGACTCGCAGAACTTCAGACAGTTCTATATGGGATTGCTTACAACAAACCTTGTAACCTATGCTGACGTGACGAATACCGATGGGCTTGAGTGTTTAGCTACTCTTAAGGTTGTTACACGCGAGGGTAAAAAAATGGAATTCGCATTCTACCCATACGCAACAAGACGTTGCCTGTTTACGTTAAACGGAAAAGGTGAATTCTACGTTTTGGTTGATGCTGTCGAAAAAATGGTAAACGATGCTAAAAAGCTTATCACCGGTGAAACAATAAACTATCAAGATAAAGACTAAACAAAAAAGGACTTGAAAAAGTCCTTTTTTTATTATTTTTAAGAATTATCCGTAATATCTGCAAGATAATCATAAATCCAAAAGCAACAGATTTCTTCCCTGTTTCGTGTTTTGAATACAAGGAGTGGTCACAAACCAAAATTCTGCCACGTATTTTTGCGTGTAATCATAATTCCCACGAATTTTTCTCTTAATATCATTATAATCACCGTTTTCACTATACTTTAGTCAAATAGCCCTATTAACAAAACGGAATATTTATTCTAAAAGGTATTTAGAGAGAAAGAATTATAGATGTGTACAGATTTTTTCATCTTGCCGCTAAACGCTCTACTGCGACGTAAATATTTGAAATCTGATACCACGTACCGAAGTCAACAACTCCGCTTTGCGGCAAGTCAAATATCTCTTGGAATTTTCTTACGGCACTCTCCGTCAAAGGCCCGTAAATACCATCTACCCTAAGCTTACTTATCGCAGGATAGTTATCTGAAATGGCGTTAAGCTGTTCTTGTATAGTTCTTACAGCAGAGCCCTCCGAGCCAACCCGCAAAGACTCTCCGGGATATGACAACGGAACGCCCGAAACGGTTTCGGCAGACGTTAGATAAATTTCACTTCCATAGTACTGTCGCAATATTTCAACCGCATCATAACCTTGATCTCCCAATGCTTTAGAGCCCCATTGGCTGAGCCAGCCGGGACAGGTTACATTTCTTCCGTTGCAGTATTGAGTAAACAAAGGCTGTCTTATGTTTGGTTTGGTTATATAGGTAGTAAAAAGGTAATCTACAATTTCCGATATTTCAGAGAATATATTTCTTCCATAGACAAACGCCTGGTCATAAGCCGTTGAGTTGGTTATGGTAAAATCATATCCCTTTCCTCTATACCATTCGGTATATACACGGTTTAACGTAAAAGAAATAATAGCCAATATATTTGCCTCAAGAGTTTCTACGGGCCACGTAGAATATATTTCACAGCTTGCTACATTTTTTATATACTCTTTAAAAGGAACGTAGTAATTCTGTGCAGAAGCATTACTCGGCACACCATCATGCACTACTATAAACTCCGGAATAACCGGCTCAGGTAATACGATAAACCCCTCACCCTCGGGCAACGGCTTCACTGCTTCTTCGGGTTGTTTTGGCGGATATGTTTCCCACAATGTGTGCGGTAAAATAAATATATCGGTTTCAATAGGTCTGCTTGACTGTCTGCGGCGTAAAAATACGTTTTGCAAAGCAAGAGTTTCGGGTAAAATCTGTACCCCCTCTATTCGATATGTCTCAAAGCCGTCAACGTTAACCGTTATATCATATTCCGAATACGGTCTCACCTCTGTTTCTGGCTCTAAAGAATATGCTATATCGGGGGCTCCGAGATTTATCGACTCTGTATTCCCCGAGGAATCTGTAACAAGATTTTCTATTATTTCACCCTCATCTCCGGGGGATGAAACCGTTACGGTAACGTTGTTTAAAGGCCGCCCCTCGGTTTCATCATATACACTTACTCTCAAAAATCCATCCTGAAAATTATTTTGATTTTGCAAAAAATCACCTCATTTTTATTTCTTGATAACATCTTATGCAAAAAAATTCAATTTGACTGTCAAATCATAAAAAAATTCATATACTGTATTCAAGGAGACAGTATATGAATTTACCGACAGACATACAATCAACTAATATTTTTTTACGCTTTGACCAAACCCTAATTTCCGATGAAAGCCTTGAAGTTATTGTGAAATACAACGGAAATATTGAATCCGTTTCCCCCTTTGTAGAAGCAATTGAAGTATTGAACGGAATCTTTGCAATAGTTACGGGTACCCACTCTCAAATACAAAATTTATATTCATTTCCTTTCATTGAATATATAGAACTTCCAAAAATATTATCCTATGAGCTATCAAGCAGCAGATATTCGGTTTGCACCACAAGAGCCCAAGAAAACCCATACAACCTTACGGGAAAAGGGACTGCAATCGGAATAATTGATTCGGGAATAGACATAACCCACCCTGACTTCAGAAGTCCGAATGGCACAAGCCGTATTGTCTATTTATGGGACCAATCAGCCACGGGTAAAAAACCTCAAGGTTTTGCAAAAGGCGCAGAATACACAAACGCCGAAATAAACGAGGCTTTGAGGGGAAACGCCCCAATAATCCAAACATCATTTACCGATACCGTAGGTCACGGTACAGCTGTGGCGGGAATTGCCTGCGGAAACGGAAGTCAATCAAATGGAAGAGAAAAAGGTATTGCCCCCGAAGCATCTATTATTGCAGTAAAACTGGGAAACAGAGGCTTTGGCGCATTCTCAAGAACGACCGAGGTTATGAGAGGCATAAAATATACGCTCGACAAAGCAAGAGAGCTCGGTATGCCTTTAAGTATAAACTTAAGCTACGGCACAAACAACGGTTCTCATGACGGGAACTCTCTTTTCGAACAATACGTAAACTCTGCGGCAGATGAATGGAAAACAGCAATATGTGTGGCAACAGGAAACGAAGGCTCAGCAGGACACCACTTTTCGGCAATACTCACCCAAAACGAAGAACTGAATATTCCCTTTTCTGTATCGGGTGCGCCAAAAAAAATATATATGACTCTTTGGAAAAACTTTTCCGACAATATTATTTTTAAATTAGCTTCTCCCACAAATGAAGCAAACATAATTATAACGCCCGAACAAAATTATAATACTTTTAATATAGGCAACACATCTGTCAGTGTTTTTTACGAACAGCCGACGCCGCTAACACAATATCAAGAAATATACTTTCTGTTTGAAAGTCAGAATATAAGCATAACCGAAGGAATATGGTCTCTTACGGCTATCGGCGAAAACATCATTGACGGAAGATTTGATATTTGGCTACCTACAGTTGAGGATGTTACGAATGATACGTCTTTTTCATTTCCAGATACCGACGTTACGTTAACACTTCCCTCCACTGCCGCAAGAGTTATATCGGTTGGTGGATATAACGCAAACACTAATACAGCAGCAACGTTTTCGGGAAGAGGTTTTACAAGAAACGACGTGTACGTAAAACCCGATATAACTGCTCCTGCGGTTAATATTTTAACAACACGTTCAGGCGGTGGATATATGCAGTTTACAGGAACGAGTATGGCTTCTCCATTTGTTGCAGGCGCTTGCTGTCTTCTTATGGAATGGGGGCTTGTACAAGGCAACGACCTGTTTTTATACGGCCAGAGAATAAAAGCCTTTTTACAAAAGGGCGCACGAAGAACACAAAACACACCTTATCCCAACAATATATGGGGTTATGGAACACTATGTATATCCAACACGTTGGATTTACTCACCCTTTATAACCAAGAAGGAGATTTTTCTGTATGAACAATTCTCAAAATAATATCGAAACGTTTTTCAACAGCAAAAACACAACTGATTTTGTAGTCAGAGCAAACGAATATTACATAAACGAAATTCAAAACTATCCATTCGTAAAAGTTACACAGCTTTTAGCGGATTACTATATTGTAGGCTACGTTGACAATAACGATATTGAAAAACTTGCCGATGCGCTGGGAACAAATTTTTATTCTTCTCTTCCATACGTAGTCGGTTTGCTTGACCGTTCGGCTCTTGAAAGCTCGGGTATAATCCAAGTTCAAGAACAAGCATTTTTAGAGCTTACAGGAAAAGGTGTATTAGTAGGTATTGTTGACACCGGTATTGATTACACTAACCCTATTTTTCGATATGAAGACGGCACGAGCAGGATTGCCGCCATCTATGACCAAACAATCGCGGGAAATCCACCAAAAAACTTTTTGGTAGGTACAGAATATACAAATCGACAAATCAATGAAGCACTGCAAGAAAGTACGCCTTACGATATAGTTCCAAGCAGAGATGAAGTTGGTCACGGCACTTTTCTGGCATCGCTTGCGGCGGGACGTGAATCAGGCAGCTTCAGAGGTGCCGCCCCCGATTCAGAGCTTATTGTGGTAAAACTTAAAGAAGCGGGTACATTTATAAGAAACAACTATCTCGTTCCCGAGGACAACCGAAACGTATATGAATCCACCTCGGTAATGCTTGGCATTGAATATATACTCCAAAAAGCAAGAGAGCTTAATAAACCGGTCGCAATATGTCTCGGGGTGGGAACAAATTTAGGCAGTCATGACGGAACAACGATTTTTGAACAATATATAAGTACGGTTTCAAACATTACGGGTGTATGTGTTTGCGCGGCGGCGGGAAACGAAAGCCAGGAAAGACACCACGCCAGAGTAACGCTCACCGAACGCGGAAGCCAAGTTGATATCAATATAAATAACGAAAAACAAGATAGCGGCATATATATGTCTATACTAAATTCAGCCTCGGACAGAGTCTCTGTATCATTAAGGTCTCCGACAGGAGAAATTATAAGCCGTACACCCGCAAGGGCGGGCACTACATATACCTCTCGACTTGTTTTGGAAAAAGCGAAAGTAACGGTTCAATACTTCTTTCCCTTATCGGTAAACAGCGGTCAAGCCACGATAATAAAGATTGAAAATGCGACGGAGGGATTGTGGACTGTAACTCTATATGGAGATATAATACTTGACGGAACAGTTGACGCCTATCTGCCTATTTCAAGTATAGGCTACGAGGGGATAGAATTTCTTGAACCCGATCCATACTATACAATTACCGTTCCCGGAACCTCTTCGGGAGTTATCACCTGCGGCGCCTATAACGACGAAGATAATAGCTTGTATATAAACACGTCATGGGGACCGACACGTTTACCCGCGACAGCTCCCGACCTTGTTGCGCCCGGTGTTAGAGTTACTGGTATATTCCCCACCGGAGAAGGAATAATGAGCGGAACATCAGTGGCAACTGCCATAACAACGGGTGCTTGCGCACTTATGCTCCAATGGGGGATAGTCGAAGGTAATGCTATTGCGCTTGATACATTCCAAATCAAAGGATATCTTATAAGAGGCTGTGAAAGAGATGACAGCCGAAGCTATCCGAACTTTCAATGGGGTTACGGAAAACTCGACCTATATAACACATTCAATCTAATAAGAGACGTATAATTTTTCACCATTAAAACTTTTTCCAAAAAAGGTTTAGCGGTATATAATGCAGCTTTTTAAAAAGACTCTTTTATTATAGAATTAGAGTAAAACCACTAACTGCCTATTGCTCGGAAATACAGAGACAGTGTCAATAAAAACAAAGTGCTGTCTCATTATTATGAGACAGCACTTCAATTCAGCTCTGTAATTCTTTTATAATATTGTCTACACTTTCTTTGGAAACAAGCAAATTATCAGCCTTATCGAAAGCTGCAATATAGTTGTTCTCATCGCAAGCAAACAAAGTAAGAACAAGATCAATATCGTTGACTTCAAATGTTACTCTGGCAGCCATTTCACCTTTTTCTTTATCAGACTTACCAACACTGACAAGACCTGTTATACCATTGAAAACACTTGTAAGCTTTTCACTGTTTTTAATATCGTCAATATCGTAGAAATATACGACATTTCCCACTTCTACTTTAACAGCAACCGTTTCGTCAGATGATATAGGACAAACAAGCTTTGATTCAAAATCAACAGCCAAGTCCTCGAAGAAGGACTTTCCGCCAGAAAGCTCATAAAGCAATTCCGACCCCTCAAGCATAGCATAATATGCTTCCTCGCCTTCCTCATTAACACCTTTGCCGACAATAACACTACAGCTGTTTGATTTAGTAACAGTTACACTTGTATCGGTTTCCTCAGCAGAAACATCCTCATCATACGTAACTTTCAAAACAAGCTTTGTATTTTCATCAAGTCCGCAAGCCGAAAGTTTTTCCGCATCAGGCTTAAAGGCAACAACGTCACCAAGCGCAAGAGCTTCTACTGAATTCAAAAACTCACCTGAAGCAACCCCGTCGGCAGCCACCTTTATACCATCTCCGCCCACGTAGAAATAGTTGTACGGTTCAGTATAAAAGTCAGCCCCCGAGCTGTCAGTAGTAAGAGCGTAAGCCTTACCGCCAACCGTATACTCAACAGAAGTAACCTTTTCAGCTTCAAATTCATCCAAAGAGCCAACGTCAGCCATTTCAAGAATATAGTATACAAAAGGCTCTGCGGCAGAGTTTTTTGTCATATATATTTTATCGGATGCACTTGATTTAATATAATAACATTCTGCGGTAGAATTGTAGTCGCCAATAGTATATACGTACTTTTCTCCGTTTGCTGTTTCGTAATTAACAACTATTTTAGGCTCATCCATACCGAAGTCAGCCTCATTGTCGAGATTTTCGGCAATAAGACGGTCAGCGATAACGTTTGAAAGGTCATAAAGCATATATTCGGGATAAGACTGGTCAAGAGGAAAATCCTCATCTTCTGCCCACAGCCATTTATCTTCCGCCTTTTTCAGCAAAATAACCTCTTCGTCATACGTGTATTCAATTGACACAACGCTCGATTCGTCTATCTTAAGAACCTCTACACTTGTATCTTCAGAAATATCTGTATTACCTTGCTCCTGCTCTGCAACATAATTACTGTAAAGAACGTATCCAACAGTAAGTCCTGCCAAAACAAGTATAAGAACTATAAGTTTTATAAGCTTTTTCATTATTTGCTCCTTCTGCGCAGCCATACAACAAAGCCGGTAGCAATTGCAGCTAAAGGAAGCACTATAGTAAACACAACAGCCAAAAGGTTGCCTTGAGCTTCCGAAACGTTAAGGTACTCTTGTTCTATTGTTTTTGCAGGGATAGAAATAGCTTCAGCTTTGTCACACAACCAACCAAACGTATTAACAAACATTCCCTTTACAGTACCGTAATAATCGGAAGAAGCCTCAAGTATCATAGGAGAAGCTATCCAAACGATTTTAGCTTCACTTCCGTCTTCGTTTTTATCGGTTATAGCAACGGCGTAATCAAACGGTCCGTCAATATCTCCGTCTTCCTTTGTTATTGTACTGCTGTTCAAATTCACCTTTGAATAAGCCTTATCAGTTGTTGAAAGAAGAGGAGTTATAGTTACCGCATCTCTTACATCCTCGCTCTGTTCAATTCCGTGGCAATAACCCATAAACATATAGTACCCCGAAAGAGGATCTACTATTTCATGTCTGCCGTATTGAGCAAGAAGAATGAACGGATACTGCGGATAATGGTAGTTGCTATCTCCCTCAAACACTTCGCCCTCAACTGCAGATACACCATAGTAATCGAGAACAGTCTGCAAATTTGTATGCTCTGCTTCAGCACTGTCTGCAAAATAAGAAATAAAGAACATTTTTCCGCCTTTTTTGAGGTAATCAAGAAGTCTTGCAGCCTCGTCTTCGGAAATATCCTTGTCGGGAAGATTTATGAGAACTGTATCACAATCCTCGGGAACAGCCTCAAGCGTGGCAAGATTAAGCTCTTTAACTTCAAAGCTTTCAGCGGAAAGATAACCCTTGTAGGTATCGGAAAGTCCGTCCTCTCCATGGCCTGTAAGTGTATAAACTATAGGCAAAACGTCTGTTGTTACGTAGTTAATAGCAGTCGTCATAAGATTTTCCATATCAAAACCTGTTGCCGCAGGCAATTTCTGATAAGTATAGTAATAGCTTTCCAGCTCCTCCATACTTACACCGGGATAATACACTTCAAAGTTTTTGATAATCTTATTTCTTTTTGCGCTTTCAACAATGATACTACCTGCCTCAACGGTAGCTCTGTCACCGGTAAGGAATGCAGGGTTTAAAGCAGGATCAACATTTTCCACTTTGATTTTACCTGAAAGAGCGCTGTATTTATCGAGCATAGTCTGAATGTTTTTATCTTCGGAACCGTGCTCAACAACGTAATAAACGGTAATATCTTCTTTTAATCCTTTTACAAACTCAACAGTCTGCTCGCCGATTGAAAACATATCGCCCGACGAAGTATCAAGCTTTGTCCATGTTGCAGGCAAAGTATTTGCAAAAAGGTTTATTACAATAACGATAGCCAACGCGATTATCGATACAAGAACGGAATAACCGCCGGTTTTAAGATATTTTGTATTAAGCTTTAACTTTTTCATTTATAAATACCCCCCATCAGCTCCAACGGCGTTTCTCAACTGCCTGTATGGAAAGAAATACAAACAGGAAGCTAACCGAAAGGAAATATAATATCGAAGTCAAATCAAAGATTCCGTTGTAGAAGCTTGCGCATCTTTCATATACCGAAATCCAACCTATTATCGTTGCAAACAAGCCCTCAAAAGCAGTAACGTCTATTCTATAGAAAACAGCGAGCACCACTTCAAAAACAGCCATTACGGCAAGGGCTGCAATATAGTTTTTAACCATAATATAAACAACTATTCCGAGAATAACTATAAGCACGGTAATAGCAATAAACGAGGACATAGAATCTGCGGGAATCATTTGTGATATAGAACCGGAGAAATAGATAATGAGCATCGTAACAAATGATATAATAGCGGAAACTATCTGATTTTCCGTCAATGCCGAAATAAACATTCCGACAGCCAAAAGACAAGAGCCCATCAAAAAGAATCCGAGAATAGAACTAAACGTACGCGCAAAGTTAACTATGCCGAATGAAGCCATCACAAAAGGATAAATGCTAATTATGAGCATAGGAACGAGATAAACAGTAACCATTGCAAGATACTTTGCAACAACAGTAGATGTAACAGACAAAGGCAACGAATAAAGCAATTGATCGGTTTTTCTCTGTCTTTCTTCAGCAATAATACGCATAGTCAAAAGCGGAGACACAAGCATAACAACGATAGCAAGGTTATCGAGAGAATAAGCAAGGTCCGCAACAAGATAGTTCGAGAAGTGATAGAACGTAGCAAATATTCCCATAAAGAGAAGAATTATAGCAACGTATAAATATCCGAAAAGATTGTTAAAATAAGCTTTAAGCTCTTTTTGATAAACTGCGAACATCAATTCTCATCTCCTTTCTTGTCGTTTTTTTCAACATCCGAAGTAAACAAAGGTGTGTATTCCTCATCTTCGTCTTCTTCACTCACCTCATCTTCAGCTTCTTCCGAAGACAAATCCTTTTCTTTCTCTTCAGACTCTTCCTTTTCGGTAAGCTTAAGGAAGATATCCTCAAGAGTCATACTACTGTTTGACAATTCCATAATGGAAGCCTTTATGGAAGAAAGCGCAAAGAACACTTCAGAACGTATATCCTCTTCGGATGTAATTCTAATCTTTACTATTCCTTCATTTTCGGAAACAACAGTAATTTCTCCCACACCCTTTACACCCTTAAGCGCAGAAAGAATAGCCTTCGTACTACCTTTAACCGATATGTCGAGTGTATTTCCTGAAATATGCTTGCTGAGATTATCGGGCGTATCACTTGCAATCAATTTACCGTCGGCGATAATCATAACGCAGTCACAAATCATACTCACCTCACTCAAAATATGTGAGCTGAGAAAAACTGTATGGTTTTCTTTAAGAGATTTAATAAGCTCTCTTATTTCAATTATCTGCTTCGGATCAAGACCAACCATAGGCTCGTCGAGAATAATTATTTCGGGATAACCGATAAGCGCCTGCGCAAGACCAACTCTCTGTCTATAACCCTTTGAAAGATTTTTGATAAGACGGTTTGCAACATCGGTTATGCCGGTCATATCCATTATCTCTTCGATTTGTATAGAAAGCTCCGATTTTTTTACACCTCTCGCTTTACCAACAAAACGAAGATATTCAAGCGGCGTCATATCCATATACACCGGCGGAAGCTCGGGAAGATATCCAATGCATTTTTTTGCCTCTTTCGGCTCATCATAAATATCGTGGCCGTTGATAATAACCTTACCCTCCGTAGCTGCAAGACACCCCGTCATAATATTCATAGTAGTCGACTTTCCGGCACCGTTAGGGCCGAGGAAGCCATAAATTTTACCCGTGTCAACCTTAAAGCTGATACCCTTAACTGCGGTATGGTTTCCGTATTTTTTTACAAGATTTTGTACTTCAATCAAGTTAATATACCTCCAATTATGAGAATACTTTTCAACAGATATATTGTACATAATTATTCGCATATTTACAATGGATTATTTGAAAAAATTATGTAAAAAATGAAATTTTTTTCAAGATTTTCATCAATATTTCGGTCAGTTTTCACACAACCGTCACAATGATTGTTTACAATAGACCTCGTATAGAAATAATAACATTGCGAATTTCGATTATTTTCATAAATTTTTCATCAACCAAACGCAATAACGTCACGAAAGCATCATAATTAAAGTATATACTGAATTTGCAAAAAACAAACTAATCACATAAAGGAGAAAAAATATGTCAGAGGAAATCAGAAACAATGGACACGAAAACACAAACGAGCCGACACAACCAACGCCGCCCCCCTCTATAGATCCGACACCCAAATCCGAGGAAAGGAACTCTTACGAAAGCAGAGAAACGCCTCAATGCAATTATGAAAACAGAGGATATTCGTACACACCTTACAACACGGGCTACTACTCATCGGCGAACAGAGACGGAAATCAATCGGGTGGTATGTATTCGTATCCCTTAAATAATCAGCCCTTTAATAATCCTTATCAACCTCCCCTTGAACCCAAAAAGAAGAAAGAAAAGAAAAAAGGAAATTTTGGTCTTATAATCGGTTGTATTCTTCTCTCTCTTGTATGCGGTTTTGCAGGAGCATTCGGAGGAATGTATTTGTTTAATGAAACAAACAAAGAAGAACCGAGCCAAAACACAGGCACAAATAATCCCCCCAACGACTCAACGGTTCTTTTTGAAACTGTAGACCGCGAGCTTCCCGAAAGTACAACAAAAGCAGGAACCGTTGCAACTGTTGCTGCAGTAACACTCCCCTCCGTTGTTGAAATAAGAACCGAAGCGGTTGTAAACAACAGCTTTTACGGTCAATACGTAACGGAAGGTGCAGGAAGCGGCGTTGTAATATCAAAAGACGGATATATTGTAACCAACAACCACGTTATAAGCGGCGCATCAAACATTACCGTGCGTTTTACAAATGGTGATGAATATAAAGCAAGACTCATAGGAACTGATGCCCAAACCGATATTGCTGTTATAAAAGTAGAAGCAACCGATCTTGTTCCCGCAGTTTTCGGTGATTCATCGAAGCTTGTTATAGGCGAACTCACTGTTGCTATCGGCAACCCCTTGGGTGAACTCGGCGGAACAGTTACAGACGGCATAATCAGCGCTCTCGACAGAGAAATTACAGTTGAAGGAGAAACAATGGTACTCCTCCAGACAAATGCCGCAGTAAGCCCCGGAAACTCGGGCGGCGGTCTCTTCAACTCAAATGGCGAGCTTATCGGTATAGTAAACGCAAAATCTTCAGGCTCAAGTGTTGAAGGTCTCGGCTTTGCTATTCCCGCAAATACCGCAAAAACCATAATCAAGGATTTAATGGAAAAAGGCCACGTTACGGGAAGACCTTCTATCGGTATCAGCATTATTGAAGTAACTACTGATTATCAGAGATATATGTACGGTGTAAGCAGTTACGGCGTGTATATTCAGAAGGCTCTCAATGAAGAATTTCAGTCGGGTGACAGAATTATTGCGATTGACGGAAACTCCGTATCCACCTCCTCCGATATTAAGTCAATAATAAACGGACACAAGGTAGGCGACACGGTTACAGTAACCGTTGCAAGAAAGAACAAAATGATAGACGTTCAGGTAACGCTTATTGACTCGGCAGATAATACACTTGCCAACGAATAACTATATTTTACTAATCACTTGCAAAGAGTATGAATATATTATATAATAATGCTGTGCGAAAACAAACGCACAGCATTATTGATATAGATATATGCAGGAGGTGAAGACCGTGTATAAAATACTTATAGTAGATGACGAAGAGCATATAAGGGCTCTCATAAAAAAGTATGCATATTTTGAAGGACACAGCGTTTACGAGGCTGAAAACGGGCTAAAAGCTATCGATATGTGTAAAAACAATATGTATGACATAATTATAATGGATATAATGATGCCAGAGCTTGACGGTTTTTCCGCGTGCAGAGAAATTAGAAAGTTTTCAAACACACCAATCCTCATTTTGTCTGCAAGAGGCGAAGAATACGACAGAATTAACGGCTTTGAGGTAGGCGTTGACGACTTTGTAGTTAAACCCTTTTCACCAAAAGAACTTATGCTCAGAATAAATGCTATTATGAAAAGGGCAAAACCCGCTGTACAAGCACAGCAAAATGAGATTTTATCTATAAAAGGATTTACGGCTGACCTCACCGCAAGACTCGTATACGTTGACGGCGAAAGACTCACTCTTTCACCCAAAGAATACGACCTGTTGTTCTATATGATAAGAAATAAAAATATTGCGCTCACCAGAGAAAAGCTTATTTGCGACGTATGGGGATACGACTTTTACGGAGACGACAGAACGCTCGACACACATATAAAGCTGCTTAGAAAAGAACTCGGTCAATACTCCGAGCTTATTGTAACGGTAAGAGGGGTGGGATATCGCTTTGAAACACCAAACTAACAAAAAAAGACCGTTAAGCATAAAGTGGAAGGTGTTTGGTTTTCTTGCGCTTTTTACGGCAATAATTCTTTTTATACTCTGGATAACCCAAACTGTACTTCTCGACGATATATACAGAGCAGTAAAGCTTAATGAGCTGAATAAGAGTGCTTTGGAAATAACCGAATACTTGAATAATCCTTTGTTAGAAGAAAAAGCCGAAGAAATAGCGAGAAAAAATGAACTGTGTATTCTTGTTCAAGACAGCAAGAATATGGCTATTATTTCTACAGAAGCGCTTCACAACTGCGTTATTCACAATATATCGTATAAAGACCGAGCAAGGCTGTACCTTGATGCAAAGCGTATGGGCGGAACCTTGTACGAACGCTTTAAATTTGATACGCAAACCGGAGTATTTCGTTCGGTAAAGGACGAAGAGACTACCTCTGAAGAAAATATTATTTTTACAAAATGCATTAGCGACAGTAACGGAGAAGATATTATTATCTTTATAAACTCAATACTCACTCCGGTTGATGCAACAGTAAAGACGCTAAACAAAATGCTTGTTTATATAAGCATTACCCTACTCGCAATTGCGCTTTTGCTTTCATTCTTGATTTCAAACAGCCTTACAGGCCCATTAAAGAAACTTACGAAATCAGCAAATGAACTTGCAAAAGGCAATTATGATACCGATTTTTCGTCTCGTTCATCAAAGGAAGTAGCAATCCTATCGGACAGTCTGAATTATGCGGCATCTGAACTGAAAAAGAACGAAGCGCTGAAGCGTGAACTTATTGCAAACATAAGCCATGATCTTCGCACACCGCTTACACTTATTACGGGTTACAGCGAGGTAATGCGTGATATTCCTAATGAGATGACCGCAGAAAATCTGCAAATAATCATAGACGAATCGAAACGCCTCACTTCCCTTGTGAACGATGTTCTTGACCTTTCAAAGCTTCAAGCCAATACGTTTGAGCTAAAAAAAGAACAATTTGATATTACGGAGGTTATAAAAGAAGCGGCGGCTCGTTACCAAAGACTTGTTGACCAAAACGGATATGATATAAGCTTTATAGGAACGACGTCAGCAACCGTTTTTGCAGACAGACAAAAGATATTGCAGGTTTTGTTTAACTTTGTAAACAACGCCGTAACGCATACGGGCGAAGATAAAAAGGTTATAATAAGACAAACGCAAGCCGAGCATAACGGAAAGAATTACGTAAGAATAGAGATAACCGATACCGGCGAAGGAATTGAACCGAGTAAGCTACCGCTTATCTGGGATAGATACTACAAGGTAGACAAATTCCACCGACGTGCCCAAATGGGTTCGGGACTCGGACTTTCTATAGTAAAATCAATTGTAGAGCTTCATGAAGGATACTATGGCGTATACAGCACTTTAGGACACGGTTCAACCTTCTGGTTCGAACTCCCCCTACTTTCTTTTAAGGAAAGAAAATAGACACGCTTTCCTTCAAGAAAGCGTGTCTAAGAACTTTGCCTTTCCGATTTGTGCGAACAATGTTAATATATCGGTAAGGGGCGACGTCCTCGACGCCCCGCTTCTTTTAGGGAAAACTGCAAAAAAATACAGCCTACGGATTTATTTATTCCGTAGGCTTATATTTTATCTGATTTCGACTGTAACTTTTTTACCGTCGGCGTTTGCCGCCGCTTTCATAACGGTACGAATAGCTTTTGCGATTCTGCCGTTACGACCGATAACCTTACCCATATCGGGAGCCGCAACGCTGAGTGTCAAAACAACACTGTCTCCGTCGTTGTTCTCAATTACGGTAACCGCATCAGGCTCATCAACTATTGCTTTCGCAATATCTGTGAGAATCTGTTTCAAATCCAACATAGTGTTTTACCGCAGAAATAATTATTCTGTGATGCCGGCTTTTTTGAGAAGTGCTTTTACAGTCTCTGTGGGCTGAGCGCCATTACCAATCCACTTTGTTGCCTTTTCAGCATCAATCTTGATTTCAGCAGGATTTGTCAAGGGGTTGTAATAACCGATTTCTTCGATAAATCTGCCGTTACGGGGAGATCTTGAATCTGCAACTACTACTCTGTAGAAAGGCTGCTTCTTTGCGCCAACTCTCTTAAGTCTGATTTTTACCATTTTTTTGTCCTCCAAAAATATATAATTTAAATTTTTATTTTTTCTTTTTCTTATTCTTTTTAAGCTTTTTCTTTGTAAATCTATTACCAAATCCACCGAAACCGCCAAGACCGGGTATTCCCTTTCCCTGCGACAACTGCTTCATAAGCTTATTGGTTTGTTCAAATTGCTTCAGCAAACGATTAACGTCTTCAACCGTTGTACCGCTTCCTGAAGCTATTCTCTTCTTACGAGACGGAGAAATAATATCGGGGTTTTCACGTTCCTTTACCGTCATAGACTTGATAATAGCTTCCATACGGTCTATCTGCTTTTCGTCAATTTTAGCATCTTTAAGATCAAGCCCTTTAAATCCCGGCATCATACCCATAAGCTGCTCCATTGAGCCCATTCCTCGAATTTGCTCAAACTGCTCGAGATAATCTGTAAGAGTAAACTTCGATTCACGGAGCTTTTGTTCAAGCTCTGCTGCCTTCTTCTCGTCGTATGCCTGTTCAGCCTTTTCAATAAGGGAAAGCATATCACCCATACCGAGTATTCTTGACGCCATTCTGTCGGGATGGAATGGTTCGATAGCATCTAACTTTTCACCGATACCGACAAATTTAACGGGCTTACCGGTAACGTATCTAACAGAAAGCACCGCGCCTCCTCGAGTATCACCATCCATTTTGGTTACTACAACACCGGTAATATCAAGCAAGTCATTAAATGACTGCGCAACGTTAACAGCATCCTGACCGGTCATAGCATCTACAACAAGAAGTATCTCTGTAGGTTCTGTCTTTTCTTTTATTTTTTTCAGCTCTTGCATCATCTCTTCGTCAATATGCAGTCTACCTGCCGTATCAACGAAAACCATATCAAAGCCGTTTTTCTTAGCGTGTTCAACACCCGCTTTTGCAATTTCAACAGGACTTATTTTGTCGCCCATAGTAAATACGGGAACATCTATCTGCGCACCGACAACCTCAAGCTGTTTTATAGCCGCAGGTCTGTAAACGTCGCAGGCAACAAGCAAAGGTCTCTTCCCCTGCTTTTTAAAATGCGCCGCAAGCTTTGCCGCGTGAGTGGTTTTACCTGCGCCCTGAAGACCTGTCATCATAATAACGGTAGGAGGTTTAGGCGATATAGTCAATTTTGACTGTGTTCCGCCCATAAGAGCAATAAGTTCTTCGTTAACGATTTTTACAATCTGCTGTGCGGGAACCAAACTTTCAAGCACTTCTGACCCCACGGCTCTTTCGGTTACTTTATTTATAAAATCTTTAACAACCTTAAAGTTTACGTCAGCTTCAAGCAATGCAAGCTTGATTTCGCGCATACCCGTTTTGACATCACTTTCGGTAAGCTTACCCTTGCTTCTGAAATTCTTAAATGCCGAAGATAATTTATCCGCAAGACTTGAAAATGTCATATTATGCGCCTCCTTAATCAAGCATTTTTTCGGCAACTGAAATTATACCGTCTATTTCCTCCGAAAGAAGCGGATTTGCTTCTTTCATAGCGTTTAACTTTTCAATGATATAATCGGTATTCTTCTTATTTTCGGAAAACTTCGAAAGAAGCCCCAACTTATATTCCATATCTGTCAATATATTTTTACACTTATTAAGTGCATCTCGGACACCTTGAGGTGTAATACCCGTAATCTCGGATATCTCCCTAAGCGACAAATCCTCCTCAAATGAAAGTGATGCAATTTCTTTTTGACGTTCAGTCAGTATGTCGCCGTAAAAATCAAACAACAAAGACATATTGAGTTTCTCATCATAATTCATCGCAATTCCACCTGTAAAGCAAAACACTTTACACATTATAACAACAAATCCCCTTTTTGTCAAGGGGATTTTTATTGTTCACAAATATATTACATTTTCTTATCACTTACGTCTTCTTTTGAAGCTTATTTTTAGCTGCCAATAAACAAAAAACCTTGCTTGCTCCGTTTTTATGTAACACCTCGGCGCATATCCCCGTCATCGCTCCCGTTGTAGCAATATCGTCTACAAGAAATACAGTCTTTCCATTTATTTTGGGGATAGCTTTATCTTTTAAATAACAATTTTCCTTTGCATTCAAGGCTCTTTGTGATTTATTCAGAGTCTTTTGTTCAGCCTCGCCGCCACGGTGTCCCAAAGCATCTATATATTCACAGCCCGTTATTTCGGCAAGTTTTTTAGCAAGCTTTTTCGCATGGTCATAACCGTATTTTCTTACTGATTTAGGGCTTCTCGGAATACCTGCAAAAACGGCATTATCGAGTGTGTTTTTGTCAATAAGATTATCTATCATTTCTCTTGCGACGAACTCAAAAACGTCGTCGGCATTACTCTTTTTCAGCGCATAAACAATTTTGTTTACCACCCAATCTCTGTCGGTATGGTCATACAATGCAAGATGTCTCATACCGTCAACATATTGCCTACCAAAGGAGCAACGACATTTTGAGTGCATTTTAAAGCACCTGTCACAAACAGTTCTTTTCGCTTCATCCCACTCTTCTGCGCACTTCGGACACAAAAATCCGTCATAATCAAACTCAAGAAGTTCGCTACATGCAACACATTTTTTTACACATATATAATCTAAAATCTTTTTAAAAAACAGTATAAACTCATTCATATTCACTCAACATCAGTTCAAGTGCCGTATATCTTTTTACGGGCTTATTAGTATCAACCATATTTTTAACAACCTCTGCTCTTCCAACCAAAATAACCATTTTTTGCGCTCGAGTCACTGCGGTATAAAGCAGATTTCTTGTCATAAGACGAGAATTAAACTTATACATAGGAATAATAACAACCGGATATTCACTACCCTGACTCTTGTGTACTGTTATCGCATAAGCATGTTCAAGTTCATCGAGAAGCGAAAAATCATAGTCAACGCATCTATTATCATCAAATATTATTTTCATACTCTCATTCTTTGCATCTATCTCTTTTATGGTTCCAATATCACCGTTAAATATGCCAATACCGTCTTTTCGGTCGTTTTCCCATTCGATATCATAGTTATTCTTAATCTGCATAACCTTGTCACCCTCGCGGAAAACTACATCTCTGACCTTCTTCTCTTTTTTGTATTCGCTCTTGGGATTCAATGCCCTCTGAAGCAATGAATTAAGCACATCAGTACCGGCATTTCCCTTTCGAGACGGGGTAATTACCTGTATATCATTTACAATATCTTTTCCGTATGTTTTTGGCAACCTTACAGCACAAAGCTCGGCAACAGTACGGGCAATCGACTCATCATCATCTCTCGGCAAGAAGAAAAAGTCGCTGTTTTTTGACGTTAAAGTAGGATATTCACCCTCGTTTATTGCATGAGCGTTCGTTATAATTAAGCTTTCTTCTTCCTGACGGAATATCTCTTTAAGTTCAACCGTATTAAATCTGTCACTCTTTATTATATCGTTCAAAACGTTACCTGCGCCAACAGATGGAAGCTGATCGGAGTCGCCTATAAGTATAAGCCTTGCCCCCGGTTTAACTGCGTGCAAAAGGGCGGCAAACAACATAGTATCCACCATAGAAGCTTCATCGATTATAATAACATTTTCCTCAAGTTTCATCGATTCATTTCTACGAAAAACAGGTTGTTTGTCATTAGAAAAATCCATCTCTAAAAGACGGTGTATAGTCTTTGCCTCCTGCAAAGTCGATTCGCTCATTCTTTTAGCCGCACGTCCTGTAGGGGCAGCAAGAGCAATCTTATATCCAAGTTCTTCAAACACTCTGATAACCGCACGAACAACTGTTGTTTTACCGGTACCCGGACCGCCCGTCAAAACCATAACCCCACTGTTTACAGAATTAACTATTGCCTTTTTCTGCATTGCGGCATACTCAACGCCAAACTCGCTTTCTATGCACATTATCATTCTGCCAATATCAGCTGCTTCTATCTTCGGGCAAAAGTTGTCAATCATCTGCAATTTTTCCGAAACGTACTTCTCCGCCTCATAATAACTATGCAGGTAAACACAAGACCTTCCGTTATATTTTTTTATAGTAATATGATTAAGCGAAAGCAACTCTTCAATTGCCTTTAAAGCACTGTCCTCATCTGTTGCAAGCGAACGGCAAACAGTAGGCATAAGCTTGTCCAACGGCAAAAACATATGACCGTTTTGAACACCATTGTAAGTAAGAATATATTTTATACCTGCTTTTATGCGTTCTTCTCTGTAATTTCCTATTCCAAGACTTTTTGCAACGTTATCTGCCTTTTCGAAGCCAATACCGTGAATTTCATCACAAAGAATATACGGATTTCTTTTAATAACGTCAATAGAACCGCTTCCCCATTTTTTATATATTCTTACGGCAAGAGAGGGACCAAAAAAGTCTCTGCAAAACATCATAACCGAGCGAAGACCAAACTGCATCTTAAAATCATCTGACATAGCCTTTGCTTTTTTTAAAGAAATTCCGGGAATTTCGGCAAGCCACTCGGGATGGTTTTCAATAACGTCAAATGAATCCACCCCATATTGACCTACAATCTTTAAAGCAATCGAAGGCCCTATTCCCTTTATTGCGCGTGAGGACAGATATTTCAAAATAGCATTTTCTGTTGCGGGAAGCTCTTTCTCGTAATATTCAACGCGGAACTGTCTGCCAAACGTCTGGTGAAGAGTCCATTTTCCAACAGCCTTTATCATCTCCCCCACTCCCAAAAACGGCATCTCTCCAACAACGGTAAAAAGCTCATTATTTTCGGTAGCTACTTCACATACTGTATAACCGCTTTCTTCGCTTTGATATATAATATGCTCTACAGTCCCCGCAATTTCAGCTCTATCATCATTTAATTCTTCATCAATGATAATTTCCTTCATATCTGTCTATCCTTTCCGCTCGGTAAACAGGAGTTCCCAACGCTTCTTCGCTTGCATTTTCGGGGCAATCAATCCCCGAATCACATTCTACCACTATTATAACACGACTTCTCCCCAAAAAGAGCTTTTTTGCCAAAAAAATTTCAGAAAAATTACTATTTTTTTCTTTAAGCATATATGCCAGGCAAATATTGGACTTTTCCTTGCAAAAAAATATGTATACTAAATTTATATATAAGCAATATCCGCCGTATACGGCAAGAAATGCCAATATAATATCTAAAAATATCTCCAACATAATAGTCCCCCTTATTCACATAATATGCAATAAGGGGGATTGTTTGTTCTAGATAACTATCACAAATATTTTTTTATCTTTTCAGCAAAATCGATTTTTTCCCAGGGCGCATCAACATCTTCTCTGCCCATATGACCATACGCCGCAACGGGGCTATAAATAGGACGACGCAAATCAAATCTTTCGATAATAGCAGAAGGTCTAAGGTCAACAAGCTCGGTTACTATTTCGGAGAGTCTCTCTTCGCTAATCTTACCGGTACCAAAAGTATCAATCATAACAGAAAGAGGCTTTGCAACACCGATAGCATAAGCAATCTCCACCTCGCACTTATCAGCAACGCCCGAAGCAACGATATTCTTTGCTATGTAACGAGCTGCATAAGCTGCTGAACGGTCAACTTTAGTCGGATCCTTACCCGAGAATGCACCGCCGCCATGTCTCGCATAACCACCGTAGGTATCAACAATAATCTTTCTGCCGGTAAGACCGGAATCACCCGTAGGTCCGCCGATCACAAAACGTCCTGTAGGATTTACAAAATATTTTGTATCTTCATCAAGCAATTCGGCAGGAATAATAGGTCTGATAACATTATCAATAAGATCATTTCTTATCTGTTCTTGAGTAACCTCGGGATCGTGCTGTGTAGAAATAAGAACAGTATCTACACGAACAGGCTTATTATCAACGTATTCAACGGTTACCTGTGTTTTACCGTCAGGACGAAGATATGTAAGTTTGCCCTCTTTTCTTACATTTGTAAGCTGTTTTGCAAGCTTATGAGAGAGTGAAATAGGCATAGGCATAAGTTCTTCTGTTTCGTTACAAGCAAAACCAAACATCATTCCCTGATCGCCTGCGCCCTCGTTAAGATTATCGGAAAATTCGCCTCTCTTTGCCTCTTCCGACTCATTTACACCCATAGCAATATCGGGAGACTGCTCATGAATAGAGTTAATAACAGCACAAGAGTCATAGCTGAAACCGTAATCAGATTTTGTATAACCAATTTCTTTAATCGTATTTCTTACAACCGACTGTATATCTATATGAGCTTTGGTTGTAATCTCGCCCATAACAATTACAAGACCTGTCGTAACAACAGTTTCACAGGCTACTCTTGATTTAGGGTCTTCCTTGAGCATAGCATCAAGTACAGCATCACTAATCTTATCGCAAACCTTATCGGGATGTCCCTCTGTTACAGACTCCGACGTAAACAAAAATTTTTTCATTTTTTCCTCCACATATTATAACTTATTTTTTTCAAAACAAAAACCGCCTCGAAAGAAGCGGCAAAATAAAAACCTCATCTTTCGGACATTTCCGCAGGATTTGGCACCTTGACTAAATTACAGGTTGCCGCGACATCAATGGGCCTGTCCCTCCGTCGCTCTTGATAAGGGAATATTCATTTAAATTAACAGTAGATATTATATACGATACATCGACTTTTGTCAACTGTTTGCGCCAAAAAAATCAAAATTTCCTTCAAGTCCGTAAACCACTATAACTAAACCTATTACAAGTACAATCAACGCTCCAACTGCAAGCCAAATTGTCTTCATACTCTTTGCATTAGCTTCATTTTTTGATGCTGGAATCATTCTTGTCTTACGAAGTATTTGAGTAACTGGCTTATATATCAGAAGCATTATACCCGAGTTCATCAAAACCTTACTTAAATTAAACGGGAAAAGCAATGTAGGAATCATTCCGACAACATCTGTTCTTGATACGCCCGTGTAAAGCGGAGTAATTACAATATTTGCAAGTGTCATCACAACAAGCACAGACACAATTGCGCTTATTGCGGCAAATATTGCGCCCGAAAAAGACCTTTTATATTTGTACACCAAACCGCAAGGAACAAGAAACGATGCGCTCGAAAGTATATCCATGATCAATCCGTAAGGTCCCGTATCGCCAACCGTAACGGATTCGAGTACGGGAACAAGAATACTACACACCAAACCCGCAACAGGACCATAAAGGAATGCGCCAACAGACATAACTGCATCCTTAAAATCGAATGTCAAAAATCCAACGTTAAATCTGAAAAAGAAAATTGCAATAAATCCCAGCGCACATATCATTGATAGCACAGTCAATTTTTTGATTTGATTTGTTTTCATAATAACCTCTCTGAAACATAAAAAAATAAATGCTCCCCAAAACAAATACGGGGAGCATAATTATAACATAATAAAACAATATTATAACCAATCTTCTTTCATCCGGACTATAACCGTCGGCTTTGGAATTTCACCAAATCAACCATTTTTCAAAACACGTAAATGGCTCGCGGGCTGTACCGCCGGTGGGGATTTTCACCCCGCCCCGAAGCTGTTGTTACTATTATATGCGTCTTACATCTAATTGTCAAGTATTATCAACAAAAAACAGACAGAGTAAAAACTCTGCCTGCTTTTTATAAGAATATTTTTTAAATAGTTCTTTAAAAATTATTCAATGATTTCAGCAACAACGCCGGAACCAACTGTTCTACCACCTTCACGGATAGCAAAACGGAGACCCTTTTCGATAGCAACGGGAGTGATAAGTTCAACAGTCATGTTAACGTTATCACCGGGTTTGCACATCTCAACGTCTTCAGGAAGGTTGATGATACCGGTAACGTCAGTTGTTCTGAGGTAGAACTGAGGTCTGTAACCGGAGAAGAAGGGCTTCTGACGTCCGCCTTCTTTTTCTGTAAGAATGTAAACCTGACCAACGAACTTGGTGTGGGGGTTGATAGATCCGGGCTTACAGAGAACCTGTCCTCTTTCAATTTCGTTCTTTGCGATACCACGGAGGAGAAGACCTACGTTGTCACCTGCTTCTGCCTGATCGAGAAGCTTGTGGAACATTTCAACACCTGTAACAACAGTGTTCTTGTTTTCAGCTGCGAGACCAACGATTTCAACAACGTCGGAAACCTTAACTGTACCACGTTCAACTCTACCTGTTGCAACTGTACCACGACCGGAGATAGAGAATACGTCTTCTACAGGCATAAGGAAGGGAAGGTCAGCCTGTCTGTCAGGAGTAGGAATGTATTCGTCAACAGCGTTCATGAGTTCGAGAATGCAAGCATACTCGGGAGCGCTTGTGTCTGTGTTTTCAGAAAGGAGAGCTTCTCTTGCAGAACCTCTGATGATCGGAATATCGTCACCGGGGAAGTCGTACTCGGAGAGAAGTTCACGGATTTCCATTTCAACGAGTTCGAGAAGTTCTTCGTCGTCAACGAGGTCGCACTTGTTCATGTAAACAACGATTGCGGGAACGCCAACCTGACGAGCGAGGAGGATGTGTTCACGTGTCTGCTGCATAGGACCGTCGGAAGCAGCAACAACGAGGATAGCGCCGTCCATCTGAGCTGCACCTGTGATCAT
>JAFYPF010000016.1 GCA_017547655.1 Clostridia bacterium
CAATAGTGATAAATTGAAGTGTGCAACTTCAAGTATGATTGATATAATTTACTTAAATATAAATGAAATGAGGTTATAAAATGAAAGGCGTTAGTACCTTTAGTAGAACATTAAAAAATGGTAAAATTAGTTGGGGTTATCGTTTCGATACTGCCCCCATAGGCAACAAAAGGCAACAAGTAAGTAAAAGCGGTTACAAGTCCAAAAAAGAAGCTCTAAGAGCGGGTATGACCGCATTACAACAATATGAGACCATAGGGCAAGTTGTATCACCCTCTGATATGTCATTTTCTGATTATTTGGATTTATGGGTTAATGAGGATTGTAATGTAGATTTAAAGCCTACAACCATATTAAACTATCAAAAGAAAATAAATAATCATATCAAGCCAAATTTAGGGGCATATAGACTTAGAAGCATAAAGAAAGAGGATTTACAGGCGTTTATAATTGATAAATTTGATAACGGATATTCTTATAACACGCTAGCTTTTTTCAATATTCTTGTATTTGTTTGTTAAAGTATTCCAATCAATTTTAATGCCTTCTAATGTGAGATTATTTCTTGCTGATTCTGACATTAATCCTAAATCAATCATCACTTTAATTTCATTGCTCATAGGTGAGTCTAAAGTCAATCCACAATCAGGACATTTAAACACTTGCTTTGTTTTACCATTTATGCCTGCAACAGCACCAGGTGCACCAAATACAATTGCCCCAGCAATACCTTTTGAATAACTAAAACCGCAATTTTCTGAACTTGTAACTACATTTGGACTTCCGCATGCGGAACAACGATAAATAGCCATAATTAACTCCTTAAAAAATTTAATAAAATAAAAAAGTGCGCCAACCGAAGTCAGCGCACCGAAAACGCAAACTTCAGCATATAGTGTTTATATAATAACACCGTTTGGTGCTATTTGTCAACGCCATTTGGCGTTTTTTATATAATTATCTTGCATACTATATGTGAGGTGAGATAATGTTTGTATATTCAAGGGTACGTGATTTGCGAGAAGATCACGACAAAACCCAAAAGCAGATAGCCAAGGTGCTCAATATGCAACTTACCGTTTACCAAAGATATGAGCGAGGAGAGCGCGAACTCCCTCTTTGGGCAGCAATAAAGCTTGCCGATTACTACAACATTACACTTGACTACTTGGTTGGGAGAGAAGTAAAATAAAAAGATCAAAAATATTATCGGCGCAGGTAACAACCCACAGGCTACGTATGACTGTTGCTGTTGCAGTTGCGTTTCGAAGAAGTAAGCAAGTAAGCTAACTTTTTAAGGATATGGGTTCTCCCATATCCTTATTTTTTTGCAAAAAAAGTTGGACACATCATTGGGAAATTCCCATAGTGATGTGTCCTTTGTTTTTTATAAAAGTTCGTTTCTTATCAATTGAAGAGTTATTGAAGCATTGAGTTTAAAAGCATCTATTGGTGATATTTCCTTTATGTACCCATGCCAATACTTATCCTTGAATTGTTCTATTATCTCTTCGTCCGTATATCCTTTTTTTATGCTGACCAACAATTCTTGAGCTAATCCTTGCGCAGCCGTTTTCATATTCTTTAAAAAGAATTGAGTCTGTTTATCATCAAGCAAACCAAAATGCGGAATAACCATTGAGCTTATGTTAAGTTTTTCAACCCTTTCAATTGAGTCAATAGATGCGCCGTATCCTATAAGATATGACGGTAAAATAGTATCTTCGCCGTCATATACACCTATGGATTCGCACGAAAGGAATAAGCCCTCTTTTTCGCAATAATATCCAACCGAGCAGCGTGTATGCCCCGGAAGATTTAAAACCTTAAACTCCATATCCCCCGCTTGAATAATATCTCCGTCGTCAACCGCAATATCAACCTTTAATTCATCTCCGAGAAACTCATAATCACTAACACCGCATTTTTCAGCATACTTCGCATCAAGCTCCTTCATTACCCTTTTGGCTCCGTCACGCTTAAAAACGCCCTCGGCATACCTTCCCGCTACAACCTTTGCCGTCGGATATCTTCTCAAAATATAAGGACTTCCGAGCGCATGGTCATAGTGCGAATGTGTCAAAAAAATATAATCAAGTTCACGGTCCCCCAAAACCTTTTTTATATTTTCCGCAATAGCATATCCGGTAAACCCAAATCCCGTATCATATAAAATACTCGTCTTGCCGTCGTCAAGTAAAAATGAAGCATCTCCCTTTTGACATCTTACGTCTGTTATCATTATTGCCATTTCAATTTACCAACCCTTTACCACTTGTTTTTCTTATTATACTACAAAAATAAAAACAATTCAAATACAATACGTATTTTGTTCGGTTAAATTATTTATTTTTTGTTAAAGGTATAGTACAATTACTTTTTTTATAAAAAAATTCTTTTTTTGTAGTAAAAAATATTGCATTTGAAAAAAAAGTGTGATAAAATATTTCCATATTTTTTGTATGGAAGAACTATGTGTTACTTAAAAGGCTTTATTTGACGTTTAATTAGTCTCAATTTTTCCATGCCTTTGATATGTTTATTCTAATTTTTTTAAGAGGTGATTCCTTTGAAACTCATGGAAACCATGGTTGAACGCGGACATGAAAAAGTTTTGTTCGTAAACAATGAAAAAGCAGGCCTTCAGGCAATTATTGCAGTACATAATACAGTTAGAGGCCCTGCCATCGGCGGATGCCGTCTATACCCCTATGCATCAAGCGATGATGCTCTCTTTGACGTTCTTCGTCTCTCTCGCGGTATGTCTCACAAGAATGCTGCTGCAGGCCTTAACTTCGGCGGCGGTAAGGGCGTTATTATTGCTGACCCCTCTCAAAAGACAGAAGCTATGTTCGAAGCTTTCGCTGAAGCTGTAAACGCTCTCGGCGGTTGCTACATCACAGCCGAAGACGTTAACACAGACTGTAACGATGCTCTCATTATGGCAAGAAAGACAAAGCACATCTGCGGTCTTCCCCATATCAGTGGCGATCCCTCTCCCTATACCTCTATCGGTACATGGCAGGGTATTAAAGCTACTGCAAAGGTTGTATTCGGTACAGATAACCTCAACGGTATGAAGATTGCCGTTCAGGGTATCGGTAAGGTTGGTTTTGACCTTTGCCACCACCTCGCTAAAGAAGGCGCTAAACTCTACGTTTCTAACCGTAACAATATGGCTCCCCTCGAAGAGCTTCGTGATAAGTTCGGTGCTGAAATCGTTCCCGCAGACAAGATTCTTTCTCAAGAATGTGATATTCTTGCTCCCTGTGCTATGGGCGCTATCGTTAACCCCGACACTATCCCCAACTTCAATTGTAAAGCTATCGCAGGTGCCGCTAACAACGTTATCCTCGACCTCGCTTCCGGTGAAGCTCTTAAGGCAAGAGGTATCGCTTACGCTCCTGACTTCATCATCAACGCAGGCGGAGTAATCAACGCTGCAGGCGAAGCTGCAGGCAACTACAACGAAGAAGAAGTTCTTAAGAAAGTTTACAACATCTACAATACTGTTGAACGTATTCTTACTGAATCCAAAGCAACAGGCAAACCCGAAGGCGTTATCGCTGAACAGTTTGCTGAAGACTGCATTTGGGGCAGAAATTAACTTTACTTCCTTTTAAAAAAAGAAAGTAATCAAAGAAGCCTTTCTTCGCTTGGTTTGTGCCACCTAATATTATCTGCACAAGCTCCAAACAAGTGCTTACATTGTATCGGATTCCTCTTGTGAGGAAACTGTCAAGCAAATGTGAGACTGAAAGAAAGATTTCCAAAAAAACAAGACTTGACTGAATGTTCATCATTCAATCAAGTCTTTTTTGTTTTTATAATCCCACCGCATAATCGTTTGTTTCACAAACAGCGGTATTATCTGTTCTAATTATTTCCGACAAGATTTGTTTTCTGTCTTGCGTACACATCGTTATAAAATACGCACCAACAGAGCTGTAATCATGCTGTCTTGTTCTCTTCGCTTTTCTTTGCGGATTTTATTCTTCCTTATTTCTATTTCAAAATTTTCTTCAAATACAAGCCCGTATAGGATTTCTTGTTTTTTGCAACCTCTTCAGGCGTACCCATAGCAATTATCTCTCCGCCCTTGTCGCCTCCCTCGGGCCCGAGGTCAATTATATAATCGGATACCTTAATCACGTCGAGGTTATGCTCAATAACAATAACAGTATTCCCCTCGTCAACCAAGCGGTTCAATATTGTTATCAGTCTATCAACGTCTGCCGTATGAAGTCCAGTCGTCGGCTCGTCGAGTATATACACCGTCTTACCCGTACTTCTCTTTGCGAGTTCTGTCGCAAGTTTAACTCTCTGCGCTTCACCGCCCGACAAAGTTGTTGACGACTGCCCTATCTTTATATAACCGAGTCCAACGTCAAACAACACCTGAAGCTTATTCTTTATCTTCGGTATACCATTAAAAAACTCAACGCCCTCTTCTACTGTCATATCAAGCACGTCAAAAATATTCTTTCCCTTATACTTAACCTCAAGCGTATCCCTGTTATATCTCTTGCCTCGGCAAGAATCGCAAGTAACGTACACGTCGGGAAGAAAATGCATCTCAATCTTCTTAACGCCGTCACCCTCGCACGCCTCGCAGCGTCCGCCCTTAACGTTAAACGAAAATCTTCCTGCATTATATCCACGTTGCTTCGCATCGGGTGTCTTCGCAAAAAGCTCACGTATATCACCAAATAATCCCGTATAAGTCGCAGGATTCGAGCGTGGTGTTCTTCCTATCGGGCTTTGGTCAATCGCAATAACCTTATCAAGATATTCAAGTCCCTCTATCGACTTATATTTACCGGGATAGGTAATCGCTCTGTTCAATTCTTTTGCAAGTACCTGATGCAAAATACCGTTCACAAGCGACGATTTACCCGAGCCAGACACACCCGTAACACAGTTAAGAGTACCAAGCGGGAATTCAACGTCGATATTCTTCAAGTTATGCTCTTCTGCGCCCTTGATAACAATCGAATGACCGTTGCCCTTACGTCTTGTCTTCGGAACGGATATCTTCTTTCTGCCCGAAAGATAATCGCCCGTTATCGACTTCTCGTTGTTCATAATCTCCTCGGGCGTACCCTGCGCAACAATTGTACCTCCGTGTATACCTGCACCCGGACCAATATCAACTATATAATCCGATTCGAGCATAGTCTCCTCATCGTGCTCTACAACGATAAGGCTGTTACCCGTATCTCTAAATCTTTTTAACGTATCAATAAGCTTATGATTATCCCTCTGATGCAGACCGATACTCGGCTCGTCAAGCACGTACATAACGCCCATAAGTGAAGAGCCTATCTGTGTTGCGAGTCTGATTCTCTGCGCCTCTCCACCCGACAGAGTACCCGCCTTTCTTGTCAAAGTCAAATAATCAAGTCCAACGTTTTCAAGAAATCCCAAGCGTGACTTTATCTCTTTTACAATTTCACGGGCAATACTGTATTCCATATCAGTAAACGTAAGACCGTTCACAAACTGCAACGCCTTTGATACCGACATAGCACAAAATTCGTGAATATTCTTTCCGCCGACTGTTACCGCCAACGATTCGGGTTTTAGTCTTTTTCCGTTACACTTCGGGCACAATGTATTCTCTATAAACTGCTCATAATAGTCCGACTGCGTAGTATCGTATCTCTGCTGAATTATCTTAAGCAACCCTTCAAACTTAACCGTAGTCCACCTTGCAGGTCCTCCGAATCCTCGCTTAACCTCATACACCTCACCGTCGCCGTTTATAAGCACTTCATAAGCCTTTTTCGAATAATCCTTAATGGGCGTATCAAGAGTAAATCCGTATTTTGCGCCGATTACTTCAAACAAAGGACCGTACCACGAATCCTCTTCGAGCGTCTTAAAACCGTTACACATAATAGCTCCGTCCCTCAAAGACAAGCTCTTGTCGGGAATAATTTTTTCTGCCGACATACTTCTCATTTCCCCTAAACCTGCGCACTCTTCACAAGCTCCCGCAGGGTTATTAAATGAGAACATAGGAGGAGCCATTTCGCCCATGCTTATATTATGCTCTTCACAAGCGTAGTTAGTCGAATATGCAAAGTCCTCGTCTTCCTTTCCGTCTCTGCCGAGTATCGTTATAACAAGGTTACCGTTTGCAAGCTCAAGCGCCGTTTCTACCGAGTCGCTTAATCTTACTCTTATATCCTCGCGCATCACAAGACGGTCTATAACTATATCAATACTGTGCTTTACATTCTTTTCGAGCTTTATTTCTTCGCTTAAATCATAAACATACCCGTCAACCCTCGCACGAACGTAACCGTTCTTTCTTGCAGAATCAAGAGTCTTTTCGTGCATACCCTTTTTCGCCTTTACAACGGGAGCTAAAACCATAAATCTTGTACCAACTTCAAAGCTCATTATGCTATCGAGTATCTGGTCTATAGTCTGCTGTTTTATCTCTTTTCCGCAAACAGGACAATGCGGTACGCCTACTCTTGCGTACAAAAGACGAAGATAATCGTATATCTCGGTTACCGTTCCAACGGTAGACCGTGGATTCTTCGAGGTCGTCTTCTGGTCAATAGATATTGACGGAGAAAGCCCCTCTATTGAGTCTATATCGGGCTTATCGAGCTGTCCCAAAAACATACGGGCATACGAAGACAACGACTCCACAAAACGTCTGTGCCCCTCTGCATATATCGTATCAAAAGCAAGACTTGATTTGCCCGAGCCCGACAATCCCGTAAAAACAACAAACTTATCTCTCGGGATAGTCAAATCTATGTTTTTTAAGTTATTAACCCTAACGCCCTTTACCGTTAGATTTCTTTCTTCTGCCATTATATATCCTTTCGTCAAGTTTTTGACGTCTTATTTTCTTTTTGCATACTTACAATAAGGTCTCGCAAATATGCCGCGCGTTCAAAGTCGAGCTTCTTCGCGCATTCTTTCATTTCACGTGTAAGCTCTTCAATAGCCTTATCTCTATCTTTCTTCAAAAGTTTCTTTTTCTTAACCGTTTTTCCGTCGTCGTCTTTCATTCCTATCTCGATAACGTCAAGCACCTTTTTCTTTATCGTCTGCGGAATAATTCCGTTTCTTTCGTTGTATTCGAGCTGAATCTTTCTTCTCTTTTCGGTCTCGTCAATCGCCGCACGCATTGAACGGGTTATCTCGTCGGCATACATAATAACCTTGCCGTTTGCGTTACGAGCCGCCCTGCCTATAGTCTGTATCAGCGACGTTTCCGAACGCAAAAAGCCTTCTTTGTCTGCGTCAAGTATAGCAACGAGCGATACCTCGGGTATGTCAAGTCCCTCACGAAGCAGGTTTATACCAACAAGCACGTCAAACACTCCCATTCTCAAATCACGCACTATTTCCATACGCTCTATCGTTTCAACGTTGTGGTGTATATATTTAACCTTTATTTTATTTGCGGACAAATATTCTGTCAAATCCTCCGCCATTTTCTTCGTCAAAGTCGTAACGAGTACCCTGTCGCCCTTTTCGGCGCGTTCTCTTATCTCTCCCATAAGGTCATCGACCTGTCCTTTTATAGGTCTTACCTCAACTATCGGGTCAACAAGCCCCGTCGGTCTTATAAGTTGTTCGACTATATTTTCCGATCTTTCCCTTTCGTAATCGGCAGGAGTTGCAGATACGTAAATAACCTTGTCGAGCTTTTTTTCAAACTCATCAAAGAACAAAGGTCTGTTGTCAAACGCAGAGGGCAAACGAAAGCCGAAATCAACAAGATTTTGTTTTCTTGCTCTGTCTCCGCCGCTCATTCCCCTTACCTGCGGTAAAGTAACGTGCGACTCGTCAACAAACAACAAATAGTCTTTTGGGAAGTAATCAAGCAATGTAAAAGGTGTCGAACCCGCCTCTCTTCCCGAAAGTACGCGTGAATAATTTTCTACGCCGTGACAAAAGCCTATTTCACGTAACATTTCAAGGTCATAACGTGTTCTTTCCTCTATTCTCTGCGCTTCGATAAGCTTTCCTTCGTTACGGAAGAATTCGCCTCGTTCAATCATCTCCTGCTCGATTTCGCCCAATGCCGCCTCTCTTCTTTCGGGAGTCATAGCGTAGTGCGATGCGGGGAATATCGAAACATAACTCATTCTGCGCAAAAGTTCGCCCGTCACAACGTTTATCTCGGATATTCTGTCAATCTCATCATCAAAAAACTCAACTCTGATAGCCTTATCACTTGAGGACGAGGGGAATATTTCAAGCACGTCCCCCCTTACACGAAACTTATTTCTAACAAAGTTTATATCGTTTCTGTCGTAATTCATCTCAATCAACGCTGAAATAACCTTATTTCTGTCAACGTTCATTCCCGGTCTTAACCCGAGTACCATTTTTTGATATTCCGACGGATCTCCGAGCGAATATATACAAGACACGCTCGATACTATTATTACGTCGTTTCGTTCAAAGAGCGACGACGTTGCGCTGTGGCGTAGCTTGTCTATCTCATCGTTTACAAGTGCGTCTTTTTCTATATACAAATCTCTTCCGGGGATATATGCCTCGGGCTTGTAGTAGTCGTAATACGACACAAAAAACTCAACCGCATTATCAGGAAAGAGTTCACGAAATTCGGAGCAAAGTTGCGCCGCAAGAGTCTTGTTGTGAGCGAGAACCAACGTCGGCTTGTTTACCTTCGCAATAATATTCGCCATAGTAAAAGTCTTACCGCTACCCGTTACACCGAGCAACGTCTGTTTTTTCATACCGTTTCTTATACCCGAAACAAGCTTGTCTATAGCTTCGGGCTGGTCGCCCGTAGGCTTATAATTTGATTTCAAAATAAACTTATCTGCCACGTTCTCACTCCTCTCATTATAATTATTATAGGCAATTTTTCAAAAAACTCTTATAATATTACAATTAAACGTGATAAATTTCTCCCCTAAAAAAACATTACACGAATTTGTGTTGCTATTTTTACCATATACACAACAGCCTCTTGCAAAACACCAAATCCGTGCAATAATCTTTCATTATGTTAAATAACTACAACCGATACACCATCGGGAATTGCCGTTATTTTATCCCTATCTATTTATATTATAACACATACATTTTTTAATGTAAAGATATTGTGTATAAAAGATTTTTCCTTTATTGCATACGTCTACATACTATTACCTTTTCGGTATATGCTAGGTCTTTTACCCGTCTTTGACAAAAACAAAGATGAAAAATAATGCTCGTCATATATACACAGCTTTTCCGAGATTTCCTTTATAGGCAAGGTAGTGTCCGTCAATAACGTCTTTGCCGCCTCTATTTTCATATTTATCAAATCTTCATAAGGGGTTATGCCATATCGTTTTTTATATAAACGAATTGCATTTGTTTTTGACATATTCAGCATATTTGCAAATTCATCAAGGTTAAGCTTTTTGTATATATAAGAAGCAATAAGCCTCTTCATTTCAAGATTATCTTCATCTGCTTTTTCATTTTGAATAGCGGCTGCTTTAACTATCTTATACAATATATCGGCTATCCTAAAAAAGGTATCATTACCAAGGATATTTTCCTTTGCAAGTTGGCTCAATTCCTCAAAGTAACGCGCGACCTTGTCTGAATGATATACCCCTCCTTTTATTCCGTAAGCACCAAGCAGAGTTGGCATATATTCCGACACGTAATTCACCCATATTTTTTCCCAAGGGTTATCGTGAGAGGACCTGTATGCGTGCGCCTTTCCTGCGGGTAAAATATAAAAATCTCCCGCCGTTGCACTCTGCCTTTTTCCGTCAATAAATATCTCGCCCTCTCCCGACATCACGTATTCGAATACGCAAACACGGTGCTTTTCGCTTCTGCTCATTTCATAATCGGCTGACGGGTACGTAATTCCCACAACAGCGCTCTCAAAAGGCACCGCCCCGTGCGGTATAATCGCATAAGCTCTCTCTTTTTGCGGATATTTCACCTGATATTCTTTCTTCTCTATATTTTTGTCTATGTTCATATATCACACCTACTTGCGTATATTATCCATTGTTTTTAGTCTTTTATTGTATTATAATATAAATAAACCAAAATTTCAATCGGTATTAAGGAGAAAATTTATGTTAAATAACATTCCACGTCCCGAACACCCCAATCCCCAATGGAAAAGAGATTCTTTTTTTAACCTCAACGGCGAATGGCAGTTTGAAATTGACAACAGCGCAACGGGATACGAAAGAGAGCTTCATAAACTCGATTCTTTAAAAGACAAAATAACCCTCCCCTTTTGCCCCGAAAGTAAGCTTTCGGGAGTAGGCATTACCGACTATATGAAGCAAGTGTGGTATAAAAAAACTCTTTGCTTTACGGAAGATGACCTAAAGGGAAACAGGGTTATATTCCACATCGGCGCTGCAGATTTTAAAACCACCGTTTACGTAAACGGAGTTAGAGCAGGACAGCCTCACATCGGCGGCTTCGTTTCATTCGAATATGATATAACAAAGCTTTTGAACGTCGGCGAAAACATCGTCACTATCCAGTGCCTCGATGATACTTTACACCCAAGTCAACCTGCGGGTAAACAGTCCAAGAAATTTTATTCGTACGGCTGTTACTACACAAGAACAACGGGTATTTGGCAGACTGTTTGGTACGAAATAGTACCCGAAAACTATATAAAATACGCAAAAATAACCCCCGACCTAAATAACTGCTCCGTTTCAGTCTCTTTCGAGCTTGAGGGCTGCGATGATTTAAACGCCGTAGTATTATATAAAGGAAAAAAAGTCGGAGAGGCAAGCAAAAAACAGCTCTCGGTTACGGGAAATATCGAAATACAGCTTTCGGAAAAGCATATTTGGGATATTGGTAAAGGCGAACTTTACGATATAGAATTTACATTTGGCAAAGATAAAGTACACAGCTATTTTGGTCTCCGTCACATCGAAATGAAAAACGGAAAATTCTATCTCAACGGAAGAGTTGTATTCCAAAGACTTATTCTGGACCAAGGGTACTATCCCGACGGTATTATGACAGCTCCCTCTGAAGAAGCGCTTATAAAGGATATTGAATGTTCCCTTTCAGCAGGTTTTAACGGCGCAAGACTTCATCAAAAGGTATTTGAACCCCTCTTCTTGTATCATGCAGACAGATTGGGATATATAGTTTGGGGCGAATACGGAAGCTGGGGATTTGATACGGCGGAAATAGCTTATCTCTCGACATTCTTGCCCGATTGGTTAAGCTCGGTTAAACGAGACTATAATCACCCCTCTATTATAACATGGTGCCCGTTGAACGAAACATGGGATAGAGTTTACGGTAATTTCAAGCACCAAGACAACTATTTAATTCGTATAATATACGACCAGACAAAGCTGTTTGACCCCACTCGTCCTTGTATTGATACAAGCGGACACTACCACGTTATAACAGATATATTTGACGTTCACGACTACGAACAAAATCCCGAGACTTTCAAAAACAACTACGACAAGCTTTATAAAGAAAACGTACTCTTTGATCCCCATTCTGCACGTCAAAAATGGAGAGGTGAACCTGTGCTTATGTCGGAATACGGCGGTATAGGATTTAAGCTTGAAACAAATGACACGGGCGAACAAAAAACATCTTGGAGTTACGGTAATTCTACACAGTCCTATAAAGAGTTTTACGATCGTTATGACGGACTTACAACTGCAATGCTTGACAACCCGAAGATTATAGGTTTTTGTTATACACAGCTCACTGACGTTGAGCAGGAAGTAAACGGACTATTTACCTACAAAGAAAGAGCGCCAAAATTCGATATGGAAATAATAAGCCGTATAAACAAGAAAAAAGCCGCTATTGAAGAATAGTCATGACCACCGGCTAAGCCGGTGGCTTGCTCAGCCCTATAAGGGCATATTACCGGCTGGGCTGAAAGCCCATTGAAATGTCCGACACATGCAACCCTGCCCTACTGCCACAAATGTGGCGACTATTTCAGCCTCC
>JAFYPF010000017.1 GCA_017547655.1 Clostridia bacterium
GAAGCACTGTAGGTGCGAAATCGAGAAATCCCGTTATTATTGCGTAGAAATAATGAGATCCTTCGACTTCGGCGGTGTTACCGCCTACGCTCAGGATGACCACTTAACATTGTTTGTGCGGAAACTTTAAATCGGTCATTCCGAGTGAAGCACTGTAGGTGCGAAATCGAGAAATCCCGTTATTATTGCGTAGAAATAATGAGATCCTTCGACTTCGGCGGTGTTACCGCCTACGCTCAGGATGACCACTTAACATTGTTTGTGCAGAACCCTTAAACCGGTCATTCCGAGTGAAGCACTGTAGGTGCGGAATCGAGGAATCCCGTTATTATTGCGTAGAGATAATGAGATCCTTCGACTTCGGCGAGAAACCCGCCTACGCTCATGATGACCACTATTGGTTGTTTGTGCGAATTAAAACTCATTCTTTAGTGAGCGCGTAAAGAGGTTCTGCAACGCCTTATCAAGCGGTGCGCCGTTATATAACACGTCGTATACAGCCGAACATATCGGCAAATCTACGCTATGCTTTTCCGCTAACTTCAATATCGCCTTTACCGTATAATATCCCTCGGCAAGGCTTGTATATTCTTCGCCCTTTGCATAAGTTTCACCATACATTCTGTTGTGGCTGAACTTGCTGAACAACGTCGCTTCATAATCGCCTAAATGACATAACCCGTATGCCGATAATTCGTTGCCGCCAAGCGCCTTTATCAGCCTTGCTATCTCTCTCGTACCTCTCGCCATAAGCGGTCCCTTGAGCGAGGATAACCCCTTACCGTCAAGCATTCCTGCGGCTATTCCTATTACGTTCTTCGCCGCCGCGCCTATCTCGTTGCCGATAAGGTCAGAGCCAAAATAAAATCTTATAAGCTCACTCGAAAACTGCGATATAAGATAGTTTTTATATTCCTCGTTGTCGCTGTCGATAACCATACAGTTCGGTATGCCCTTTGTAAATTCCTCTACGTGTCCCGGACCTATCCAACACGCTATCTTCGTCTCGGGTAACGTCGCCTCACGTACAACTTCCGAAAGTCGCATTCCCGTCGATATCTCTATACCTTTCATACAAAGTATATACTGCTTCTCGGCAGCTCCGTACTTCTGCAATTCCTGCATAAGTCCACGTACCGCCTGACTCGGAATTGATATTACTATCGTCTGATTCTTTGCTGCCTCGTCTATGTTATCGGTTATATTTATTCTTGTTCCAAAGTCAACAACGCCGTTCGTGCGTGTTTCCATTATGCTGTGTATCTGCGCCATATCGTTCCCGTAAAGCGTTACGTTATGGCCTACTCTGTCGAGATACCACGCTATGCATGAGCCCCATCTTCCACAGCCTATTACCGTTATATCCATATTTTTCTCCATTTCTTTTCAGAAAATTTTTCGCCTATATATTTGTTATATTTTAGCATATTTTTACACTACTGTCAATAAGATGCGTGGATATATTGTTTGTGCGAATTTGTTTCTTTTTGGAAACGGGGCGCCGAGGACGTCGCCCCCTACCGATATACCAATAATGTTTGTGCAAACAACCAATAGTGGTCATCCTGAGCGGAGGCGGGTTTTCCGCCGTAGTCGAAGGATCTCATTATCTTTTCACAATAATTACGGGATTCCTCGACTTCGCTCGGAATGACTCTCTTAATATTGTTTGCACAAACCAAGCGAAGCAAGGTCCTTTGCAGAACGGGGCGCCGAGGACGTCGCCCCCTACCGATATACCAATAATGTTTGCACAAACCAAGCGAGGCAAGGTTCTTTGCCAAGCTTTCTTCCTTAAAGAAAGCGGCGGGGAGAAATTTTTATAGATTTCTGTTACAATTGCGTTATAGGCGGGGCAAAATTTAACGAATATTAGCGGATATTTTAGGTTATGCTCTGCCATATCAATTCCAGAGTTTTCTTGTGTTATCTCTTCATTTTAGCAAAAAATGAGGTGATTTTTATAACTCTTGACTTTGAATCTATGGAGAGGGAGTACATATCTTCAATGCTGACTTATGCGGAGTTGGCAAAAAAGTATAACGCTCCCCTCTATCTTATTGCCCGTTATGCAAAAGCAAATCAATGGGTAAACAAGCGCAGACTCTTTTCTAAAAACTTTCAATCGAATATGCTTGACATTTCCAAACTCGCTCGGTCCTCTACGGCGCTCGAATCTATCATCGAATCCGCTTTCCTCGCCGCCGAAAACACCGACGCCAACACACTCGACACAAAAACCCTAAAAGAGCTTACCACCACGCTCAAGGAAGCTATCAACATCAAGCAGAACATCTATCTGCTCCCTATGCTCACCGAGCAAAAACAGCTCGAGCTCGAACAAAAAAAGTTGCCTATCTCTAACGAAGAAAGCGAAATTCGTGTCATTCTCGAAAACGGCGCGGAAAAATTTTGCGTATAGAGGGGGGCTCATCTATGAAAGCTATCTCCCTCGGCACACCTAACCCAAAACAAGCCGAATTCCTATCGGATACTCACAAATTCGTCGCTTTCGGCGGCGCTCGTGGCGGCGGTAAATCGTGGGCGGTTAGGGTTAAGGCTATTCTTCTTGCGCTAAAGTTCGGCGGTATAAAGCTCCTTATCGTCAGGAAAACCCTAACCGAACTGCGCAATAACCATATCGAGCCCCTTATCAGGCTAACTAACGGTATCGCTTCTTTCAGTGAATCAAAAAAAGAGCTTCTATTTAATAACGGCTCACTTATCCACTTCGGCTACTGCTCGTGTCAGGCTGACCTTACTCAATATCAAGGCTCTGAATGGGACGTTATTTTTCTCGACGAGGCTACACAGCTCCGCGAAGAGTGGTTTGACGAGCTTAAGGTTACAGTGCGTGGCGTTAACGACTTTCCAAAGCGTGTGTATCTTACCTGCAACCCCGGCGGAGTCGGGCACGGGTGGGTTAAGCGTCTCTTTATCGACCGTATCTACAAGGAGGGCGAAGAGCCTAACGACTACAGCTTTATTCGTTCTCTTGTTACCGACAACAAGGCGCTTACCAACAAAAATCCCGACTACGTAAAACAGCTCTCCTCCCTCCCTCCAAAACTAAAAAAAGCTTGGCTTGAGGGTGATTGGAACATTTTCGAGGGGCAGTTCTTCGAAGACTTTACCGATGCGCCCGAGCATTATGAGGACAGGCTCTATACAAACGTTATCGAGCCTTTTGAGGTCCCCGACGGCTGGAATATCTTTCGCTCGTTCGACTGGGGCTTCTCAAAGCCGTTCGACTGCTCATGGTGGGCGGTCGACTACGACGGACGAGCCTATCTTATCTTGCAGCTTTACGGCTCTAACGGCGTACCAAACGAGGGCGTTAAGTGGCACGCCGAAAAGGTTTTTTCCGAGATACACCGTATCGAATCCGAACACCGTTGGCTCAAAAATAAACGCATTATCGGCGTAGCCGACCCCTCTATTTGGAGTCAAGACGGCGGAGAGCCTATTATTGCCGCCGCAGACCGACATCAAGTCTATTTCCAAAAGGCTGATAACAGCCGTATCCCCGGTTGGATGCAGGTGCACTATAGGCTCTCTTTCGATAACGAGGGTAAACCTATGGTCTATTTCTTTAATACGTGCAAAAATGCTATTCGCACACTTCCGCTGTTGCAATACAGCAAGATTAACCCCGAAGACCTCGACTCCTCGCAAGAAGACCACTTCGCCGACTCATTCAGATATTTCTGTATGTCTCGCCCTATTAAACCAAAAGAATCTATCCACTATTCTATCCCCCCCGCCGACCCGCTTAATTTGCTCGGGCAGGAAAAATATCGGGCGTATAATTACGTATAACCTACTTTCTTTCTTAAAGAGAATAAGTAAAACGCCATACAACACACAAATGTTGTTCGGCAAATATTATTGAAACGCACAAACCCGAGATTTAAGGTTCTTTGCTACTTTCTTCCTTAAAGAAAGTAGGGGGGATTTCCTATCATTTTCTAATTCAGAAAGGGTAATTTTATTATGAAAAAGAACAAGAACAACAACAAAAAAAATAAACACACACAGCCTGACCTAATGGCTGTTAACTCTATCTATTACACAAAAAATCCTATGGCTATGCTTCCAAAGGATTTCGTTCCAAACAAAATCGGACAGAAGCATCTCGACAAAGCATATTCGCTCCTTAAATCCTACAAAGCGGGTAAACTCAACCTCGAAAAGCGCATTATCGAAAACGACCTTTGGTGGAAAATGCGCCACTGGGAGCAGATTCGTGACCGCAATCGCAAATACAGCCCCGCTTCCGCTTGGCTCTTTAACTCTATCGCCAACAAACACGCCGACGTTATGGACAACACCCCCGAGGCTATCATTCTTCCTCGTGAGCAAAGCGACTCCGACGCCGCAAAACAGCTTACCGATATTCTCCCCGTTATCCTCGAGCAAAACAACTTCGAGCAGGTCTATTCAGACGTCTGGTACGACAAGCTCAAAGGCGGTACGGGTGTCTACGGCGTATTCTGGGACCCCGCCAAAAATAACGGCACGGGAGACATAACCGTTACTCGCTGCGATATACTCAACCTCTTTTGGGAACCCGGTATATCCGATATTCAATCGTCGCCCAACCTCTTCCACGTTGAGCTTTTTAACAACGATATTCTCGAAGCGCGTTATCCCGAGCTTCACGGCAAACTCGGCGCCTCTACCATCGACATAACCAAATACGCCTACGACGATTCGGTCGATACAAGCAACAAAACTCCCGTAATCGACTGGTATTACAAAATTAACGACGGCGGCAGAACCGTCCTCCACCTCTGTAAATTCTGTTCCGACGTTATCCTCTACTCTTCCGAAAATGATATTAACCTCTACAAAAAAGGTTATTACGACCACGGTATGTATCCTTTCGTCTTCGATAAGCTCTTTATCGAACAGGGTACGCCTTGCGGATTCGGTTATATTGACGTTATGAAAGATACGCAGACACAGATTGACCTTATGAGCGCGTCTGTCTGCGAAAACGTACGTATGGCTTCAACCGTACGTTATTTCGCGCGTGGCGACGGCTCTGTTAACGAAAAAGAGTTCGCCGATTGGTCCAACCCTATCGTTCACTATACGGGCTCGGGCAACCCCAACGACTCTATGATTCCCATTAACGTTCCCGAGGTCTCCTCCCTTTCGGTCGCCTTTATCAACAACAAAATCAACGAGCTCAAAGAAACTACGGGCAACTCCGACTTTACAAGGGGTAACACCGCCGCAGGCGTTACTGCCGCTTCGGCTATCGCCGCACTTCAGGAATCGGGAAGTAAGCTTTCGAGGGATATGATTAAAGGCTCCTACCGTGTATTCGTCAGCCTTAACAACATCATTATCGAGCTTATAAGGCAGTTCTACGACCTGCCGAGAGCGTTCCGTATTACCGGCTCTAACGGCGAATTCAACTTCGTCGCCTACTCGAACGAGCTTCTCCGCCCCGCACTCTACGGAGATAACTTCGGTATCGACCTCGGTTCTCGTTTGCCTATATTTGATATAAAGGTTAAAGCACAGAAGCAGTCGGCATTTACAAAGCTGTCGCAGAACGAACTTGCAAAAGAGTTTTATCGACTCGGCTTCTTTGAACCCGCACGTGCCGAGCAGACTCTCGCTTGTCTCGATATGATGGAATTCGAGGGCAAAAATCTTATAGCCGAAAAAATAAACGAGAAAAATATCTTTGCAAAAAACTATAACGAAATGTATGCAAAGCTCCTCGAACTCTCTGCCATCGTCGAAAACGACCACCCCAACCTTAAAGGTCTTTCCGACGGTTATGCCGTTAAGTTTTCGGTTAATACGCAGAATACTCCCGCTTCTAACTACTCAAAAAATACCACAAAAAAAGTGTCACGTATTGAAGCCGCAAGACAAAAAGCCGCTTCTACCGCAACACCGAGATAATTACACAAAAGAGGCTTGAAAAGAGGGGGCTTTTAAACAAAGTTCCCTCTTATACTCTCCTCCGAAAACATTGAATAAACAGTTTTTTCACTCAAAAGGAAGGTGATTTCCCCTTGGCTGAACGCAGAATGTTCTCCAAAGCCGTTATTGACAGCGACGATTTCCTCGAATTGTCATTACCCGCACAGGCTCTCTATTTCCACCTAACTATGCGCGCCGACGACGACGGCTTTATCAATAACCCCAAAAGAATCCAACGTATGATTGATTCTAAAGAAGATGACCTCATTGAACTCGAAAAAATGGGTTTTATTTTTTACTTTTCAAGCGGTGTCGTCGTTATCACTCATTGGAAATTGCATAACGCTATCAGAAAAGACAGACATAGACCTACTATCCATAAAGATGAACTCGATTCTCTTATACTAAATGAAAATGGAACTTATGATTGGAATTTTTAACTTCTATTCGGCTTTTTCACCAAACATATTCAATATTTTTTTGTGGTTGTCATTTGGTTGTCATTTGGTTGACACAGTATAGTATAGGTTAGTAGAGATTAGATTAGGGTAGTATAGGATAGTTTAGGTTAGTTTAGTGTATGTTATGTAAGTTTATGATATAAAGGCACCCTTGGCAACCATATTTTTTCTGTTTTCAACATACTTTTCAACACTCAATCAACACATTTTTCCACATTTGCCTTTTGTTTATTTTGACGATATGGGTAACTCGTTATTCGTATAAAATCGCCACTCCCTCGCCGCCGCTTAATATTAACTCTAAATAATCACTTTACTTCGTCTCGGCTTCCTCGTCAGAGGAAGTCGAGATACAGTATCTGACTATTCTTTATTTCTTCATATAGATAACGGTATTCCTCGACTTCGCACCTACGATACTTCACTCGGAATGACAGTTCAATATTATTTGCACAATTTTTTGCCCTCAACTCTACTTTGGGGAGAGTTTTATTAAAATTTATGGTATAATATCTCCCGAGATAACACAAAACTCTGACACTTCGGAAAGGAACGATGTATTTATGAAAAAACAAAATCTCTTTCGTATCGGTCTTCAGTTTTTTGCTGAAAATGACGTTAGTTCCGATACCAACGTCGATATGGGTGCCGCATCACCCGTTACAGCAGAACAGAATAACGGTCAAGCTTCTGTCGCAGAATTCAGCGACAATCAGTTAGAATCGGAGTTCGAACAACTCATCAAGGGTGGCAAGTACGAAAACGCTTTCAAAAAACGCACTCAAAGCATTATCGATAAGCGTTTTAAAGGTTACAAAGCCCTCGAGGAGTCTGTGGCTAAACAACAGCCTTTAATCGATTTTCTCTCCGCCAAGTACGGAATTGACTCCGCTGACACCTCTGCTCTGCTCCAAAAAATGCAGAACGATTCAAAAACCGAGGACTCTCCTAAAGAGAATAACGCTGACACGCAGGATTTGAAAATTAGAGAGTATTTCCTCTCTCAAAAGGCAAAGGCACTTTCAAAGCGTTGGTCTGACGAGGGCGAACAGTTAAGAAAAATCTTTCCCTCCTTCAACTTCAAAAACGAGCTTAAAAACCCCGTCTTCTCCTCGCTTCTTAAAAGCGGTATGCCTCTTTCTAAAGCTTATACGGCAGCTCATTCCGATGAGATACTTAAATCAGCCGTATCATCTACCGCAAAGAAAGTAGCCGAACAAACCCTCAAATCTATACGCGCAAACGGCAGTCGCGTTGCCGAAAACGGACTCCGCAGCAGTGCGGGTACTGTCCGAAAAACCGATGTTTCTTCCCTTACGGGTAAAGAAATTAGGTCTATTATCAAGCAAGTCGAAAACGGCTCAAAGATTAGACTTTGAGAATGTATGTGTTTTTATCACACACGTCGTTTTTGACCTATAAAGGAATTTGCTTTTGAAAAGCAAATTCCCACCTTAATTATTCATTTTTCATTATTCACTATTCACTATTTTTTATCTTGCTCAAAGGAGATTACTATTTATGGAAAACATTACAACATACGGCGCAAACACTACAGTACACGGTACTGACGGTATTGTTAACGCACAGAGCGGCGTTACAACTTCCTATAACAACGGCGGTCTCTCCGCTGAAATGAAAACTTTTTATGATAAGACTCTTATCGAACTCGCAACTCCCAACCTCGTTCATATGCAGTTCGGTCAGAAACGCCCTATCCCTGCGCACGGTGGTAAAACCGTTGAATTCCGCAGAATGAAGCCCCTCGCAAAAAATCTTAACGCTATTACAGAGGGTATCACTCCCGCAGGTACAAAGATGACGGTCGTTCCCCTTACTGCTACTCTTAACCAGTACGGCGACTACATCGAACAGACAGACCTTATCGAAATGACGGCTATTGACAATACAGTTATCGAGGCTACAAAGCTCCTTGCTGACCAGGCAGGCAGAACTATCGATACTATCGTAAGAGACGTTCTCCAGACGGGTACTAACGTTAACTACTGCTCAAGCGAAAAGGACGGCAATATCGTTGTTAACACTTCTCGTTCCGCCCTCGACAAGAACGCAAAGCTCCGCGTTGTTGACGTATTTAAGGCGGCAGCGCAGCTTAAGGCTGTTAACGCTCCCACTATCGACGGCAAGTACGTTGCTATTATCCACCCCCACGTTGCATTCGACCTTATGCAGGAATCGGGCGATGCTTGGGTTGACATCAAAAAGTACGCAGAACCCGATAAGATTCTTAACGGCGAACTCGGTACTCTCGGCGGCGTTAGATTCGTTGAGTCCTCCGAAGCGAAGATTAACTACGGTAAGGACCTTACCGATTCTTCTCGTACGCTTACCGTTACAGCATACAGCGCAAACGGTAACGGCTCCGTTTCCGACGGCTGCGGTTCTGAATCAGTATATCAGCTTACTGTTAACGAAGCTATTACACCCGACCTCGTCGGCAGAACACTCCAGTACTACGATGCAAGTGAAGATAAGGCTGTTAGCTTTAAGGTTTGCGGCGTAAACACTGACTCGAAGTTTATCTTTGCCGATGCTCCTATCGGCGTTACTTACGCTTCGGGCGATATGCTCTTCCCCGGTGAGGGCGGTAAAATGGGTACTGCTACCTATTCTACTATCTTCCTCGGCGCTGATGCCTACGGTATTATCGATATTAACGGCACTGGTACTATTGAACATATCGTTAAGCAGAGAGGCTACGGCAACGATCCCCTTAACCAGAGAAGCTCTATCGGTTGGAAAGCATTTATGTGCGCTTCTATCCTCGCCGATGACTATATCCTCCGTGTTGAATCGGGTTCTTCTTTCTCCGACGACATTGCCGAAGCTAACTAACTTACTTTCTTTTAAGGAAAGAAAGTAAGCAAAGAAACCCGCTTTCTTTAAGGAAGAAAGCTTGGCAAAGAACCTTGCCTCTCGGGCTTGTGCGAACAATATTAAGAGAGTCATTCCGAGTGAAGCACCGTAGGTGCGGAATCGAGGAATCCCATAATTATTGCGCAGAGATAATGAGATCCTTCGACTACGGCGGGAAACCCGCCTACGCTCAGGATGACCACTATTGGTTGTTTGCACAAACAAAATTGGTATATTGGTAGGGGGGCGACGTCCTCGGCGCCCCGTTCTTGCGGAAGAAAGCTTGTTAAAGAACCTTGCCTCTCGGGCTTGTGCGAATCAAAAGGCTCCCACTCCGGGGGAGCTGTCAGCGAAGCTGAC
>JAFYPF010000003.1 GCA_017547655.1 Clostridia bacterium
AACATATTCAAACAACCCCTCAGTCAGCTTCGCTGACAGCTCCCCTTACACAGAGGAGCCTACCGCTGCGGCGGGATTGCTCAACGGCAAAAGCCTCTTTTGAACCACCAGCTTAGCTGGTGGTTTTCATATACCAAAAATACGGCATACCTCTTTCGAGATATACCGTATTCTTGAAAACTATCCTTTAGGGTACGCCCCTAAAATCTGTGGATTTTTTTAATTTTTAAATACCCATTTTTTCTGGATTATGTAACTGCAAATAAAGAGCACCGTATCAATAAAAAGCTTGATAAGTGTTACAAGCCACGCTGCATCAGCACTCATAAGGCTTGATATAAGAGTTACCAATCCCGCAGATATAAGCATTTGAGGAATGCAAAGCGCATAATATTTCATAAGCGACTTTGCGGTAGAACCCTTGCTTCCAAAAACTAACTTTTTATTAAACGTAAAATTAAATATCGATGATGCTATTCTTGCAATAACTGTACACAAGGTTATTGAACTGAACAACAACTTCAAAACAAAGAATAAGACGATGTCTATCAAAAAAGAACCAACCGAGGAAACAATATATTTCAATATCTGCTTATAAATCCTAATCGAATCCTTGATAGGATCAAAGTGAGAGGTTGCATTCTCATCAATATAAACAGTCTGTATTTCAACTTCTAAAAAAGGAATGTTGTTCTTGCCGAAATCAAGGAGCATATTAGTCTCATACTCATATCTCTCACCACTTGTCTCAACAAAGACGGGAAGATACTTTGCAGGTATAGCTCTAAGACCGGTCTGTGTATCCGATATTTTTAATCCGCATGCAGTCAAAAACATAAATGACGTAATTCTGTTACCGAATTTACTTCTCGGAGGAACGTCTGGCTTCGAAAACTCCCTTACTCCCAAGACAACAGAACCACTTTCAAGCATCTTTTCAGCGCAAGCCTTTATATCAGAGGGAACGTGCTGTCCGTCTCCGTCAGCCGTAACAACTCCCATACCGTTTCTATTAGAAATATAATATTCTATTGCAGTTTTCAGCGCCCTGCCCTTACCCTTGTTAACTTCATGAACAAGAACAGTCACTTGAGGAAGAGGACGTATATCATCAAAGAAATGAGTATATTCCGCACCGCCACCATCATCTACAACTATTATATCCTCGAATCCTGCATTGATAAGCCCATTAACTGTTCTGAATAGTTTTTCATCGGGTTTATACGAAGGCAAAACAACAGAAACAGCCTTAAAATCTTGCATTCAATTCACCTTTTCCATAAAAAGTCTAAATTAGATAACAGCCTCACCGTGTCTCATTACGTGACAGTTGATGTTAACTGCAACGGGAAGACCTGCAATATGTGTAGATGTATATTCAATATTTACTGCAAACGCTGTTGTATCGCCACCAAAGCCTTGAGGACCAACGCCAAGGGCATTTACTGCATCAAACATTTTCTTTTCAAGTTCAGCGTATCTGGGATCTGCATTTCTTTCGCTAACAGGTCTTGTGAGCGCCTTCTTTGCAAGGTATGCACTTCTGTCAAATGTACCGCCGATACCAACACCTACAAGAATAGGCGGACAGGGGTTACCACCTGCGTTCTTTACGGTATCACAAACGAACTTGATAATATCTTCCTGTTTAGCGGAAGGTGTAAACATCTTAATAGCACTCATATTTTCGCTACCGAAGCCTTTAGGAGCAACAATAAGCTTAATCTTATCGCCTTCAACGATGCTTGTGTAGAGAATAGCGGGTGTGTTATCACCGGTATTCTTTCTTTCGAACAAAGGCTCTTCAACAACTGACTTTCTAAGATAGCCGTCAATATAAGCCTGTCTTACACCCTCGTTAATAGCGTCTTCGAACAAGCCGTCAACAATGTGAACGTCCTGACCAACCTCTGCAAATACAACAGCCATACCAGTATCCTGACAGATCGGAACATCTGTAGTTCTTGCAGCATCAAGGTTGTCAACAAGTCTACCAAGAATAGCAGCAGCTCTCTTATCAGATTCTTTGTTTACAGATTCTCTGATAAGCTCCTCCGCATCGCAAGGTAAAACGTAGTTCGCCTTGATAAACAACTCTCTTACAACTTTTGTGATTTCATTACATGAAACTTCTCTCATATTTTTATCCTCCAATATATTCTGCTGCGTAGGTAGCGGCAATAGCGCCATCTGCAGCCGCAGTAATTACTTGCTTTAATGGTGTGTTTCTGACGTCACCGATAGCATATAGCCCCTCAATGTTCGTCATACACTTTGTGTCTGTTATAATATATCCGCCGCTATCTTTTTCAACTTCTTCGGGAACAAAGCCTGTCTCGGGGATTGTTCCGACAGCAACAAATACAGCATCAGCATCAATTTCTCTTATTTCATCGGTCAGCTTATTTTTCACAATAAACTTGTTAACCTTGTCATCTCCTTGTATCTCTACGGGAACAGTATTCAAAACAAGTTCGATATTTTCGTGATTTTCAAGCCGATCTACCAACACTTTAGAAGCTCTGAAAGAATCTCTTCTGTGAACAAGATATACCTTGCTGCAAAGCTTCGAAAGGTAGATAGCATCTTCTACAGCGGTATTACCCCCGCCAACAACTACAGCTACTTTATTTCTGAAGAAGTTACCGTCACAGGTTGCGCAATAAGATACGCCTCTGCCCGTAAATTCATTCTCTCCCTTTATTTCAAGCTTTCGTCTTCTTGCGCCTGAAGCAATAATCACGCTTTTTGCAGAAAACGTAGCTCCGCTTTCACACTCGAGAGAAAATACACCGTCAACTTTTTTTAACACCTTTACGTTTTCAAACTGTATATCAACACCGAGCGCTGAAGTTTGTTCGTAAAATTTCATCGAAAGATCAAAGCCTGTTCCGACAAATCCGGGATAATTCTCAATTTCAGGCGTTGTCATAACCTGACCGCCCGGCGACATACATTCAAACAAGGAAATGTCACATCCCGCTCTTTTCGCATATATAGCGGCAGTCAGTCCCCCGGGGCCTCCTCCAATAATAACAATATCTTTCATATTAAATCTCCGCAATAAAAAACTGTATTACGGGATACGGAAATCCCATAGTACAGTATAATACAAAAGCAACGATAAATCAATACTTTTTCGAGTTTTTTCTAAAAAAACCGGGACTACTTATTTTAGAATCAGTCGTTCTTCGCAAATCCGATATTTTTTCGTTCGATGTTTTCATAAAACGACTTATCATATCTTCAAAATCCCCCGAAGAACGCTCACTCGGCTCTATACTGTCAGGAACAATCCGCTTCTTCGACTGAACGTTCTCTGTTTGCTTCACAGCATCACTGACAGCAACCTGTTTTAACGAAAGAGAAACCCTCCCTTTTTCGTCTATCGAACAAATTTTCACTTTTACACTTTGACCGATTTTTAAATAATCATTAATATCTTTTACAAATCCATCAGCAACCTCTGAAATGTGAATCATTCCACTCTTCCCATCGGGAAATGCAACAAAGGCTCCAAAATTTGTTATAGAAGTTATTTTCCCCTCAAGAATTGCGCCGATCTCATTTGACATCTAATTCCTTTTACTCCTCACGTTTTTACTTGGAAAGTTCGTTATAAAAAATAACCTCTTCAGGCAATCTGAAATTAAGCTTTTCTCTTGCTATTCGCATTATGTATTCAGTATCAAAATCCTCTTCCAAACGCGCCTGAAGCTCATCAATTTTCAATTCATAATTTTTTATCTGTTCTTCAACTTTAGCCTTATCATCTTTAAGATTATTAAATTCAAACTGCATCTTTATAATAGTCACAGTACAAAAAACAATAAAAACAAATGTAGCGGCTTTTATGAAGATATTTGACTTCCTTTTCATTTCTTCATCCTTTTCCTGTAATAATCCCAAACCCCTTATCAGCCAAAATAATATTAACTGACTTTTGAAAGTCTGTATATATTTTTGCAAAAACTCTACCTATAGTCATATTAAAGACAAACATAAACACCCTAAAAATCGGTAATATAGCATATTTAAATGTTTGTTTAAAACCTAATACAACCACTCGCACAATAAATGCGTATAATCTTAAAACCAACTTCCCTACAGTACAGTGATATACAGCAAACCCCAACACTGCACCAATAATAACAATCCCCCTGAATCTACCGGCATTCATATAATAAATAAATATACAAGTAAAAACAGCGATGAGCAGAGAAAACAGCACGTCTTCAAAAAAAACAACAACATCTTCGATTGATATGCTTTTTTTCTGCTTATTTACCCTAATTCGTCTTAAAGGAAAACACAGTCTCGTGAATTTAAATATCCCGTAAACAATCCCCCAAAAAAGACCTAAAGCAACCGAACACAACAATATCAATGCTAATTTTGTCTGTTCAACAACCATTATTTAACTATCCTGCCCAAAAAACCTTTTTTGGAGTTTGAATTAGCATCTTCGTATAGCACCTCATCAACTCTGCCCTCCACTTCAACGTCACCGCTGTCGAGACAAAGCTTTTGAATATGAAGACCCTCTCCATTTATAATCAACCGTCCGACCACAGTATCCAAAACCACCGATAAGTCATCAAAACTTACCACATCCGATATACCGGTCAAAACAAGTTTCTTTCTATCTTCAAGTATAATTTTTTGTTTAGTATTTTCCATACACCGTTCCTCCGCATTTTTTAATACACTATATGCAAAAAACGGCATAATTATAACATTTTTTATTCTACAACCTCATACAAAGAGGACGCCTCATTCTTTCTCGTCGTCTCTTTAACGTCGAGAACCCTAACCTTAAGCTTTCTTTCACCAAAGGTCACTTCAATAATATCATTTTCTTTAACAATATATGATGCTTTTGCCGATTTACCGTTCACCGTAACGTGAGCAGCATCACAAGCATCGTTGGCAACTGTTCTTCTTTTTATAATCCTTGATACCTTTAAATATTTATCTAATCTCATATATACAAACTTTTTAATTTCAAAATCCCCCGGGAAAGATCTTCTCGGGGGACCTCAAAAAAACTCCAAAGAATTACTTGTTGAGAAGTTCCTTCATTGCCTTGCCGGCCTTGAAAGAAAGAGTCTTCGAAGCGGCAATCTTTATAGCCTTCTTTGTACGGGGATTGATACCTGTTCTTGCAGCGCGTTCCTTAACTTCAAATGTACCGAAACCAACAACCTGAACCTTCTCGCCGTTTGCGAGAGCTTCTGTAACTGCTTCAAATACTGCATTAACTGCAGCTTCTGCATCCTTCTTCTTAAAATCAGCCTTTGCTGCTACTGCATCAATAATCTGAGCCTTTGTCATAGTAAATTACCTACCTTTCAATATTTAAACAAAAATTAAAATATATGTATCAACTTATATAATTATAACAAAGTATTACAAAATAATCAATAGTTTTTTTAAAAATTATACCAATATTATTAATATTTTTGCACTCTTTTTGCATTTTTTACACTATAAATTACACTTTTTTCACAATTTTAACGCTTTTCCATCTAACATTCTTAAGAATTTTTCACACTTTTTCTGCAAAGCCAGTTCAGGATCAATCTTATTTTTCTTTGCAAGTGTTACAATGTCAAATAAAACATCTCCTATACTCTCCTCTGTAACAACAGCCATATTAGTTGCAGTTTGAATTTCAACCCCGCTTTTAAGACACTTGCTGATATATTTTGAAGCAAGCATAAGCGCAGGAAGAGCTTTACAAACCCCATCTAACTGTTCAGATAACGAGTCTCTTTTTTTTGAGCTCTGTTTAATAGCCTCCCAATTTGTCAATACATCATCAACACTCTTTACAGAAACGTCACCAAAAATATGCGGGTGTCGTTCAATCATTTTTTTACACACGCCCGTATATACGTCATCAACGGTAAATCTTCCCTCTTCTTCCGCTATTCTCGAATGAAACATAACCTGCAAAAGCACGTCTCCAAGTTCTTCGCAAAGCATCTCGTCACTTTCACAATCAATCGCTTCCGCCGTTTCATAGGCTTCTTCAAGGAGGTCTTGTCTGATAGATTTATGCGTCTGTTCCCTATCCCAAGGACAACCATTCTCCGAGCGAAGAATTTCCATTATTTTACGCAAGTCATCCGCAGAAAATTTTTCTTTGGTTTTCATTTCATTTATTATATCCATATTAAACCTCACATAAGCTTCAGCTTATTAAGTAAAGAGTAAACCTTATTTCCCTTGGGAATCATCATAATTTCATCCTTTGTAATAACCTTAAACAACAATACAGCAATCAAATAAACAACAACAGCTACACAAATTGCTATCAAAGTAGCCAACTTTTCGTGAAAACCGTCAAATATAAAATATGCTCCCATAGCAGATAACGCACAAGGCACAGCCGCAATAAAAGGTTTAAGAAAAACCTCTCTGAAATCAGGTATCAGCCCAACTTTTTTTGCAATAAACATAAAATTAAGAACAGCTATAGTCATATAACAAAGCACCGTTCCGAGAGGTGCGCCATACATTTCAAGAGATGTACGCATCAACAAAAAAGTAGAGCCTATCTTAACAAACGCCCCCACAACCATTGATATAATAGGTAATCTTTCAAAATTATTTGCCTGCAATATAGCATTGGTAACAGAAAGCATTCCGACGAAGAATACAGCGATTGCGAGCACGGAAAGCAAAGGAGCAGCCATTTCTACGGACTCTTTTTTAGAGAAAAGCAAGTTAAGTATGGGTTTAGAAAGTACAGAAAGGCCTAAAGCCGACGGGATTGCAATCAACGAAGCAATTTTCAAAGAGCTTGTCATTACCGAATTTGCTTTTTCGCGGTCGTTTTCCGCCAAAGCAGAAGAAACGTAAGGAACAATTGATGCGGAAATCGGGTAAATAAGCACTGTAGGCATATTATACATAGACACAGCCAACGTAGAGTAATTACCAAACAGCGCAGTCGCCACATCTTTAGTATAACCGATACTTTGAAGGGTTCTTTGGATTACAACAGAATCGATAGCATCCGCAACACTCATTACCGAAGAGCTTACCGAAATAGGTATAGCAATAACAAATAAAGCCTTTATAATTTTCGAAGCACTGCGTGCTTTAGCATCAGACACCTCCGTAAACTCGGTATCAAACTCATCGGTTTTAAATAGCAATCTATGAATAACAATATATGCCGTTCCGACAAAAACTCCGAGAGTAAGCCCCAACAAAGCATAAGCTGCCACAACTGACAAATGATACCCTTTGTTTATGGCATAAGTAGCGAAAATTATACCTAATATAAATTTCCCAAGCGACTCCAGAACCTCAGAGATTGCAGTAGGCACCATATATTGATACCCCTGAAAATAACCTCTTATAGCACTGCAAATACAAATAAAAAACAAAGTAGGAGCAATTGCCAATATACAAATATTAGCAGGCTCATTTCCCATAAGAGCAGCAAAGCCGTTTGAGCCGAGCGCCATTATAGCAGTACCACCGGCACCGATAAACATAAAGAGCGAAACGGCGGATTTAAATATCGCCTTAACCTCATTACGATTTCCTTGTGCTCTTGCGCGAGACACCATAATAGAAACGGCTATAGGAAGACCGCCGGTAGATACAAGATAAAATGCAGTATATATTCTATAAGCAGAATTAAAATACCCCATTCCCTCGTCGCCCAACAAATTATGCAACGGAATTTTGTATAAGAGTCCTATGACCTTAACAAGCAAGTTGGCGATAGTAAGCACGACAACTCCCGAGAAAAACAAATTATTTCTGTTCTTTGATGACAAAACGATTTCCTCCTTTTCGTAATTTCATCAAGCAAAAAAGCTTTTTCGCAACGTTTTCATTTCATGCTTAATTTTATCTATATCCAAAGTCGTATATTCACCGTTTTCGTATAAAACTCTTCCGTCTACCATATTAAAACAAACGTCGGACGAATTCACACTATATACCAATGTATATATAGGTGAAAACATTGGGATATTGTTAACCCTGTCAAGGTCAAGCATAATAATATCAGCTTTTTTCCCCACCATTAACTCACCGCAATCATTTCTGTTTTGTGATATAGCACCGTTAACCGTAGCCAATTTCACAATTTCTTCTGCCTTTATAGACGACGGATCTCTGTCTATACCCTTTTGTAAAATCGCCGCAAGGTAAATTTCTTTCAAAATATCAAGCGTATTATTGGAAGCGGAGCTATCCGTTCCGAGGGCAACGTTTATACTGTGTTTAAGTATTTTCGAAAGCGGCATAACACCACTGCCGAGTTTCAAATTACTGGCAGGATTATGAACAACCGTAGAATTATATTTCTTCAATATATCCATATCATCTTCGGTAATCCAAACACAGTGAGCAAAAGAAACATTATTATTCAAAATTCCCGTCTTTTCAAAAAAACCGGTCGGCGTAACACCATGTCTTGCAATACACTCATTATGCTCTTTTTCGGTTTCCGAAAGATGTATTTGATAAGCAATATGCTTATCCTCTGTATACTCGGCGCAAAATCTTGCCATTGACTCAACATTCGTATACTCGGCATGAAGAGAAAAATCAACCTTAAGCCTACCCTCAAAAGCATTGTGATAATCTTTATAAAGCTGTACTGATTCTAAAAATCTATTATCTTTACTATGATCCGCAGCAGGAGCAAAAGATACAATTGAACGGCTAATATTCGCCTTTATCCCCGTCTCTCCTACAGCCTCGGCAGTTTTGTCGCAAAAATAGTACATATCCGAAAACGAACATATACCGTTCTTTATCATCTCGGCAATAGCAAATGAAGATGACTTATATACCATATCAGGTGTCAGTCTGTCCTCGGCGGGAAAAATCTTTTCATTCAGCCATCTGTCGAGAGGCAAATCTTCGCCATATCCGCGCAAAAACTGCATCGCCGAATGTGTATGACAGTTATAAAGGCCCGGACAAACAAGCTTATCCTTTGTGTTTATAACCCTGTCAAAGTCCCCGTCAGGTTTTTCTCTTCCAATATAAGAAATATACTGTCCGTCAACAGCGATATAGCACTCGCCGTGCCCCAACACCTCTGTTTTATCAAATAAAATCTTCATTATTATACTCCATAAATTTCACCCTAAGAATTCGTGATAAACCGACCTTTCCGGCAAATACTCGGGACTTATATCAAAAAATTCTTGCATTTTCTCTCTGATTTCTTTAGCTTTTGAAAAAAACTCATATTCCGGTTTTATATCTTTTAACAACCCAAGAACGTTATTTCTTATCATAAAAGGCTCGTATTCCATAAAAGAATCAAGTTCAATATCAAACTGCCCAGCAAAGGGTAAGATATGCAAATCTTCATTTCGGGAAACCCCTTTCCACATTTCAAACGTCACCTCAGGAGGAGCGTTTCTAAACTTGGCATCCCTTATCATACGGCGCATAAATCTTATCTGCCTGTTTGTAAAGAACACACCGTTTACTTCAACGTCGGGCACAACCGAAATCTGAACACTCTTAAATCCACAATGAATATGCTCTGTAACCTCAGGGTAAACAGCCTGTATTCCCTCTAAAATAATGTAGTTATATCTCGAAGAATCAAACTCATAAACACTGTCTCTTCTACCTTTTTCAAAACTATATCTCGGGAGACTAACCTGTTTATTTTCAAGAATACCATCAATGCACGCTTCAAAACAATCGAGATCTATAGACAGTGCCGAATCATAGTCGACTTCAGAAAGCCCTCTTTCTTTCGATTCTTTTTCGAGCTGTTTTCTTGATTTATAAAAATCGTCTATAGAAATAACTCCGACTTTTCCGCCGTTCTTTTCAAGCGCCGAAATAAATCTTGATGCAGTAGTAGTCTTTCCCGAACAAGTCGGACCTGAAAGAGTAATAATTCTCGTTCTGTGTTCGGCAATAAAATCAGACGATCTTTCAAGCTGTGCTTCAAATTCATTTTCGCACTTCAAAACAAATTCTTTTTTCTGTTCTTCATTTAACAAATCTACGTTATATGAATAAGTTTTCATTCGTTCTCCTTATAAAAATCGATAATTCTGTTGAAAATACCGTCTATTTTTTCAGGCTCCTTGTTCATATCAAGATATTCGTACGGATATTTGGGGAAAGCAATACGCTCCATAGTTTTATTTTTTTGCGAAATAAGTTTTGTTACGCCGCCCGCGCCACAAGCAAATACGGAATGAACATCTTCCATCATATAAATATTATATAAACCTTCGCTTCCGGGTTTAGCATAACCTACATTTTCAAGATTACCCACGGTGTTCTTTTGCCTATAAATATAATAAGGCATATATCCGGCATTTTTAGTCTTTACAAAAGCATAAGAAACACTTTTCGGAGTATCTCCACCGGCTCTTGAATATATATCGGAATTATATCTCAATATATCCGCCGCCTTCTTTACGCAAAAAGTATGAACAGTAACGTTGTCGGGTGACAATTCCAGAATAGAGTCAACAGTCTTGGTAAACCCTGCAAACGTATCTCCCGGCAAACCTGCAATAAGGTCGGTATTTATATATTTTATGCCACTTTCTCTTGCAATATTATACGCCCTAAAGAAATCCTCGGAGGTATGCTTTCTGACAATCTGCTTTAAAACAGAATCGTTCAGAGTTTGGGGATTTATACTAACACGAGTAACACCGTATTTTACAGCAACGTCAAGTTTTTCTTTGGTAATAGTATCGGGACGTCCCGCCTCAAGAGTAAATTCCTTCAAAGAAAAGACGTCAACGTTTTCTGCAACCTTTGCAAGAAGCTCCTCAAGCTGTTTTTCATTCAAGGTTGTAGGCGTTCCGCCGCCTATATAGACGGTAACAACTTTTTTTCCAACCTTGTTTATGGTACCAAACATTCTATCAATATCTTTTTTCAGTCTTTCAAGATAATCGGGAATAAGAGACAACAGCCTCGGTGTTGCATACGAAACAAAGGAACAGTATGCGCATCTTGAAGGACAAAAGGGTATGGATATATAAACCGAACAAGCATTTTCCTCGGTTGAATCAATTATTTTCTTTTCAACAGCAGCAATTTCCGTAACAAGCGTTGATTTTTTAGGATTTAAAAAATATTCCTTTTCCATTGTCTTTTTCACAGAAGAAATACTCATACCTGCATCAAGCATTTCTGCGGCAATCTTTGCGGGTCTAACACCTGTAAGAATACCCCATGGCGGAACAGTTCCGAAAAACCTCTTCCCTGCTTCAAAAACAGCTATCCCGACAGCTATTTTCGCAGTTCTGTTTTTTGTATATTCTTTTTTATATTTTTCAAATCTCGAGCCGGTTTTCATTTTTGCATCTTGCTTTATTGAAGCAAAGGCTTCAACACCCTCATCAGACTCTCTGAAGCTTACGGACACAACTGGAACCCCCTTTGTCTCTTCTTCAGACTCTGCAAACTTTGCGCCCGGAAAAAACAACATACAAAGGGACTGCACGTAATATTTATTTATATTTCCTTCTGTTTTTACAATCATTTTTCGAAAAGACGGCCTCTACCGTCTCCCTTTCTTCAGTTTAATTTTAACAAATTCACTTTCTGCTTTTCTTTAAATCATCACTATCGAGTACTATAGTAACAGGACCGTCATTTATAAGACTCACTTTCATATCTGCACCAAATATTCCCTTTTCCGTTGTAATACCTTTATCTCTCATCTCGGAAATAAAAAGCTCATACAACTCATTTGCCTCGGTCGGGGACGCAGCATTAAAGAAATCGGGACGATTTCCCCGTCTGCATTCAGCGCATAAAGTGAACTGCGAAATAGCAAGTACCGAACCTCCGACATCTGTCAAGTTAAGATTCATTTTTTCATTTTCGTCTTCAAAAATTCTCATTTTGCTTATTTTTTCAGCCAATTTAACAGCCTCTTCCGATGTATCTCCTTTCGAAACACCGATAAGCAACATAAAACCTTTTCCTATTTTGCCAACCACATTTCCCTCAACAGATACGGAAGCCTCGCTAACTCTTTGTATAACTATTCTCATATAAATTACCTCTTTATCAGGTATAACCGCGTACAATGTCAGTTATGCTCTTAACCGATTTCAGCCTGGATACTATTGAGTTATAGTGGTCAAGATTCTTACATCCCACGACCATATTGATTATAATCTCATCATTAGCCTTTGACTGTGTATTGATCTGTAAAAGAGTTACTTTCATTTCAGCAAGTATAGTCGTAATATCAACAAGCAACGTCATATTGTTTACTGCAAATATCTTCAACACAGCCTCAAAAATGCCGCTTCCCTGTGTCATAGACGGCATATCCCAATATGCGCTTACCCAACGCTCATTATACTCTTCTTTAATGATGTTGGACTCAACGTTAGGACAATCTCTCTTATGAATAGATATTCCGTACCCCTTCGTTACAAAGCCGATAATCGTATCTCCCGGAAGAGGGTTACAACACTTTGCAAACTTAACCTGACAATCGTCAATTCCGTCAACAATAACACCGCCTATATTTTTATTGACTTTGCTCGGAGTCTTAATATCCGTAACATCAAACAGCTTTTTCGGAGCCTCTTCGACCTTAACCACTCTGTCAAACTCATCATGAAGCTTGGCTGCTATCTTCGAAATGCTTAAACCGCCGTAACCTATAACATTGTAAAAATCATCTAAACTTTGAACGCCAATACGCCCTGCAACATTGTTAAGTATCTCATCTCTTTGTTCGTCGGTATAGTATCTCTCATACTTTCTGAATTCTTTTTCGATTTCAGTTTTACCGACAATAATATTTTCAGCTTTTCTCTCTTTTTTAAACCATTGTCTGATTTTGGTTCTTGCTTCAGACGTTTTTACGATATTAAGCCAATCTCTGCTCGGACCTTTAGTGCCGGATGAGGTTAAAATTTCAACTATATCACCATTTTTGGGTACTCTGTCAATCGAAACAATAGCCCCGTTTATTTTCGCACCAACCATCTTATTACCGACAGCAGAGTGAATGGCATAAGCAAAGTCAATAACCGTTGAGCCGTAAGGAAGAGTTATAACGTCGCCCTTTGGGGTAAATACAAACGTCTCGTCATGGAATATGTCAATCTTAAGCATATCCATAAATTCATCCGAGTCTCCCGAATAATCCTGACTCTCGATAATCTTTAAAATCCAGTTAAGTTTTTCATCTATTTCGTCCTTATTACTCTTTTCTCCCGTCTTATATTTCCAATGCGCCGCAATACCGTATTCGGCAATATGGTGCATATCCCACGTTCTTATTTGCACCTCAAAAGGAACACCGCCCCTGCCTATAACAGTCGTATGCAGTGATCTATAAAGATTGGGTTTTGGGGTAGAAATATAATCCTTAAATCTGCCCGGAACCGATTTAAACATATCGTGTATAATACCCAAAACGGTATAACACTCAAGCTCTGTATCTACAATTACACGAAGAGCATAAAAATCATAGATTTCATCAAACTGCTTGTTCTGCTCAAACATTTTCTTATAAGTACTGTAAACAGACTTAATTCTTCCGTCAAGCGTAAACTTTATGTTATTTTCAGTCAACTTATCCGCAATAAAACCTCTTGCTTTTTCGAGAAAGTCTTTATTTTGTCCGTATTTCTGCTGAATAGTCGTATTTACTTCTTCATAACCAATAGGATCAAGATAGGCAAGAGAAAGATTTTCAAGCTCGTGATTGATCTTTTGCATACCGAGTCTGTGCGCAAGAGGCGCATAGACGTACATAGTCTCAAGTGCAGTTATCCTCTGCTTTTTAGGAGGCTTTGCAGACAAAGTACGCATATTGTGAAGTCTATCGCAAAGCTTTATAAAAATAACTCTTATATCCTTTGACATAGCAAGAAACATTTTACGGAGATTTTCCATATGTTCCTCTTCTTTGTCTTCAAACGGTATTCTGACAAGCTTCGTCAAACCGTCAACGAGCATAGCAGTCTCGCTGCCAAACTCTCTTTCTATGTCTCTGAGATCACAGCCGCAGTCTTCAACGGTATCGTGAAGCAATGCCGCACATATAGAGGCTGTATCAAGTTCAAGCTTTGCAACTATTTCAGCAACGGCAATAGGATGAGATACAAATGGTTCACCACTTGCTCTAAACTGTCCGTCGTGAAGCTGTTTTGCCTTAATATAGGCGCTTTTTATTTTTTCTATATCATAGTGCTTGTTTGTCTTTTCAAGCATTGATATAAGTTTTTCTATATCGGAATACATATAATCCTCTTAAAAATTTATAAATTTTACGCCTTTGCAACCTGGTTCTTCAACCATTTTAATATAGACGACCTCTCAAGATTGATTTTGGTTTTCAGCAAACTCATTTTAAAGATGTATTCGTCCTCGACACCATCTTTCTCTTCAATCAAGAACACCTTCGTTTCTTTGAGAATATCTATAATAAATCGAATTTTTTCATAGCTCATATTCCCAAGCAAGCGCTCAAGCATATACACAGAAATATTATCATTCCCCTGCCTGATCTCCCTTTGTATAGCATAATAAACGTTTACAAAATCCTCTCTTGAGGGAACGATTTTCTCACAAGGCTCAATTACTCGTCCCGCTTTTATTTCTGCATATTTTGCTTTCTTCATTTCTCTGATTTTTCTTGTCTTTTCACCGGGCATAACATCTCGCAAAGTAAGCTGAACACTTTTATTATTCATATATTCATTTACGTCAAGATTAAACACCAAATCCACGGTTTCTCCCGCAAACAAATTAAGCTCTGCGGGATTCTTGCCGAAATAAAGCGCATTGATAATTTTATTTCCTTTTTTCAACACCAATTTTGTGTGTCTGTTTGAGCCTATAGCAATAGCCTCTGAAATATATGCGTCTTTCATAGAAAATACGGGCACAGGATTTGAAACACCGAAAGGTTCAAGCATAAAAAGCTCTTCTGCATTTTCGAGTGTTATATCATTTTCGTCTATTTCAGCATCAATATCTATACGAGTAACCATATTTTCAGGTTTCAGATGCTCTGCTGCATACTCATTGATTTTCTTTTTAAATTCGGGTAATTTATCCCTCTCAATCGAAAGTCCTGCGGCAAGCTCATGACCTCCGTACTTTATTAGAAGATCAGAACAATGCCCCAAAGCATCAACGAGATTCAAGCCCTTTATACTTCTACCGGAGCCTTTACTGACATTTCCGTTAAAAGAAATTAAAACAGATGGCAGATTATATTTCTCCGTAATTCTCGAAGCAACAATTCCAATAGCGCCGTTATGCCAATTATCCTCAGCGAGAACTATGACCTTATCGTTCTCGAAATCATGCTCTTTACGAATTTTCTCGTACGCCTGCTCCATTATTTTATTTTCTTCCGCTTGTCTCATACGGTTCGTATCGCAAAGCTCTTCTGCAATAATTTTAGCTTCATTTTGTGTTTCACTCAAAAACAATTCAACAGCTCTTGTTGCATCGCTTATTCGACCTGCCGCATTAATTCTCGGAGCTATTACATAGCTTATGAGAGTGGAGGTTATTCTTCTCTTTTTCGGGGGAGCATTTTTATTGTTCGAAACAGCACCCGAAAGTTCAAGTAAAGCCTCAATTCCCAATCTGTTGGTTGTCTCAATAAGCTTCAATCCACGGCTGACTATTAAACGATTTTCATCAACAAGCGGCATTACGTCGGCAACAGTACCGATTGCGACAATATCACCGTATGTATCGCAAATCTTTTTCAACCAATCTTCATCACTATTGTTTCTTTTGCAGTAAGTATATTCAAGTGAACAAAGCAGTTTGAAAACCACTCCAACACCTGCAAGCTCTTTAAAAGGATAACCACAGTCGTGGCGTCTCGGATTAACAATCGCACATGCTTTCGGAAGCTCACTTTGACACTCATGGTGGTCGGTAATAAGAACGTCAAGTCCCAACGATTTTGCATATTCGGTTTCATCTACGGCTGTAATACCCGTATCAACCGTTATAAGAAGCTTTGTTTCTTTTTGGGCAAGGCTTTCGATTGCAGACGGATTGATTCCGTATCCCTCTCCCGTTCTGCTTGGAATATAGTAACTAACGTCAGCACCTTTTTCCTTTAAATACAAATACAATATACTTACCGAAGTAACACCGTCAACGTCATAATCTCCGTAAATAACAATCTTTTCATTTGCATTGACTGCCGCCAAAATTCTTTCAACAGCCTTGTCCATATCTGCCAACAAAAAAGAATCGTGAAAATTGATGTTATCGTTTCTTATAAATTCCTCGGCAGCCTCCGCAGTAGTATAACCCCTGTTATACAACAATCGAGCCGTCAAGGACTTTATACCCAGTTTTTCCGAAATCTTTTGAATCTCGGAAAAATTTTCTTTTCCGTCGGACTTGATTTTCCATTCTCTCTTTTTCAACATTTCGAATCTATCTCACTTTCATTTTTTTACAACTGTCATTTAAGTATTCTCACTATTTTGCTTATCACTTTATTTTTCGAAACCTTATTCAACACAAAACTAAAAGCGCATAGCGAAAATACAAGGATAAAAAACGTTATCGCAACAGAAACATTCTCCTCAAAAAACAAATTGGATAAAAGATATGCGGCAATAGCTAAAACCACGGGAACAAAAAAAATTAACACGGCATTCATCAAAACTCTTCCCGTCTCTGTCTCTATTTCAACAGTATCTCCTAACTCCGCATTAACAAGGTTATCGGCAGTAGCATAAACCTTCCGACACTTCTCTGCGCAATGCGCAGCATTTTCACACATGTCGCACGCCGACACTCTGTCAACCTCTATTTTTGCCATACCGTTATTTATTTCGATAACCTTTCCAATCTGCTTCATAAATCCACCGTTTTATTCTATAGGTTTATATCTTCCGATAATGCACAAAGCGACTCTAATACCGTCAACAGATGCACTCGTAATTCCACCTGCATACCCCGCACCCTCACCGCAAGGAAAAATATTACTGTCCGTAGGTGAAAAAAGCATATCGTTTCTTACAATACGCAAAGGGGACGAGGTTCTTGTCTCAACAGCTGTCATTACCGCATCGTGTGGTGCATATCCGTTTATCTTATTTTCAAATTTTACAAGTCCTTCTTTCAAAAAGGAATTGACGTATGACGGAAACAGTTCGTTTATATCGCATAAATTGTTTCTTTTTCCGTCCATATACGAAGGCTGTATTCTCTTTGGAACAGTACCGCTTTTGTTGTTAAGATAATCTCCAACCGTTTGAATTGGAGCACCGTAATCCTTTCCGCCCATAGCAAAAGCTTTACGCTCTAAATACCTTTGAAAATTCATACCGTCAAAAAGAGAATTGCCGCAGTCCTCGGGCAAAACCGAAACAACAAGAGCTGCATTTGAGTTTTTACCGTCTCTGTTGTAATTACTCATACCGTTTACAACAACTGACTCCTCCTCGGAAGCCGCCTCAACAACGTGACCTCCCGGACACATACAAAATGTATAAACGGCACGTTCGCCTTTTCTGTACGAAAAATTATACTCGGCATTTCCTAAAATATCAGCGTATTTACCGTAAACCGAATGATTGATTTCTTCTTGAAGCTGTTCAACACGTACACCTACAGAAAATGCTTTTGATTGCATTTCAAGTCCGTTTTCAGCCAACAACTTATACGTATCCCTTGCGCTGTGCCCCGTAGCCAAAACCAAAGCGCCGCCAAAAAAAGTTCCGTTATTGGTTTTTACCTCAATACCTTTTTTGGTGTTTTTGTAACCCTCAAAACGAGTATTAAAATATATTTCCCCGCCTTTGCGCAATATATTTTCTTTAACCGACGATACAATTTTACCGAGATTATCAGTCCCGATATGCGGTTTAGCCTCTGTCAAAATACTGTCGGGAGCGCCGTGTTTATGAAAAGTCTCAAGGACGTATCTGCATTTCTTGTCATTTATTCTCGTAACAAGCTTACCGTCGGAAAATGTCCCTGCACCACCGGCGCCAAACTGAATATTATTCTCTGTGTTAAGAATTCCGTTTGTCCTGAAAAGATTTACGGCTATATTTCTCTCCTGTATATTGCCGCCCCTTTCAAGAACTATTGGTTTATATCCGTTTTCAGCAAGAAGCAATGCACAAAACATCCCCGCCGGTCCGAATCCGACAACAACAGGACGATTCTCCAAAACTTCTTCACCGTATATAATATCAAGCTCACCACTTTCAAGAACTGCAGCATTAAGTTTTTTCAAAGCATCATCAGATACAGTATCCAAATAAACCTCTGCACTTACAGAAAAAACTTTCGAGATTTTATTCACGTGTCTCGCATCCACCGACTTTCTGTAAACAGATACGTTCCCGTATACCGAAGAACCAAAAACACTATTCAATTGTTTTTTCGCCGCACAAACCGCATCATATTCCGATGCTTCGGCTTTAAGTCTGATGTCTCTTAAAACTATTCGCATAATGCCTCTGAAAATTATTTAACGTTCACTGTAACATTATAAGTTTCAAGCTCATATACCGAGCCTTCAAATTCTGATGACAACTTAACCGATACCGGTACAACCATAACACCACTTCCCGAAGAGTAGTTCTTCATATCTGCCGTCAAGGTTATATTTTCTTCTTTAACCCGAGAAAGAAGCGTATGCGGTCCTCTGAGGATAATGTTTAAGCTCTCTGTTTGAAGCTCACACTCAAGTCCGCCGGAATTCAAAAGCGTTATATGGCTAACCGTAATGTGCTTTACGTCTGTATTTAAGTGCTCAACGTTAACAGTCGCTGTCGTTTCTCCTGTCATAGCAGTCACTCCGTCGGGAATGTTGATAAGAACAGTTTGAGTGCTGTTTTTCACAAATTTCTTCTCATCCAGAACAGCAACTTCGAGCTTGTCCATATTCTCAAGCACCGAAGGTTCGCCCCTTAATGTTATAACGTTCGGGGTTACCGTTACACGAGCATTGTTTTCATTAAAATAGCCATGCTTATAACCAACAGTTAAAGGAACATCCTTTAGCGCATATAGCTTAACGGTTATATTCACGTTTTTGGTAGCCATTGAAACGTATTTACTTGTAATGGGATTTCCTCCTTCGTCCACCAAAATAAGTGCACTTCTTGTATTTACAGTTTCAGTTATTCTTCCGAGAGCCAAATCCGCCTGAGCTGCGCTGATTTTTTGGAGCTCTGATTCAGGTCCCGTTACGGCAACCTCACTGATATTGGTAACCGGCTCATCAAGCTGGTATCCGGAGGTTATTTCATAGGTATAAATAACCTTAACGGGGATATTTCTCGTAACTCTCTTATCTATATAAGGCGAAACACTTGATGACGAGGTGTTAACCACCTCACACTCGGTAGGTGCAGAAATCTTTATATCAATTACCTGTATTCCCGCTTTATCGATTTTGGAAACGTCAGCAAATGCATATATATCAGATTCGGTGACTTGGTTAATTATATTTCTTTTTCCTTTGAGTGTCACAACTATGCTGTTATCCTTACCGGACAAAACCGACCAACCTGTATTCTCAAACAATTCTGTTTCGTTTTCAAAAGTTACGGGCACGGTAAACTCTCTTTCCAAACTTACAACGTCGGTGCTCATAGCATAAAACCATATAAAGAACGCAATAACCAAACAAGCTATCTTTGCAACAAAGTCAAGTATTCTTTCCGAGTTCCTTTTGCCCGCCTTTTTTTCATCTGCTTTTGATCTCTTATCGCTCATCCTTCGTCATCTCCGTCAAATAAATCAAGTTCAATTTCGTCATTCAATGCATCTTTAATGCTTTTGCTCTTTTTATCTTTTCTAACGTGTTTTTCAACTCGTTCGATTGTCTTCTTCGTGATAATATTAAATTTCTTCTTTCCGCTTTCTTTATCGGAATCGAAGAAGAAAGTCAACACCTTCTTCAGTCCTGCATAGTCGTAATTTCTCTTAATAACCCCGTTCTCGGCAATCGAAATAATCCCCGTCTCTTCCGATACTATAAGAATCAAAGCATCGCTCACTTCGCTCATTCCGATAGCTGCCCTGTGACGCGTTCCCAACTCTTTGGCTATATTGTTGTCATCGGATAAAGGAAGATAACACCCTGCAGCATATACTCTTCCGTCGCGAATAACCACTGCTCCGTCGTGAAGCGGCGTATTTTCAAAGAAGATGTTGCGCAAGAGAAATGACGACACCTCGGCATTTACTACAGTTCCGCTTGCAATAACGTCGTTAAGCGCTAATTGATTTTCAAAAACTATCAAAGCCCCCGTCTTATCCTTTGCCATTTCGCAAGCAGCATCACAGATTGAGTTGATAATTTTTTCCGTATTCTCAACAATATGCTTTTCGCCCAAGTTCTTCAACCCTTTAAGAGACGTTCCTCCCGCTTGTTCAAGCGCAGAGCGCAGCTCGGGCTGAAATATAATTACAATCGCCAAAAGACCTATTTGGAAAAAGTTGCTTATTATAAACCCTAATGCGCTGAAAGAAAAAATATTACTCAAGACGTTTATAAGCAAAATAACCCCAAGACCGAGAGCAAGTTTTCCCGCGCGTCTCTGCCTTATAAACTTGTATACGTAATACAAAAGTACCGCAACGATAATAATGTCAAAAAGGTCATTGAGTCCAAACGAAAAAGCTCTCATTTGCGACTTCAAAACATCCACTAATTCATTAAAATACTCTTTTAAAATAACGACCACCGCCTAAAAAGATTTTTATAATTAATGTATTATAACATATATGTCAAAATTTGCAAATAGTTTTGTCGTATTTTTTACACACTTTTTTCACTTTTTTTCAAAATACGCCTAACAACGAAATTTTTTTTGAAAAAAATTCTAAAATGTGTAGATTTTCACCACATAGTTGTGCTATAATAAAACTAATTGTGCTGATTGATAAAAGTAAAAGGCGGAACGAAAAAATGAGCAAACTTTTCAAAAAACTTGCAGACACAGCATCAAACGCCATAGATAAAATAACCCTAAAACACTTCAAGCCGAAGACGGCGGCTATAATAACTGTCGGCGGAAGCGGCAAACGAATGGAAACACTCGACGGCATTACGAAGCAGTTTATGGAACTCAACGGACTCCCTATTGTTGCAAGGACGTTGATTGAGTTTGAAAACTCTCCATATATCGACGAAATAGTTATTGTTTCCAAAGAGGACGAAATCGGCCTTTACACAAGAATGATTGAGGAACACTCCCTTTCTAAAGTGAGAAGAATAGTCAAAGGCGGAAACACACGCCAAGAATCCGTATTGAACGGCTTTAAGGCTATATCGGAAAAATGCGAATACGTTGCAATTCACGACGGAGTAAGATGTCTTATAACCCAAGAAAATATAAAGGCGGTTATAAAAAACGCTTATGCAACAAAGTGCGCTTGTGCAGCAACGAAGATATACGACACATTAAAAATGGCAAACTCTGATATGTTTATTGATTCGACGCCCAACAGAAGTAGAGCTTGGGCGGCGCAAACACCGCAAGTATTCAAAAGCGATATATACAGAGCCTGCGCCTATTCCGCCAAAAAAGAGGGCTTGTCCGTTACAGACGACTGTATGCTCGTTGAATACTACGGCTTTAAAATAAAGCTTGTAGACTGCGGAAGAAACAACATAAAAATAACCACAAAAGACGATCTTATTATTGCAGAAGCCATACTCAATTCACGTAATACCGAAGGAGAAAACTTATGAGAATAGGACACGGATATGACGTACACAAACTCGTCGAAGGACGAAAACTTATTCTCGGCGGTGTTGATATTCCGCACAAAAAAGGACTTGACGGACATTCAGATGCAGACGTGCTTGTACATGCAATAATGGACTCCGTTATCGGCGCTTTAGGTCTTGGAGATATAGGCCTACACTTCCCCGATAACGATATGCAATTCAAGGATATTAACAGCCTTATTCTTGCTGAAAAAACGGCTGAATTATTAAAAGAAAAAGGCTATAAAATTGCTAATATAGACGCAACGTTAATACTTCAAGCACCTAAAGTAAGGACCTATATTGAGCAGATGAGGGAGAATATTGCAAAGGTCTATTCCGTGGACAAAACTTGTATCAACGTTAAGGCTACAACAGAAGAAGAGCTCGGCTTTACAGGCGAGAAAAAAGGGATTGCCGCTCATGCGGTTTGCCTTATCACAAAAGCATAAAAAACAAGCAGGAAAGCTTTTGCTTCCCTACTTGAATTCTCTTTAATTTCCCCTAATACCGCTACATTTTTTATGCTTTCCAGCAGTATAGATATCTATTATAATAACGGCTTTTCTTGATTGATTTTTCAGCACACTTCCTTGTTTTTTATCCCCCTTGGGGTTTCCTTTTTCAAGCCTTGCCGTTTTGTATATCTGATACTATTTTATGTACTTTTGTTACTTGCGATACAACGCTGACTTTAACAAAAACGTCACATTTTCTTAAATAATCGTTATTCAACTTATTTTACAAAATGTCAAACTTTTTTTGGGAGGAATTCCACTATGATTAAAATTTCACCATCTATTCTTTCTGCCGATTTTTCAAACCTTGGACACGACGTTGAAAGAGTGGAAAAAGGCGGTGCTGAATATTTACACATAGATGTTATGGACGGCGTTTTTGTACCCAACATTTCTCTCGGTGCTTCCGTTCAAAAATCTATCCGCAAACAGAGTAATATGGTGTTCGATACACACCTTATGATAATCAACCCTATTCGTTATATTGACGACTTCGCAAAAGCGGGTTCGGATATTATTACTATTCACCTCGAAAGCTGTGATAACGTCGAGGAAACTCTCGATAAAATTCACTCACTCGGCATAAAAGCAGGTCTTTCTATCAAGCCTAAAACGCCGATTGAGGCAATTAAACCCTATATCGGAAAGTTTGATATGCTTCTTATCATGTCAGTTGAACCCGGATTCGGCGGTCAGTCTTTTATCCCCGAATCTCTTGACAAAATAAAAGAAGCAAGAACCCTTTTGGGTGACCTCGATATAGAGGTTGACGGTGGTATTAACGCCGACAATATTAACACAATAGTTAAAGCTGGTGCTAATATACTCGTTGCAGGTTCGGCTGTATTCGGCAACGATAACCTTACGGAAGCAATCGCAACACTTCGCAAAAACGGAGAAAAATAATCTAAATTAAATGGGGGTAAAATCGTGAAAAAAATTATGGTTTCCGCCTACTTGCAGGCATTAAAAGAAAACAGTCTGCTCATTTCACACAACCTTACAGATAATACACTTGGTTCCGAAATCGTTTGTCTTACATACGATACTCGAGAACTGAAAGATAACGCTATGTTTATATGCAAGGGCGCTCATTTTAAAGAAGCATATCTTGATTACGCTTTACAAAACGGCGCTTTGTGCTATATTTCCGAAAAGGAATACGGCAAACCGAACGGAATACTTGTTTCCAACATAAGAAAAGCTATGCCTGTTTTGGCACAACTTTTCTTCGACAATGCTCCTGAAAAAATAACATCAATCGGTATTACCGGCACTAAAGGAAAAAGCACGGTTACTTACTACATCAGAGCAATTCTCGATTGCTATATGAAAGCCGTAAAGCAACCTCGAATAGCCGTAATTTCTTCAATCGACACATACGACGGAATAAACGATTTTGAATCCCATATAACCACCCCCGAAGCAGTCGAATTCTACAGACATTTCGACAATGCTTACAATACGGGTATAAAATATCTCGTAAGCGAAATTTCAAGCCAAGCTTTGAAATATGACAGAGTTTCGGGTGTTAATTTTGATATTGCAATGTTCACTAATATAGGAACAGACCACATCTCCCCCGTCGAACATACGGATTTTGAAGACTATTTTTCTTCAAAGCTGAAAATATTTGACAGCTGCAAAAATGCGGTTATCAATTCCGACAGCGATTTTGCCGACAGAATACTTGAGACGGCAAAAGGAAAATGCAATATAGTCACCTACGGCACAAAAGAAACGGATACAATATACTGCAAATCAATAACCAAAACAGACAACGGGTTTGCTTTTGAAGTAAAAACGCCAACATTTGAAGACGAACTTCGTATAACAATGCCCGGTATCTTTAACGTTTCCAACGCACTTGCGGCAATAGCTGCTTGTCATATACTTGGTGTCCCTGAAGAATATATTGCGGAAGGCTTAATTAAAGCAAAAGTAAGCGGAAGAATGCAGGTGTATACAAGCAAAGATAAGAATATCGCAATCATAGTCGACTATGCACACAACAAAATGAGTTTTAACGCTCTTTACAATACGGTGGGGATTGAATACCCCGAATATAGTGTAATTTCGGTCTTCGGTTGTCCCGGTTGCAAAGCGCATCTTCGCAGAAAAGATTTAGCCGAAGAAGCTGACGAACATTCGGACTATATAGTTATAACAGAAGAGGATTCGGGCGAAGAACCATTTGAACAAATCGCCTCGGAGATTGCTTCAAACATAACAAAATGCCCCTACTCAAAAATTGAAGACAGAGGACAAGCCATCCGAGATGCGGTTTTCGGATTCAAGTCAGAAAAAAAGGTTATTCTCTTCACAGGAAAAGGGGAGGAAACCCGACTTAAAAGAGGTCTTGTATATGAAGACTGCCCTACCGATGCGCAGCTTTCAATTGATATATTAAAAGAATACGACGAACTTACGATTTTCTCCAAATGAACTAATATTTTCGAAAGGACACATAAAACATGTGCGGTTTTACCGGATTTTTTTCAAACAATAATGAGCTTGTAAACAGAAATGAGCTTATCAAAAAAATGGCTGATACTATAATACACAGAGGTCCCGACAGCGACGGATATTTCGTTGATGACAAGGTCGCTCTCGGTTTCAGAAGACTCAGTATTATTGACCTTGAAGGCGGAAGTCAGCCCATACATTCTCAAGACGGAAGATACGTTATCGTCTTTAACGGTGAAATATACAACTATCAAGAAATTCGCAATAAACTTATCGACGAAAATGGTTGTGTTTTCTCTACCAACTCCGATACGGAGGTTATTTTGAATACCTACACCGTATATAAGGAAAAAACCGCCTCTATGCTTCGCGGTATGTTTGCTTTTGTTATCTATGATAAAGAACAGCATACACTCTACGGTGCCAGAGACTATTTCGGTATTAAGCCGTTTTATTATGGAACGTTTAACGATACATTCCTTTTCGGCTCGGAAATTAAATCTTTCCTTCCCCATCCCGATTTCAAAAAGGAAGTTAATCCCGATGCTTTGAAAATGTATCTTGAATTCCAATATACTCCCACAAAAGAATGTATATTCAAAAATGTATATAAGCTGACTCCCGGTCATTACTTTACATACGAAAACGGCGTATTTACGGAAACACAATATTTTGAAGCTGATTTTTCACCCGAGAAACGTTCTTTTGAAGACGCCGTGAAAACAATTGATGAAACAGTACTTTCTTCGGTTGAATATCACCAGATAGCTGACGTTGAAGTCGGTTCATTCCTTTCGGGCGGCGTTGACTCAAGCTACGTCGCATCAACAGTTCGCAAAGGCAGAATAAAACCTATGAAAACATATTCTGTCGGCTTCCAAATCGAGGGGTTTGATGAAACAAATCTTGCAAAAGACCTTTGCGATATTTTGAAAATACCAAACAGAATTAAAGAAATTACTCCCGATGAGTTCTTTGATGCACTCCCCTCTGTACAATATCATTCAGACGAACCACACGCAAACCTTTCGGCTGTTCCACTTTACTATCTCTCTTCCCTCGCGGCAGAAGACGTTAAGGTTGTTTTGTCGGGAGAGGGCGCAGACGAGCTCTTTGGCGGATATGACTGGTACATTCAGAGTACACCGTCGAAAATATATCAAAAGCTTCCCCTTTCTTTCCGCAAGGCTATGGCAAACACCTTTGCGAAATTCCCGCAAAGACACGTCAGAACGTTTTTTAAAACAAATGCGCAGAGAGTTGAAGACACATATATAGGTCAGGCGTTTATTATGAACGATGAACAGGCTGATATTATAACAAACGATAAATACAAGAGCTCTCTTTCGTTTAAAGATATAACAGCCCCCTACTATGAAAAAGTAAAGGACTGCGATGACCTCACAAAAAAAATGTATCTTGATATGCATTTGTGGTTACCCTACGACATTCTTCTTAAAGCCGACAAAATGACTATGGCTCACTCACTCGAAGCCCGTGTTCCCTATCTTGACAAAGAAGTTTGGAAAGTAGCAAAAACACTTACATCAAACCAAAAAGCAAAAGGAAGACACACCAAGAGAGCGTTTAGACAAGCGGCTTTGTCGCACATTCCAAGCGAATGGGCAAATAGAAAGAAAGCTGGTTTTATGGTTCCTTTCAGAGTTTGGATTCGAGATGCGAAATACGGCGACAGAGTTAAGAAACAGTTTTCTGCCGACTATGCAAAAGAGTTCTTCAACATTGACGTTCTCAACAAGATGCTTAACGACCACCTTGAAGGAAAAGCTAACAATGCTCGTGTTATCTACACCGTATATTCATTCCTTCTTTGGTATGAACAGTATTTCGTTTTAAGATAATACAGAGGTAGACACAATGACAAAACAAAACTTTCTTCCCATATTGCTCGGAAGTGATGAAAATGCGTACGGACACGCAAGGCTTTTTAATGAAGCTTACAACATAAAACCTCTTCTTTGTTGCACAAGACAGCTTACACCGACAAGCAACAGCTGTCTCTTTTCTCTTAAAAAAATCGAAAACTTTGACAAAGACGAGGTATTTCCTACATCCTTTTTGAAAGTGCTTAAAGAATACAAGCAACAGTATGAAAAGATAATCGTTATCCCCTGCTCTGACTACTATAGCGCACTTATGTCAAAGCACTATGATAAGTTCGAGGGGCTTATTGAAAATAGATTTATTTCTCCCGAGCTGCTCGATACGCTCGACACAAAAGATAAGTTCTATGCGCTTTGCGAAAAGCATGGTATGGACTATCCGCAAACGTACGTTGCTTTCCCCGACGACAGAATTGCCGCTATTGATAAGTTGTCATTTGATTTTCCTATCGTAGTTAAGCCCGAAAACTCTAATGCCTACGAATATCTGCACTGCGAATTTAAGGGAAAGAAAAAAGTGTTTTTCTTCTACGACCGTGATTCATACATTAAAGTTATGGAAAGTATGAATAAGTCGGGTTATATGGGAAAACTTATTATTCAGGAATTCATTGAGGGCGATGACACTGCTATGAGAGTTATGAACTCGTATTCCGATGCTGACGGAAAAGTAAGACTTATGTGCCTCGGTCAGCCCGTACTTGAAGAATATCACCCGAAAACACTCGGTAACTATGCGGCTATCGTATCAAGAAACGACAAAGAATTATATAACAAAATCAAGAATTTCCTTGAAGAAATAGGTTATATAGGCTTTTCTAATATTGATATGAAATACGACGAAAAGCGTAAAAAGTATTATATGATGGAAATCAATCCCCGTCCCGGAAGAAGCTCTTTCTTCGTAAGGGCGGCAGGTCAAAATCTTATGCGCACACTCGTTGAAGATGCAATTCTTAATACCGAATATTCTTGTATTCAAAACGAAAATGAAGCGCTTTGGGCAAACGTTCCGAAATGCGTAATCTTCAAATACGTAGATGATGAAAAACTAAAGGCAGAAATGAAATCTCTTATTAAGCAGAAAAAGTATATGAGAACGCTCGACTGCAAAGAGGATTTCAATATAAAACGTTGGCTTAAAATTAAAAAATATTATTTCAGCCAGTATAAGAATTTCAAAAATTACTACTTCAAGAAAAAATAAAGACTTAAAAACGACTTTGCATTCCGCAAAGCCGTTTTATATTATACAAATTTTTATCTTTAATCTTGATAGTAATAATAATTCGCGTTAAAATCACCAGATCCCTTTTTCTTGATATTGTATTTTTTATACTTTTGTGGTATAATCAAGAAAAAACAGTTTGCACGAAACGAGGCTTTTTATATATGAACTTTGCTTTGCTACTTAATATCGGAATAATCCTGATATTTTCAGGCGTTTTTTTACTTCTACCATCGCAAAAGCACACTAAAAAATTTGGAATTATATTACTTATAATATGTCTTGCAATCGAATTATTCGTGTGTAACTTTCATTCTTTTCATCTTTTGTTCAGAGATTATGATAAAAAAGAACTTTCCTTTGAAACTGCCTCTATATCAACCGAAGGTCTTGACAGTATAAGCAAAACAGTCGTTTCATTCAATAATCTCAACCAACGTATAGGTACAATATATTTTGACATTACCTTACACGAAACAAAAAAATTAGAAAACGGCTATATCAGCACAATTACTACTGACAAAGTAAACGTTAAAATCGATGCAAAAGACGAAACGTATTCCAAAAGCTACCGCTACAATACCGCAAACGGAACAATAATAAGAAACAACAATTCTACAAATACTGTTATAATGAATATGTCGGGTAAAGTCAGCGACCTTGTTGTCACCCTTTCAACCGACAATGGAGAGCTTTTTGCTCTTAACTCCGTTACCGTAAACAAAGCCGTTCCGTTTAACATATCTTCATTCAGATTTATTCTTATATTCGGCATCATATTCGGCACCTTTGTTTTGCTTAATTCTAATATACTGCAAAAAGGTATTGATGAAACCTCTTCTGTTTTTGCAAAAACGGTATTTGTTATTACAACGGTATTTCTTATAATCGCTGTAGTCATAACGGTTTTATACAATATGAATAATACGGGTATAGTGTTCAACTCCCTAAAACAAACAAGCGGAAACCAAATTTCGCAAGAGCTTGTCGATGCTTTTGAAGCCGGTCAGGTTTCACTTCTTGATACACCTAACGAAGAGCTACTCTCTATGGAAAACCCTTATGATTGGGGCGCACGCTCGGAAGCAAAAATAAGCTACAAATGGGACCATTTACTTTTTGACGGCAAATACTATTCCTATTATGGTATTGCCCCCGTCATTCTGTTGTTTTTGCCATTCCACTTGCTTACGGGATTCTATTTCCCGACTCCCGAAGCAGTTATGATTTTCGGTATTATCGGTATCACGTTTCTTTCGCTTCTTTACTATGAATTTGTCAAAAAGTTCTTTAAAAAACTACCGCTTTCAATTGCCCTGGCTTCTCTTATCGTTTTACAAACGTCAAGCTCGGTATGGTACTGTTTTGCCTCTCCGTTATTTTACGAAATCGCCCAAAGCTCGGGTTTTGCATTTACGTGCGCAGGGTTCTATTTTCTCATAAAATCTAACGTTATCTCCGAGGGAAGAGTGTTAAAAAGACATTTGATTTTCTCGTCATTCTGCCTCTCCTGCGCCGTTCTTTGCCGTCCAACCCTTGCTGTTTACTGTATCGCAGCGCTGTTGTTTATCGGCATAGGTTTCTTCAAAAACAGACTGTACGCAAAAGAAACAAATCAAAACATCGCAAAATCAACGGTTGCTTATCTTGCATCGACTCTGTCTTTCTTTGTGGTTATCGGCGGCATACAAATGATTTATAACTATGCACGTTTCGGAAGCTTCTTTGACTTTGGCATACAGTATTCTCTAACTATAAACGATTTTACAAGAGCCGAATATCACACCGATTTCGTTACAATAGGATTTTGGAATTACCTATTTGCTTCGCCCATTATAAAGCCTGAATTCCCCTTTGTTTTCTCAAATTTTTCACCCCTTGATACAAACGGATATTACTTTATCGCAAACACAAATGCAGTAGGTATCTTCTACAGAGCTTTGCCGTCATTGGCGCTTTTCCTATCCCCTTTTGCATTTAAAGTTGCAGACAAAAAGAAACGACTTGTTCCCGCGCTTCTCGTTCTTGTGGTATGTATAATCTGTCCTCTTGTTATCATCTTCTCAATTTGGGAAAGCGGTTACGGCGTAAGATATGCCGCAGACTTCGCTTGGCAAATGATACTTGGCGGTATGATTGTCATTTACTATCTATTCTTTAAATTTAAGCTAAAAAACAACACTTTCGCTAATCGATTTGTTACTGCATTTTTCGTTTATTCGGCATTGGTATCATTGTTTATAAACAGCTCTATTATGTACGATTACATTAACAAAGACGGATGTCTTGAAGCGGCATTCCTCTCTTTTGAGCGATTGTTTGAATTTTGGCTGTAACTCGTTGACAATTACTGTAAACCATATTATAATTAGTCCAATAAGTATTTATTTTTTTAGGAGAAATTTTTATGATATTTTTAGGTCTCGACGTCGGAAGCAGCGGTTGTAAATGCGTTGCGTTTTCCGAAGAAGGTAAATTTATCTACAAGTGCTATAAAGAGTACACAACTCGCGCAGGTCAGGCAGATATGAACCCAAACGAAATGTTTGCTTCCGTCCTCGAGGTTATAAAAGGCTGCGCCGCTAACATCAAAGCTGACGAGGTTGGCGCTATCTCTATTACATCATTTGGTGAATCTTTCGTTCCCGTTGATAAAAACGGTAATGCTCTTTCCGATATTATTATGTATACCGATAAGAGAGGGCTGGCCGAAACAGAACGTCTTACCGAAAAACTCGGCAAAGATAAAATTATGCAGATTACTTGCGATAAGCCTGATGCTATGTATTCTCTGCCAAAGGTTATTTGGTCTATGGAAAATATTCCCGCAGTAAGAGAAAACGTTTGGAAGTTCTTGCTTATCGGCGATTATATCGCATTTAAGCTCTCGGGCGAAGCTAAAATCAACTACAGCCTCGCTTGTCGTTCGCTTACCTTTGACGTTGAAAAACGTTGCATCTCAAAAGAAATTCTCGATGCGGCAGGTATTTCTCCCGATTTGTTCTCTACACCCGTTCCTTGCGGAAGTGTTGTTGGAGATATGCTTCCCATGCTCGCAAAAGAACTCGGTCTTCCCACAACTACTAAAGTTGTTATTTCTGCGCACGATCAGGTTGCTGCCGCTCTCGGCGCAGGTGTACTCCACGAGGGCGAAGCCGTTGACGGAACAGGCTCGGTTGAATGTATCACTCCCGTATTCAAAGGTATCGTAAGAAACCCCGAATTTACAAACAACAACTTCGTATGCGTTCCTCACCCCGCAGGTGAAGACCTCTACGCTACATACGCATTTAACTTTGCAGGCGGCGTTTCTCTCAAATGGTTCAGAGATTGCTTTGCATCTAATCTTAAACCCGAGGCTGCTCAAAGAGGTGTTTCCGTTTATCGCATACTTGATGAAAACTGCGCTACCGAACCCTCTTCCGTTATCGTTGTTCCCCACTTTATGGGCGCGGGCGGTACTCCCGACCTCGTTGCCAACGCTAAAGGAACTATAACAGGTCTCGATATGGCAAAGGGACTTCCCGATATTTACAGAGGCTTTATGGAAGGTCTTACTTTCGAAATGGCTTATAACCTCGAAGCTCTTGAAAAATTCGGTATTAAAGTTGACAACCTTAAAGCTACCGGCGGCGGCGCTACATCTCCTATCTGGCTCAAAATCAAATCGGATATTCTTAAACGCCCCATCACTCCTCTCGTTACAGACGAAGCGGGGGCAGCAGGTTGCGCTATGCTTGCGGCGGTCACTCTCGGTAAATACAAAAATCTCGAAGAAGCTGCTTCTAAATTTGTCGTTTACGGAGAAACGGTTTATCCTGAAGACAAGTTCGCTAATATCTATGCTGAAAAGTACGAAAAATATAAAAAGGTTCGTTCCGCATTACTCTATCTCTGATATAAAAATTTACGAGGCTATTAAAAAGCCTCGTTTTTTTTACATTTTTTTCCACGTTTATTACCCTTATTTTCGTACACAATAATAGCGTACCACACAAGGAGGATAGATAATATGAACACAAATTGTCAGAACAAATGTATTGAATGTACAGTCGTAAACTGTGCTAATCACAGCCAAACAGAAAATTACTGCGCACTTGATAAAATCAGAGTGGGCACACACGAAAGTAATCCTACCGATGTAAGATGTACAAATTGTAACTCTTTTCAGCCTAAATCTCAGAGCTAATTTTTAAGCTGAAACAGAGTAAAAAATTGAGCGTATGGTCAAAGCCATGCGCTCAATTTGTTTTAAATTCAATTATTTCCTTAAAAAGTTCAAGCTGATTGTTATACTTTTCTTGTTCTTTCTTGCCTCTGCCCTTTGAAGTTACGTTCATCGTTCTGAAACACAACAACGTGTCGTCGGGCAACTTATCAAATATAGGCATATATGAACCAAAATCGGTTTCTTTAAATATTATCGAAGAATCGTCGTTTGCGTGTTCGCTCTTTATACCTAAATCAGCTAACTTTTCATACATTCCAACACCATAATCCTCCGAATACGTCTGCGGATCAAGCAAAAGCAAATACGCATCACCCGCCGCAAGCTGAAGCTTAAACTTCTGTCTTGCATCATATATGTATTTCATATCGGGCTTGTATTCTACGCCATCTTTTTCTGCCTTTTCTATGTTTTCTTGTATTTGCGCATCGGTAAGCACCGTTACGTCAATAAACTGTACTACCTTTTTCCCGTCGCCGTTAAGGTCAGGCATAACAGCCTCAAATGCATCTTGTAATTCGTATATATCTGCCGCAAGAAACGCCGAAGGACCTGCATACATTATGTATGCATCTACCTTTTCCTTGCTCTGCATCTGCCCTATACATATACCGAATACTACCACTAAAAATGCGCTCACTATCGTGTGCCATTTGTAGTGATACCAAAAATTATCAAGCCAACTTATTATCTTGTTCATACTCTTCTCCTACGGTAACTGCGCTTTTTATTGCCATTGAAAAGTTTCTTATACTATATAACACCAATGATAAAACCATCAAAACAACGCACGAACCAACAAGTAAATTCGATAAAATCGGCGGCATCGACGGCCAAAGTACGTGTAATGACATCATCGTATATAACGACACCGTCGTCGCCTTTCCGTGCCAGTCTGCTCCGTGTACCTCTCCGGTCTTTCTTATCGCTACTAACGCAACCACTCCCGAAAACACCTCTTTCACTATCATAAGCAAAAAAGGCACCCACATCGCAGTAAATCTCTTTAATAAACAATAAAGCATCGCTACCTGTGTTAATTTGTCTGATATTGGATCGAGCGCTTTTCCGACAGAGCTTACCATATTAAACCGACGCGCAATAAATCCGTCGCATACGTCTGTAACACCCGATAACACAAGCACCCAAAATGCTTCGGAATCTTTACTGCTTAAATAAAAATATATAAATAAAGGTATCAGACATATTCTGAACATCGACATTATATTCGGTATAGTAAGTATTCTTACTTTGCCATTGTCCTTAAATCCCTCTTTGAATCTGCTCTCCATAATATCCAACCCCTTCTTATCAATATATTCCCTTACTATATCATTATATAACTTCTTTGTTAATTTTACAAGCAATCTTTTTAAACTTTGTATATTTAACTTCAATTTTTCTAAAAATATTATTAAAAAAATAAAATAAAGTTAAAACTCTGTTTACATAAATATGATAAAATTGATTGTTAATTTTGTGAATTTTAAAAAGTATTGACAGAAAGGGTTATATTTATAATGCTTGAACTTCAAAAAGTCAAAAAAGACTACCCTGCCGGCAGCGGTATAGTCCATGCTCTTAAAGGTATTGACCTTAAGTTCCGTTCCGCAGAATTCGTCTCCATTCTCGGTCCCTCCGGTTGCGGAAAAACTACTTTACTTAACATTATCGGAGGTCTTGACCAGTATACAGAGGGTGACCTCTTTATTAACGGCCGCTCTACTAAAGATTTTAAGGACAGAGATTGGGATACCTATAGAAATCACTCCGTCGGCTTCGTATTCCAAAGCTATAACCTAATTCCCCACCAGACCGTTTTGCAAAACGTCGAAATCGCTCTTACCCTCTCGGGTGTGCGTAAGCACGAACGCAAACAACGCGCAAAACAAGCTCTTATCGACGTAGGTCTTGGCGATCAGCTCAATAAACGCCCAAGTGAAATGTCGGGCGGTCAGATGCAGCGTGTCGCAATTGCTCGCGCGCTCGTTAATAACCCCGATATTATCCTCGCTGACGAACCTACAGGCGCACTTGATACCGAAACAAGTGTTCAGGTTATGGAAATTCTTAAGGAAATATCCAAAGACCGTCTTATTGTTATGGTTACTCATAACCCCGAGCTCGCAGAAAAGTATTCTTCTCGTATAATCAAGATGCTCGACGGAGAAATCACCCACGACTCACAGCCTTTGACAAATGATGAAATCGCAAACGAAAAGAAAAAGTTTGCCGAAGCTGACGAAAAAGAAAGAAAAGCTAAAAAGCCCTCTATGTCTTTCGCTACCTCGTTTATGCTTTCCCTAAAAAACCTTTTCACCAAAAAAGGCAGAACAGTTCTTACATCATTCGCCGGTTCAATCGGTATTATCGGTATCGCTCTTATTCTCGCTATATCACAGGGTACTACCGCCTATATCAACGGCGTTCAGGAAAGTACTCTCTCTGCATACCCTTTGACTCTTGAAGCTACAACCATCGAAATGTCCTCTCTTATCAGCGCATTTATGAATATAGCGTCAGAAGATAATTCACACGAAAATGATGCTGTCTACAAAAAGAATGCCCTTTATGATATGATAAAAGCTATGGGCAGTGTTGAAGAATCCAAAAATGACCTCAAAGCTTTTAAGGCGTTTATCGAAAAAGAAATCAAAAACGTGGATTCTCCTCTCTATGAAGCGGTTAACGGCGTACAGTACACTTACGACCTCGATATGCAAATATATACCGAATCCGTTGACGGCGTTATTCTCCGTTCCGACCTCGAGAAAATTATTACCGACCTTATGCTCAAATATATCGGCATTGATATGTCGGCTATGACCTCTCTCACAACAATGGGCGGTATGGCAACAACATCTTCTATGACGTCTATGGGTACAAAACTTTGGCAGGAACTCCTCTCGGGTAATGACGGCGCTCCCATAAACGACCTCTTGCTCGATCAATATGACGTTATCTACGGCTCTTGGCCTAACGATTATGATGAAGTTGTACTTATCGTTGACGAAAACAACGAGCTCGATGACGTTACCCTCTATGCGCTCGGTTTGGTATCAGCTAAAGATATGGATAACCTCGCAAATGCTTCGCTTAACGGCGCAGAGCTTGATGACAAAAAAATCGTAAAATGGTCCTACGAAGAAATCTGCAACACCGAATATAAGTCTATTCTTAATGCAGACTGCTATCACTACGACGAAAAAACAGGCCTCTATACCGATCTCCGCGAAACGGAAGCGGGCTTACGTTATCTCTACGATAATGCTATGACTATTAAGGTTACGGGCATTATTCGCCCCGCCGAAGATGCAGAAACAACTATGCTCACGGGCGGTATCGGCTATACGAACGCTCTTACCAAGCATTTAATCGAAAAGGCTAAAGACAGCAAGGTTATTCAGGCTCAACTCGATTCGCCTAATTTCGATATTATTACAGGTCTTCCCTTTAATTCTACTACCGGCTCACTTACCGATGCTGAAAAAGAAACTGCTTTCCGTGACTATATTGCGGAACTCGACACAAACGGTAAAGCTGCTGCATTTATTGCAATCAATTCAATCCCGTCGGAAGAGTTTGTTAACCAAAACCTCGCCCAGACACTCGGTAATATGACCAGAGCTGATATGGAAAATGCTATGGCAGAGGGATTGGCTACACAAATGAACGTTTCTGCCGACGAAATAACAGCTTACCTCGGCTCTATGTCCGATGACGAAATTAAAAACTTCTTCTCACAGATGATAGTTGAACAAATTAAAGCCGAATATGCAAAAGGCGTTGCGGCTCAAATGGCAGGTATGCCTACCGAACAGCTTTCCGCAGGTCTCGATATGGCTCTTACAACATATACTGCCGAACAGTGCGCTTTGTACTACGATGAAATAATGGTGTTCTCCGAATCAACATACGAGGATAACCTTATTTCAATGGGCTATCTCGACCTCGACTCCCCCGCAACTATCAATCTCTATGCTTCCTCGTTTGAAAATAAAGATATTATCGTTGAAGCTATCGACGACTATAACGACGACGTTGACGAGCTTAAACAAATCAAATATACCGACTACCTCGGTATTATGATGTCGTCAATAACAACGATTATCAATGCTATTACCTACGTTCTTATCGCATTCGTTGCAATTTCGCTTATCGTTTCTTCTATAATGATTGGCGTAATTACTCTTATCTCCGTTCAGGAAAGAACAAAAGAAATCGGTATCTTGCGTGCTATCGGCGCATCAAAAAAAGACGTTTCGGGTATGTTTAACGCAGAAACTCTTATCGTCGGCTTCTCCTCCGGTCTTCTCGGCGTAGTTGTAACATATCTACTTACAATACCGATAAACGCTGTTTTGCTTCACTTTACGGGACTTGTTAACCTTAAAGCGATTTTGCCTATAGAGGCAGCTGTTATACTCGTTGTTATAAGTATGTTGCTTACGCTTATCGCAGGTGTTATACCCTCAAGAAGCGCTGCAAAGAAAGACCCCGTCGTTGCACTCAGAACAGAATAAAAAACAAAAAACATTAAAAATCTCCCCTCGGGGAGATTTTTTTGTTTGTGTAAAGAAATTTTTTATTTTTTTTTTGCAAAAATGTGTGACGAAATTGATTTTCGATTGTTTTATATATATAGAAACACAAAAACATTTATTTTTTGTTGAATAACCGTAAAATATACAAAAAGAAAATCATAATTTTTTAAAAAATCGACATTTTTTGCGTATGCAAGCATATATAATAAAAAAACAGCAAAAAATTCCACAAATATTGGAGGTGCGGTCGCCAATGTTTTATTAATTTTTTTAATAAATATAATTGTAAACTTGATTTATTTTTAAAAAAATGGTAGAATTATGAAAAGGAGTGAATATGCAATGATGAAACACATAAAAAGACTGTCGGCATTGATAGTAGCATTAGCAATATTCTTTACCGGAATACCTGCAAGCGCATTTTACGTTGAAGAAAAGCCTGTTGTTTTGTCTGAAAATGCAGTAACAAAAGAAACTGTGTCTGATACGGAAGATAGCGCGAATAAAGCCTACGTCTTGTCGGAAATAACAAGCAAACGCGAAAGTAATGCTAAATATTACCGAATGAGCGACGGCAGTATAACTGCGGCTATCTACCCATACGACGTACACTATACCGACGAAAAAGGTATAATGCAGGATATAGATAATACGTTATCTGACGGAACAGATGACGGAGACAACGTCTATTCTTCAAAAAACAACTCCACCCTTGTCAAATTTATGAAAAAGAGCAACAAAAACAAGCTCTATACCATAAACCAAGGCTATTACAAAATCAAAGTCGCTATCAATGGCGTAAACAAGGTTAATGCAGTAACTACAGAATATACGGAAGATACTGCCGACAGCCAATACGCATTGGATAAACTGTCGGGACAGGTTACGTACTACGGTATTCTTCCCGACACGGATATACAATACACGTATACCTCGACAAAGCTCAAAGAAAACATAATCATTAACAAAGAAAACAGTCTGAACAGCCTCGTATATGAATACCACGTAACCGGCAGTATCGACGTCGTTCAAAATGATGATAAGAGTATTTCCGTATATGAAAAAGGTACAACCAATCTCATAACGGAAATAACTGCCCCTGCCCTTTGGGACAGCGCCGATAATTACTGCGACAGCCTTACCGTTACGTTGGTGGAAACAAGAAACAGCAAGTTTACCATTAGACTTGATTGGACTGTACCCGAAAATGCGGTATACCCCATTACCGTTGACCCCGTAATGAATTTCACCGCTACGGGCGATATGATTCAGGATACTCACATCACATCGTACGAGCCTAACAAAAACTACGACAACAATAATCATATCCGTATAAAGAACACCGCCTACGCTTTGGTTCAATACCCGTTGCCTACACTTCAAAGCGGCGATAAAATCATAAACGCCCAGCTTGTACTTACTCCATACTGTATGCACCCCAACGCCGAAGCCGCATACTCTATGGCAAATTCGTATAACCCGCCCGTTCACATTTCTGCACACGCTATTCTACGTCCTTGGCTCGAGGAAACGGCTACGTATAATAATATCAACCCCGAAAACGGTTTCTATGACAGCACGGTTACCTCATACAGAGTAGTAAACGGCGATAATGAGCTCTATACCTGGGACGTTACAAGACTCGCTAACGAATGGGCTGACGGCTATTCCGTCAATAACGGTATTCTTCTTAAATTCGAATCCCCTGCCCCCCATGATACGTTTAATGCATACTTCCTCGCAACTAACGGTATATACGTCTCTCCATATATGTACCCCGCTATTATCTATCAGTATATCAATACAACGGGTATTGAAGATTATCTGTCATATCATACGTACGATGCGGGATATGCGGGAACGGTTTATACCAACGACCTTACCGGTAACGTTACGGTAGTTAACCCCATTGTAAGCACCGGCGGCAGCCTTATGCCTATTACCGTTTCAATGGTGTATAACCTCGACAACTCCGATTTTGATGCGCCATACGGAAGATGCTGGTCTATGAACTGGTCGCAGAGACTTGATAAGTCCCCCGACTATAACTTCAATAACACCGAACACGTAAGATACCGAGACGGAGACGGAACGGAACACTATTTCGCATACGATTCGGAAAGCGGTCTATACAAAGACGAAATAAATCCCGACAGGACTCTGTCGTATAATTCGTCAAACGGTATATTTACTATGACCGACAGCAGTGATTCAACAATTGAATTTACCCGTAACGGCTCATACGACGATTGGTATCTCACAAAGGTAACCGACGCCTACGGCAACTACATTACAGTAACACTTAACCCCTCAAACTACAAGCAAGTAACAAAAGTACAATCATCTACGGGTAATGTTGTAGATTTCACATACAGCATTTACGGTTTCCTAGTTGAAGTAAAATATTACGACGGAAACACAACGAAGACTGTATATATTGATTACAATAATCATTCATACCCTCACAACAACTGTATAGGCAAAATAATTTATGCCGATAACACTTCGATTGAATATTACTATTACGATAATACGGTCTGTCTCTCCCAAATAGACGATATTGACGACTATCATATTAACTTCGGTTACACGTCGGGCAACCCTCGTCGTGTCAACGGTATTGAAGAATATTCAACCGACGGCATAATGGGCTTTACTATGGGTATGAGATACGAGCCGACGGCTACGTATTTCAGCGACATTACAAACGCAAGACAATATTTGTATTCATTTGCTAAAAACGGTACGCTCAAAAGCGCCGTGGACATTACCGTAAACGACGGTAACGGATATGGCACGTACTACGAATACAACGGCGGTAATACCGATATTCTCAAAGGCACTAATAACCTTACTTTTGTCAGCAAGACTCAAAAAAGTACGGTGAATATACTCAGAAACCACAGCTTTGAATGGGACGGAAATTACGACTTCAATGCATGGGGAGAAACCAACTCTCCGGCGACAGGCGGATATACAAACGAAAAAAGCTATATCGGTGCAAGGTCGTATAAGCTCACCCTCCCCACAACAAGCACAAGCTTCAGGATTCTTGGATTTGCCTCTCTTGGACTTGAAGCAGGGGTGGAATATACACTTTCTGCTTACGTAAACACAAGCGAAATGACCTCAAACGGCGGCGGTGCAAGTCTCTATGTCATCGAATCCGAAGTAGGATACGAAAGCGAAATTATCAAGACATCTTCTGACGAATGGCAAAGACTTTTTGTAACCTTTACGCCAAGCTCATCTGTTACGCTAAACCTCTGTATGACTTTAGGCGGCGCTACGGGTTCTGTATATTTCGACTGTATACAGCTTGAAAAAGGCGGTCTGTCTGACTATAACCTGCTTGAAAATGCGGGTTTTGAAAACGTATCGGGTTCTTTGCCGCAATACTGGGCATACGCATCCGATTGCCGTTTTGTAAGTACTTCCGAAAAAATTTCGGGAAACTATTCCGCAGGTATAACATGCGGTGCAAACCAAGCTCCCGATTTTGTACAGGGCGTAAGTGTTCCAAACGGAAAGAAAGGCGACACCTACGTTGCATCAGCCTTTGCAAAAGCAGAATCTATTCCTGCATCGGGGTGGAATTTTACACTATTGGTTCGCTTTAAAAATGCAAATTTGCCCGACCAAGACGTAAATATACTGTTTAACTCATATTCAACAGAATGGCAAAAAGTATCGGGCGTTGCCGTAGCGGAAAACGACTATACTACAGTTGAGTTTTGGCTGCTGTATTACAACAACTGTAATACCGTATATTTTGATAACGCACAGCTTATTAGAGATACATTTGGCAATACATACAAATATGACGACAACGGAAATTTGATAAGCACAGTTGACCTGCAAGGCAAACAAGAAAACACTTTTTCTTACGACGGCAATAACCAGCTTATCAGGCAGTCGAACGTAGGCGGCGGAAAAATATACTACGGATATGATTTGACCAGACCTACTCAGCTCAATTTTGTTTCTTCGGGCGGTGTTACAACCCAATACACATACGATTCAAAAGGAAACGTAACGCAAACACAAACTCACGGAAGCGAGCTTAAAGCTAATTCATATTACTACATCATGAATTTACACTACAATAAATATCTTGATGTAGCTAATTACGGTAACACCAACGGAACAACCGTTCAATATCAAATTTTAAGCTACAACTCTGCACAAAGATGGAAATTGATTGACACAGGAGACGGAACATACGGCCTTGAGCCTGAATGTTCGCCCGGTATGTTGTTGAGCATAGAATCATCAACACTGTCCGACCACACAAGAGTTGCACTGTATAACAACGGCGGTGCTGCATATCAAAAAATTACGCCCGTAAAAGTTGAAGGCAATGTATACTATTTGGAATTTTCGGGTACTCCGTACAGCCTTGACGGAGTCGAAAGCGGCTGTTACATATACAGTACACACGGTCAAATTTATCAGCAGTTTTTATTCATTCCTGCGGATAATCAAAGCTTGTCGGCTGACACCGCTATATCTTCGACCGCAACCTATACTGTAAACGAAGAATATATGCCGAATATAACAGACAGCATAGATGAAACGACAAGTTATACCTGCAATGAGCTTAGTGCTGATTCATATTACTACATCATGAATTTATTCTATAATAAATATCTTGGTGTACATAACGTTGGAAATATTATCGGAGCAACTATTCAATATCAATTTCCAAATTACAGCTCTGCACAAAGATGGAAATTGATTGACAACGGAGACGGAACGTACGGTCTTGAGCCTGAATGTTCTCCGGGATTGTTGTTGAGTGTAGAACCATCAACTCCCTCCGACTATGCAAGAGTTTCTGTGTTTAACAACGGCAGTGCTGTATATCAAAAAATTACGCTCGTAAAGGTTCAAGGCGATATATACGTTTTGGAGTTTTCGGGTACGCCGTACAGCCTTGACGGAGTCGAAAGCGGCTGTTACTTATACAGTACACACGGTCAAATTTATCAGCAGTTTTTGTTTATTCCTGCAGAAAATCATAATTGGTCGCCTACTTCCTCTATATCCTCTTCTGCTACGTATACTGCAAATGGCGAATATATGTCGAGTATAACTGACAGCAGAGGAAATACGACAAGCTATACGTATAACGAATCACGCGGTTACGTTACAAGCGAGACGAACCCGAAGAACGTAACGACAAACTATTCGTATAACGGAAGTGAGTTGTTAACGGGAGTTACTGTAACAAACGGTACGCAGAGTGCATCTGTTGCATATAGCTATGACGGCGGTAAGAAGCTGTCAAGCATACTTTCACCAAGCGGAACGACGTACAGCTTTACGTATGACGGTTTTTCAAGAAATGTTTCAACAAAAGTAGGCAGCAGAACGTTAAGTTCATATACCTACAACGCAAAAGGATTGCCGCAGACTATGACTTACGGTAATGGCGTTGTTGT
>JAFYPF010000004.1 GCA_017547655.1 Clostridia bacterium
CTTGGCACCTACTTTCTTTAAGGAAGAAAGTAGGCAAAGAACCTTGCTTCGCTTGGTTTGTGCGATTTAATATCATTTGCACAAACATTATTGGTATATTGTAGGGGACGGCGCCTTCGACGTCCCGTTCTTGCGGGGTAATGTAGGCAAAGAACCTTGCTTCGCTTGGTTTGTGCCCTTTAATATCATTTGCACAAACATTATTGGTATATTGTAGGGGGCAACGTCCTCGGCGCCCCGTTCTTGCGGAAGAACCCCCACATCTTTTGGTTTGTGCGAACAACATTAAGAGAGTCATTCCGAGCGAAGTCGAGGAATCCCGTTATTATTGCGTAAAGATAATGAGATCCTTCTACTACGGCGGGAAACCCGCCTCCGTTCAGGATGACCGCTTAATATCGTTTGCACGAACAAAAAGCCTTCCCCCACTGGGGAAGGCAAGTTATAGTATCTGCTTATTCTTTATTTCTGCATAGAGATAATAAAAACGTGTGGGGGAAAACCCACACACGTTCCTATTATTACTTAACCGTCACGTAAACCTTTTGTTCTTTGCCGCTTTCGTTCGTTACGGTTACCACTGCAGTTCCTGCACCTACACCTCTTAATACGCCGTATTCATCTACTGTCACAACGTCTTCCTTGTTTGAAGACCATACTATCTTTTCGTCAATGTAGTGTGGCAACGAAAGTGCGCCGAGTCGCATTGTACCACCTTTACTCAACGTTACAGTATCACTTGACGTAAGTCTCTTTACACCGTCCTGCGCTATAATTTCTATGCCCTCACATACGTTTGTCGCTACACCAAATATTGTTTTAAACGCATTTTCAGCAGCTTCTTTTCCGTTATAGTTATGCCCTATCTGGTTGTAGTGAATATTGTCTGTTCCTATAAATCCGTAACCCTCACTCGTCTTATCCGTACTGCTATACATACGCGCTATTTCTATAAATTTTTTACTCGCTACAAAAATGTTATCGTTGTTGTTTACGAGAGCGTACTGTGCAGATATGATGGGCACTATTTGCGTTTTATTACTCATACTTATAGTTCTTACAAACATTATACCGTTATAATCAAGCTTAAAGTCTTCCCTCATAGCCTGATCTATCATCATAAAATATTCGTAATACTTCTGTTCTGTAATAAGATCGCTTTTTTTAAATCCGCTGTCAGTTGAGAATATATAATCACCTTTCTTCTTGCTGTATACCGCGCTCATTGCGGTCTCGCCCTGACACCAAAAGTTTGCGGTGCATACTATCTCATAGTTATCTCCAAGAAGCCTTGTAAGAGTTTTATATGCCTTCTGCGTATCTGTATAAAAATAGTGAGATGCGTATGGACCTGCTTCCGTCTTGTGTCTCTTCGGATCAAGCCATGATTCAATAGGCGCTCCCGAATATGCCGACTGCAAAAATATTACCTTTTCGCCCGACAAATCGTAATATGCCTTACCCAAGGACGCTTGCTGTCCCTGCTTCGTGTATACCGCCATATCATATATCTTACCCATTTGCTTGTATACTTCCGTATTCTGTGAACGAGGATATACGTCGTAGCTGTAAACTCTGCCCTCTCCGCCTATCTTTTCAACCAATTTAAGCTGGTCCTCAAATTCAATAAGATTCGCTACGTTCTTGCCGTAGTTCGTCGAGTCATAACAGCCTTGTCCGTTGGATTGACCTGTTATCAAGAATAAGTTTATATGAGCCTTTTCTACTCGGTCAACCGTTAACTTCGCCTTTTCAACCGTTCCCTGCTTTGCAATTAGGGTAACCTCTTTATCAGCTACCTTCTTTGCGTGCATTACTCCGTCTTTGTCTACAGAAACAATATCGGGATCACTTGATTCAAACGTATATGCCCCACTCTTGTCATCGAGTTCAAACATATATCTATCGTCATATTGCAAAACAAATCCGTTCTCGATATTGCGCTTGAATGTAATTGTATATGTAGTCTTGTTGCCGTCAGCATCTGTTGCCGTAACAACCGCCTTTCCCTCCGTCTTGTTGTCAGGAATAGCCGCTTGGCTTATCTTTACCTCAACGCCCTCTGCAGCCGTCGCTTGTACACGAGGCACTGCAGGTCTGCCGTCGGGAAGTCCTACTATATATTCATGTACATCCTTCTTAAATTCACCTATTGAATATCTTGAATCGTCAAGCGTTAATGTTTCAAGAAACACTTTAGGCGCCTCGTTTTGCTGATTCTCGGTCTCTTTCACATTATCACCACCATTTTCCTTTGCGTTGCCGCAAGCATACAAGCTTATCATCATAAGTGCCGCAAGTGTTATTGCTAACACTAATCTAAATTTCTTCATAAAGGCATTCTCCCTACATTTTTTTGTAAGATTATTATATATGCTTTATATAGAAAAGTCAATATAATGAATTGCATAAAATACTGATAGTATTTTTTATACTACAAAAATAAGGTACACGTCTTTTATCCGTGTACCTTATGGTCTGTTATTTATTTGTTAAACAATTTTGCGTTCGCTTCGTCAATATACTGCATAAGCATTTCTTCTGTCATATTACCGTCATTCCAACGAACTGACATACGCATCGTATGATATCTTCTGGGGTATATCGACGGATGCTTCTTGTAGAAAAATCCGATTTCCTTTACTTTCTCTCTGCTTACGGGCGGCAATATCTTCATCATAAACTCTTCTCTGATAGGCTCGTATACAGGAAGTGTCATAATGTCAATTACCGGTGTGTTTATCGTAATAGGCTCAATATAAGGATTATTGTCAACCTTTTCAACAGTTGCTGTCAAAGGTGTGTCAACCGAGCTTCCGCCTACATAAATCGTATACTCGCCCGACTCAACTCTCCAATCGTTTATTCTTACGTCATAGTATGCAAAGCTTCTGTCGCATAGCTCAAATTCAACCGTCTTGCTTTCTCCCGGCTCAAGATATATCTTCTCAAAGCCCTTGAGCTCCTTAACAGGTCTTTCAACGTACGATGCGGGAGCGCCAACGTAAAGCTGTACTGCTTCTTTACCTGCAACCTTACCCGTATTCGTCACCTTAACTGTAACCTTGTCTCCGTCAACCTTTATCTCATCATAACTGAATGTCGTATACGATAAGCCGTAACCAAATGAGAAGTTTACGTCTATCTGCTTCTTCTGGTAGTATCTGTAGCCTATAAATACGCCCTCCGCGTACACAACGTCGTTTCCTACACCGGGGAAGTTAAGATACGTCGGGTTATGCTCAAGCTTAACGGGGAACGTCTCTGCCAACTTTCCGCTGGGACATGCGTCTCCGTAAATAAGACGTGATATAGCCTTACCGATAGCGCAACCGCCGAGGTATGCATAGAAGAGCGCCGATACTTTATCAAGCCACGGCATCTCAACGGGTGAACCGCCGAGCAATACTACTACAGTTTCGGGAACTTCCTTTACTATTCTCTCGATAAGCTCGTTGTGAGACTCAGGAAGCTTCATATTTCTTCTGTCATAGCTTTCAGATTCAAATTTAGAAGGCATACCTGCAAATATTACTGCTCTGCCGCACTTCTTCGCTGTCTCTACTGCCTCCGCTATAAGCGCTTCGTCGGGAGTATTTACGTCACCTTCAAGAGTGTATCCCGATGCAAATTCTACCATACCGCCGTTTCTTTCGGTCATACATTCAAGCACGTCGTCAACAAATGCAGCGTTTACGTGGCTGGAGCCGCCGCCCTGATATCTCGGAGTCTTCGCAAATTCACCTATAACCGCCAAAGGCTTGTTGTCGCATATAGGAAGAACGTTATTGTCATTCTTGAGCAATACCATGGTTTCTTCGCCAACCTTTGCGCAGAATGCATGGCTCTTCACAAGGTCTGCTTTCTCTGCGTTTTCGTCGGGCTGCCAGTTATATGACGTCTTAATAATTCTTTCAACCGCTCTGTCAACAACCTTTTCGTCAAGTCTTCCCTCTTTTACTGCCTTCACAATCTGCGCATCTCTTATACCAAAGCTTCCGGGCATCTCAAGATCGCTTCCCGCCTCAAGCGAAACAACTCTGTTATTCATACCGTTCCAGTCACTCATTACCATTCCTTCGTATCCCCATTCCTCACGAAGAATATCATTGAGCAACCACTTGGATTTAGATACCTGATCGCCGTTTATACAGTTATATGAATGCATTATCGTCGCCGGCTTCGCTTCCTTAACCGCAATCTCAAATGCCGCAAGATATATCTCTCTCAACGTACGCATATCAACTATCGCATTCGTGCAGTGTCTGCGGTGCTCTTGGTTGTTTACCGCAAAATGCTTCAACGAGGTTCCGACTCCGTGAGCCTGAACACCCTTAATATACTGCGCTGAAAGCTTACCTGCAAGATACGGATCTTCGCTGAAATACTCAAAGTTTCGTCCACACAGGGGTGAACGCTTCATATTTATACCGGGGCCGAGAAGAATCGAAATCTGTTCGCCCTTTGCCTCTGCCGCCAATGCCTCTCCCAGACCGTACAAAAGCTCTTTGTTCCATGAACATGCCAATCCCGCTGCAGAGGGAAAGCATGTAGATTTTACGGTATCGCCGTAAAAATAGCTCTCCGCTTGTGTCTTAACCTTCTTGCGCAACCCGTGAGGTCCGTCAGACATCATCACCGTCGGTACGCCGAGTCTGTCAAGCTTTTCAATATGCCATTCGTCAGCTCCCGAGCAAAATCTCGCCTTTTCTTCAAGCGTCATTTGAGAAATAATATTCTTGATATCCATATTATTTTACCTCTGTGTTATTATAAATTTCTTATCTTTTTTATTCGATAAGTCTATTATCTTTTTTATTCTATAACATTTTTCGAAAAAAAGCAAGACAAAAACATCACTACATCGGACAAATATTGCTCACTTTTTGTTTTCAAGCATGTTATTTACTTTTTTCCGCACTTTTCTGCTTTCCTCCTTTGTATATGCAGATTGCCGTTTTTCAAATTCCAAATATGCTTAAGGCGTTTTTTCGCCACGTTGTCTCTACCTTTAACAAGCGTTATCTCCGTATCAACAACCAAATACTTCTCTTCTGCCACCTCATAATTCATCACGTATTTCAGTTCAATCGGCGCATATCTGTATCGTTTCCTCGTATCAACGTCCTCCTCATAACACCGCCTTGTATACTTTTCAAAATCATTGTTAACCCACTTAAAAAATCGCTCGTAAATCTTTTCGTAAAACTTTCCTATCTTCTCGCATATTCTGTTTTCTCCGCCTATCATTATCACGTCAAAGCATATAACCGCTACGGGTACGCTCCCCGTCTTCTGTATTATCCTTTTTTTGTCTCGTTTGATTGTTGGTATATATATTGCGCTCATTTTCCCTCACTGCCCTATATTATTTTTTTACAATTATATGCTCTGTAAAAACAAAAATTCGCCCTGTCTCAAACTTTATGAGGCAGGACGAAATATTATTTAACTGTTATTTTTTATTTGGAGAAAGCTCCTGACTGTCTATGCTGAAGCCTCGGCTCTTTATGGGGGTTGAGAAAACTATGGTCGTCTGTGTCTTACCGAATTTCTGTATCTCCCCAACAAACACGTCAAGCTCTAATGTAGTCGGAAAAACAACCTTTAAAAGCAAACTGTAATCTCCCGTTATAAAATTACATTCAAGCACGTTCGGGCATTTTTCTGCAAATTCGTAAAACGTCTTTCGCTTCTCTACGTCCATTGCAATATTTATAAATGCCGTAATAAAGCAACCGAGCTTTGCAGGATCAACCTCCGCTCTGTAACCTGTAATTACACCATCATTTTCAAGCCTTTTTATTCTTGAGGAAACGGCAGGAGACGAAAGAAACACTTTCTCTGCCAAAACCTTTAAGGGAGTACGCGCATTCTTTTGAAGCATAGATAATATCATCTTATCAATCTTATCCATATATATAATTCCCCTCTTTTACTGCAAATCAAAGCTACATTCACATTATATTAAAACGCCCCGCAAATTTCAAGGGGTTTTTGATAAAAAACTTAAAAAAATTAAGTTTTTTCTTAATTTCGTAAATGCTTCAAATAAATCTATCTTATATCATCTGTTAAACCAAATTTCTAAATCATCTGCAATTTTCGTCGTCGCCCTATCGGTCAACGTATCCCTACACAAATCGAGTATAGTCTGCGATGCAAAATACAGTTCCGTATCGTCTTGTCCGTACAATGTAGTTATCGGTAGTTTTTCCTCTCTTCCGTACTCGCCGAACAATATGGGTATCTCTTCTCTGAAAAGCAAACTCAAATGCCTTTCTTCCATTTCCGTTGAATACGCACCCGCTCCCACGTACGCAAAAGAACTGCTGCCATTCGTAAACGTAACGCATATCGACGACGGCGTATTTACACTACGCCTTGCTACGTTTCTTATATTCATACGTATACCGAAAAAATCTATCTCTTCTCCCAATGCAGAATCATATATACAACATTCTATTCCCTTTTCACTTGCATACTCCGTAATTGCTTTTGCAATAGCTTCTTCGTCACCGCTTTCGGCATAAGGCATATACACTTTACCTATTCTTGTGTACGAATTCACCTCGTCTAAAGTATTCTTGCTCCTTGAGTGATAATCGGTTATCACGTACGTATCTATCTTCTCTATATGGTTTTCATATAAAGCCCTTTCGCTCTCCTTTGCGTTCAAGCGCGACACGCCGGATATATCGCAAACAAGCGCCTTGTTATCGCTTATAACAACAAATGAATCGCCGTACGATGTATTCGAATATATTATCTTTTGGTCGTCGGAGGTAATATATCTATGCGCACCGCAAAAAGACGCAAACATCACAGCCGCGCAAACGAACGGTATAAAGTATATAGACTTCCTCTTTATATTCTTCAGAGCCAACACCGTATACGACAGCACAAGTAAAATTATTATCAACGGCGTAAAATCGTAATTTAACGGTACTATCGGAGAATACGGAGCCAACAGCCTTGTAAAAAATAACATAAAATGCGAACAAATATACGATAGCACGGCGGGATTCGCCGCTATGACGTAAAGACTGGCAAATATAACAACAAACGGCGCCGTATACATTATCCCTAACAAAAACGGGGTAAACAGTATATTCGAAACGGGAGAAAGAATAGATATTTCACCGTATGAGAGCCATATTACGGGAAGCGAAAACATAACGGGAACTATCCCATACAAAAGACCCGACAACAGCTTCAACAATATCTTCTTCGTTCTTGACTCGCTCTCTTCTTTCTTCGCTGTAATTACCGAATCAATGAGCAAAGCAACGGTAATTATACCGTACGTCGATAAAAACGACAGCCACAAGCCTATATCAAAAATCGAATTCGGTGATATAACACAAAGAACGCCGAGCGCAGTACAAAGGGACGTTGTCGAATCCGCCTTCCTCGAAACCAAAAACATCAGATAATACAGTATAAGCATTACTGCGGCTCTGCTTACCGACTGCGAAAATCCCGTCATTCCCGCATAAAAAAACGTCAGTATTATCATCAAAATATGTTTCTTCCGCAAATCCTCATATACCCTGTCAAAAAGCTTGTCAAGAGTGCCTATAATCAACGATAAGTGCATACCGCTTACCGCAAGAATATGAGAAAGTCCAAGCAACCGAAAATTGTATTTCGTTTCCCCCGTCAGCTTATCCTTGTTCCCCAAAAGCAACGCTTGTATCAATGAATTCTCTTCGCCTTGGATATACCTGTCAATCCTTTCGGAAAGGAATCTGTTCGCTCTGTAAAAATAATATTCGGGAAATAGCCGCTCTTGTCTTTGGTTGTCTATGTAGTTGTCGGTAACTGTTGCCGTCAAATATATCTTTTTCGCCAAAAAAGAATATTTTGAAGTTTCCTTTGATATTTCACCAAAAACATCGGCAAACTCTACCGTTGCCGAATGCAACGTATATTCATCGATATCAACATATCCGTCAAACGAAAGTTGGCATTTGAAGTCGGTCTTCTTTCCGTCCGTCCTTTGAACCGATACGGTATATAAAGAATACGAGTCGTTTACGTTATCTTTATCGGTTACAACAAACTCTACGTCGCACGTCTTTCCGTCATAAGTCAATATATTTCTGTAATTTATGCTGTAAAAATATACCGATACCACTCCCGCTAAAATTATCGGTGGAATCGTATAAAGTATCAACAGTCTGTGCTTACAACCTTTAAACACAAAAAACATCTCTAAAGTAAAAAGAAGCAGTATAACTGCTACTTTTATCGGAAGGTCGGTAAAAAACAATAAAACTGAACTTACAACGTAAAGTATGCACGAAAATGCAAACGGTCTTTGTTTTATCGCTTTCATATACGTCTTCCTTTCTTATGGTTAATTTTTGCGGGGCGTCGAGGACGTCGCCCCCTACAATATAGTGATATTATTTGTGCGGATTTGGTTGGTTTTTATTGACGACCTCACCGCTTTTTTTAATCAATACTTAAGTAGCCGTCGATACACATAATAATCCCGATTATAAGGGTAGGAAAAAATATAAATGCGCCTATTATGCTGTTGTTCACAAAAAACACAGCGCCTATAACAGATACAATCAAAAGCGCAATACCAAGAAGCATCTTTTTCACAGATTTCATAACATATTACACTCCTTTTTCCTATCAGTAGCTTCGCGACAGCTCTCCCGTAGGGAGAGCCTTTGGTTTTTGCGGGGCGTCGAGGACGTCGCCCCCTACAATATAGTGATATTATTTGTGCGGATTTAGTTGGTTTTTTACGCGGGAGCACCAAGGCACTCCCCTACCGCTCTCGGTATAGTTTGCGCGGATTTATTTATTCTTCTTTATTTGGTCCCAATATGCTTTGGCGGCTTGTTCTTGCTTGTTTTCGCCAAAGGTATAATAGTTACCCGTCGCATCGTCGGGCAAATATTTTTGCTCAACGTAATGGTTAGGATAATCGTGGGGATATTTGTATTCGTCGTGGTATCTGCTTTGGAAAAGTCTTGGTACCTCTATTCCCTTGCCGTTCTCAATATCCTGCTTCGCTAAATCGTACGCAAGATATGCGCTGTTCGATTTCGGGCATGTCGCAAGAAATACCGTCGCATTCGCAAGGGGGATTCTTGCTTCCGGAAGGCCTACATTAAACGCACTGTCAATACAACTCTTTACCATAACGGGCGCCAACGGATACGCAAGTCCTATATCTTCACTCGCAATAATCTGCAATCGTCTGCACGCCGATATCATATCTCCGTTTTCTATAAGCTTTACAAGATAGAAAATCGCAGCGTCGGGATCCGAGCCTCTTATCGATTTCTGAAGAGCAGACAGCATATCGTAATGCGAATCGCCGTGCTTGTCATACACCGAACTAACCTCGGGCACAAACGAGTCTATATGCTCTTTCGTTATCTCGCTGTCAGCCGTCATATATACGTTTTCAAGCGTATTAAGCGCTCGTCTTACGTCACCCGATGCGCACTTTGCTATCTGTAACAACGATGAGTCGGGGGCGGTTATCTTTTTTTTATGCTCATCGTTTAATATTTCAAGTCCCCTCTTCAATGCGGGAACCATATCTTCTTTCGTTACCGACTTAAATTCAAACACCGCAGAACGTGATAATATCGAATTGTATATGTAGAAAAAGGGATTTTCGGTCGTAGATGCAATAAGGGTTATTCTTCCGTCTTCCATATACTCAAGAAGTGATTGCTGTTGCTTCTTATTAAAATACTGTATCTCGTCAAGATAGAGCAAAATTCCACTTGCCCCAAAAAGCGTCCCCGTCTGGGCTATTATATCCCTTACGTCGTTGAGAGACGCCGACGTCGCATTTAACGAATACAGCTTCATTCCGCTTTTCTTCGCAATAATATTAGCGGCGGTAGTCTTACCCGTTCCGGGAGGCCCATAAAAAATCATATTCGTTATGTAATTATTTCTGTCCATACGCCTAATAGCACCGTTTTCTCCGAAAAGGTGCTTCTGTCCCACCATCTCTTCAAATGATTGCGGTCTTATTCTGTCCGCCAACGGCTGATTACTCATATCCCTATCCCTCCTTCGTCTGTATTTACGTTAAAATTCAGTTTTTTATTCTTTCAAGGGCATCTCTTATATCTCCGTACATATAAAGTGTACCGAGTGATATAAGCGCACAATCCTTCTCTGCCGAAGATTTGAGCCCCGCTCTAACGCCCTCTTCTATAGTCTTAAATGCCGTCGCCTTTATTCCGTAGTTGTTAAAATATTCGGCATACACCTTACTGTCCATTGACCTTGGGTTATCGGGGATTACGGTAAACACCTCGTCTGCCACTTCCGCTATTACGGGCAACATAGAATTTACGTCCTTATCCGCCATAACACCCGATATAATATTTACCCTCTTACCACCGAAAAATCTCTTGATACTGTCAACGCAAGCGCGAAGCCCCTCGGGGTTATGCGCACCGTCGTATATCATCAGCGGCTCTTCGTTTATAATCTCAAAACGCGCGGGCCAATAAACCTCTGCCATTCCGTTTCTTATATCTTCTTCGCAGATATTCATTCCGTTTCCCTTTAAAACCGAGAGACACTTCAACGCCGTAGCTATATTGCTCGGCTGATAGTCTCCTACAAGCGAAACAAAAAGCTTCTTAAATTCGGGCGTATCAAGCGTACAGCCTCGAAGTGAAAATTCTATATTCGAAAATTCCGCATCGGTCGCCGCATGAAGAATTGAGCCCTTTTCCTTTGCAACCTTGCTTATCGCCTCATAAGCCTCTATACTCTTTCCACCAAAAACAACGGGAATATCAGGCTTAATTATACCCGCCTTTTCGGTCGCAATCTCGCTTAATGTATTACCCAAAAACGCCGTATGGTCAAGGGCTATACCCGTTATAACCGACAAAACTGTCGTATTTATAATATTCGTCGAATCAAGTCGACCGCCCATACCAACCTCAAGTACGACAATATCACACCTATTGCGGCTGAAATACTCAAACGCTATCGCCGTAATAAGCTCAAACTCGGTCGGGAGGTCTTCCATTTTATCTGCAAACTGCTTAACGTATTCTGTTATCTCGGACAATTCCTCGTTTGAAATCATCTGTCCGTCTATCATCATTCTTTCGTTGAAATACCTTACAAACGGCGACGTATATAGCCCTGTCTTGTACCCAGCTTTTCGAAGTACCGTCGACAGCATCGAGCATACCGAGCCTTTACCGTTCGTACCTGCAACGTGTATATATTTCAAGTTGTTCTGGGGATTTCCCATCATATCGAGAAGCTTTAAGGTGCGTTCAAGCCCCGGTCGGCTCCCCTTCCAGCATACTGAATGGATATATTCAAGCGCTTCTTTATAACTCATCATAACCAATCACTCTTCCCAAGCCGCCTCTTATAGCTTTGTTGTTAAGCAAAATAATTATCACAACGCACTCCACCGCAGCCGTAATCAAATACGTTACTATTCTTTCGGCAAATAAAACGGCTATCGGTGTGCCAAACATACTGTGCAGTACAAACGTCTTTATCACCACGTTGGCTGTAATATGCGCTAAAAACACAGATACGATTATAGACACGTTACGATATCTCTTCAACAACTTAAATAAAACGCCCGAAACTATGCCTACCGCCATAGATGCCAACGTAATAAGCGGATTTATCGCATATCCTCTAAACAAGCAACCAAGCAAGTCGGCTACTATTCCGATTACTCCGCCGATAATAGGCCCCAGCGTAATTCCGCCAAAAATTATCGGAAAATTCTCAAGGCTTATTCGCCACGTGTCACCGCTCGGAGCTATAAACTTCATAACTCCGCTGACTGCGCAAAGTAACGCCGCAAACACCAACACCTTTACGCTTCCAAACAAAGCAATAGACCGTTTACTATTTTTTTGCATAAAAAAACCTCCTCACATTGTTCATTCCAAAGCCACAAAATGAGGAGCCAAACTTAAGACAGCTCATATATGCAACAGCGGGATGCGACAAATGAACCGCAACATTCTATGCTTTCGTCCGAATGACAACTCCCTGTTCACTCGGCACTTAACGCTCATCCGTCTACTCTGTGTTTACATTATACTACCACATATATACTGATTTTGCAATAGGCATTTCAAATATTATTCCCCCTATGTTGACATTTTTCATCGTTTATAATAAAATAAAAACAATATACGTTACTTAAGGTGAAAATATGAAAAACAACATTATACTTATAGGTATGCCCGGTTCAGGAAAAAGCACAACGGGCGTCCTTTTCGCAAAGGCTATGAACTATCGTTTTCTCGACGTCGATTTCCTTATTCAAGAACATGAGGGAAAAAGACTTTACGAGGTTATCGAAGAAAAAGGAAACGATTATTTTCTGCAAATCGAGGATAAAATCAACGCCGGTCTCAACGTAGACAGAACTGTTGTCGCAACGGGCGGAAGCGTCATATACTGCGAAAATGCTATGAAACACCTAAAAACTCTCGGAACCGTTATCTATCTAAAGGTCCCCGAGGAAGAAATAGAAAGAAGAATTACCAATTTCTCTACAAGGGGTATCATCATCAAATCGGGCGACTCGCTGAAAGACCTCTACAACGAACGAATTCCTCTCTATGAAAAATATGCAGACCTTACCGTCCTTTGTAACGAAAAAGAACTGCAATACAACGCCGACAAAATGATGAATGAATATATCAAATTTATACAAGCTCCCTCCGATTCTTCCAACAGGTAAGCCGATGCCTGTTTTTAAAAAAACAGAGTGGATATGGAATTTGACCATATCTACTCTGTTTCTTTTATTAAAACATTTTTTTAAGCTTACCGAGAGCTTCTTCCGCGCTGTCAATATTTATCTTCGCCTTTACTCTGTCAATTATCTTTTTTTACAAATACTTTCTTATCTTTGACAAAGCGCCCTTTTCAAGTCTTGATACCTGCGCTTGTGATATGCCTATTTCTTCGGCTATCTCCATCTGTGTTTTGCCGTTGAAAAATCGCTTGTTTATTATCGACCTTTCCCTCTCCCCGAGACGCTTCATAGCTTCCCTTATCGCTATATCCTCGAGCCACGCCTCGTCCGTGTTTTTCTCGTCCTTCACCTGATCCATTACATATAGCGAATCCGACGAAGAACCGTCGTTATATACCGGCTCAAAAAGAGATACGGGCTCCATTATCGCTTCAAGCGCATATACTATCTCCTCTTTCGTATATTCAACCTCACTCTGCTCGTTTACCTTTTTAGTTATCTCCTCTATCGTGGGCTCCTTTGACAGTCTTTTCGACAGATCCTCCTTTGTCTGCAACGCCTTATACGCCAAATCCTTTACCGAGCGACTAACCCTTATACTGCTGTTATCACGCAAATAGCGCTTAACCTCCCCGATTATCATCGGCACTGCATATGTTGAGAACTTAACGTCAAGCTCCGTATTAAAATTATCTATGGCCTTTATCAGCCCTATACATCCAACCTGAAATAAATCGTCTGCATTTTCATTCCTATTCGAAAAACGTTGTACTATACTCAAAACC
>JAFYPF010000018.1 GCA_017547655.1 Clostridia bacterium
ATAGCACCGAAGGGTATATGCACCTTTAGCTCAGTTGGTAGAGCAACTGACTCTTAATCAGTGGGTCCCGGGTTCGAATCCCTGAAGGTGCACCACAGCGAAAGCTGTTTAGTTAGTGTCTATATCGTACAGGGTCCACCCGTTCCCATTCCGAACACGGTAGTTAAGCTGTACTGTGCCGACGATACTTGACTGGCGACGGTCCGGTAAAATAGGTCGATGCTAACACAAAAACCATCTCATTTGAGATGGTTTTTTTCTGTACTATTTTTGTTCTATTCTTTTTCTTTGTTTCTAACCGAGCATTACGTCGAGTAGCATCATTACCGCAAAACCGAGAATTATTCCCATCGTTGCAATATACGGCTGTTCCTTTTGTTCTCTTTGACATTCCGGAATTAGTTCATGTACTGCAACCAATATCATTGCCCCTGCTGCAAATGCCAGAGCATACGGTAATATTGCTTCTATATATACAACTAACGTTGCTCCTATTATCCCTGCAATTGGTTCCACCATTCCCGATGCCTGACCTAAAAAGAAGCACTTTTTCTTTGAATATCCCTCTCTTCTTAAGGGGATTGATACTGCCGCGCCCTCGGGAAAATTTTGTAATCCTATTCCTACTGCAACTGATATAGCTCCCATTACGCTTTCGGTTGAATATCCCTCTTTTTGTAATGCTCCGAATGCTACTCCTACTGCCAATCCCTCGGGAATGTTGTGCAGTGTTATTGACAGTACGAGCATTATTATTCTGTGCAGTCTTTCGTTTGGCTTCTTTTCGGTATTGTCAGCCTTTTTTCTTGCATAAGTTACTATCTTATCCGATATCCATATAAACAGCGCGCCTAATATAAATCCTACTGTTGTTACTATATATGCAGGTATGTCGGAATATATTTCCGCACGCTCAATTGCAGGCTGAAGTAATGACCAGAAGCTTGCCGCTATCATAACTCCCGAGGAAAATCCAAGCATCATATTTAACCATTTTTCTTTTGGGGATGAAAAAAATACTACAGTTCCCGCGCCGAGCGCTGTTACAAACCATGTACCAAGCGTTGCTATGAACGCCATTATTATATAATTATTCATATTTTACCTCCTTATAATATTATACACCGTGTGTTTTATACGGTGAATGATAGGAGGGGGTATAATAATAAGGCTGTGAACTGAATTAAGTTCACAGCCTTTGCTGTTTTCTTTGTGGAGGTTATTCTTGGGGAGTCATAACGTATGTTGGAACTATTTCCTTTACAAGCAATCTCATATCTATCGTGTCGTCGCCCATACAATGCTTCATATTATGGAGAACGCCGTAAAAATGTTCCTCGTCAAACTCAATCGGTTTGCCTATATGAATTAACTGGTTGTCTGTCGCTTGCAAACCTTCTTCTCCCATCAAAAGCTCTTCGTAAAGCTTTTCGCCGGGGCGGAGTCCTGTAAATTTAATATCTATTTCTTTGTAAGGTTCGAATCCCGACAGTCTTATAAGATTTTCCGCAAGGTCGAGAATTTTTACGGGCTTGCCCATATCGAGCACGAAAATCTCTCCGCCTTTTGCCGATGCGCCTGCTTGAAGAACGAGCGAAACAGCTTCGGGAATAGTCATAAAATATCTGATAATATCGGGGTGTGTTACTGTAATGGGCCCGCCGTTTTCTATCTGCTTCTTAAACAATGGGATAACCGATCCGTTACTTCCAAGAACGTTTCCGAATCTAACCGCAACAAACTCCGTTTCCGAAACTCGGTTGAACGCTTGTACTATCATTTCGCAAATTCTTTTGCTTGCGCCCATAATATTCGTTGGGTTTACAGCCTTGTCGGTAGAAATCAAAACAAATTTCTTTGCTCTGAATTTATCTGCCATCTGTACTGCATTCAAAGTGCCGAATACATTATTCTTTATGGATTCGTTCGGGCTGTCTTCCATCAACGGAACGTGCTTATGTGCCGCTGCGTGATATACAACCTCCGGTCTGTATTTTTCAAACACCATATCGAGGCGCTTGTTGTCTCTTACAGAACCTATAAGTGTTACAAGATTGAGCATAGGATATTTTCTCTTTAATTCAAGCTGAATATCATACGCACCGTTCTCGTATATATCAAAAATAATAAGCTGTTTGGGATTATACGCCGCAATCTGTCGGCACAACTCGCTTCCTATTGAGCCTCCTCCGCCCGTTACCATTACGACGCGTCCGCTCACGTAACTCATAACGCTGTCAAGGTCTATTTCTATAGGGTCTCTTCCGAGCAAGTCTTCAATTTCAACACTTCTTATCTGTTTAACGAATTCTGTATTGTTGTCGTGGGTATCTACCATTTGGGATATAGACGGCATTGTTTTTACCAAACAGTTTGTCTTTGTGCATATACCAAGTATCTCTTTCTTTTCATTTGCGGGGCACGAGGGAATTGCAAATATAATCTTCCTGATTTTATATTTCTTTACGTTTTCTTCAATGGTGTATCTGTTTCCAACAACGGGAACACCGTCAAACAACATTCCGTATTTTGCGTGATTGTCATCTATTATACATCTTACTCTGTATTCGTTGCTATGCTTGAGCTGCATTTCTCTTATAAAAAGAAAGCATGCATCTCCTCCGCCGATTACCATAGTGTTCGAGGACTCATCTTCCTCGGAGCTAAACAGCACTGTTTTTATTCTGCGTTCAATACAATAAACTATTATTCTGAAAATAATTATGAGTACAATTGAAATTACGCCCGCAACAATATGAACCTTAAGGAATGCTGTGGGTTTAAAGCTGCTTGTTAATACCAAGCCTACCGCAATGTGTATAACGTACGATACCATTTGCGAAAATATTAAGGCGATAACAAGCTTTGACATTTCTTGCAAAGATGAATAGTACCATATTATTTTATAAATATTAAGCACGTATAAAGAAAAAACATAAACGACTGCTTGAATTGCTAATCCAACGGCGAAAACTGTAAAATTAGTCTTATTTTCGAACAACGAACCAAAGAAAATAAACTCTGACAATAACATCGCAAGGACTGCAAGAATCATATCGGTTATGCGGAGAATATATGGCTTCCATTCGTTTATGCGCAAAAAAAGCACCCCTTCCTATAATTGAGTATATACATTTCTTCTATTATACACTTGTTTCGATTTTTTGTAAACCCCTTTATGTCAATTTAGTTCATAATTTACAAAATAAAAAATAAAAAAACAACCCGACTTTTTGTTCAAAAAAATCGGATTGTTATAAATTATATGTTTTTTATTTTACAAATTCTTCGTAAATTGCCTTCATTGCAATCTCAAGGTCTTTTTCGTCAACGCCGACAATTATGTTCAATTCGCTTGAGCCTTGGTCAATCATTCTGAGGTTGACGCCTGCTTTTGCTATTGCGTCGAACACTCTCGCTGCGGTACCTCTTTCACCAACCATACCACGTCCAACAACTGCAAGGAGCGCAAGGTTATCTTCGATATAAATGCAGTCGGGTTCAACTTCGCGGCAAAGCTCGTTAATAAGTTCCTCTCTGTGGTTTTCAAGCTGTCCTGTGCTGAGAACAACGCTCATCGTATCAATGCCTGATGGAAGATGCTCAAATACCATATTGTGTTTTTCAAACACTTCAAGTACCTTTCTTCCAAAACCTACAGCCGAGTTCATCATATCTTGCTCAAGTGTGATAACAGAGAAATTCTTCTTTCCTGCAATACCGGTTATAACGTGTTCGCTGTCAACGTTATCTGTCTTGGGAACAATAAGTGTACCGGGAGCCTCGGGATCGTTTGTATTCTTAATCTGTACGGGGATACCAACTGTTCTTACCGGGAAGATTGCATCTTCGTGGAGAACAGTAGCTCCCATATATGAAAGCTCACGCAATTCTCTGTAAGTTATAACTTCAATAGGCTTGGGATTATCAACGATTCTCGGGTCAGCCATAAGGAAGCCCGAAACGTCTGTCCAGTTTTCGTAAATATCGGCATCACATGCTCTTGCTACGATTGAACCTGTAATGTCGGAACCGCCACGGCTAAACGTCTTGATTGTTCCGTCTGGCTTTGAACCGTAGAAGCCGGGAATAACTGCCTTTTCATGAGTCTTGAGCAAGCCTTTCAAAACCGCATTGGTTTTGTCTTCGTCAAATTTGCCGTCTTCATTAAAGAAGATTACGTCTGCCGCATCAATAAACTCAAAACCGAGATAGGCTGCAAGAATTTTACCGTTGAGGAACTCGCCTCGGCTTGCGGCATAATCACTGCCCGCCTTGTTCTTTATGTTGTTCTTTACAATTTCAAAATCTTCTTCGAGAGAAAAGTCGGTTAATCCGAGCCCTTGGATAATCTCGTTATATCTTTTCTTAATTCCGTCAAAATAAACGTCGATGGATTCATTCCTTTCTGCAAGTGAATTACACTTGTAGAGCATATCGGTTACCTTAACGTCATCCTTGTATCTTTTTCCCGGTGCGGAGGGTACAACATATCTTCTATTTTCATCTGAAAGTATAATCTTGGCAACTTTCATCATCTGATTAGCATCACTGAGTGAGCTTCCGCCGAATTTTACCGTCTTTACGTGATCTCTTTTCACAACATTATCTCCTTTTTTAGCTAAATATACATTACATTATATGTCAACTTATCAATTTTGTCAACAATTAACTATGCAAAATAATCATTTCTTACCTCTATATGCCGTAATTTATGCATAATTTTTCGTTTTTTTTAGTATATTTATTTCATATTACAAACATTAGAAAGAAGTGTCGGCAACTTTGAAAAAAATATTGCTTTTTCTCCTATTAACAATTGTTCTTATGGTGGTGATTTTCCTTGCAAAATAAAATCACCGTAAAGTTTGCCTTTCCTACCCTTATATTTGTGGCTTCGTTGGCGCTTTTGGGAAAGCCTTTGTGCCTTATCCCCCTTGCCGCGGCATTTCTGCATGAGTTGGGACATCTTGCTCTAATGCTGTTGTGCGGTCAACCAATAAAAAATATAACGGTTTTACCCTTTGGAATTGATATAAAAAAATCACCCCGACTTTCATCATATAAAACCGATATTGCTGTAAGTTCAGCGGGGATTATTGTTAATATAGCCTCGCTCTTGTTTTGCCGTTTTTTGCCAGAAAATGCGGCTGCAGAGTTATTTAAGCAGAGTAATATGCTTCTTATTTTAATAAACGTGCTGCCTATAAAATCGCTCGACGGAGGGCAAATTCTCGAAAAAATGCTTCTTTTGGTTATGTCACCCGAGGCGGTCGAAAATATTTTGACATTTTTGTCTATGCTCTGCATAATTATCGTCGGAAGTGTCGCTGTATGGGTGCTGTTTGTTTCGGGATATAACTTTACATTACTCTTTATGTGTATCTACCTTTTTATAGGGCAGTTTTTGAGGAAAGCGGATAAAGTATTATAAGATTTTTTATTCTTAAATTTAAGCTGGAAATTTAGCGGAAAAGTAATAGGATTTTCAATAATAATGTTGTTGTTTAAAATATTACATATTCGTTGCTCTGACAGCTAAAAACCAAAATTAACCTCCGTCATAGAATAATATCAGGGTGAAGAAATAATAACTTTCCCCGAAAGGAGGTTTACTATGAACTGCTTGTGTAACCTTTTCGACTGTGAAAATATTTGGGTTATAATCGCTATCTGCCTCGTGCTCTTCTTCCTTTGCAACTGTGGCGGCGGCTGTGGCTGTGGTAACTAATTAGTAGAATAAGAGGAAATTCCCCCGCTGATGCGGGGGAATTTCTGTTAATATGTTAGAGGTGATTTTTGTTTGTGCTGACTTCTTGTGAGCGCATAGAGGTAATGTTTTATTTGTTGCGATAGTATTTTTTAATACTATTGAAGTTTGTGCGAGGTTTGTAAAGTGGGGAAAATAAAATTTATAATTATTACAGAAACGGCTTGTAATAGTTTGAAATATTTGATATAATAAGAAAGTAAAAGATGCAAGAAAGATGGTTGAAGATGAATCCTAAATTAAAAGAAAAGACACGTGAATCGCTTAGCGCGGTCTTGCCTATAACCCTTATTGTGTTGTGTATAAGTATTTTTCTTGTGCCGATGGAGCTTGGACATATCGTTCTGTTTTTAACAGGCGCGTTGATGCTTATACTCGGAATGGGACTTTTCCAACTCGGCGCAGAAATGGCTATGACTCCGCTCGGCGAAGGTATAGGTGTGCAAATCTCAAAATCCAAAAGGGTTTTGACGGTCCTTTTGCTTGGTTTTATAATGGGCTTTATTATTACAATTTCGGAGCCCGATTTGCAGGTTTTGGCTGAACAGGTGCCCGGTGTCCCCAATAACACCCTTATAATAGCCGTTGCTTTGGGCGTCGGTCTATTCCTCGCTTTGGCTATCGTCAGAATCAGAGACCAAATTAGCCTTTCTGCTATGCTTTTGGTCTTCTATGCGGCACTTTTGGCACTGTCTTTCTTTGTTCCGAAAAGTTTTGTTGCCGTTGCTTTTGACTCGGGCGGTGTTACTACAGGACCTATGACCGTACCTTTTATTATGGCTATGGGCGTCGGATTGGCTTCTGTTCGTAGTGACAAGAATGCGGATAGCGATAGCTTCGGTCTCGTTGCTTTGTCGAGTGTCGGTCCTATTCTTGCGGTTATGGTCCTGGGCTGCTTCTTTAAACCTGAATTTACTGAATATACCTTGACCGATATTGAAACCGTAACGACTACACGCGACGTTGTAAACGTGTTTATGCGAGGAATACCTAAATTCGCTGAAGAGGTCTTGATTTCCTTGCTCCCGATTGCGGCGGTGTTTGTTATATTTCAGCTCGTTTGCAGAAGATATCACGGTAAGCAAATTGCAAAAATTTCTATAGGTATCGGATATACCTACGTTGGACTCGTGTTGTTCTTGTGCGGTGTAAATCTCGGATTTGCTCCTGTCGGCGCATACCTCGGCAAACAGTTGGCGCTTATTAAATTCAATTGGATGATTGTTCCAATAGGTATGCTTATAGGTTATTATATAGTTAAGGCAGAGCCCGCTATACAGATTTTGAACCACCAGGTTGAGAGCGTAACCGACGGCGCTATTTCCGTAAAGGCTATGAATACCTGTATGTCTGTGGGTGTTGCGGTGTCTGTCGGATTGGCTATGTTCAGAGTATTGACGGGTATTTCCATAATGTGGATAGTTATTCCGGGATATGTTATAGCTCTGGCGCTGTCTTTTGTTGTGCCGAAGTTGTTTGTCGGTATTGCGTTTGACTCGGGTGGCGTTGCCAGCGGACCTATGACGTCGACGTTCTTATTGCCGCTCAGTATAGGCGCTTGTTCGGCGGTTGGCGGAAATCTTATGACCGATGCTTTCGGCGTTGTGGCTTTGGTTGCTTTGACACCACTTATCGCTATACAGATAATGGGCGTTATATATAAGATTAAGACCGATAAGATGGAAAAGAATATCGAGCAGGTTTCGGTGCCCGAATTCAGCGACGATATTATTGACTTGGAGGAAGAGTGATATGGTTAATATAAAGGTACCGTCCATACGCGGATTGATGATTATTACAACGGAACGCTCTGCAAATATGGCGACGGAGATTTTTAGAGAAGATGGTTTGCACGTTAAATATAGTATGATGGCCGAGGGGACCGCTTCAAGTGATATTCTTGATATGCTCGGACTCGGAAGCACCGAGAAACGATTGTTGTTGGCGTTGACTACAAAGGAAAAGGCGGAAAGAATGCTTAAAAAACTCCACCTTGAATTGTCTATGAGTAGGGCTGACGGCGGAATTGGATTTACACTACCCATAACAAGCGCAAGCGGCGCTCTTATTCAAATGATGTCAGCCGACGAAACAACGGAAGATGCAAAGAAAGATGAGGAAAAAAATATGGGAAACAGTCATGCGATGATAACGGTTATGTTAAACAGAGGATTCAGTAACGATGCGATGAAAGTGGCTAAAGAGGCAGGCGCACGCGGCGGTACGGTTATACACAGCCGTCAGGTTATAGACGAAGAGGATATGGGCTTTTGGGGTATGAGTATGCAGGAAGAAAAGGAAATGCTGCTTATTATTACCGAGGTTGAAAAGAAGCACGATATAATGAAAGCTATAACCGAGCAATTCGGTATGCACAGCGAAGCAAAAGGTATTGTCGTTTCAATGCCTATTGATACCGTAATGGGTATATAAAAACATAAAAATAAGACTGTCGTTTGATTTTTAGTTAAACGGCAGTTTTTTTGTTTTATGTGTGGATACAAAATAAAAGAATCACCTCTATGTATTTATAAAAAGTCTGTACAGACTAAAGGAAGATTCCAAAGCAAGTAGCATCTTTGATAGTATTTTTCAAAATACTATCTATAAGTAAAATATCACCCCTATGCTTTTATAAAAAGTCTGTACAGACTAAAGG
>JAFYPF010000019.1 GCA_017547655.1 Clostridia bacterium
AGTAAAGCACGTAAACGATTTCGGTAAGAGCAGTGATATCAGTTGCTTCAGACACATTGTTCCAGGTGTGAGCTGCATCCCACATGGTTGCATCAAAGCCTACGAACAAATTAGCAGCGTTGAAGTCTGCGCCAAGAGCATCGATCCAAGTCTGTGCGTCGGAGATGGTCACGATAACACGGATGTACTGATCGTAGTGACCGGTGTTTTCTACGTGAGGTTCCTTCTTAAGCACGTCGCCAGGAAGGATGTCGTCATACTCAAAGCCGTCCTGATCTTCATCACCGTCGGGAGTGTTTTCCCAAACGTCTACGGAGAAGATTTCATCAGCAGTATCATCATCAGAATCAGCAACGTAGAAGTTGTTTGTTACAGAATCAGAATCGCTGAACCATGCCAAAGTACCCAAAGAGATAATGGCAACCAAGCAGATAGCCAAAGCAGAGACGAACACCTTTTTCTTGGTAAGTTTCATTCTTTTTTCCTCCTTTCCTCAAGAATAAATATTTCAAACTCATGCCTATTGGAATTCCTTTATAGGCACGAATCGGAAACCAACGTTACTCGGATTTCTTATCCGACATTTCTGCGCGAAGCTTTGCAAGCTCGGCTTTCAATCTTTCGTTTTCTTCTGCAGCAGAGTCAATCTCAGCCTGCACAGCAGCAGATTCCGGATCATCTTCTTTTTTCTTCTTACCGATCATGTCGGGAACAAATACAATGAGAATCAAAATGATTCCGATGCCGATAGTGATATACATCCCGGGAGGGTTCTGTACAAAGTCGGAAACATATCCGAGTTTCGGAATAGAGAACTGCGGCACACCGATTACATTATTAAAATGTACAGGCTCACTATCTTCGATTTCGTTGGCATCACCTTTGGTGTAGAAGCGCTGGTTTTCAGCATCAATGCGAACTACACGGTGAGTAGCAACAACCAAATCTTCATTTAATATAAAGGTAATGGGATCGCCGACCTTAATCGTGTTTACATCGACATCCTTTACATACAAAAGATCTCCCACGTTGTATTCAGGCTTCATACTTCCGGATATTACGGTATAGCACTTAAACCCAAGCAAACGGGAACCCATCAAAAATACTGCACAAAGCACAATAACCACCACTAATACGGTGGATGTTATATTCCATATCTTTTTCAAAGATTCTTTCATAGCATAAACTCTCCTTCATTGCTCTTCAGCAATCAAAAAGCACAACGATGTATGTAACAAGTAACACCAAAAGAAGTAATATCGTTATGCTCTTTGATTGCCGCCCATCCTCGGGGATGGGTCGGCCCGTGATAACGCGAGGTAAAATGAACAAGACAAGACCCAAAAATCATTAAGTTATCACGCTCACCACAGAGGTAAACTCTGTTGTAAGTAGTTCAATATCTCACAAACGGAATTAGAGATAACCACAATCTTCGTCTTTGACGGATCCAGTGTCTACGTTCCTCACCGGTTGTTCTTCCTATTTCATTGTTTAGATATCTAAGTTCAGAGGAAAAGTCGTTAATGAACGTAACTAAGCCAAACATCAATAGTATCAAAAAGAATATGGCAACGATGCCAACGAGGAGCCAAAGTCCGGCATCTAAATTATTTTCTTCCGGCATCTTCTTCTCCTATTCTTTTTTCACACTGGGACTCGGTTCTGCTATCAGTTCCTGCCATGCTGCATATTGCAAACACGAAGAAACTAACAAATCCTCCAACTATAACTCCTAAAATAAACTGTAACATTAAGGGATCATCTCTTTTCTTTGGGAACGGGGTATTACTTACTCGGTTTCAGCACCGGGTGCTGTATCCAATTCTTTCTCTGCTTCAACGGCAACAGGTTGTTGGCCTTCAAGCTGCGCCTTCAGAGCACGTAGTTCTTCAAGCATCTTGGCATTCTCTGCCTTTTCTGCCTCGATCTTATCTCTTTCGGCCTGCATTTCTTCCATTTGCTCTTTCTTATATCTGCGGAACAGATTGAAAAACTTCACGCCTTCATAAATAATGATCAGCATAAACGGTGTAAAGATACACACAAAATAACCTGGTGTTGTCTTTAAGAAATTAAAGAAGAATCCCAACCCTGGAATATGACTTTTATACTGACCTAAGACATACGGATACGTTACGATAGTTTCATCATCAGTATCCGTGGTAGTACCATATGTAATAAAGCCGGGATTTCCTTCAGCATCGGTAGTAACTTTACGGATTTTATGGGTAACAGTTTCACCAAAGCTATCTGTATCCTGCGACATGAAGGTGATGATATCGCCCTCCTTGAGTGTAGAGGGGTCAACCTCTTTTACAAAGATTAATGCACCGGCATCAAAATCGGTTGCTGCCATAGAATTTGAATTGACTATGTACATCTTGTAACCCAGGAGACTCCTATCGTTTCGGTTAAAAGTTGTACAGGAAATCACCGTAAATATCATCATTGATACGGCGAGAAGAACCATCAACCACACCAATGTAGTTTTAATTATGTTAAATACTTTTTTCATTGAACTGTTCACATTAACTCTCCTCTATCTTTCTAAAATACTGCTTGATGGATGCGTAGATTACCCTGAATACATGTTCTGAATACTCATCGCTTTTAGGCATCTGATCGTTATGTACTTTTACAGCAAAATCAAGCATTACATTTAAAATGTGATTTAAGATCATCCACACATCGGCCTCATCGATGAATGCATCTTCAAACTTACTAATAAGCGGAGCAAATCTACGCTTGTGCGACTCAGCAGAATATTTTGAAAAATACGGTGAGTAATAATACCTCACGTATGCAAGACATTTATCACTATTTCCCAAAAGGAATTTCCAGACTGCAGAGAAATAAAATCTGCAACGCATTTCATATTCCATTTCGGTCATATACATAACTTCCACATGCTGCATGGTCTTGGCAAACAATTCATCGTCCAATGAATCAAATGCTTTGGAGAACATATCCTCCTTGTCTTCAAAGCAACGATAGATGTATGCCTCGTTTGTAGATGTCGTAATACCTATTTGTTTTGTTGATGCTTTGTCGAGCCCGTCTCTAGCAATGACATGGATAGTACCGTCAATTAGCCTGCGACGGATTTCATCCTGTTTCATTCGTCTTTCTCCTTTCAGCCATAAATGTTTACTACATTTCTCAGCAAAATAATGCAAACGTCGAGCGTTTGCGCAGTGATAACAGACAGAAATAAAACGGATGAACAATCGGAAAAAACGTTATTATTCGTGGGTTTTAACCCCGCCTGCTTAGTTACGTGAGTGCAACATAATGGGTATTATGTTGAGCCAGTTCATTAAAAAACCGATGTTTGTGAACATCGGCATCACATAATGGGTATTATGTTGTATAAAGAATTACAAAAAACGAAAAATTGCGAGAATACAGCTCTGCAACAACTAAAAAATAGGCATGACAAATAAGACCTTTTGAAAAATTCGTACAAAAGGTCTTACTTGTCATGCCCAAAATCCGTTTATTTTATGTAAATCTCATTTTTATATTGAAAGTACTTGATTTTTTTGCCGAACAGTGCTATAATTCTATGTACTAATAAAGTAACGAAGTATGCTTGTTCGGCTCTTCGTACAACATAATACCCATTATGTGATATTCAACCGCTGCTCTGTGTGGCGGTTTTATTTTTTTATATAATCAGTCGCATATTTTCCATACGGCGCTGATGCTCAGCACCGGTCGTAATGATATAGATACGAGTTGTGTTGATGTTGGAATGGCCAAGGATGTCTGCCAGCTTTGCAATATCCTTTTCAATGCCATAGAAGGTTCTTGCAAACAAGTGACGCAGATTATGCGGAAACACCTTTTGCGGAGCCACCCCGGCCTGCTTACACAGATCCTTCATCTGACGCCAAATATTACTGCGATCCAGAGGCTTGCCGCTTTTCGTTACAAACAGTGTACCTGTTGTTATACCTTGCTCTATCGCATACCGCAAGAGTTTCTTCTGCAAGGCTTTAACGATAAATATCTTTCTCGTCTTTCCCTTACAGGAAACAACGGCCTCACCACGTCTTACAGCCTCAACCGTAATACTTTGCAACTCACTTACACGAATGCCTGTTCCACAAATCGTTTGTACGACAAGGGACAGGCGTTCATTTTTCTTAAGCTCTGCCGTTCTTACGAGCGCAGTGTATTCTGCCTTGGTCAGCTCTCGTTCCTCTGAGCAATACGCTTCCTTTTGGACCTTGAATTGCTTGACACACAAGTCATGCCAGCCTTGAAACCGGAAAAAGGCATTCAGTGCTGCTAGCATCGAATTCGCACTTCTGACCGCATAGTTCTGTTCCAACATCGCTTTATAATTGAGAAGCAACGTTTTATCTAAAGACTGTTCTTTTGCATAGTCCATAAAGCAGCGAATATCGCGCATATATTTCTGGATCGTTGCTCCAGCCTTTTCATTTTCAAGTAAATGCTTCTCAAATGAGTTTATGATTTGATTGGTAATAGTTCTTTTTTTCATACCAAAACCTCCGTTTCTCTTCTTCTATTTTACTATTATTTTGCGCTTTAACTATAAAGTTAAACATCAGACGCGAAAACGGAGTTTGGGCATATTCAATTTTTCAGAGCATTTTGAGATTTACTTGTTTAACAAATTGACTACAGGAACGCCTTTTTTATTGGCATACACAATGGTGTTTTTAGTTCCGCTTTTTAGATAAAAATCAATATATTTCGATATTTTTGAAACCCTTTCTTCTCACTTTCACAAAATCTTGACACCCGTGCAAGACTTTACTTGCAGTTTTAAAGCAAAAGTCTTTCTTGTATCAATTTTGCGTTACCTTTCTATAATCATCAACATTCGTTGATACAAAGAAAGCCCTTATTTTAAGGGTTTTCTTTGTATTTTAGAAGAACACCCCCATGTTCTAAGCAAAACCTCATATAAACATAGGCTGAATAATGTCTTTTAGAATATTTTGCTGATCGCCTTCGTCACCCGCATTGATAAACTCGAAGAGTTCTCCAACTTTCCCCTTAAGCATTTCATGTACTTCAAAAAATTCATCCTTAAATGGCATTATTACAAAAACTTTTTTCTTATCCATTATTAAACATCTCCATTTTCAAGAATCCTATACTTACTCTGCTCTTGACTTTTTTCTGTTTTTATAGTATCATTAAAACAATAAATAGGTCACCGGAGGTGGAGCGCCGTAGCGCTTATAAGCCGGATTAGGTGTCCGAGTGAGCTCGGGTTATTGTATGTGCAATAGCCGGAGTCTTTTGTTTTTTAGGAGGTTATTATGAAAAATACAAAAGTTGAGCTTGTTCCCCTGACGGCTGATGACCGTGAACAATTTATACTTGACAATCAATGGGCATTTAAGCATGGTGCTATGGTTGAATTTGGCGAACGCGATAACCATATTGATTCTGACGGAGAAATCATTTCTCGCAAAACCATTGAACGCAGCATTGACAATCCGCAAAATGAAACCTATCGCATTATCGTTAACGGTAAAAAAGTCGGCGGTGTAATCCTAAAAATCAACAAAGATACACACCACAATGAATTGGAAATCCTTTTCGTTTCTCCCGAAGCGCATAGCCGTGGTATCGGATATGGCACATGGCGGGCAGTAGAGTCTCTACACCCCGAAACAAAAATTTGGAAAACTTGTACGCCCTATTTTGACAAACGTAACATTCATTTCTACGTCAATAAGTGCGGTTTTCATATAGACGAATTTTGGTGCAAATATTTTAAACCCGACCGCGATATGCCCGATAAAGATGAATACAACCCCGACGAGGGCCCAGATGAAATGTTTAGCTTTATTAAAGTTATGAAATAATTTATAATTCAAAGACGAATATTACCTCCTTTTTTTTCACACAATAAGCAAAAATAAGTGAGGACAAAATGGAAATTATAAAGGTCATATTAACAGCACTATTATCGGTAATATCGCTTTTTATCATCACAAAAATTATGGGGCATAAGCAAATAGCGCAATTGGATTTTTTCGATTATATAAGCGGTATAACAATCGGCTCGATTGGCGCGGAGCTTTCAACGGAATTGGAAAAAACGTATAAGCCGTTAATCGCTTTAGCCGTCTACGGAAGCGCATCTTTTTTTCTTAACTTGCTTTCACATAAGCTTCCGCAAACACGAAAATATATTAACGGTACGCCAACCATTCTTCTTAATAACGGCAAATTATATCGACAAAACCTCAAAAAAGCCAAGCTTGACCTATCGGAATTTACACTTCTTTGTCGAGAGCAAGGATATTTTGACCTTGACGAGGTACAAACCGCCATATTTGAACACAACGGAAAAGTTTCAATTTTGCCAAAAGCAGCCAAGCGCCCTGCCACACCTGAAGATATGAACATTACAGCAAAAGCAACTCATATCGGTGTTGAAGTAATAATGGACGGACGAATTATGGGCGAAAATCTTTTGCGTATGGGCAAAAATGGAAATTGGCTTGAAAAAGAACTAAAAAAACAAGGTTTTAAAAACGCTAACGAGGTATTTCTCGGAATATATCGAGCCGAAGAAGACAAACTAACACTGTATCGCGGAGAGTAGAGAATGCATATACTGCTACTGTAACTATGTCAGGAGGTACACTCATGCGAAACTGCAAACACAGAAATCATCCGGAAATACGCGACTATGGTGGCGAGCCGTTTGTTTTCAACATTAACCACGCAACTAATATGAATCAAAACTTCCGCACTACACTTTGGACAGGGCAAGATTTGCAATTAACTTTGATGAGCATTCCCGTAAAAAGTGACATCGGTGTAGAAATGCACCCCGACGTCGATCAATTTTTGTGTATCGAAAGCGGACACGCAAAGGTATTTATGGGCAGTTATCAATGCGCCCTACGTGAGGTCGGAAACGTAAATGAAAATTATGCCATACTTATTCCCGCAGGTACGTGGCACAATATAGTGAACATAGGAAACCGTCCGCTAAAAATTTACTCAATTTACGCTCCGTCACAACATCCGTTCGGTACAGTCCATAAAACCAAAAAAGACGCTGAACATTAAAACACAAAAAGCTCCGAGTATTAAACTCGGAGCTTTCTTATAATATTTTTTACTTTAATTCAATGAATTTACAAAACGCATAAATGCTTTTTTGCCGTCTTCATCCCTCTTGAATACGCCCGCATCCAAAAGAACCTGTCTAAACACTTCGCCTACCTCTTGCTCGATAATATGCTTCGCATTTTCTGCGCAGAACTCGGGATGTCTTTCAAGAACCTCTTTTGCCCACTCTGCGTGTTGAGCGAGTTCGGGAGTTGCATTCAATTCTTCGCCGTCTAACATCGCCTTTTCAAGCATAACAAGCTCTTTTGACAATCTTGAGGGAAGTACCGCAAGTCCCATAACCTCGATAAGTCCGATATTCTCTTTCTTTATATGGTGAAGCTTGGAATTCGGGTGATACAAACCGAAAGGCCTTTCTTCAGTCGTAAGGTTGTTTCTCAAAACGAGGTCACATTCATACATATCCCCATGCTTTCTCGCAATAGGAGTAATAGTATTGTGCGGCGTCCCCTCCGTTTCGGCAAAAATAACCGCATCGGCATCACTGTATTTTCTCCAGTTTACAAGCACGTAGTTACAACATTCCGAAAGCTGTTTTCTGTCTTTCGATGCAAGTCTAATAACCGACATCGGCCATTTTACGATACCTGCTTCAACCTCGGGATAGCCGTTTATCTTAAACTCAGTCTCAATAGGAGACGTTTCCATAGCAAAAGTATATTTACCGCCCTGGAAATGTTCGTGGCTTAAAATCGAACCTCCAACTATAGGCAAATCCGCATTTGAGCCTACAAAATAGTGGGGCAAATAGTCAATTATATCAAACAGCTTTTCAAAAACTGTTTCATCAATAACCATAGGAATATGCTCGTTGTTAAATACGATGCAATGCTCGTTATAGTAACCGTAAGGGGAATACTGCAACTGCCAATCGCTACCGTCAACGGTAATACTAATAGGTCTTAAGTTCTGTCTTGCGGGATGATTAACTCTGCCTGCATATCCTGCATTCTCTGCGCAGAGCTGACACTTAGGATAACTTGCGGATTTCTGAAGCTTTGCCGCCGCAATATCCCTCGGGTCTTTTTCGGGCTTCGAGCAGTTTATGGTTATATCAAGCGTACCGAATTCACAGTCATAAGTCCATTTCAAGTCTTTTGCTATTCTGCCCGCGCGTACATAGTTAAGCTTCTTGCTAAAATCAAAATACCACTCTGTAGCCTCTTTGGGAGACTTCTCATATCTCGCTTTGAACTCTCTGTTAACCTCTCTCGGCATTGGAGTAAACACGCCCATAAGCTTCGTATCAAAAAGATCTCTCGAATTAGCCGTATCTTCAATTACACCCTTTTCTGCGGCATAATCAATAATCGACTTCAATATTTCGTCTATATCGTCTGCATTTTCATTCCCCTTACACTCCTGCCAGTCGTCAAGCTTCAAAACATCGAGTAAAAGGTTTCTTACTACAAACTCGTCCTCTGCGGCGATTAAACCATTCTTCTTGCCATAATCTATCAGCGTCTGCACATTTTCGTAAATCATATAATCGCTCTTCCTTCTCTAAATATATTAAACTAACTATATTTTACCATACCGTTTGACTGTACAAAATAAACATTATTTAAGTAAATATGCACAAAATTAAATTTATGCTTGAAAAATCCGTCGAAATCATATATAATATTATACAACGTCACCCACGGAGGTATATTATGTTTGCAAACGCCGCATATCTTGGTTTCCCGAGTGAAGACATCGTAGTTACTAACTGTCCGTTACTGGTTACGGCAGCAGGAAACTACCGTATGCACAAAAGTTACGTATACGAAACAGACCGTCCGTCGGGACGCGGAGACTATCAATTATATTACGTAGCGTCGGGAAAAGCTCACTTCTTCTTTGGCGGTAAAGAAAAAATAATATCTAAAGGCACAGTCGTACTTTTCCGTCCCGGCGATGCTCAAAAATATGCCATTTATGCATTGGACAAACCCGAAACATATTGGGTTCATTTTACGGGTAATGATGTAGAAAGTTTGCTTGACTATTACCAATTCGAAAAAGGACAAAATCTGTTTTATGCAGGAAACACACAAGATTATCAATACATATTCGGTCAAATGATACGAGAGCTTCAACTACGCCGAGCAAACTTTGAAGACCTTCTCTCGCTCAACATCAGAACGCTTTTGCTTATGATAAACAGACATCTTACCGAAAGCAAAACAGCAGGCTCTCAAGTCCTTGACGAAATAGAAAAATCCATACACTATTTTAACGAAAACTACAATAAGCAAATAATCATCGAAGACTATGCAGAACAGCATCTTATGACGCCTTGTTGGTTTATACAAAACTTTAAGCAGCTTACAAAAACAACTCCTATGCAATATATAGTTAATCTCCGATTAACCAACGCTATGAATATGCTTGAAAACAAGAACTATAATATTGCTCAAATCTCCTCGGCTGTAGGCTACGACAATCCTCTCTATTTCAGCCGACTTTTCAAAAAACACACGGGGATTTCCCCCTCCGAATACAGAAAGAAACTAAAACAATAGAGTGCGTGTGGATAACCCACCCGCACTCTATTGTTATGATATATCTTTTTTACTATACTTATAAAAGCCTATAATCAAACTCACAGCACCTATTGCTAAACCTGTGGCAAGATACTCCCATTTCAGCGAATTGTCGCTTATAATCTGTGCGCTGTCGGCATATCCAAAAGGGGTTATATATTTCAAGAACTTCGCCTCTTCGGTAAGGTTTGAAATAATATTCGCAAAGTAAAGCAACATCGCAAGTCCCAGTCCTATACCGAGTCCGTTACCTTTCAAGAAAGCGGATATTCCAAAAGTAATCATTCCGATTTCAAGTTGAAGCAATAGATATGACAAGAATATCAAAACAATCTTGCCTATCTCGACTTCAACGTCAATTACGGTTATACATAATACAGCCGTACACACTACAACCAAATTCAGCAATACTATCTGGCAGAAAACAGATAAAAGCTTTTGCAGAGTTATTTTTATTCTTGAAACAGGGTGAGAAAGCAAAAATTCAGCCGTTCTGTCCTTTTCTTCTTTAGCCAGAGCCGATATTCCCGCCAATGCGGCAAACAATGCGCCCCCAAGTCCCAAAACGTTTCCGCACTCTATGCCGAAATAACCCATAAATTCGCCGAAATTCAGTTTATCCATACCGAATGCCGCCGTAAAACTTCCCATATCGGCAAACATATCGCTCATTTCAGCCATCTGCCCTTCCATTTCGGGATATATCATAACACTCACACAAAGCATAAATGCAATTACTACAGACCATATAAGGAGTGAAAGTCTATTCTTCTTCATTTCGTGAAAAAACAAAGTCATTTTTTAGTTTCCCTCCTTTGTATAGAAGTGCATAAAGCCCTCTTCCAAATCAATATCCGAAACAGTAAAGTCATCAAATTCGAGCTTACATAAAAGCGCTGTTAATTCTTTTGTATTTCCCTTATATAAAAAGCTGACCACGTCATTTTCTTGCTTAAAATCAATAATATCAGCATTTAAAACAACGTCTTTTGCTCCACGTAACACAACACGCTTCAAATCTGCGTGTCCCAACTTTTCAATACTGTCGCACGCAAGAATCTTGCCCTCTCTGATAACTGCCGCCCTCTTGCAATATTTACCTATCTCCGAAAGCACGTGCGACGACAAAAATACCGTTGCGCCCTCTTGATTTCTCTTTGTCAATATTTCGTAAAATTCTTTTTGTATCAACGGGTCAAGTCCGCTTGTAGGCTCGTCGAGTATATAAAGCTTCGGCTTGTGCTGCAAAGCGCATACGATACCGAGCTTCTTGCGGTTACCTAAAGATAATTCGTTAACCTTTTTGTTTACGTCAAGCTCAAGCCTTGAACATAACTCATCGGCTTCTTTTTTGCAATCTTTTCCGCGAAGACTCTCCGAAAGCTTTAAAATATCCTTTACTTTCATTCCGTTATAAAACATAGTCTCCGATGGCAAGTATCCGATGTCTGCCAATATCTCGGTTTTATCTTTTGCAATATCCTTGCCGAATATGGAAGCACTCCCCGCCGTTGCCGAAATAAGTCCCAAAAGTGTACGTATAGTAGTGCTTTTTCCTGCCCCGTTAGGACCTATGAAACCGAAAAACTCCCCTTCGTCAACCGTTAAATTTACGTTGGTTATTCCCCTTGATTTGCCGTAAAACTTCGTCAAATCATTGATTTCAATTGCTTTCATTGATTTCACCGCCTATTTTTTCGGTTAGTTTTTCGTAAAATTCTTTTGTAATTTCGGTATCTTTATTAGCAAACACAAGCACTTTCCCGTCTGATTCCACTATTACAAAGGCTTTGGCGTTATTGTAAGCAAATACCGTATACGTGCCGAATTCATCATTCTTAAACAACCCGAGCGACAAAGTAGGGGAACCAAATCCGCTTATTCTTCTGCCTATATCAAAACTCTCTCTGTATTCAACGTTTTCAACAGCCGAGTATTCTACGGTCAAATTACTCCAACCCGTTGCATTAACGGTAAATGATTCATCTCCGAATTCAGCCTCAAATCCGGCACCTGCAATAACGAAGTACAAAACCGCAAAAAGTATTATTACACCCGCAATCGTTCCCTTTTTTGCATTCTTGTGCCACCTTTCTGCTTTTATAACAGGATGTCTGTCAGCTCTGCCCTCTTCCACCTGCTTTTTATAATATAAGCCCGAATAAATAACGGGTACTAAAACCATAACCAATATAATGCCAAGCATTGCTATCATAGCCGCTTCAAAGGGCAAAAGGATACCGAACAAGATAACAATTCCGCCTATTACCCATAGTTTTCCAGCAACTCTGTGGGTTGCGTTCCAGTTTTCTTCGTTGGCAAGAGTCCATTTTATTTTTATGCCCATTGTAAAACTCTGTCTGCACTTCGGAAGATAGTTTCCGATAACAATAAAAAGTAATCCAAAAAGAATCGAAACTGTTCCCGTCGGTTCAATTTCCTTTCCCATTGCCGCCATATATATAATACCGTTTGCAAACAACGATATAATGGGTATTATCCAAAGAATAATATTTATAAGATTTTTGTTTTGGCTGTTGCCTCTCTTATCTTTTTCCGACATAAAAACACACAACCAATGAAAAGCGAGTAATATAATAGGCAAACCGAAGACAGTAAGCGCCTTACCGGAATATCCGTCCGCTTCTTCGTTTACACCCCAATGTGTCGCAAAAGTTTCGGATAAGTCATTCCACTTTATTATCCCAAAAATCATCGGCAATAAAATCACTATTGACGTTATAATAAGCATTATTTTGTATCTCTTAATCATTATTATCCACTCCCTTCAAATCTGTTATCCAAAGCATAACGTCCTCAAGAACCGAGGTGTTAAGTTCATAGAAAATATATTTTCCCTCTCGACAATCTCTTATCAAATCTGCATCTTTGAGAACCGAAAGATGCCTTGATATTGACGCGCCCGTTACATCAAAATTATCGACTATATCCCCCGCTGACATTCTTCCCTTTTTCAAAAGATTCAATATCTCTCGTCTTATCGGGTCGGAAAGTGCCTTCAGCGTGTTTTGTATAGACAAACCTTATCACTCCTTTAACATTTAACCTAAATGTTAAATATAGTATATCATATAAGCGGAACTCTGTCAAGTCCCGCCTACATTTAATTATCTCTTGAACATTTTTCGGCATCAATGGCAATTACAAGCATAAGAGCATACACCGCTTTTTCGGAATTAAGAACGTCAATTATATACGTATCAGTCCAATTAAACAACTCTTTTGATACTGCTGCCACATGTTTTCCATTGCTGTCAATTATATTATAATCCCATTCAAATAAATTACCTTCAACGTGCCAACCATTGAAATCTATATTATATTTGGGCCTAAAAAATGAAAACTCCTTTTTTATACTGCCAAGATATTTGTCTCCAATATATATTTCAAATGTCGGAAGAAATGAAAATAGCTTTTGCTTCACTGTCCCAACTTCAACTTCCGATGAATCAAATATTTTCAGACAATGCCCCCAAGAAAGCTGTCCTTTGACAGTATATAAAGTCGTTCCCGATTCGCTGAACACGTCATAGCTGTCAAACCAAGAAAACATCTTTTGCTTAAATATCAGTTTCATAATCTATCATTATCCCTTTTTCTTATTCAAGACGTTCATAGCTACGTATACGCCGATAAGCACTGCTATAGTACAAACAAGAACAGCATACATAACCCCGAGTTCAACCCTATTTCCAAAGAAATACAGATTGCAATCAATGGCATCTTTCATTTGCGTTATTGCAAAATCGGGTACGCCATCGGCTTTCATTTCGGAAAAAACGCCCCTCATAGCCACGTTTCTGATAATAGACGTGCCGTACGTTCCGGGTAAAAATGATATAACCTTTTGCAACACCTCGGGAAACTGCGAAATAGGCATATACGCCCCACAAATAAAACCGTAACCCGAGCTTATCATAGAGCCTACCGCAGATATTTGCCCTTGCGTTGACAAAAAGAAGTTAATTATACTTGACAAAGCCGTGCCGAACAACACAAGAAGAAACACGTCGAAAATAAGTACTATAACGTCTGACACAGATAAGTACCAACCTTGTACGGCAACGTACACAAGGCAAACCGCCGTTGTGGTAAAGCATATCAAAAGTGTGGATATAAGCGTTGCAAAATAATAACTCAATGACAAAGCAGTTTTTTTCACGGGAGATATAGTAAAATCTCTTATACTTCCGTTCGCCTTATCCTGTACCATAAGCATATTCGAGCAAAATGCAACCGTTACGCAAGAAACTGCAAGTATTGAGGAAATAAGCTGACCGCTGACCGCTCCGTTCAGTAGCTTTTCCGCAAGCTCTACACCTTCGGGAAGTCCCATCACAAAGCTGTCACGGTATATCTTTCCCAAAAACACCGCATAAAGAACCAACAATATACAAGGGGTTATAAGAGATGTGAAAAACATACCCTTATCCTTGAAAAACAACTTGGTATTACGTCTTATTAAATAAAACAACGTATTCATTTTTCATTTCTCCCTTCAAGTTTTTTCCCTGTCGCAGACAAAAACACGTCGTCCATTTTACCCTTTGTTATTTCATAATCTTTAAAGACCGACGGATATTTTATTATAAGCTCGGTCGCCTTTTCGGTATTGGGAATCTGTATTTTAAATGCATCTCTTATAGGCTCATATTCAACACCTATATTTTTTACCGTTTCTTCGGTGGTATTATAGAGAGTTATATAATCGCCCGTATATTTATTCTTTAATTCAAGCGGCGTTCCCTCGGCTATAAGTTTTCCCGAATCAAGAATAACAACGTAATCTGCTTCCGCCGCCTCTTCCATATAATGCGTGGTAAGAAATACAGTTAGATTTTCATTTTTTCTCAATCCGCTTATAACGTTCCATAGTGTTTTTCTCGTTTGCGGGTCAAGTCCCGTCGTCGGCTCATCAAGTATAAGAAGCTTCGGCTTGTGGAAAAGCGCCCTTGCAATATCTACTCTTCTTCTCTGTCCTCCCGACAGCTTTCCTACGGTTCTGTTAAGAATATCCGAAAAGTCAAGCATTTCGGATAACTCTTTAAGTCTGTCCTCAAATTCTTTACCGTATATACCGTAAAGAGATGCCTTAAATTCAAGATTATCCCTTACAGTCAACGCCTTATCAAGAACGGAATTTTGGAACACAACGCCTATTTCCGTCTTTATCTTGTCGATGTTTTTATCAATATCATTTCCGTCGATAACTACTGTTCCTTTGTCCTTTGCAAGCTGTCCGCAGATAATTCCAATCGTAGTAGATTTTCCCGCGCCGTTTACACCGAGAAACGCAAACAGTTCGCCTTTCTTTACACAAAACGAAAGGTTATGTACAGCCTTTACCTCTCCAAACGATTTGTAAAGGTCGGTTATTTCAATAATGTTATTCATATATTTTTCTCCTTGGCGCTCAATGCCATAAACACCTCCGACATCATTCGGCTGACGTCGTCCATAGTAAACACACTGTTCCCCTGCGCAAACATTACGGCAAACCCATGCATATATACAGACAAATGGTTGTAGAGACGCATTGCGCTATCTTTGTCTTTGGCATAATTGCTTTCAACTACATTTAATACCTTTTCGGCGCTTATATCTTTTCCGGGGTGGTAATGCGGTATGCTTTCAAAATTATCTCTGCCCATAAACAGCATCTTAAAAAGTTCAGGCTCGTTCTTGGCAAATTCTACGTATTTTAAACCCGCACCCTTGAATGGAATATCGTGCTTCAGTCCCTCTTCTATATATGCTCGATACTCCGTCTTTGCCCTTTCCTTTACAGCCTCTTGAACCTCTTCTATATTCTTAAATGCAGTAAATATGGGCGCTGTCGATACACCAAGTTCTGCTGCAAGATTTCTTGCAGTAAGTATATCAATTCCAAACTTTTTCACCATATTATATGCTGCTTCCGCTATCTGTTCTTTTGTAAATCTTACCTTTGGCGGCATTAAATTCACTCCTTCAAACGTTAAATAACACGTGTTATATCACACTTGTTATTATACACCGTTTTAGCATTTTGTCAAGAGAGGAAATAAAAATACTATTGCTAAAATAAAACATTACATCTGCGTAATTACAAAAAGTTAGCACAAACCAAAGGAAGATTCCAAAGAGGAGACCTCTTTGGTCGTTTTAGGGGTAGGGGGTCAAGGGGGCGGGGGAATCGCTCGCCACGCGAGAGGGAATCTCTGGTTCTTCAATCTTAATAAAGAACTTAATTGACTTGTATGCTCCAGTTTTCTCCTGCGGTGTTACCGCCCTGCCACCTTGTGCCTTCTTTGCAATACTTTCTTGGCACCAAGAAAGTATGAAAAAAAGAGAAATTAGAACTCTTTTGAAAACAATATCTCTGCGATAATTGTTAGCACCTTCTAAACAAATGTATCTATAAAAATTACACTCCTTTAGATTTCTCTTCGTTACTTTCTTTACGTAAAGAAAGTAACCAAAGAAGACGCAAAGAGAGGAGGAGTTCCGATTCTCCCCCTCCCTTTGAACCCTCCCGCTCAAAACGGCCAAAGGGTTTCCCCCTTTGGAATCTTCCTTGGTCTGTGCAAACTTACAGTAAATGCACAGAGGGAATGTATTATTATAGCAATCATTTTTTTAATACAATAAAAAAATGTACAGACTTCGGAAGCTTCCTCGGTCTGTACAATGTTTTTTGTAAATATATAGAGGTTATATTTTTTCAAAACCTATAAGCAAACCGCCAAGCTCTGCGTAAAAACTGCAAAGTCCTCGGCAATTATACACCTTTACATCAATTTGATTAAACTCAGCCTTTAAATTATCCAAAACTTTATTTGCAAATTCTTCATTAAAGCAATGGGCAATTCTAACCTTGCCTCCCTTGTACCCCAACTTTTTCAATTGCTCTATTATTGAATCAAGAGCTTTTTTTTCGCCTCTGCACTTTTCAAGCATTTCAAGGTCGCCTCTGTCACTCGCCTTTCCGAGTGCGCGTATTCCAAGCACACCCGCCATTTTCGCAGCAATATGACTAACACGTCCGTTGTTCGCAAGATTTTTCATTGACTGCAGCATAAACAACAAGCCTGTGTTTTTCATATACTTGTCAATCTCGCGGCATATATCGTCAAATTCTTTTTCAGCCTGAATCAAATCTTGCAGTCTTTCAATTATAAGGCGCATTTCAGGTCCCGTCGAAAGAGAATTGATAACGTACACCTTTCTGTCGGGACACATTTCCTCATACTGTCTTTTCGCAAGACAAGCGGAATTGTAACTTCCCGAAAGCGCAGCCGTAATAGTTATGCAAAAAATTTCATCGGCATCGCCGAAGCACCTTAAGTAGTCTTCGGTATTTGGACACGAGGTAGACGACTTCCCGCTGTATTGCTGAAGGTCGTCAACCATTTCTCTTACGTCAAGTTCATTATCGTCGGTATATACCTTTTCTGTTGTAATTATCTTCAAAGGTGCGCTGTCAAACAATTCACCCTCAAGAAACAACGTATCTGCCGATGAATCGGCTACTATCTTAACTTTTTTCATATTTTCAACTCTCGTTTCGGGTTGTATTTTTCTATTATTATACACTTCAAATGTTGATTTGTCAACATTTTTGTTATTTTAAGACGCAACAAAAAAACATTAGCTTCTTGAATTTGCCAATAATATGTTGTATAATAGTTGTTAACATTTGTAAAAAACAGAGTTTTTAATGGAAATACAGCTTTCAGACCTTTTTACATATAAAAAACTGTTTTTGTTTACGATGCCGCCCATAATGATGATTTTTACGTCTATTTACAGCGTGGTTGACGATTATTTTGCTTCAAACTACATAGCAAAACTCTCTTTGCTGCTCTTAATCTTATATTTCCTAAAAAACGTTAGGGCAAAAATAACCGCAATCCAATATGCAGTTTTCGCTTATCGTCGCAGAAATACTTGCAGTCGCTGTAACAGTGCTATTCCTATTCTTGAAAAAACAAAAATATAAATATTGGTAATAAATTACGAGAGGATTACTTTATGGAAACAAAGACTTTTTACGTTGATTCAATACTTTATAAAGGCAAACCTGAAAATATCTCGGAAAGACTTGAAAAAGAAGTGAGGGTATATGACTTGCTTGACTCTCTCGGTATCGAATATGAAAGAGCTGACCACAACCCCGCTGATACAATTGAAGACTGCGAAGAGGTTGAAAAGGTTATCGGCGTCGATATATGCAAAAACCTCTTTCTCTGCAACAGACAAATGACAAAATTCTATATGCTTATGATGCCGGGCAAAAAGCCTTTTAAAACAAAGGACCTTTCTCAACAAATCGGAAGCGCACGTCTTTCTTTTGCTCCCGCTGAAAAAATGCTTGAATATCTTGACATTACCCCCGGTTCTGTCAGCATTATGGGACTTGCAAACGATAAGAATAACGAAGTTCAGCTTCTTCTCGACAGAGAAATATACGAAAGCGACTTCGTGCGTTGCCATCCCTGCATAAATACGTCTACTCTCAAAATCAAGACGTCCGACATTCTCGAAAAATATTTGCCACACATTAAGCACAATATCGTAGTTGTTGATTTATAATACAACACACTATAAAACCTATGATTAACAAAGCCTATCTTGAAATAACTAATATCTGTAATTTATCTTGCTCATTCTGTCACAAAACGCAAAGACCACATCGAACAATGACAACAGAAGAGTTTAATTTTCTTACGGATAGATTAAAGAACAAAATAAAATATCTGTACTTTCATCTTATGGGAGAACCTACACTCCATCCAAATCTGCCCGACTTTATTTCTACAGCAAAAACAAAAGATTTTCTGCCGATAATCACCACCAACGGCTCACTTTTAGGGAAATTCGGAGAAAGCCTATTGTATAACACCCCCCACAAAATAAGCATATCTCTCCACGCGCCTGCGGCAAACGAAGCCTTTGCAGATGAAAGTTATCTAACAAATTGTATTGACTTTGCAAAAAAAGCAGCCGAGAAAAAATGCTATATCGCCTTTCGGCTTTGGAATCTCGGCGGCGAAGGTGAAGATGAAAATGCCTCGATTATTAAAAAATTAAAAAGAGAATTTCCAAACGAATGGACGAACATTAGAAATGGTTTCGGAAAAAAGTTATCCGACTACGTTTACCTTGAGTTTGCCAAGCATTTCGATTGGCCCGATATAAATTTAACCGAAGAAAACAACGATGATATATTCTGCTATGGTTTGCGCGACCAAATAGGCATACTTTGCGACGGAACGGTAGTTCCCTGCTGTCTTGATGCCGACGGTAATATCCCACTTGGTAACCTCTTCGAAAACGACCTTGAATCTATATTAAATTCAAAAAGAGCAAAAGATATATACAACGGATTTAGTCAAAGAAAAGCCACCGAAGAACTCTGCCGCAAATGCGGTTATTCAAAAAGATTCAGTAAAAAATAAAAAATCAGAGGGTATATGGGCAAAGCCCATATACCCTCTATTGTTTTAACTATATAAGTTAGAATAGAATTACGATAAACTGCGAAACCAATACAACCGCAATAAGAGCAATAGGATATGTAGCCGCATAAGCAGCTGCAACATCTTCTGTTCCCGCTGTTGAAATCAAAGTTCCAAGCGCAGGAGTACTCGTCATACCCCCCGTAATAGAACCGAGGTTATTAAGGAGGCTGAGCTTAAGTACGTATTTAGCAAAGAAGAAGCCTGCGAACATAGGAACTACAGTCATAATAATTCCGTATACAAAGTACATCGGGTCAAAGTTTGCAATAAACTCTGCACCACCGGGAATACCTGCAGCTACAAGGAAGAGTACAAGCCCAAGCTCTCTGAAAAGCTTAAGAGTTGACTGTGAAGGCATTATGTCCAACTTACCGATTCTGCCAAAATGACCAAATACGAGCGAAGAAAGGAGACATCCGCCTGTAGTTGTAAGCGAGAAGCAAGTTCCGCTCAAGCCTGCAGCAGAAAGAGGAATCTTAATTCTGCCGAGGAAAACACCAACAAGTGCCGCAAGTGCAAATGCAGCAAATCCGTGTCCATCAAGCTTAAGAAGATTGCCTATTACTTTCTTCTTCGAAGAGCCATCGTCAACGCTTGTTATCAAAGCGCGTTCTTTATCCATATCCGCTTTTGTTAATTTAGGAACAAGCTGAACGAAAAGTACTACGCCGATAACGCCGAATATGTAAGCAATACCGTGTCCAACGGATACAAGGCTCGTATATTCGGGAGCAACCGTTGCTTTAGCTGCTGAAAAGGCGGGTGTTGATGTAAGAGAACCCGAAAGAAGACCAACAATCATTGCCGTAAAGCCTTCTGCGGTTTCAATTGTCGCACCAAAGCCAATTCCTCTACCGATAAATATACATGCAACTGCCGAAAGACCACCAAAGATAATTATTACCAAACCTAACAAAACGTAGGATTTGAAATTTTTCTTCATATTACCGAAGAATTTAGGTCCTGCGATAAAGCCTACTGAAGTAACGAAAAGGATAAGTCCCAAGCTTTCGATAATTTCAAGTGCTTTTTCAGCAAAGTTAATAATTACGTCTTTTCCCTCTACTGCAGCTTTAATAGTAAGCTGTCCTTCGAGAGACTCATAAAAAAGTGCGCCGAATATAAGGGCAACAACAAATACACCTGCATCACCCAAGGAAACACCTTTTATAGTTATTCTTCCCAAAGCATATCCGAAAAACAACACACCAAACACGCAAAACATTAAAAATGTAATGCCTGTTACGGGAATAACACCGCCAAATAAATTCATTGTCTATTACCTCGTCTTATTTCTTTCTCGTATAGTTAGGAAGAAGCTTCGGTGATACTGTCTTTGTATCAATTCCTGCTTTTTCTATTTCTTTTTCAAACTTTGCAATATGGTCAAGTGTAAGCTTACCAACAGATGCTTCTTTAGCATTAGCGGCAGCGCTCTTACCTGCAGTTCTACCGAATACGATAATATCAAGCAAAGAGTTACCCATAAGTCTGTTCTTACCGTGGATACCACCAACAGCTTCACCTGCAACAAAGAGGTTCTTAATGTTTGTTGTCATACAGTCAGCATCAATGTCAAGACCGCCGTTCTGATAGTGGAGTGTAGGATAAATAAGAATAGGCTCTTTGCGAATATCAATACCGTACTGAGCAAACATTCTCATCATAGCAGGAATTCTTGCTTCGATAGTGCCCTCTCCGCCAATCTTTTCAATCATGGGAGTATCAAGCCATACTGCCTGACCGTTACCTGTATCAATACCGTTGCCTCTTTCAAGACACTCTCTGATAACAGATGCAGCAGTTACGTCTCTTGTTTCAAGGGGATGCATAAATACTTCGCCGTTTACGTTAACAAGTTTAGCACCCAAAGAACGAACTTTTTCTGTAACAAGCGCGCCGAAAATCTGTTCGGGGAATGCTGCGCCTGTGGGGTGATACTGAAGTGTTTCAGCATACTTAAGGTTTGCACCTACTCTGTAACCGAGTACAAGGCCGTCTGCGGTTGCACCGTAGTGGTTAGATGTTGGGAAGCCCTGATAGTGCATACGACCTGCACCGCCAGTTGCAATAACAACAGTCTTTGCCTTTGCAACGTAAAGCTCTTTTGTTTCCATATTCATAAGAACAGCGCCCGCAGCGTTACCCTTATCGTCAAGAATAAGCTCAATTGCCGCAGTAAAGTCAACTACGGGAATCTGACGGTTAAATACTTCGTCACGAAGTGTTCTCATAATTTCTGCGCCGGAGTAGTCCTTAGCAGCGTGCATTCTCTTTCTTGATGTACCGCCACCGTGAGTGGTTATCATATTACCATCAGCATCTTTATCAAACTCAACGCCGAGCTTGGAAAGCCACTGAATAGCCTCGGGAGCATCACAAACAAGCTTTCTGAGAAGCTCTCTCTTAGCTGCAAAATGTCCGCCGCCAAATGCGTCAACAAAGTGAATTGCAGGAGAGTCGTTAGGCTTATCAGCAGCCTGAATACCACCCTCAGCCATCATTGTGTTAGCATCACCGATACGAAGCTTTGTTACAATCATAACGTTAGCGCCTGCTTCGTGAGCTTCAATAGCCGCAGAAGAACCTGCGCCGCCGCCACCGATAACGAGTACGTCTACGTCATAGTCGGGATTTTCAAGGTCAACACTTTCAGCAGTAATTCTGCTGTGTGCTTGAAGAATTTCTGCAAGTTCGTGAGGAACCTTATCGCCCTTGTTTGCGCCTATCTTGAGTTCGCTGAATTCTTCTTTCTTATAGTCGGGATGGAACTGCGCAAGTAAGTCTTCTTTCTGCTGAGCTGTCATTCTTGCAGGCTCTAAAGCAATATTTTTGTCTCTTGCAGCTTCTACTGCCGCAAGGGATTTCTGAAAATTCTCTGAATACATTTACTCTTCCTCCCCTTTATTTCTCAATCTCACGAGTATTGTAAAGTTCTTTAATTTCGTCAATGGGCTTCTGCATAAGAGCCTCAATGAGTTCATTAAAATCACCATCTTTAATTTCTTTTACTCTGTTTTCAAGGTGCTCGCAACCGGGAGCAAGATACTTGCCGTTGATTCTTCTTGCAAGCATTGCAACCTGAGGATGTGAAATACCTGCAGGACATCTTGATGAACATACACCGCACATTACGCAGTCAAATGAAACGTCTGCGCACTTTTCAAAATCGCCTCTCTGTGCGTATGCTATGTACTGCATTACGTTAAGTCCCTGAGTACAGCTCTTTGTACAAGCGTTACAGCCTACACAAGCGTATATTTCAGGATAAAGCTGCATCATAACAGCCTCTGTTGTAGGTATCTTTTCAATATCGTAACCCTGTTTTACCAAGGGGAAGAAAGGCAATGTAGCAATGTACATATTGTCTTCAACCTTTGTCTGACAAGCAAGACAAGCCTTAAGCTCTCTGTCGCCCTTTATACGATAGATGGTTGCGCATGCGCCGCAGAAACCGTTACGGCAACCGCATCCACGTACCAACTCATAGCCCGCATATTCCATAGCGGTCATAATTGTCAAGTTTTCGGGAACTGAATATTTCTTCCCAAAAAGAAAGATATTTACCATATTATTCATATCAATCGTCTCCTTTAATACTCATCGGGCAACTCACCCAGTTCATCACAACGGAATACAGGTCCGTCTTTGCATACGTATTTTGCACCAACGTTACATCTTCCGCACTTGCCTACACCACACTTCATACGAAGCTCGAGAGTCGTATATATCTGCTCTTTATTAAATCCGAGGTCTATAAGACCTTCAAGTGTAAACTTAATCATTATGGGAGGTCCGCACAAAACTGCTGTCTTGTTCGTGTCAAAGCCAAGTTCCTTTACGTAATTCGGAACAAAGCCAACGTGTCCGTCCCAACCTTCCTGTTCGCGGTCAATTGTCAAGTGTACGTTTACACCCGCATCCTTTGACCATTCATCAATTATCTCTTGATAATCAAGAAGGTCGTCTTTGCTTCTTGAACCGTAAACAATATCGATTGAACCGTATCTGTCTCTGTAATGACGGCAATAGTTAATTACCGAACGAAGAGGAGCCAATCCAACACCACCTGCAATAAACAGCATATTCTGTCCTGCAAATGCATCATCTACGGGGAATGGCTTACCGTAAGGACCTCTTATTGTAATCTGCTGACCAACTTCAGCCTGATGAAGCCACTCGGTAACACAACCGCACTTCTTTATGGAAAATTCCATATATTCTGTATTAGTAGGCGATGAAGTAATTGAGAACATCGCTTCGCCGACACCGGGGATAGAAAGCATAGCGCACTGACCGGGCTTGTGATCAAACGCCTTTTTACCGTCGGGTGTTACAACTCTGAACGTCTTAATATCGGGAGTGTCAATTCTAACATCTGTAATTACACCAACCTGGGGAATCAAGGTGTCTACTGTATTATTCATTTTCCTTACCTCCCAAATTCTTCATTACTTTTACTATATTCATCGATATAGGACATCTTGATACGCATCTTCCGCAACCAACACAGCCGAATATCCCCTCATTATTTTCGGGATAATATACGAGCTTGTGCATAAATCTCTGACGGAAACGCTCTTTCTGGCTGTTTCTGTTGTTTCCATGAGCCATTCTTGTAAAATCGGAATACATACATGAATCCCAGCATCTGTATCTGATAACGCCATTGCCTGTATTAAAGTCCTTTATATCATAGCACTGGCACGTAGGACATACGAAGGTACAAGTTCCGCAACCGAGACAGCTTTCGGATAATTCTTCCCATTCCGGACTGTTGAAGAATTCATCTGTCTTTCCGCCACCGAATTTCGAAGTATCGAGATCGGCAAGAGGAAGCTTCTTCATTATCTTCGCAATCTGTTCTTTCTGTTCGGTTACCTTTTCTTCGGTCGCTTCTTCGGTTACATTTTCAAGAGCCTTAAGAAGCTTTTCGCCCTTTTCGGTGTTAGCTTGTAAATAAAGCTCATTTTCTGTCTTCCAAGCTGATACGTCAGCCTTAGGATCTGCAGCATCTATGCCGAAAGCAGAACAGAAGCAAGTTTCACTGGGTTTGTTACAAGCAACTGCAACAATTATACCGTGCTCACGCTTTGTAGCATAGTAGCTGTCGCAAGGATCAACCAAGAAAACTTTGTCAAGTATATCAAACGCCTTTACGTCACACGCTCTTACGCCGAACACTACAAAATCTTCTGATGCTTTTCTTGTATCAATAACTTCGATATTCTTGCCCTCAACTTTGAATTCCATCATATCCTCTGTCTGAGGGAAGAAGAAATCCTTAGGGCTTTTTACGGTATTAAGAGCTTCGCTCCATTTTTTACCCTCTTCCCATTTCGTATATGCGGCTTTGCCGTCATTCTGATCTACGGGAAGATAAAGGGACATTGTATTTGATATTGCTTCAAAAAGCAAATCAATTTTTTCTAAAACTATCTTACGCATTTTCGTCCCCCCTGTCAAAAACTTCGCCGGGCTCTAAATCATTCAAGGTGTAGTCAACGAGAGGTGCGCGTGAGCCAACCTCTGCCCCTGCCTGATATTCGCCGTAGAATTCGTTTATGTCTTTAATAAACTTTCTGTTCAAAAGGTGGAGAGGAATGTTCTGAGGACATACTCTTGAGCATTCTCCGCAGTCGGTACATCTACCCGCAACGTGATATGCTCTTATAATATGGAAGAGTTTTTCTTCAAAGCTATTTGCGGGAGACTTATTTTCAACACCCGAGTTAGGATTGTTGAATACGCACTTTTCGCAAGTACATGCAGGACATGCATCACGACAAGCGTTACATCTTATACACTTTGAAAGTTCGTTCTGCCAGAAAGCAAATCTTTCGTCTGCAGTCATCTTTTCCAATTTTTCAACTTCGTCGAAACGATTTGAATCGATTACTTCGCCGCTTTCGCCGAGAAGTTCGTCGTAAGCAACGTGCTTCTTGCTCTTGCAGTTCGCGCATCTTTCAGCAAGAACGTCTGCCTTTGCTATTGTCATATCATCATTGTAAAGTGTCTTTACAACAATATCCTCGCCGTTGCAATCAACGGAAAGTATACCATCTCCTGCAATCTTCTTTACCTTTTCGATATCAACCATACCGTCGCACTGTACGCCTACTGCGTAAACCTTTTCTCTGTCGAATCTGTGCTCGGTAAGGAGCTGGTTAAAGCTGTATGTATCACAAGGCTTCAAAAATACAAGTATCTTGCCTTCAAGCTTTTCTGTCTTCTTTACAAGATATTTAGAAAGGTTAGCCGCCGAGAAATCGCCGAACACAAAATCTTTCTTCAATTCTTCAACGCTTTCGAAAACACCGGGTGTCACGTCATAATCGTATTCGCCCTTTTTCCAACCGAGAACCAAAGACACTGTACCGTTGTTCAAAAGTTCGGTCGCCTTATCGATAAGCATCTCTTTTGTTATCTTTTGCATCTCAAGTCCTCCAATCTCTTGTTTTCGCCGAGGGAAACAACTTTTTCAACAAAATCGTTCATTGTAGCCGCAAACTTTGCGCCCTCTGCAGCTGATACCCATTCAACACGTGTACGTTCTTTTTCTATGCCGAGAAAATCGAGCATAGAGAACAACGCAGCCATACGTCTTCTTGTGAAGTAGTTACCCGAAGTATAGTGGCAGTCGCCGGGGTGGCAACCACATATAATTACGCCGTCAGCGCCTCTCTGGAATGCTCTGAGAATAAACATAGGGTTTACTCGGCATGAGCAAGGCACTCTGATAATCTTTACTTCAGCGGGATAGTTAAGTCTGTTGTTTCCTGCAAGGTCGGCGCCCGCATACGAACACCAGTTACAGCAAAACGCCACTATCAAAGGCTTATATTCTTTCATTTGCATATCGCGTCTACCTCCGCCATAATTTGTGAATTCATAAATCCGTTCAAATCCATAGCTCCCGAAGGACAAGCAACTGTACATGCACCGCAACCCTGACATACCGCAGGATTTACCGTAGCTACTCTTCTTACCTTAACCGTTCTGTTAGGTCCGGGGAACTCTTTGTCTTCATAGCTGATAGCGCCGTAAGGACATACCCTTTCACAGCTTGAACAGCCGTTACACATAAGCTGATTTGAACTTGCAACGCAGGGGTTACCCAAAAGCATATCTTTCTGAAGAAGTCCGATAACCTTGGATGCCGCAGCGCCTGCCTGAGATACAGTCTCGGGAATATCCTTGGGACCCTGACAAGTTCCCGAAAGGAACACACCTGCTGTCGGGCTTTCTACAGGACGAAGCTTGGGATGCGCTTCTGTAAAGAAGTCGTTTGTATCCATACTTGCCGTAAGCATTGTAGCCAAAGGTCTTGCAGTCTTGTCGGGCTCAATTGCAGCCGCAAGAACTACAAGGTCTGCATCTATCTTTATCTGCTTGTTTGCTATAAGGTCGGATCCGCGTACAATAAGTTTGTCTCCCTCGGGTGTAACTTTACCAACCATACCCTTAACGTAATTAACTCCGTATTCTTCAACTGCTCTTCTCTGGAACTCGTCGAAGTTCTTACCGGGTGTTCTTACGTCTATGTAGAATACCGTTACGTCTGTATCCGGATATTTATCTCTTGTCAACATTGCATGCTTTGCAGTATACATACAGCATATCTTCGAGCAATATTCCTTACCCTTTTCAGCGCAAGAAGCACATCTTGAACCAACACACTGTACAAATACAATCTTGTGGGGGTGCTTGCCGTCGGAAGGTCTGAGAAGCTTACCTGCTGTAGGACCTGCAGCGTTTGTAAGTCTTTCAAACTCAAGAGACGTAATTACGTCCTTTGACTGACTGTATGCAAACTCGTCGAACTTTTCCATAGAAATGGGCTCGAAACCTGTTGCAACTACAATAGCGCCGTACTTTTCTTCGATTATCTCATCCTTCTGCTTGTAATCGATAGCGCCTGCTGCACAGAACTTTGTACAAACTCCGCACTTACCGTTCTTAAGCATATTACAGTAATCCGCATCAATGGTAGCAACCTTCGGTACTGCCTGTGCAAAAGGAATGTATATCGCACGTCTGTTATCCATACCGAGGTTAAACTCGTTGGGAACCTTCTTCTGAGGACACTTTTCGATACAAGCGCCGCAACCGGTACACTTTGTCTCGTCAACGTATCTTGCTTTCTTCTTAATCTTAACCTCGAAGTTACCCACGAAGCCCTTAACAGCCTCAACCTCGCTGTAAGAGAAGATTCTGATGTTTTCGTTCTGAGCAGCATCAACCATCTTAGGTGTCAAAATACAAGCCGCGCAGTCGAGTGTCGGGAACGTCTTGTCGAGCTGAGCCATCTTACCGCCGATAGTAGGCTTCTTCTCGACAATGTCAACGGGAAATCCGGCATCTGCTATATCAAGAGCAGTCTGTATACCTGCGATACCGCCGCCGATAACCAAAGCTCTCTTGGTTACGGGAGACTGTCCGGGTGTCAAGGGTGCATTAAGGTTAACCTTCGCAACCGCTGCCTTACCCAAGATAATAGCCTTTTCGGTACCTAAAGGCATTTCTTTATGTACCCATGAGCACTGCTCACGAATATTAGCAATCTCAACCATATAAGGGTTAAGACCTGCTGCCGCCGCTGTCTTGCGGAATGTAGCCTCGTGCATACGAGGCGAGCAGGAACATACGACAATTCCTGTCAAGTTGTGTTCTTTTACGGCATCCTTAATCAAATCCTGACCTGCCTGAGAACACATATACTGATACTCGGTGGAAAAGACAACACCGGGCTCACTCTTCAAAGCTTCCGCAACCGCCTTAACGTCAACCGTTCCTGCAATATTGCTTCCGCACCAGCATACAAATACGCCAATTCTCTGCATTATTCTTTTCCTCCTTACTTACTGTACTTCCTGAATGCGCTGACAATCGCCTGTTGAGGAATATCCTCGTCAAGATATTTTACAACATCGTCAGCCTTCAATCTGTTGCTGTTTTTCTGTCTGATTACAGACAACTTAACTGCCTCCACAAGCTTTGCGGGCTCAACGCCTCTGGGACATCTGTCCACACAAGCAAAGCATGAAAGGCACTTATAAAGTGACTCCGATTCGAGAAGTGGTTCTATATCTCCCGACTCAACCATATACACGAACTGATGAGGATGATATTCCATCTCATCAAATGAAGGACAAGTTGCAGTACATTTTCCGCACTTCATGCATTTTTTCGGATTAACTCCGCTTGAACGGATTATATCATCCTTCAAATACTTATTCTCCATCTTTTTCCTCCTTTACACCAAGAGCCTCGGCAAGAAGCTCTGTAAAGTATACAACGGGAATATCTGCCCCGTTTTTAACAAGATTATATTTGCAAAGAGGACAAGCTGTTATTATCATTTCAGCGCCCATAGCCTTTGCGTTTCTGATAATATCATTACTTCTCTTTTCAGCAGCTTTGGGATCCTCCAACGCTATGTAACCGCCGCAACATTCATTTCTGTTTGCATAAATTACGGGTTCAGCCCCCATAGCGGAAATAAGATCTTCCATTATCTTCGGATTTTCCGGATCATCCATTTTCATAACCGAGTTCGGTCTGAGCAAAAGACAGCCGTAATATGCCGCAATCTTTTTACCCCCAAGCGGATTTGTAACCGCTTCTTTAACCTTGTCGAAACCTACAACGTCTCTGAGAAGTTCGAGGTAATTATAAACCTCTGCCTCACCGTTGTATGCCTCTTCCTCAGCCATATATTTGTTAACCTTATCCGCAAACTCCTTATCATTTTGCATAACGTAATTCGTTTGCTTAATAACGTTATGACAGCCCGAACATACGGTAATCAAAGGCTGTTCCTTTGATTTTGCTGCCTTTAACGCTCTTACAGAAGAAAGCTTACTTGCAATCTCGTCTTTTGCGGTCGAAAATACGCCGCCGCAACACTGCCATTCTTCTATTTCTTCCAACGTTACACCTAATTTTTCAGCGCAAAGATATGAATATTTATCCAACTCTTTCGCCTTATTCTTCAGTGTGCATCCGGGAAAATAGCTTACCTTCATTTATTAAGACCTCCATATTAAAAGTGAATAACTGTTTTTTTGACAAAAACAGTACTCCATTCAAACATACATTAACATAATAACACATTTTTCTCGTTTTGAGTATTATCAAAATGTTAATACTATATTATCAACAAAGATAACTCTAAAGCTTATCTACAATACAAGTATTTCAATAATTACTACACAATTTAATATTACATAAATAAGGGGGATCTTCAGCGTCGGCACACCGAAAGAATCCCCTATCTTATATATTCGAATATATCAAGAATATACCGAGGTTATACCAAGATATTCTTCAAGGCAAAGTCCGCTTTCATATATCGCTGTTGCTACGTCAACACCCAAATAACGTACGTGCCATGGCTCGTACATATATCCGGTTATATGTTCTTTATTTTGCGGATATCTGATAATAAAACCGTACTTATGACAATTTTCCGCAAGCCACTTACCTTGTTTGCTGCTGCCAAAAGCCTCTGTCAGCTCATTCAAGTCAAAAGCAAGTCCCGTTTGATGTTCCGAATGCCCCGGACGCGCCGAATATCTGTCTGCCGCCGCTTGTCCGTCTTGAGCAACATAGTTGTTATAAATTGTGTTTTGTCTGTCATAACTTCTGTAACCCGAAGCTATCCACAGCGAAATTCCATCTTTTTGGGCATCTGCAAACATCTTGTCAAGAGCCGCTTTAGCTTCGGGATCAACTCCTTTAGCATAAGTTTTCGGGAGCGAGTACGTCTTGTTTACAACAAGAATTCCTTGTATGTAAGTAGGCTCATCAACGCTTACGGGAGCCTGAATCGACGGAGCTTTCGGCTCTGTTTGAGGTGCTGTTATCTCGGGCAAGTCTGTGGTTTCAGGAACGGTTTCGGGTATATCAGTCTCCGGAATTTCCTTTGCCGTCTCCTCAATCATATCTGTATCAAGGGGCTTCATACTCCCCAAATCCCCGTTAATTGAACCGTCGCAAGAAACAAGCAACATTACTAAAATAATTAGAAAAACTATGCAATATATTTTGTTCAAATTCATTTCAAATTCCGCCTTATCACTACAAAAATGTTTCTTTGTAAAAACATTATACATTAGTCGGAATAAAAAATCAATAACAATATTTGTTAATTTTATTCATGTCAAACAAGCTGTAACGCCGAGTTTTTTGCAGAAATTAACACCGTTTTCAACCAAGTTGTTCTTTAGTTTCTAATGTACTCGTTATAAACTCAAACGCAAAAAGTGTGTATAAGCTTGTTCTGCCTATACACACTTCTACTTTATTTGTTTTTGGGTTTCCTTATGCGGTTAAGCTGTTTGTTCATTTTAAGAAGCTCTTCTTTAGTAAAGCTGATATTCACCATACCCATCATACTTGAAAGACGAAGCACCGTAAAACCTCCGAGCATTTCCATAATGCCGCTTCCGCCCTTGATATCAATATCAAAACCGCCCGACTTCTTTTCGTCATTCTTGCCCTTCTTGCCGGCATCCATCTTCTTTTTGATCTTAAGTCCGACGCCAACAAACCAAAGCTTACCGCCAACCGTTGACATAATATCGGAAATCTTATCATTAAGAGAAAATCTGCCTTCGGGTGCATCAATATCAAACCAGTTAAGCACCGCCCCCTTTTCAACAAGAACGTAGTCCATATTTCTTTCTTCAACTTTACGTATCGTTCCCTCGTCAGAATATTCACCCGCCTTAGCAACGATTGTGCTTACTCCCACGTTCTTAACGTCAAAATAGAAGAAATGGTCGTCAGCGGTCTTCTTTCCTATACTCTCGCCGTTTACAAAAAGCTCGACTTCGGGAAGGTTTGAATATACGGTAACCTTTGTTACGTCTTCAACACGGTCAACGTATCTCTTGCCGCACAAATGCACGAAAGGCTCGTCGGAAAGCCATGCTTTATATGCATAAAATGCGTCCTTCTTATACTTTCTGTCAATTGTAACAAGTCCCTTGTGGTTCTGTCCGTTTTCGCCGCCCTCTGCTCTTGCATCCGCGCCGAAGTCAAACATATTCCATACGTGAGTAGCCCAAATATATTTTCTCGTAAAGAGTTGTTTAATAAGCTCCTCGTGATAAACAGCCTGATATTCTTCAGTATAGTCTCCTTGCTTTGGATCGCTCGTATGCCAATTAAGAGCCTCACAGCCGTATTCCGAACAACCTATCGGAATAGTCGGGTGAGTAGCATGGAACTTGTCAAACCAAGGTCCGTTCATAGAAGTATCACCACCATACCAACCGAAATAGTGGTTATACGAAACAACGTCGGGAATCTGCAAGTAGGGATCGTCCATCTTACACATAGAAACCGCCGCAATAGTGGTAAGACGAGTCTTGTCCATATCGTGAACAAGGTCATTCAAAACACGGTGGTTTTCAAGCAAATCATCATCAGATCCGCCTATAGAAATCTCATTTGAAAGTCCCCAAACCACAATAGACGGGTGGTTATAGTTTTGCGTAACAAGTTCCTTCATTTGAGAAATAGTATTCTCACGACCGCCCGACATATGCTTTGAAATATATGGTATTTCAGCCCAAACAACAAAGCCGCGCTCATCGCAAAGATCATAGAAATACTGATCGTGCTGATAGTGAGCAAGTCGAATTGTAGTAGCCCCCACCTCACAAATAAGGTCAATATCTTCCTCATGATGCTCGGGTAAAAGCGCATTTCCGATACCCCATCTGTCTTGATGACGTGATACGCCGCGAAGAGGATATTCTTCACCGTTTAGAATAAATCCGTTGTCGGGATCAATCTTATAACTTCTGCAACCGAAACGACTGCAAACGTTGTCAATAACCTCACCGTTTTCAACCACCTCAACCTCACAGCAGTAAAGATAAGGGTTACAGCGTCCATGCCAAAGATTAACGTTTTTTATTTCAAAGAAAGCTTTGGATTCTGTCGTTTCAACCTTGTCAAGCTCATTTTCGTCTTTATCGTAAATTGTATATACAAGCCTCTGACCTTCTTTAAGGTTTTTAACAAAAACCTCTACGTCGACTTTAGCATTTTCACCCTCAACGATAGGCGTTATCATGAGACCGGGACCGCCATAATAATCGAGGTCAAAGTGTGTATCATTTACGCAGATAAGATTAACGTCACGATAAATGCCGCCGTAAAATGTAAAGTCAGCCATCTGCGGATATACAGTATCGTTTATCGAATTGTCAACAACAACTGCAATTTCGGTTTCTCCTGTCAAATAATCGGTAATATTTACACGCCACGTAGAATAACCGCCGTCGTGATGAGCAAGCTTTTGTCCGCCGACAAAGAGATCGGCTGAAGAGTTTGTTCCGTTAAACTCTATATAATAGAGGTCAGCTTTGGGAAGGTCCGATTTCTTTATAGTTTTTTTGTAAAGACAAGAACCTCGAAAATAGTCGTTTCCACCGTCCTGACCGTCAGTTGCATTCCACGAATGGGGTAGGTTTATTGCCTCGCCTTCATTTGCTTGAATATCCGAGGTGTTCTTCACAAAAAGCCAAGCATCATTTATATTGATAGTATTTCTCATTAGACTTCTCCTTTAAACTATGGTGGTAAAAATTATTCTTTGATGCGACCAAGCTCTTTATTCATCTCTGCAAGTGTCTTTTTATCAAGATTATAAACAAGAGCAAGTCCTACAAACTGGAGAACTGCAGATGTAAGGAACGTTGCCGCAACGATATAACGCATATTGATTGCAACCTCCCAAAGCTGATTTCCCTCGTTCTTTCCTACGTAACCGTAAGCAACCATAATTACGAGTATAAGCGAAGGCCCAATTCCCTGCGCAAGCTTACGGAAGAATGAATGCAGCGAATAAACCGTTCCCTCTTCACGTGTACCAAACTTCCACTCGTTATAGTCAATAGCATCGCCCATCATAGCCCAAGAAACTGTAGAATAAATACCAAGACCAAGCGAGAAGAAGAGCTGGCAAACAATATAGATAACAAGATCGAGACTTGTATTTTCGGGAGTAATAATAAACAATCCGAGCCCTGCAACGATAGATACAACAGAACCAAAGGTTGCAAGTTCTTTTTTGCCGTATTTTGCAACTGCATTACGAGCAAGAGGAGTAAATACCACGATCGGAATCATAGCAAAAAGCTGAACTACCCCCGAAATCTGCACATTCTTAAAATACGACTGGAAGATAACCGTTACAGCAGTAGTTGCACCCTGCATACCTATAAACATCCCCATAGCCGCAATGGTTGCACCAACTGCGGGACGATTTTTCGTAAAGTTGGCAAAAGCCTTAAGCACATTAAATTTAGGAGTTTCTTCATCAATAGCCATATCTGTAGCCACACGAATAGTGGTGTTCTTTATCATAATCTGGAAGCATATAAATCCAAGAACTCCCATAATAAGAGCTGCAATAAATACGCGTTCACCAATAAGATTGTTATCCTTATCATAAATGATAAAAGGCAAAATAACCATAGGAAGCATATTACCGAAAATAGAACCGATTGAACGCCAAGCCGAAAGAGATGCTCTGTCCTTAACGTCATTGGAAATAAGCGAAAGAAGTGAACCGTAAGGTACGTTTGCTATAGTATAGAATGCATCCCAAACCACATAACCGGCAATAAAAATTATAAATTTAGCCCAAGTGGGAGCATCGGGAAAAGGCAAGAAGCAGCAGGCGCCGCCAATGATAAGTCCTATAGAACCTACCCAAATATACGACAAAAACTTGTTTCTCTTATACTTACGCTTGTCCGAGTCAATAATAGATCCGATAAGCGGATCGTTTATGGCATCCCACACCTGAACAATAATAAGAAGAAGCGCATACCAAAGATCCATACCCATAAACTGTGTCCAGAAAATAGACATAGTTCCTTTAAGGGCAAAGCTCATATTACAACCGAGATCACCCAACGCATAAGCAATACTGTCGCGTATGCCAAATTTAGGATGCCCGTTTGCATCCAATTTAATTTCTTTCTTCATACCAGAAACTCCTTTTAAAAACATTTAATAATTTCAAAACATTACTTTTAGTATCTTTACCATTCAAAATATATCATATTTGCACAAAAAAAGCAATACGGATACAATGTTTTTTACAATTATTGATTATATATGTCTTTTCTTTATATTATCACCTAATAACACCACAATATATTCGGATTTTTTATTCCAAAATTTTATTTTTGGTTGTTTCTTTCGGTTTGTCAATAGAAACGGTGCGTCTGAATTTAACGTATAAAAAACCAGTGCGCTTGTATCCAAAAGAACGATTATAATTTTGAGATATAACTCAACAAAAAACTGCTTTTAAATGCCCTAAAAATACGCCAAAAAATTATAGCTTCGTTGTCTTTATTTTTCGTTCAAAACAATCTATTGGGTTTTGCTGTATTATTTTTCTGTTTTTATACCACAAAAAACGCAAGATGTTTAAAATTTATGGCAAAATATTTAATTTACAACACATAAATGTATTGATACAATTAAATTGATTAAAAAAAAAAGGAGAAAATATTATGTCAAACAAATGGTGGAAAAAAGCCGTAGTTTACGAAATATACTGTAAAAGTTTCTGCGATTCCGATGGCGACGGAATAGGCGACTTAAAAGGTGTAATGTCAAAACTTCCTACACTCAAGGAATTAGGTGTTAACTGTATATGGTTCACGCCTATATACACTTCCCCTCAAGTTGATAACGGATACGACGTAGCCGACTACAGAGATATAGATCCCGCATACGGTACTATCGAGGACTTCAAAGAGCTTCTCGATATGGCTCACAGTATGGGTATAAAAATAATTATGGACGTGGTTATAAACCACTCCTCCGACGAGTGCGAATGGTTCCGCGAATCAAGAAAGTCAAAGGATAACCCCTATAGAGATTACTATATTTGGAAGCCCGCAAAAGACGGAAAAGAACCTAACAACTGGGGTAGCTACTTCAGAGAAGAAAATGGCTCGGCGTGGAAATATGATGAGACAACAGGCGAATATTATTTCCACCAATATGCAATAAAAATGCCCGACTTAAACTGGGATTGCAAGGAGCTCCGCCGCGAAATTTACGATATGCTCAATTGGTGGATAGATCTCGGCGTTGACGGCTTCAGACTTGACGTATATACAAGATTTAAGAAAACAGAAGGCTTCCCCGACACAACAAAAGAACCCGGTCCGCTTGACAGAAACGGTTTCGTAGTAGACCACAATATGTGCACAAACGTTGAGGGTATTCACGAAATAATCCACGATCTCAACAAAGAGGTGTTTGGAAAACGTGGGGTTATGACAGTAGGCGAGGGCGCCGGCGTAACGTACGAAAATGCTCTTGATTATGTTCATCCCGACCGTGAAGAAATTGATATGGTTTATCACTTCCAACTGTCTCACCGCGCAAAACTGTCGATGAGCGCCAACCACTTTATAAAAATGCAGTCTAAATGGGCTGATGTAATTAAAAAAGGCGGATGGGCTGTTCAATATCTCTCCAACCACGACAGCGCAAGACAGGTTTCGTGTTACGGCGATGCGGAAAATTACAGAGAAGAATCCGCTATGCTCCTCGGAACGTTGATGCATACCACTCCCGGAACTCCCTTTGTTTATCAGGGTGAAGAAATCGGCATGACAAACGTTGTATTTGATTCGATTGATGACTATAACTGCTGCTACACAAAAGGTGACTATCATTCAATGACCGAGCAGGGTGCATCTCCCGAAGAAGCAATAAAAGCACTTGCCCCCAGAAGCCGAGATAACGCAAGAACCCCCTATCAGTGGGACGAAAGCGAAAACGCAGGCTTTACAACCGGAAAGCCTTGGCTCAAGGTAAATCCCCAATACCGTGAAATCAACTTGGAAAAAGATAAAAAATCCGAGAAGTCGGTATTTAATTACTATAAAAAATTGATTTCTATGAGAAATGAGCATCCCGCTATTGTTGAGGGCGACCTTGAGTTTTATACTTGTAACGATCCCGACATAATAATCTACACGAGAAAATGCGAAGAAGAAACACTTTTGATAATCGCAAACCTCAGCAGCAAATCCGTAACTACAGAAATACCCGAAGAACTTAAAGCCAATGAATATGAAAGACTTTTAACAAACTACACAAAACTCTCGCCGTCCATCAAGGACAGAACAGAGTGGCAGCCTTGGGAATGTGAAGTTTATATTCAGAAATAAGAAAATACTATACAAAAAAACAGAGACATCGCTTTTTTGCAATGTCTCTGCTTTTTTATTTTCTCTTAACGTTTGAGGGATTAACGCCTATATACTTTTTAAATGTCACCGAAAAATATGCAAGGCTCTTAAATCCGCACTCAAAAGCAATATCGTTTACAGTAACGTCGGATTCACATAGCCTGTTGTAAGCATATTTGATTTTTTGCATATTGATATATACAGTGGGGGTATATCCCGTCACCTCTTTAAACTTTCTGCAAAAATAAAACTTACTGTAACCTATATACGCCGCAACATCGTCTATTGTAATATCCGAGTTGAAATTCTTATTTATATAGTTTATACTCTTTTCAATGCTTACCAAACAATTATTCGGACTTGCATTCTCTTCCTTATCCGAGGAATAATTTTCGAGCAACCCAACGTTAAGTCGCAGTAACTCTATATTGGCTTTCGTCTGATAAAAAGGTGGTCTGTTTATAATAATATCTTTTATCGTACGTATCAATCCAAACAAATATTCATCTTTAATTTTCTCTTTTATCTGTTTCTTTTCAAGAGAAAAAACGTTTTTTTCCAGATAGTTTTTATCAATAATCAAACAATCGTAAGTAACTTCTTCACTGATAGCAATTATATTATGTAAAACGTTTGGATTAATAACGATAATATCTCCAACGTCCCCTATAAAAACATCTTTATCAAGATGAATTTTTAATTTCCCCTTTGTTATAAAAAGAACTTCGACATCAAGGTGCTTGTTAACCAAAAAAATGGTGTCTTTTCTTTTGATTGTGTCAAAATAATAATCGAAAGGAACGTCGCTGTTCTCATAATTGCGGATTTCAACCCCGCCAAAATTCGATATTGTGATTAATTTATTCATTCGTTTACCTATCTTTTAGAAAACATAATTTCAATCCTGTTATACAAATTTCACCGTAACTTCATTATATCACTAAACACAAAAAAAAGCAAGAAGAAGCCTATAACCTATAACTTTATTTTCTGTAAAAAACTTTTTTTGCAATTTAGCTGATTTTTTACACATCTTTTGTAGATAGTTGTATTAAAAATCAGCATTTCTCTTTGAAAGTTATGTCTTATTCTTTTATAAATTCTATTATATCGCTTACACAACAATTAAGAGCAATACAAATTCTGTCTAAAACGTAACTATCATATCGCACAACTTTATTTTTGTAATAATTATCAATTATTTGATATTGTATACCTGTTCGTTTTGCAAGCTCGTAACGGCTCATATTGTATTTACCAAGTGTTTTGTCAAGACTAATTCTAATCATATTCCACACCTCCATAAGTACATCTTATTAAATGTATACCCTCTTGACAATTCACTTATTCAGGTATATACTTATATAAGTATATATAAAGGAGGTGATAGTTATGGATAATAAAGTTTTATTCGGAGTAATGTGTATTCTTTTTAATTCATACGGAGTACCATGTTTTTTGCAAGGCGATACACAGAAAGGTATCAAACGCATAATTTTTGGTATGATTACTTGTGGAATAGTTGCTTTTATCAATGCGATTAAGGGAATTATTTTAGGCGTTGAAATACTTAATATGACAGATGAAGAATACGAAAAAAGAAAAGGCACTTTTGACAGCGGCATTCCAGCCTAACTGACTTGCCAAAAAAAGCAAGACAAGACTCATTCTATACGAAGTGATTCTTGTCTTGTTTTATAACATTTGGGTATTATGGTGTAACTATGAAAACATCTAAATTTAAAAATAATCTCATTTCATGCGGATTAATTATTACAATGGTAATAGGTATGTATTTTTTTGATATTAAATGTATTTTCAAGAATTTTTTTAAAATACCTTGTCCGAGTTGTGGCATAACACGTGCATGGATCTGTGTCCTCAATTTTAATATAGAAAAAGCCTTCGAATTCAATCCAGTGTTTTGGATGGCTCCCATTTTATTTATTCTTATTTTATTTGAAGGAAAAATAATAATTAAAAAATGGGTAAATACAACTTTATATGTTTGTGTAGTCATTGTTTTTTTAGCATACTGGATATATAGAATTAATTAAAATATACTACGTACATTTATACCATAGCAATCAAAAAACCTCGGAAATTTCCGAGGTTTTTATACAAAGACTTGCTTTTATTTTGTTCCAAACAATCTATCGCCCGCATCGCCAAGACCGGGAAGAATATATCCGTTTTCGTTCAAACATCTGTCAAGTGTAGAAACATAGATGTCAACGTCGGGGTGCGTTTCCGCTACCTTCGATACTCCCTCGGGAGCTCCGATAATCGCCATAAACTTAATATGCTTACAGCCTTTATCTTTCAACAACTGTATTGCATCACAAGCACTTCCGCCCGTTGCAAGCATAGGGTCAACTACCATAACAAGCTTTTCTTCAATGCCGACGGGCAACTTGCAATAATAGGTTTCGGGCTTCAACGTTTCTTCATTTCTATACATACCAATATGTCCAACCCTTGCAGATGGAAATAACACGTGTATACCATTAACCATACCCAGTCCTGCGCGAAGAATGGGAACAATAACAACCGAGTTATCAGCTACAACCATCTGTTTGCAAGTTTCAAGAGGTGTTTTTACCTCAATTTCAGTTGTAAGAACGCCGTCCTTCAAGCTTTCGTATGTCATAAGTGTTGTAATTTCTTCAACCAACTCACGAAACTCTTTCATACTTGTGCGCTCATCACGCAAAATCGCAATTTTATGACGAATCAGCGGATGGTCAAAAATAACTACGTTTTCGTAATTTTTCATATTGTTTCTCCTGTATTACTTGTTAGCGTCATTCTTCTTAAATTTGTTCAAAAGAATATTTACGCAAATTCCGAGAATCAATGCGCAAGCAATAGCAGTAATGGTAACCTTACCGATAGTCATAGCCATACCACCGATACCGGAAATCAAAATTACCGAAACGGTAAAGAGGTTTGCATTATCTTCCAAATCTACTTTCTGAATCATCTTCAAACCGGAAACAGCGATAAAGCCGTAGAGAGTGATACAAACACCACCCATAACGCATCCGGGAATAGAATCAAGGAATGCAACGAAAGGAGATACAAACGAAATCAATATAGCAAGGATTGCCGTTGTAGTAATTGTAGCAACAGATGCGTTTCTTGTAATAGCAACACAACCTACAGATTCGCCGTATGTTGTATTGGGGCATCCGCCGAATATTGCGCCTACGAAAGAACCAACGCCGTCACCGAGAAGTGTACGATGAAGTCCGGGCTCCTCAAGAAGCTCTTCGCCGATAATGCTGGAAAGATTCTTGTGGTCTGCGATATGCTCTGCAAATACAACAAATGCTACGGGAACGTAAGCAACAGCTACCGTCAAAAGATAGCTCAAATCAAAGTCCTTAACCCCCTTAATCGCCTCAACAAAGGTAAAGTCGGGAAGGTCAATAAATGTTTTGAGTGTAACGCCGTCAGATACAAGGTTAGTAAAGGGAGTAAAGTCAATTACCTTTATTGCATCAATACCTGCAGCATAACCGATAACAGTGAAAATCAAAGCTACAATGTAACCTGCAACAACACCGATAATAAAGGGTATAAGCTTTGTCATCTTACTTCCGTATGTTGCGCAAAGAGTAACTACTACAAGTGTAACCAAAGCGCATATAAGTGATACCCAGATGTTTCCGGTCATAATGAATGCACCGTTGCCATCTTTAGGACCGTATGAGAATACGTCGTTAACAGCTGCAGAAGCTAATGAAAGACCAATAAGTGCAACTGTTGGGCCAATAACTGCAGCAGGCATAAGCTTGTTAATCCAAGCAACACCTACGAATTTTACAATCAATGCGATTATAACATAAACAAGACATGCGAATGCAGCACCGATCAAAAGTCCGAGATAACCGAGACTCATTGAAACGCTTCCTGCAAAAGCTGCGCTCATAGAACCGATAAATGCGAATGATGAGCCGAGGAATACAGGGCTGCGGAATTTGGTGAAAAGCTGATAAATAATCGTACCTACACCTGCGCCGAAAAGCGCTGCAGAAATAGACATACCGTTACCAACGATTGCGGGAACAGCGATTGTTGCCGCCATAATTGCGAGAAGCTGCTGGATAGCAAATACAATAAGCTGATTAAACTTCGGCTTATCGTGAATGCCGTAAACAAGATTGTTTGCCATTTTCTTTACTCTCCTGTAATTTATTATTTTTTGATAACGCTTTCACATTACCTCTCGCCATTTTACCACATTCCCCAAAAAAAGTCAACTTTTGTCGAATAAAAAATTAACTAACAGTTAATAAAATTTAAAGATTGGTATTTACTATATTTCATATAACAGAGGGGATTTGCCAATATCCCCTCTGTTGTATAAAAAACAAGACAGCTCCATTTAGGTGCTGTCTTAATAATATGCACTTATACTTACATCAATCCCATACACCATATAACAACAAGTGCCGTCAAGGTTATCAAAGTATTGATTGTAATGCCATAGAACATAGCGCAATAGCAGAAACGCCGCAAATACCCGTTCCTGCGGAAATAAGATTGCTTAATTTCCAATTCAACCCAAAAATTTTTCAAATGAAATAACCGCCTCCAAAGCACATAGCAAAAGTAAAAATCATAACGAAAAACGTCATTTTTCCTACCGATATAATAGTGTTAATTGATAATGACGCACCCAAAAGTATAATTGCAACCTTTAATATCCTTTTAGACGTAAATTTCAAAGCGGGTTTTATCCAAGACGAATGAAAAAAGCTATTTATTATCGTCCCCATAAATAAAGATATAATCGATGCGCCGAGCAGTCCGCCTGGGATTATTTATTCCAAAAACACCGATACAGTTGCCAAACCAAAGCATATAGCAGCCCCTAATACAAACATAAAACGTTCTTTCTGCTTTATACTCATTTCACCTACTCCCTAAATTTGTTTTCAGTATTATATCATACGTATAAAGCATTTACAATACTCCGAACGCAACAAATAAAACAATAATAAATTCACTGTTCAACAGGAACATAAAAGTATGACTGCTCAAGATATACCGTGTTAACAGCTTTTTCAACCGTGTCCTGAAGATAATAATTGCCTTTTTTGTTCGTATGAACAACGTACGTGTTGTTATCTGTAGAAGCTATGTCAATTCGTAGACAATCGCCTTTTTTTAATAGGAATGCATACTCGTCAAAACTGAAATCCAAGGTAACAATATTATTTTTGGTATAATCTCCAAGCTGATAACAAAGTGAAGTTATATCGTGGCGGAGAACGTATGAGTGTTGATTGTTTTTTATGCTCAATCGAACATAAAACGATGAATCATCACAGCTTGATGCCACCTTTAATTTAGCCTTTATTTTTCCCTTGATAAACACGTCTCGCTCAAAGGGCTTTGTATATACACTTATATAATCCCCCGACGAATCACTTTCCTCCGCAAATGTTCCCTCCGCCGAAAATGCCGTAGGATTTGCGGGATTATATTCAAATGATTTTTCCCCTTTTCCCAGAGGAATCCTAATTTCTTTTGTATCGGATAATTCACCCCCGCTTTTCCAAGTATTTTCAAAAGTACGGTAATACGTAATTTCACCTTTCGAGTATAGCAGAGGTGTTCCAAATCTAATATTATCAATCCAATCAATTTTATATTCTGCCCCAAATTGCTCACTTCGTTTGCCGTTCGGGAAGCTTAATCCCCCCTCAACATATCCGTCGCTGTGATTGTACGGAGAAACTAAAAAAGCGCTTTTCCTTTTAGTCTGCTCGTCCATATTTTTCCACATATCAAACATTCCGCCGATGTAAAAATCATTATATCCCGTAGAAAGCAAAATCGGAATATTGGCATTGGTTACCGCATTTTTTGTTTCTCGACCGCCAAAACGTGTATTCCAAAAATCGTCCGACGGATACTGCGCTTTAAGCATCTGCTCAAAATCCTCTGCTCTGTCACCCAAGACTCTATCGGACAAATTTTTTAACGGTCTCTCCGAAAATGAATCAATATTATATTTTTTATTCAATCCACATTTGCTTTTATAAAGCCAAAAATGCCAATTGGCGTGCCCTTTTCGCATTTGTCCGTTTCGATACCAAAGTCTGTATCTGTCAGAATCCTGCACTTCAAATATCGCACCTTTTACGTCGTCCTCAAAGGGCGCTGTAGCATAATGAAGAGAAGCAGTATAGCTTGCGCCGAGCAAAAAGATTTCGCCATTATAAAACGATTGCCGTCTAATCCATTCTCGGAGAGTTAATCCGTCTTCTCGCTCGTGTATATACGGCACAAAAGCCCCCGTACTTTTCCCCTGCCCTCTGCAATGCTGATAAACTACGGCATAACCGCGCTTTAACCAACCGACAAATGTTTTATAATACGTTTGCAATATTTCATCTTCGGGTTTGTCAACAACAGCGCTGACGTATGGAGAACGGTAAACGACAACGGGATATTTTTTGTTTTTATCGGGCAAAAAAATCATTGTAAAAAGATTTTCGCCACTAACATTTAAATATTCGTAGTACAAATAACAATCACAATTCATAAATAAACCTGCTTTCCGGATTAAATACCATAAGGCTGCAGTCTGATTATAACATAAAACTTGATTTTTTTCCACTTAATAATGTATAAATTAAAAATACTTTTCTTATTGAAAAAGCAAGATTTTTGTGGTATATTGTAACTTGACAGAATGTGCGTTCGTTTTTATCCACAACCCCTTTTAAGTTAGGAGGACACAGAAATGACAAAGAAACAAGGTGGCTCTTCAATTGAGAATATATATTCTCTTGACGGAAAAGTACCTATTTTAAAATCAATCCCTTTTGGATTACAGCATATTTTGGCAATGTTTGTTGCAAATATTGCACCGATTATGATTGTAACTGCGGCAAGTAACTTAACCGTTCAAGAAACAGCGTCTTTGATTCAAACTGCAATGATTGTGGCGGGAATCGGAACGCTTGTTCAGCTTTTCACAATGTGGAAGTTAGGCGCAAGATTGCCTATTGTTATGGGAATTAGCTTTACGTTTGTTTCGGTGTTCTGTTACGTTGGTCCTCAATGGGGATATGGCGCAATAATCGGAGCGGTTATTGTTGGCGGTATTATAGAGGGGCTTCTCGGACTGTTTGCAAAATATTGGCGAAAAATACTCTCCCCCATTGTTTCGGCTTGCGTCGTTACCGCTATCGGATTCAGCCTTTTAAGCGTTGGCGCAAACTCGTTTGCAGGCGGCGTCGGCTCTGCTGACTTTGGAAGCTCGGAAAGCTGGATTCTCGGCTCAATTACACTCGTTTGCTGTATTTTGTTTAACATCTTCGCAAAGGGGCATTTGAAGCAGTTGTCCGTCCTTTTCGGACTTGTTGTGGGATATATTGTTGCGCTTTGCATAGGCAAGGTCGACCTTTCTGTTTTAAACGATATTTCAATCGTTTCGTTGCCAAAGCTTATGCCTTACAAGCCGATATTTAATATTAGCGCTATTGTTTCGGTTACTATGATTTTCCTTGTGTCTGCCACGGAAACAATAGGCGATACGTCCGCTATGACAAATACCGTTTTGGGACGTGAAGCTACTGAAAAAGAAATTTCGGGCAGCTTGGCTTGCGACGGCTTTATCAGTTCGCTTTCAGCCTGCTTCGGTTGTATGCCCATTACGTCGTTTAGCCAAAACGTTGGACTACTCGCGATGACAAAGGTGATCAACAGAATTACTATTGCAACGGGCGCGGGAATACTTATTATTTCGGGCATTTTCCCCGCTATAGGCGCAATTTTGGCAACCCTGCCCGAAGCTGTTTTAGGCGGTTGTACGATAATTATGTTTGGTAATATCGTTATTTCGGGACTGCAAATGATTGGCGCTTGCGGCTTTACACAGCGCAATATAACAATTGCCGCAATGTCATTAAGTATTGGTCTCGGATTTACACAAGTACCCGATATGTTTAATATTTTCCCCGACATTATTCGAACGATTTTTGCTGAAAACTGCGTTGCCGTGGTGTTTATTACAAGCCTTATTTTGAATCTTGTTATGCCTCAAAATATGGAAACGAATACAAAGAAACAAAACGCCGATACGGAATAAAATCCATATCGGCTTTTTTCTTAAAAAACATTTGTACATTTTGTTTTTATAACTGACTATAACTTGAGTTTAATACTTTTTCTTGAGAATAAAGAAAGAACCCCAAAACAGTATAAGCATCAGACATACAGCACCACCCGAAGCTATACAAAGTAACTCTTGGTTCAAAAGTCTGAATACGACAGTTGCAAGCGCACTGATAATGATAAAAAGAAAGCCTGCCCACGCCCAAGCCTTGTTACGAATAAAATGGTATCTCTCGTCAGTTTCCATTACAGCTCTTTTTTCTCGGTAAACATCGCTGTTTCTCAAACGGTAACCACGAATTAAACGAACAGCTCCGATGACCAACAGCGCTGAACCCATACCACTCCAAAATTCATCCAAAGCTTCAAAAACACTCAAAACGGTTAACACAATTCCCAAAACAAGCCAAGTAACTGCAATAATTATTTCCTTTTTCTTCATATTATTCCTCCTCAAATATAAATACCTCTTCAATGGTCAAATTAAAGAATTTTGCAATTTTGTAGGCAAGTAAAATGGAGGGGTTGTATCGTCCGTTCTCCAAAGAACTAATAGTTTGGCGAGAAACGCCCATAGCCTTTGCAAAATCCTCTTGAAGAATGCACCTCTCCTTACGTATAGATTCAATCTTGTTTTTCAAAATATCCCCCCTAAATAATTTTTGCACAACGTAAAGCAAACTTTACATCAATAATATAACATAAATCAAAACAAATGTCAAGTGTGCTTTACGTTTTTTTAAAAATAAAACACAGTACATCGTGTAAGATTAGTCCACAAGATGTATATCCGTCTTGCATACAAAACGAAAAACCATCCAAACGGATGGTTTTTGTGTTTTAAAAATTCGATTCTATTATAGTGCAACAACGCCTACTTCATTCAAAATGAGTAAAAGCATATACAAAACGTAAACCGCGAGCAATGCATATCCCTGCCATTTTTTAAATCTTCCGAAAATTATCGTAGGAATAATCGCAAGAGAACAAGCAACAATGCAAACGGGGAAATCGAATACAAGGTTAATTCTTTCAACGGGAAGGGGTTGTCCGTTTATAACTGCGCAAAGAGGAAGAATTAAGGTTGTGTCGATGATGTTTGCGCCAACGATATTACCAACTGAAAGAGAAGATTCCTTTTTGCGAATTGCAGTAAGTGTTGTAACAAACTCGGGAAGCGAAGTACCCAAAGCAATTACGGTGAAACCGATGATTGTTTCGCTGATTCCGATACCTGAAGCAATGGTTTTACCCGAAGAAACAAGGAATTCTGCGCCAAATACAATAGATGCAGTACCAATAACAAACCAAAGAATTTTCGAAGGTATTTCTTTCTTTTCGTAAGAAATTATTTCATCATTCTGTGCGCCGTTTTTGCCCTCGATAACATTGCTGACCATAAATACAAGGAAAATAGCCCAAAGAATAAAAGCTGACCAAGTGGGGAGCATACCGCCAAGAGAAATAACAGTAAGACCAACGATAGCAGCAAGAAGAAGTCCGCCTTTGAGTGCAAAGCTCTTTCTGCCTACGACTCCTGCCATTGCGACAAGCGAAACACCCATAATAAGTGTGGTATTAGCTGTAACCGAACCAACAGCATTACCGATTGCAAGCTGTGCTGAACCGTTCATTGCAGCTCTGACAGAAACAAGAAGCTCGGGAAGTGTTGTAGCAAATGAAACTACAGTAGCACCAACAACAAACTTCGGAATACCCGTTGCTTCTGCAAACCAAGAAGCCGAATCAACAAACCAATCTCCGCCCTTAATTGTAAGGGCAAGTCCTACAATAAAGATTACTGCTGCAACCGCAAGAAGTGCGCCGCCCGAAAGACCTCCAAAAAGTGTGAATCCAAAAAACTCCATTTTAATTCCTCCAATAAAAAAATCCAAGTACGTCGCAACTATACTTGGAATCAAGGCAAAAAAATAGACTCCATGTATGGTTATAGGCATACATAAGTCTCGTAAATTAAAACAAGCCAGGTCAAAAAAGACCGGTATGTTGACTTGTTACGCATTATAGCGCTTACTACTCCCTCAACGCATTTGAGTATATCATAAAACAAAAATTTTGTCAATATAAATCAAAAAAAGTAATAATATCAATAACGAGAAAAATAATTACTCCATATACAAGAAAAAAACAAACCTAAAAGGCATCCATCTTGGATGCCTTTGTTTGCTTTGTATTCTCTTTTGCTGTGTTGATCGAGGAGACAAGCATAGCCCGAAGCCCGGAACAGGTTGCCTCCAATGACTTATACTGATTTTCTTTTATATAATTCGTTTTATACAACAACTCCAACCAATATCCCGTTTCATTTGCTTCTTTAAGAGCTATCTGCAACTTCGCAATAAAATCTGCTTTACCGTGGGCATACTGTGCTTCACGGATATTTGGTACCACTGCGACCAATTTGATTTGAAATAATATGTTCTTTGTTTTCTTTTAAGTATTTCACAAGATTTATAATCGAAACTGCAAAGTCCATTGACTGAATCGATAATTTGTCATTACGCATAGCAACACCTACTTTCTAAATTAAGTATAACACAAATTATTAGTTTTTTCAATGAAAAATGAAGCATTGGCTTCGCCAATATGAAGCACTCGCTGTCGCTCGCATGAAGCGAAGCGCACGTTTTCCCATTTCATGTTGCGAAGCAACGCTTCATAAGCCTTTAGGCGACTTCATTCTTCATGCACCGCAGGTGCGCTTCATTCCAAAAACGAAAAGCACTTCTTTCGAAGTGCTTTTCTGTTTTTGGTTGCGGGGGTGGGACTTGAACCTCACGACCTCCGGGTTATGAGCCCGACGAGCTACCAACTGCTCTACCCCGCGATATTAAGTTTTGTACAACTTTTGGTGCCGGTGACCGGGGTCGAACCGGTACGGGAGTTGAATTCCCACGGGATTTTAAGTCCCGGGCGTCTGCCAATTCCGCCACACCGGCATTTTTGGCTGCCCATATATTATACTACAACACATTTTCTTTGTCAATACTTTTTTGTAATTATTATTTTTTAAGCCCCCTTATCCTCTCGCATTCTCATTCTATTCAATTATATGCAATAATTTCCCACTTATTCACCTTTTTTAAAAATAGCATCCCACACAAAAAACAAGCCCGCAAAAAACGGACTTGTTCATCTTTATATATTTTTCAATTTCGGGCAAAAATTATCCCTTTTGAACTTTTGTAATCTTACTATAAAGCTTGGTAATATCTTTTAAAATATCCGTATGATTGAAATCTTTGAGATATATAATATTTGTTTCTCTTATCATACTCAAGTTTTCTATAGGAAGAACAGTCATCTTCTGCTTTCTCACTTCATCCATACAAGTCGACTTCGGCAAAATCGATACACCAAGATTTTTTCTTATAAGAGTCTTAATAGTATCAATATTGTCAACCTCAAGAATAACGTTAAATTCATCAATAGATCTGTTTATGCTTTCAAGACTGCTGACAAACAAATTAACAGTCCCCGACATAGGAAGACGGAGAATAAGTCTCTGTTTTTTCAATTCCTCAATAGTAACCATAGACTGCGTAGATATAGGGTTCTCATTAGCCACAGCACAAACAAGATAGTCTGTATCAAGCAACAATGAGTTAATATCCGAATTACCGGAAACCCCCTCCACAATAGCAAAATCTATTTCATAATTTTCAAGCATACTATAAAGATTTTTTATAGAGTCTGTAATGATCGTAATAATAATGTCGGGGTTATCATTTCCGTATTTCGCCAAAACCTCGGCAATAACGTTGCTTTCCGCCGTATGTGTTATACCTATACGCAACCTCTCAATATTATTCTCTCTGTCGGAAAGAACTTCCTTCATTCTGTCGTAAATAGCATTGATTCTCATTGCATATTTAACAACAATTTCTCCCGCTGCAGTAAGCCTTAAATCGCCTTTTTTGCGAGAAAAAATTGTAATCCCAAGTTCCGTTTCAAGCTGTTTAATGTGGTGGCTAACAGCAGGCTGTGTAAGCGACAGCACTTCAGCGGCTCTTGTAAAGTTTCCGTATTTTGCTACCGTCAGCAATGATTCAATTTTAGGATCAACCATATATACCTCGGCATTCATTACATATTTTTATAAAAAACTAAATATAAATAATTTTTCTTTTTATTGATGTTAGTGTATCATATAAAACATACAAATGCAATAGCTTTCTTACATTTTATATTTGCAAAAAACATAAAGGAGGGATTAAAAATGCTAAATAATATATTTGGACTTACAAACGGCTCTGCAACAAGTATTATTTTGTCGGTAGCGTTAATGCTGGTACTTGGTTATCTTACCACAAGAATCACAAAACTTATAGGACTCCCAAATGTTTCCGCATACATAATCGTCGGCATTTTGCTTGGTCCCTTTTTCTTAAACATAATTCCGAAAAGCATAATAGCGGGAACCGACTTTTTGGCTGATATTTCACTTGCGCTTATTTCATTTTGTATAGGCGAGTATTTTCGGTTTTCCGCATTCAAAAAGAACGGCATAAAATCACTTGTTATTGCGGCTATCGAATCATTATCGGCGTCTGCCGTTATATTTATTCTCGTATATTTTATATTAAGGCTCAATTTAGCGCTTTCGCTTGTGCTGTCGACTTTAGCATCAGTTACAGCTCCGACGTCAACAATGATGACAATCAGGCAAACAAAGGCAACGGGAGATTTTGTCGATACACTGCTTCAGGTAATTGCCACAGACAACATAATTGGCTTGTTTTCATTTAGTATAGCCGTGTCTATAGCGGCTTCTATTTCAAAAAGTGCAGAAACGGCGGGGTTGGTTGAATCAATTATAATTCCGATAATTAAAAATATACTTATGATTATGCTGGGCGCGGGAATGGCATTTCTAATGATGCTCCTTATGCCCCCCGGAAAGAAATCGGCAGACAACAGGCTTATAGTTTCGTTGAGTATTTTGTTTCTTTTCTGCGGCGTATGCGTTGTACTGAACGTTTCTCCCTTACTCGGCTGTATGGCAATGGGAACGGTTTACAGAAATGCCTCGAAAGACGAAAATTTGTTTAAGCAGTTAAACTATTTCAGCCCACCTTTGTTACTGCTCTTCTTTGTTCGTTCGGGTATGAATTTTAACCTTAATGCGCTTTTGTCGAACGGAGGAAGCAATCTCGGAATTTCACTTTTTGTCATAAGTATTCTGTACTTCCTTATAAGAATTATGGGGAAATACTGCGGTTCTTTTTTAGGCTGCATTATAATGAAAAAACATACGAAAACAACAAATTATTTAGGACTTGCGCTCATTCCTCAAGCAGGAGCTGCGATTCCCCTTGCAGCACTTTGTCATCGTTCGCTTGGCGGTGAGCTTGGCGATACGATACAAACGATAATCGTTTCAGCGGGTATTATGTACGAGATTGTAGGCCCCATACTTGCAAAGCTTGCGCTTTTCAAGTCGGGCGCATATTCAAACAGACTTGACGAGATAACCGCTGTATCTATCGTTGACGAAAACGGAAAACCTCGCTCGCAAGTAGATATTCTTATAGAACAGCTTCAGCAAATACACGATGAAATCAAAAAAGACCGTGAAAAAATAAACGAAAATGAAAAAGCCTTTACCGAAGCCGCAGAAGAACAGCAACTTGAAGAAAGCTTTGAATTATTTAATCGCGGCAGATTCTTAAATAGGAGATAATGAATTATGTTTAGTATTGAAGGATTATCAATAATTGATCCCATTGCAAAGCTTTTGGGAAATTGGTCGGTTGAACTTAACGTTTATTCGGCAACCTTGCGCATTGTACTTGCATTTATTTTGGCAGGTACAATCGGTATTGAACGTGCAAGAAAACGTCATTCTGCGGGATTGCGTACATTTATACTCGTTGCGCTCTCGTCCTCTATGGCAATAATAATGGATATATACTGCGGAATAAACGGATATTCTAAAGGTCTTGTGGTTTTATCTGCGGCAACAATAATCGGCATTGCCATAATCAGCTCAAACTCTTTGCTTTACAGCTCAAAAAATCAAATAAAAGGATTAACTACTGCCGTTGCACTTTGGTCGGTAGGTTTTATCGGTCTTGCAACAGGGGCGGGATTTTATACAATAGGACTAATAGTATATCTGCTTGTATTTTTTTGTCTTTCAACACTTCCCGACATTGAAGCATATTTAAAAAACCGTTCAAATCATTTTGAAATACACCTTGAATTAAAAAACAAGAGTGATTTGCAGAATTTCCTTACAACTATAAGAAAAATAGGACTTAACATTGATGATATTGAAGCCAATCCCGCATATCAAAACTCCGGACTCAGCGTTTACTCTATATCGATTACCATAACAAAAGAAAATCTGCGCAAGTATAAATCTCACGCAGCAATAATAGAAGCATTAAGCTCACTTGAATATATTTCCTACATTTGCGAAATAGTATAAAAAGCATACAAATCAAAAAAGCCTGAAAAATCAGGCTTTTTTATTTTGTCTTCTTATTTCCCTTATATCTCCGAGCATTTTAAAAGTATCACGTATCATTCTTACTTTTGATTCGCTGTTATCGTTATATAAGATTTTTACAGGCATTTCAGCTATTTTATAACCCTTGGTCTGCGCCTTCATCAACGCTTCAAGGTCAAACGCAAAGCTGTTAATAGTACACTCGGAAAATATATCGTGAGCCGCATGTTTTTTAAAGCACTTAAATCCGCACTGCGAATCGGTAAGCTTAAATCCCGCAGCAAAAGCAATTATCTTAAAATACACTTTTGACATCACTTTTCTTGTAAACGTATAACCCTCATAGCTCTCGGAATCTAAATTTCTTGAACCGGTTACAATATCAGCTCCGCTCTCCTCAAAGCACTTGACCGCCTTGCCGATAACGTCGGTTCCGTAGGCTAAATCGCAGTCGGTGAACAGTATTATATCCCCCTCTGCAGCCAATATACCCTCTCTTACAGCTCCGCCTTTTCCCTTGTTTGTATCGTAACCCACAACACGCACACAAGGATTTTGCATACTTATCTTTTTTGCCTTCTCGTATGTGGAATCCAAACTCCCATCATTTGAAAACACTATTTCGTAACTGTCAACGGCTCCGCTCAAATAGGATATAAGTCTTTCCGCCGTTTTTTCTATTCTTTTTTCTTCATTATAAACAGGTATTACAACGGAAATCATTTTCTATCCTTTCTTTTTAGAGTGTCGGCTCCTCAACACTTTCAACTACCGTTTCGCTTTCGGGATATACTGTCGTATCCTCGGGCTCTTCCGACATCAGAGGAAGTTCAAGCTCATCAAGCGGAACTTGAGTATTTTGATTAACCTTGTTAAACTCATCTCCATCCGGAAGTTCTATAACAGTATCTGCACTTTTTTCAATTGAAACAAGCCTTGCCTGCAACGCATATCTACCATCAGCATCGCCTGTAACGCACGTTGACAAGGTCAACACTCTGCTGTTTTCGGTAAAATCTTTAGTATTTCTCTTATACATAGAATTGGCAATCATCTCATCACACCAATCCACAAAAGACTCGGCAGACATAAATCCTATCTGACAGTAACGGTAGGTAGATTTAGTTCTGTATACAGCAAATATCTCGTATCTATATACCGCATCAACTGTATAAATGGTTATATATCTGTTATTTAAAAAGGTCGTTTGGTCGAGAAATTTCAGCATATCCGTAAACATAACGCCTTCTTGAATCATATTGTGTCCGTATAAAACAAGATTAGGATTTTCGAGAATGGTAGTATCGCATCTATAGTCCGCAAATATCGCGCCATTCACGTTCTGTTCAAGCATAACGTTGTGGTCAAGATAATAGTTGTTATCTGTTCCCTTAACACAAGCATAGCTTATTCCCGTTCCGTCAACCTGTATCCAACAAAATATATCGGGGTTAGTCTTTTGATACTCGGTCAGCTTTTCTTTGTATTGAGCAAAAAAAGGATTGTTGGTATCGATAATCGAGTACTCTCCGTTTCCCGAGCCAAGTCTAACGTTACCGTATTTAGGCATTTCTTTATCAAGAACCGCAGGAGCAAGATAGCTTATAAGTCCCGTTCTGTCCGAGTCGCCAAGAAAATCGCTGTTCATCTCGGAATAGAATTTCTTTGCCCTGTAACTATCGATAAGATTAAATGCAATCATACCTGCAGATACAATAAATATTGCCAAAAATATCGCCAACAGAATTGAACGCCAACCTAACTTGTTTTTTTCTTTTTGATCATCCGTTTCCGAAGAGTCTATATTCTCGGGAGTCATATCTGACGAAGAAGAAAGGAAAGCATCGACCTCTGCCGGTTTATTATTCTCTTTTTCGGCTGTATCGGAAAATTTTTCTTCTTCCGAAGCCATATTTACACCCTCTTCAGCCAAAGCAAGATTTACCTCTTCTTCAGACTCTTTAACTTTTTCGATATTGCTATCGAAATTATCGGGGGGGGCAATCCGGTTCTTATCGTTGTTTTCCATTTTTTCTCCTTGTTAATTTTGTTATTTCAATTCAATAACCGACTCGTCCCAAGCCTCGGGTTTTTCATAACCGAGAAGATTTACTACGGTTGCCGCAACGTTGGAAAGTCCGAAGCTTCCCTCCTTAACGGTGTACGCATCTCTGTCGTTGTTGTCGTAAATAATCATAGGAACGGGGTTAAGAGTATGGCTTGTCTTGGACTTAAGAGAACCGTCCTTGTTTGCTTTGGGAGCGCCGGTCTTCTTATCCATTTCGTACATCTCATCGGAATTTCCGTGGTCTGCTGTAATAATTGCAGTACCGCCAACCTTATCGAGCGCATCAAGAATACGCTTTAAGCAAAGGTCAAGTGCTTCAAGGCTTATCTTTGTAGCGTGGAAGTTACCTGTATGACCAACCATATCGCCGTTGGGGAAGTTAACTCTCAAAACCTTATACTTTTTGCTTTCAAGTGCTTCAATAAGCTTATCTGTTATTTCTGCGCACTTCATCCAAGGACGCTGCTCAAAAGGAACAACGTCAGAGGGAATCTCAACATAAGTTTCAAGCTCTTCGCTGAATTTTCCACTCTTGTTTCCGTTCCAGAAATAAGTAACGTGTCCGTATTTCTGTGTTTCGGAAAGTGCAAATTGACTAACACCCGAATTTGTGAGGTATTCACCCATAGTCTGTGTGATTTCAGGGGGATTTACAAGATAACGCGAGGGGATATGAAGGTCGCCGTCATATTCGAGCATACCTGCATACATAACGTCGGGAACGCGCTTTCTGTCAAACTTGCTGAACTCTTTTGCATCAAATGCAGTAGAAATTTCAATAGAACGGTCGCCTCTGAAGTTAAAGAATATAACGCTGTCTTTGTCTTCAATTGTACCAACGGGCTTACCGCTTTCAGCAATAACGAAAGGAGGAAGGTCCTGGTCAATAACGCCGGTCTCTTCTCTGTATGTCTTTACTGCTTCAGCCGCAGAAGCAAAAAATCTGCCTTCTCCGAGAACGTGAGTCTTCCAACCCTCTTCAACCATAGACCAGTTAGCTTCATATCTGTCCATAGTAATCTTCATTCTTCCGCCGCCCGAAGCAATTTTAATATCAAAAGAATCCTCTCTGAGGTTAGCGATAAACTCTTCGAAAGGCTCAATATATTCAAGAGCAGAAGTTTCACCAACGTCTCTTCCGTCAAGAAGAATATGGACTCTTACATTTGCAATTCCGCATTCTTTTGCCTTTTCAATCATTGCTTTAAGATGGTTGATATGAGAGTGAACGTTACCGTCGGAGAAAAGTCCGAGGAAATGCAATGTAGATTTATTTTCAAGAACATTTTTGGTAAGTGTCTGCCAAGTTTCACTTGCGAACATCTTTCCGCTTTCAATAGATTCCGAAACAAGCTTTGCGCCCTGACTGAACACCTGTCCCGAACCGAGTGCATTATGTCCAACCTCGGAGTTACCCATATCATCATCCCCAGGAAGACCTACTGCCGTGCCATGAGCCTTAAGCACAAGGGTAGGATACTCCTTCATAAGTCTGTCAAGGGTTGGGGTATATGCCTTTGCAAATGCATTACCGTCGTTATTGGGAGCAATTCCGACGCCGTCCATTACTATAGTAAGAACAGGTCCCTTTACTCCTCCAAATTTTTCGGATTTCTTCAAAATGTTTGCCATATCTGTTATCCCTCCGCCGAAACGTATTATTTATTTTTTTCTTTATTTAATCTATTATACAACAATCACTAAAAATAATCAATCATTTTTTTAATCTTGTTCTCAATAATTATACATAATATTTGGTCTATTTATATTGTTAAATTGTTAATCATAATAAAATATTGTGTGAAAATTGAAATTATATTGTAAAATGTTAAAAGGTGTGATAGAATATAGTTTAATCATATATAACGAGAGTGAAGATATGGCAGATTTGACAAAAACAAAAAAATTCCCCAACCCACACGAGGGACACAGAGCGAGACTGAAAGAAACGTATTTAAAAACAGGTGTTGACGGAATGCACCTGCACGTAGTTCTCGAGCTTTTACTTTTCTTTGGAATTCCATACAAAGATACAAATGAAATAGCGCATGAGCTTATAAATAAGTTTGGCAGCTTTGCGGGCGTTTTCGAAGCCGACTTACAAGAATTAAAAAGCACAAAAAATATGACTTGGAACGCCGCTATCTTGATACGCTTGGTAGCAGATATATCAAGACTTTATTACACGGACAGACTCTCAAAAAATAAAGTATTTAACACGAGCAAAAAAATAGAAAAATACTTATTCCAAAAGTATTTAGGCATAACCGAAGAAACGGTATATCTATTGCTTTTTGACAGACAAGACCGAATTATCAACTTCACTATATTAAGCACGGGAACCCGTTCCACAAGCGAGGTCAGCATAAGCAAAATAGTAAAATTGGCGACAAGGCATAACGTTTCAAAGATAGCCCTTGCCCATAACCATCCCGACAACACCGGCGTATCCTCCGATGATATGATCTTACACAGACGATTAGCCCATCACTTAAAACCCATAGGCGTTACGCTTTTAGATACCTATGTGATAACCTCAACAAAGGTTATCAGCGTTCAACAAACAACCGAAGCTATCAGCATAAACAATAAACAAACCAACAAATAAGGCGGAGTAAAAAATGAAATCATTGATTTTACTGACTGTTTTAAGCTTAATTTGTCTATTGACAGGCTGCGACGATTCTCCTACAGCGCCCTCCATCACCGAAACGATTCCCGAATCAAACCAAGTTATCGAAACGAGTCAGACGATTTCAACCGAAACGATTATAGCAGATACTGCCGAAAAAAACGAAACATTAGCAGAAGAAACAGAATATATTCCTGCGGACACAGTATCCGATTTAGCCGAAAAGGACTATCTTCTCCCGTACGAAAAATATTCGTGGGAAAGAGAGTTTGATATAGAATATGTGGTACTCCACTTTACAAGCGACGTTTTAAATAACCCAAACAATCCCCACGATGTAAATACCGTTAAACAAATATTTGAGCAAAGCGAAATAAGCACCCACTATATAATAGACAGAAACGGGAAAATCAAATGCTTTATTCCCGAAAACTATGCGGCATGGCACGCAGGTATCGGAACGTTTGCGGACGATGAAAAGTATACCAATAAAATAAACAAGTATTCCATCGGCATAGAAATGCTTGCTATCGGCACATATAACGATATGGAACAGTATTTAACAAAAGCCGAATATGACAAAATCGATAAAAGCTTTATAGGCTTTACCGACGAGCAATATGCCTCTTTGAAAGACTTACTTAAAGAAATCTGCGAGAGATATTCAATCCCCTACGACAGAGAACATATTATCGGACACGATGAATATAATTCCAACAAAAGCGATCCGGGAGAGCTTTTTGACTGGGACAAGCTGTTTGAATAAAACACCACTTTGAATATACACTTTACTAAAAAGGAATGATGAGAAATGAAGGTAGTATTACAAAACGTAACTAAAAAATTCCCCTCAAGAAATAAGAAAGAAAAGGCTGACGTTATTGCAGTCAACAATTTTTCTTTTGAAATCCCGGACGGTAAGCTTATAGGACTTCTCGGTCCATCGGGCTGTGGAAAAAGTACTGCGCTTAATCTTATAAGCGGTCTTCAAAAACCCACAGAGGGCAAAATCTTTTTCGGCGACGATGATATAACAAAAGTTCCTCCCGAAAAAAGAGGTGTAGGACTCGTATTCCAAAATTATGCTCTCTACCCGCATCTCACCGTAAAACAGAATATTACTTTCCCTCTCGAAAATCTAAAAGGCAAAGAAAAGCTTACAAAAGCTCAAATGAATGAAAAAGCCGAGGAAATAGCCAAACTCGTACAAATAGACGGTCTGCTTGACAGAAAGCCCTCCGAACTTTCGGGCGGTCAGCAGCAACGTGTAGCTATTGCAAGAGCTTTGGTAAAGATGCCCCGTGTTCTTTTGCTCGACGAGCCTCTTTCTAACCTTGATGCAAGACTTCGTCTTCAGACAAGAGAAGAAATTAAACGCATACAAAATGAAACTAAAATTACAACCGTATTTGTAACCCACGACCAAGAAGAAGCTATGAGCATATCCGATATGATAGTGGTTATGAAGGACGGCATTATTCAGCAGATAGGAAACCCCCAAGACGTATATGACGAGCCTGTTAACCTCTTTGTTGCAAAATTTCTCGGTACTCCCCCTATCGGAGTATACGAAGGAAGAACGGAAAACGGTAAGCTCTACATAGGAAACGACTGTATTTTCGATGTCAACGTTAAAGAAAACAAAGAATTTACCGTTGCAATACGCCCCGAGGGCTACGCATTAAACGAGAACGGAACGTTCGAATGTAAACTTAACGGCGTCGAAGTTATGGGCCGAGACATAAGTGTAGTTATCACTCACGACAATGCTCCCGAACAAGCCATACGCGCGATAATCAGCGCAGAAAACATCGTTGACACATCAAAACCAACGGTAAAATTTGACCTCAAACCCTCAAAAGTATATCTCTTCGACAAACAAAGCGGCGAAAGAATTTACTACACAGCAAAGTAAAAAGGGGAAAATATTATGGACAATCAAAACAAAAAAGCTTGGCTATACCTACTTCCCGCACTTATATTCCTTGCGGTGTTTATGGTATATCCTCTCGTTGACGTTTTTATATACTCCTTTGAAGAAAGCTATAATTTTGCATCTCAAACGTATAACGGTGTAGGTATTTACAACTACTCTTACGTTTTGCACGACGCATATTTTCTTCAAGCTTTGAAAAACACGTTTATTTTAGTTGCGATAACGGTTCCGTTGTCAACGATAATTGCGCTCCTCATTTCCCTCGGGCTCAGTTCAATAAAGGCTGTTCGCAATCTTTTTCAGACGATATATTTTCTTCCCTATGTAACAAATACTCTGGCTGTCGGTCTTGTATTTATGATACTCTTCCAAAAAGCTCCGCAGCACGAGGGATTGGTTAACACCGTTATAAATTGGTTTGGGGGTCAATCTATCGACTTTCTCGGCGGTCCTTATTGGGCAAAAATGTTTGTTCTGTGCCTATACACTATTTGGGTAGTTATGCCCTTTAAGATACTTATTCTTACAAGTGCGTTGGCATCAGTAAAACAAGATTACTATAATGCGGCAAAACTTGACGGCGCTTCAAACTTCAGAATATTCAAAAAAATAACGCTTCCTATGATTTCGCCTATGTTGTTCTATCTCATAATAACCGGATTTATCGGCGCTTTTAAGGCTTACAGCGATGCTGTAGCTCTGTTCGGTCTTGACCTTAACTCCGCAGAAATGAATACAATAGTCGGCTACGTATATGATATGCTCTACAGCGACGGCGGCGGATACCCGTCTTACGCATCGGCAGCGGCTATTATACTTTTTGTTATCGTCCTTACCATTACGTGCATAAATCTCATAATAAGCAAAAAGCACGTTCATTATTGAGGTGATAGTATGAACAACAGTATTCAATATGAAAAAATTGAAAAAAACGCAAAGCTGCGCAAAAATACGGTAAATGTATTCACTTATATAATGCTTACCATTTGGGCGATAGCCGTACTATTCCCTTTTTACTGGATGATACTTACTTCACTAAAAAGCTACAGCGCATACAGCTCCGAAACCGTACCGCAGTTTTTTGTAACCTCACCTGCATTTGAAAACTATACGGAAGCGTTTACATCCGTTCCTCTCGGACAATACTTTTTAAACACTCTTATTTTCACACTTGCGACAACGGCAATTATGCTCTGCATTGTTATTCCTGCAGCCTTTGCCTTTGCAAGAATGAATTTTAAGGGAAAAAACATAGTATTTACACTTATACTCTCGCTTATGATGATCCCTAACGAATTGGTTATCATTACAAACTTTACCACAGTTACCAACCTTAATATGCGTAACACCCTTGCAGGTCTTATTCTCCCATCGGTTATGTCGGTATTCTACGTATATCTATTGAAAGAAAACTTTTCGCAGATTCCCGATGAATTGTATTATGCAGCAAAGGTTGACGGCACGAGCGACTGGAAATATATGTGGAAGGTTATGATTCCCATTTGCAAACCCACGATTATAACCATAACGATATTAAAGGTTATCGAATGTTGGAACTCTTACGTATGGCCAAGACTTATCACAGACGAACAAGCGTATTACCTCGTATCAAACGGTATACAGGAAATACGAGAAAACGGCTTTGGCAGAGATAACATTCCCCGTATGATGGCGGCAGTTGTCGTTATCTCCGTTCCTCTTATAGTATTGTTCGTTATATTCCGCAAAAAGATTATGGAAGGCGTCGCGAGAGGGGGTACAAAAGGATAATGAAAAAATTGCTTTGTTTACTACTCGTTTTACTGCTTACACTCCCGCTTTGCACATCGTGCCACGGCAGTTTGGCTTCAAAAAACACATCTCTCGAACAGCCTGATGAAAACGAAGAAAATTTATCTTCAGACACCGAAAAGAAGAATTTATACAAGCTTCCCGATTCATTCGACGAGTCAAAGCAATACGAGCTTACTTTTTGGGCAAAAAACGATACAAATATAACTCAAACAGAGATATATTCAAAAGCTATCAAAGATTTTGAAGCGCTTTACCCCAACATAAAAATAAAACTTCGTCTTTACAATGACTATTCGAGAATATACAACGACGTTATTACAAATATTGCAACCGATACGACACCGAATATTTGTATAACCTACCCCGACCACATAGCAACCTATTTGACAGGTAAAGATACCGTAATTCCCCTCGACGGTTTAATTGATGACGAAAAATACGGTCTCGGCGGTACAAGCCTTAAATTTGACGGTCCCGAAAAACAAGAAATTATTACCCGTTTTCTTGACGAATGTATATTAAACGGCAGCTATTATGCTTTGCCCTATATGCGTTCAACGGAAGCTTGTTACGTAAATAAAACGTTTGTTGAAAAGCTTGGCTTCACACTCCCCAAGGTTATGACCTGGGATTTTATTTGGGAAGTATCTGAAGCGGCAACAAAAAAAGATGCTGATGGAAACTATATTGTAAACGGTCAAAGCGTTTTGATTCCGTTTATTTATAAGTCGACCGACAATATGATGATAAGTATGCTCGAACAGCTCGGCGCAGGTTACTCAAATGCCAACGGCGACATTCTTATCTTCAACAAAGAAACCGAAAAGATTTTGTATAACGTTTCAAAACACACCGAATCCGGCGCATTTTCCACGTTTAAGATTTCAGGCTATCCCGCAAACTCGCTGAATGCAGGTCAATGTATTTTTGCCATTGACTCGACAGCAGGCGCAACGTGGATGGGTACAGAAGCTCCCTTGGTAGACATCAGCGAAGACAGAATAGTTAAATTCGAAACCGTCGTAATGCCTATTCCGCAGTATGACACCGAAAAACCGAAAATGATTTCACAAGGGCCCTCAATATGTATATTCAATAAAGAGGACCCGCAGATTGTTTTAGCATCGTGGCTGTTCTGCCAGTTTATGCTTACTAACGAGGTGCAAATTGCTTATTCACAAACAGAAGGATACGTTCCCGTAACCTCGAAAGCTCAAAACTCCGACGAATATAAAGACTATATTTCGCGCATAGGTGAAGATAATCAGCTTTACTATGACATAAAAATAAAAGCTTCACAGCTTTTAATGGATAACGTGGATAATACATTTGTTACACCCGTATTTAACGGCTCGGCTTCCCTCCGCAACGTTGCCGGACAGCTAATTGAAAACGTAACGAAATCAACCCGACGTAAAGAAACTATTGACGATACATTTATGAAAACCATGTACAGTGACCTTATCTCGCTGTATAAGCTTAATACTTTCGGCGGAAAAATTATTACAGACACCGAAGATTCGGAAAATATTGATATTACAAAAGATATCACCGAAGGCCCTCTTCCAAAAGTTTCCGTAGCACTCCTCTCAACTCTTGGTATAATTTGGATAATTTTAGTTTTTTCTGCACTGTATAATTGGAAAAAATCAAGAAAATAATTAATTATTCTTGACATTTCGTTCCAATTCTATATAATGATACTTGTATGAAAATTTTTTTCCCAACACATTAAAAAGGAGATTTGAAAAATGAAAAAGTTTCTCGTACTTTTAGTGGTAGTTGTTCTTGCAGTAGTTGCTCTCGCAAGCTGCGCTACTACCGAAAACAACAACGGAGAAGATGAAACAACAAACGAAACCGTTGCTGACACAAAAGAAAATGAAAACAAATTCGACCCTGCAGTTAAGTCCGAAGGCGTTATGACATACGCTGAATACGCAGCTGCCGCTATGGATGCTAAAGTTGTTATCGAAGCTTACGTTCAGGGCAAACAGTCTTGGTGGAATAACAAAGCTACTGTTTATGCTCAAGATCCCG
>JAFYPF010000020.1 GCA_017547655.1 Clostridia bacterium
AAGAGAACCAAACCTTACGGAATGATTCTCTTTTTAATTGTAAGAGAAGTCGTAAAAGTATATATCCGCCCTTATAGAAAGGGAAAAAACGCCAAAAGTACACCATATCATTCGTGCTTCGTGATCCACTCTTTTGACCACGAAAATAAAACTTGTGAGGCTTTTTCAAAATCGGCTGTCATGCCGTTCTTGTAATTAACAAATGTTTCGATAATGGCTTGCTCATCAGATGAAACGATAGGCAGTAAATCCTTTTGATGTTTAATATATTTCCCTGTCTGCTTAAAAGCAATTGCCTGAACAACGAAAGAGGCAGATTTATACAGTCCACGCAAAATATCCTCACTCTTTTCGTGGAGCATATTATGAACGCATCCGTGGTATATGTTGCAGGTGCCGATTTTAATCGCTCGATCCACGGCAGTTTCATCCACAAGTGCTAATACCTCGTCAAGACTCCCTTTGATCGGTGTAGTATCATAACAAAACTGGAACAGATCGGACGGCTCCCAACGAAAAATCTCATCCTTTCCTGAAAGAAAACCGCAAATCAGTTCCCGGTTGGGAAGAGTATCCAACATTGCACTATATGATTTAATATCCTCAACAACCAATTTATCCAAAATGACAACAACATCAATATCGCTTGATTCCGTTGCTTCTCCGCGACCGTAGCTACCTTGCAAACCAACAAACCATACACGATTTTCAAAGGTTTCATTCAGCTTGGCGATAAAGTTTTCCATCCAGTTCTCAATATGTATCACTTGGTATTCTCCTTTGCTGTTCTGCAGGATGCGATCAGCAGTCTGCGAATATTGCCACAAAGTTTCTCTGTGTATTGATATGTGGTGATATCGATTCTTTTGGTTTCATACATCAGCTTTAACCAATAACTTGTTTCATTAGATTCTTTCAAAGCGATTTCCAACTTTGCAACAAAATCTCTCTTACTTTGTGCGTATTGCGCTTCATGAATATTGGCGCCAACCGATGTGCCTGCTCGTGCGAGTTGATCGGTCATATAAGAACTTTTGGGCGCAGTTACACCGTCAACAAGATTTACGATAGCAACTGCAAATTCAAAAGACAAGTCAAGTAATTTGTTTTCGGACATAAATGCACCTTCTTTCATTGGAATTATATCATAAATTATTGCATTTTTCAATGATATATCGCTGTCGCGATATGATATACGGCATTTCCGTATGATATACTTGCCTGCGGCAAGCATGATATAATATCCGTTCCTTCATACGCGAAGCGTATATCATCTGCGAAGCAGATATCATAGCGTCAGCTATATCACCCGTTCCAACAGGAACGGATATCATTGTAAAAAGCCTCTTTTGTCCAGTAGACAAAAGAGGCTTTTTACATGGAGCGGGTGATGGGAATCGAACCCACGCAGCCAGCTTGGAAGGCTGGAATTCTACCATTGAACAACACCCGCATTTATCGTGCCTAAATATATTACCACAACCCAACACTTTTGTCAATAGGTATTTCAAATTTTTTAAATAACATATTTCAAGCAGTATTATCATATATTTTTACCAAAACAAATACATTTCGGAGGACCACAAATATGACAAACAATAAAAAGCTTTTCGTATATTCGATAAAAGCGCAGACCTTGCAGTTTTTTTCGATAGTTGCCCTTTCTGTTATTGCTCTGCTCGTGCTTATCGCATTTATACCGACATACGAGCCGTCGGTTGTGAATACGCTCTACACCGAAACGGCTAACGTTAATTTCAGTAAAATAAAAACCAACGACGACAGAGTTGATTTTCTCGAACAGTTTGGTTGGACGGTATCGGAAACACCAGTCGACGAACAAAAGGTTACAATACCGAAGGAGTTTGACAAAATACTGTTAAGCTACAACGAGTTTCAGCGTCAAATGGGACTTGACCTTGCAAAATATAAAGGCAAAGACGTTATGCGATACACCTACGAGGTAACGAACTATCCCGAATACGAGGGCAGAGTATATGCAAACGTGCTTATATACAGAAACAAAGTTATCGGCGGAGACATCTGTTCCGCCGACTCAAAAGGATTTCTTCAAGGCTTTGTGAAAGAAAAGTAAAAAAAGAAACACGTTATGTGATTCTCATAATAAGGTTTACATATTTCGGCAGAGTAATTGCTTTCTCTGCCGATTTGTAGTATAATGGGGTAGGTGATGAATATGGAAAACGAAAAAGCTCTCCACAAAAGAAAATCTCTTCGATTAAAGGGCTTTGATTACAGCAAAACAGGTGCTTATTTTTTAACAATATGTACTCAAAATAGAAAAAACACCCTATCAACAATTGTAGGGGAGGGGTCTCCCCTCCCGCAATTATCGCCTTACGGAGAAATCGTATACGGATGTATTCAAAAGATACCGGAAAAATACCCGGAAGCATCTGTAGATTGTTATGTTATTATGCCAAACCATATCCATATAATATTGTCTATTGCGAAGGATGACGGGAGGGGGAACCCCTCCCCTACGGCGGATACGGTAATTGGTTGGCTAAAATATCAAGCCACAAAAGAAATCAATAAATATCGAGGCACAGCGGGGGATAAGATTTTCCAGCGGTCATTTTTTGACCACATCGTTCGTAATCGTGATGATTACTACGAAATATGCAAATACATATACGAAAACCCGATACACTGGTATTATGACAAATTATACTCGAAAGAATAGTGGTATAGTCTTACCACGATGAATTTGTTAAACAAAGGCGAAACCGGCAATAAATTAAACAGATAAATTGGAATTTAACGAAGGAGTGCAAATTTATGAAAAGAAAACTCTCTATGATTCTGTTTGTTATATCGTGCCTTGTCCTCATTACATCGATAGTGTTCTGTGTCTGTAGCATCGTTGACATCAACCATATTTTGAATAAACTTGCCAATGATCCAAGCGCAAGCGGAATTGATTATTTGGGTATTGGTTGGGGATACGGAATTGGCTTATTTGCTGTGTCCGTTTTGGGATTAATACTGTCAATGATTAGTAAGAAACTGTTGCAACAGAAAACTTTGCGATATATTTGTATTATTGCTATGGTTGTTTTTGCTTTGCTTTTAATAACATCAGTTTTCTTGTTTTATATATAGGTAAAAATCCAATTTATCAAATAGAATCCCCCCGACAAACTTCAAAATCTGTCGGGGGATTGTTTATTTATCTTCATTTTCATTGTCATCTCTATTTTCGTTTTGCGAATCGGCTCTTTTTCGTTCTACTAATTCACCGATATTTTCTACCCAATTTCCGTCTTTTGACAACGCATCTTGTAATTCTTTAAAATCGGGATTGTCGCTTTCTTTTAGACAGGTTTGACGAATTCTGATTTGTTCTATCAAAGAAAGTATAATATCTAAAAACAAAAGAGCCGAGCCAATATTCAAGCAGGTTTTAGAAAATAATCCTATAATCAACAAGGTAATACTGGGAACAAAAAGCCAAAAGAAATGAAACACTATGTTAGTTATAAATCCAATAACAAATAAACTTGTTGGATATTTTCTATTATTCATACTTTCCTCCCTTTAGATTCCGAGCTCAATAAAGAGTCCATAATGGTCGGAGGGATATTTCCCGTCGACCATTTCTTTCATTATCTTTTGAGTTATGGGTTTAACCATATCGTCAACAAAGCAAAAGTCTATATGTGAATTCGGGTGTTTTTCGGGGGCATATCCGTGGTAGGTAGTTCCCTCTTCTTTTGTAGTAACTTCATTTACGTCAACGAAATGCTTTACCATTTCGGCATAACCCGCATCATCCGAAACCATATTAAAATCGCCCGTTACAAAGGTAGGATAGTCGGATATTTTCTTGCTGTATTCGTATATAAGCTTCGCACTTGCAACCTGACCGTTATCTCCGAAGCCAAAATGGGTATTCATAAATGCAAACTCTTTTCCCAACCTCTTATCACGCAGAATAACATAAGAGCAAATTCTGTTCTTGTGGTATTTTTCGTCCCAGCCGCCCGACATAACCTCGGGGGTATCGGAAAGCCAAAACGTACCCTTTTCCAAGCAGTCAAAACAGCCCTTTTTCCAAAGTATCGGTACGGATTCTCCGCCCTGCATATCATCTCTGCGTACGCGATAGAACTCATATTCGTCCAAGAAGTATTTATCAAACTGCTCCTGCCACGCATCACGGAATTCCTGCACACCGATAACGTCGGGATTATAAGGCGTAATAATCTTATATAACCTTGGACCTCTTTCGGCAATAGAATGACCGTCAGGGTCATTTGCGCATCTGATATTAAAACTGATTACTTTAAGTTTCATAAACAATACCTCACCCAAAACATTCTATAACACTAACCAAGCGTATCTTTTCATTGTCTACCTTATCTCTACCGTATGCATCAAAAAATCTTTCTCGGTAAATATCGGTTTTCAAATTAAAATTCAAAGTCCAAGCGCCCCAAAACAAGTCGATATGCCTATCGCCCACACCGCCGTTACCAACATCAATAAACCCGCTGAACTTAAAATCATCGAGCATAATATTAGGCAAACAGTAATCGCCGTGAAGCAACACGTTATTTTCAAAAGCATCTTTTCTTTCGCGCAGATATTTATATGCATCGTCTGCGTTAAGGCGCTTTAGGGATTCATCGATATACGACGAATCAAACACCCCCGCTTTATAGTTTTCATCAACCGTATCAAAATAAAGCTTCGTATGATTTTGAATCGGACAACCCGAAAAATCGGTTTCGTGCAGTTGGCGCAAAAGCACTGCAATGGTATCGCACAACCTTTTCGGCTCATCTATGTATTTATAATATGTACAGTCTTCGCCGAGAACCCTTTCTGTCAGCATATAATCCCTGTCGGCAGAAATATATTCAACAACGTTTTTTGACAACCCCTTTGAAGCGAAAAAGCTAATCATATCGGCTTCTCTTTTCAAAGTCCCCTTTTCAGCCATCTTCAAATAGAAACCCTCGTTTTTATCAATAAAAACAACTTTTGCAAAGGGCGAACAACTGCTGTCGTAAGTATCAGCGCCGTTAAAATATGGCAAAAGCACGTCGGGATATTTCTCAAAATCAACCGTAATAGGCTTACGAATCATAAGAATCTACTCCATTTTTATTTCTGCAAGATTTCAAGTATTTCTCCCGCATCTTCCATAACAATATCGGGCTTTTCCGCCGACCTTTTCAAAATTTCTTTGGTGGTTTCCCCACTCATAACAAGTATAGTCAAAGCCCCCGCATTGAGACCGCTTTTTATATCGGTATAGATTCTATCACCAATAACCGCCGTTTCATTTTTTTCAGCCCCCGCCTTTTCCATAGCAAGTATGGGCATCAAAGGTTCGGGTTTACCTATAAAGACAGGTCTGCGCCCCGAGACGTTATAAAGCATATCGCAAACGCTTCCGCAGTCGGGAACACTTCCGAACTCTGTCGGACAAACGTAATCGGGATTAGTTGCAATATACGGTATATCTTTTCTTGTACAAAGCATAAAGGAAACGTCGTGCAGTTTTTGGAAATTAAGCTCCGTATCAAAGCCCATAACAATACAATCGGTCTTGTTTACGTCATCGGTAACAACAAAGCCGTTCTCTTTCAGCTCTGTTTTCAAAGATTCCGTACCGCACACGTAAAGAACACTGTCCGTATAATGCTTCTTTAGATAATATGCAGTTGCCTGTGACGAGGTTATAAAATCGTCGTACTCGGCTTTAATACCGAGCTTTGACAGCTTTTCTATATACGCCTTTACGCTTTTGGAAGAATTGTTTGTCATAAACAAATATCTTCCGCCTTTATCCTTGATAGTCTGCAAAAGACTCGGCGTAAACTCATAAAGTCTATCCCCAAGATAAAGCGTACCGTCCATATCAAACAAAAACAGCTTTATTCCTTTAATTTTGTTACGTATATCCATCACACATCTCCGCTTTATTTTAATTCAAACATATAGTATCATATATGATTGCTTTTTTCAATACTTCACAAAATAATATATTGTCATATAAAAGAAATCACTACCCTTTTTTGTTTTCGAAAAATCAACAAGTTATATCACCAATGCCAAAAATAAAAAAACTCGCAAAAGATATAAATATATACGTTACATCTTGATTTTTCACAGAATTATGTTACAATGAACATAGTAACTTTTTTGGGGAATAATAATATTGCAATAAAAATCGAAAGGACATAAAGAATATGTTAAAAGGAAATGCTATAGTAGGTCAGTCGGGCGGCCCTACTGCCGCTATTAACGCAACTTTGGCAGGTGTTATCAAGGGCGCGTTTGATTCTGAAGCTATTGATGTTATTTACGGCGCACACAACGGCGTTGAGGGTATGCTTGAAAGCAGAATTACCAACCTCAACGAAGTTTTTAAGACAGAAACGGATTTGAAGCTTTTGGCATCTACTCCCGCAGCAGCCCTTGGCTCTTGCAGACGTAAGCTTCCCAAAATGGGCGAAGACGATGCAGTTTATGAAAAACTTTTCAACTTCTTTAAGGCAAACAATATCCGTTATTTCTTCTATATCGGCGGTAACGACTCTATGGATACCGTTGCAAAGGTTTCGGCTTATGCTGCAGCTCACGATTATGAAATCAAGGTTATGGGCGTTCCGAAGACAATCGACAACGACGTTGTCGGAACAGACCACACCCCCGGTTACGGCTCTGCTGCTAAATATATAGCAACTTCTATGCAGGAAATTATTCGCGACTGCGCAGTATATACGGTTAAGGCAGTTACGATTGTTGAGATTATGGGCAGAGACGCAGGTTGGCTCACAGTTGCCGCAGGTCTTCCCCGTATAATTAACGGAACAGGTCCTGACTATATCTATCTCCCTGAAAGAGATTTTGATACAGATAAATTTATTGAAGACGTAAAGAAAGCTCTTGAAAAGCATCCGAACGTTGTAATTGCAGTATCCGAAGGTATCAGAGGCGCTGACGGCAAGTACGTTGGCGAGTCAACACAGAGTGGCGCTACCGACGTGTTCGGTCATAAGTACCTCTCTGGAACAGGCAAGTGCCTCGAGCTTCTCGTAAAAGAAAAAATTGGTTGCAAGGTTCGTTCAATTGAACTTAACCTCCTCCAAAGATGCGCTTCTCATTGTTCTTCAAAGGCTGATATCGAAGAATCACTTGTGGTTGGCGCAGCTGCAGTTAAGAACGCAACTGCAGGTGTAACAGGAAAGATGATGTGCTTTACCCGTACCTCCAATACTCCCTACACCGTTGAACCCACCTATGCCGATATTGAAAAAATCGCAAATCAGGTTAAAGAAGTCCCCTCTGAATTTATTAACGCAGAGGGCAACGACGTAACAGATGCTTGTCTCGAATACATTAAGCCCCTTATTGCAGGCGAAGCAGACGTATTCTGGAACGACGGTCTTCCCCAACACTTCATAATTAACTATAAAGGCTAATATTATTGGGATATAGGTTAAAAAATCACCTATATCCCAATTTTTATTTTTTTGCATATTTATCAACAGAAAAACAAACACTACTCCTACAATGTTTTTTATAAAAAAGGAGTAAAATTATGCAAAAGAACGCTATGTCAAATAAAACTATGAAGATTGCATCGGGGGTAATTGCAGGAACAGTTGCCATAACAGCAGTAGGATTAGCACTTACTACTACGAAGAAACCTAAATCAAAGATGCAGAAAAGCACCGCACGTACACTCAATACCATAAGCCATATCACACACAGCCTCGCCAATATAATAGGCTAACCTACTTTCTTTAAAGAAGAAAGTAGGCAAAGAACCCCGCTTTCTTTAAGGAAGAAAGCTTGGCAAAGAACCTTGATTCTCGGTTTCTGCCGCTTAATATCGTTTGCACAAACATTATTGGTATTATTGTAGGGGGCGACGTCCTCGGCGCCCCGTTCTGCAAAGAACCTTGATTCTCGGTTTCTGCCGCTTAATATCGTTTGCACAAACATTATTGGTATATTGTAGGGGGCGACGTCCTCGGCGCCCCGTTCTGCAAAGAACCTTGCTTCTCGGTTTCTGCCGTTTAATATCGTTTGCACAAACATTATTGGTATATTGTAGGGGGCGACGTCCTCGGCGCCCCGTTCTGCAAAGAACCTTGCCTCTCTTGGTTTGTGCAAACAACATTAAGAGAGTCATTCCTTTTCGAAGTCGAGGAATCCCGTTATTATTGTGTAGGAATAATGAAATCCTTCAACTTCGAAAAGGAATGACCGGATTTTTATATAAAGTTTATTATACTCGGGTTTACCGCCCTAAAACATAACAATGTGTAAACAAATAACCCTTATCACATTTTTCTATATTTCATTATAGTATTTGCCGATAAAAAATACTATATAAGTATTGACACTACCGAAAAAGAGGTATATAATTAAATTTGATTTTATTATTTTAACAAGGAGTGTTTTTAAGAAAATGAAAAGAGTTTACAATTTTTCTGCAGGGCCGTCCATGTTGCCTATGCCCGTACTCGAAAAGTGCGCAAACGAAATGGTATGTTACGGCGAATCAGGCATGTCAGTTATGGAGATGAGCCACCGCTCCCCCGTATACGAAGAGATTATCGCAGGTACAGAATCACTCCTGCGTGAAGTTATGAATATACCCGAAAACTATAAGGTTTTGTTTATGCAGGGCGGTGCATCCACACAGTTCTCTGCCGTTCCTCTCAACCTTATGACAGGCTCGGGCAAGGCTGACTATGTTGTATCAGGTCAGTTCTCCAAGAAAGCATATCAGGAAGCAAAGAAATACGGTGACGTTGTATGCGTAGCGTCTTCGGAAGATAAGAACAATTCTTATATTCCCGTATTCAAGAAAGAAGATATTCGCCCCGATGCCGATTACGTACACGTATGCTTCAACAATACAATTTACGGAACAAAATACTATTACATTCCCGATACAGGTGACATTCCCTTGGTTGCGGATATGTCATCATGCATACTCTCCGAGCCGATTGACGTAAGCAAGTTCGGTATGATTTATGCAGGTGCGCAGAAGAACATGGCTCCCGCAGGACTTACCGTTGCAATTATCCGCGAGGACCTTCTCGGCAAAGAAAGAGACATTACTCCTGTAATGCTCAACTACAAGATTATTGCTGACAACGATTCTATGTATAACACACCTCCCTGCTATTCTATTTACGTATGCAAACTCGTGCTTGAATGGATAAAGGACATGGGCGGACTTGAGGTTATGAAAGAAAAGAACGTTAAGAAAGCAAAGGTTCTTTATGACTACCTCGATTCTCAAGATTACTACATAGCACCCGTTGAAAAACAGAGCCGTTCTATGATGAACGTTACGTTTGTAACAGGCGATGCTGACCTCGACAAGAAGTTTGCGAAAGAAGCTGACGCAAAAGGCTTCAAAAACATAAAGGGACACCGTTCGGTAGGCGGTATGCGCGCTTCTATTTATAACGCAATGCCCTATGAGGGTGTAGCAGACCTCGTTGAATTTATGAAAGAATTTGCAAAGAACAACCCCAAAGGCTAAAATATTAAATAAGGTGAATCAATATGAAGAATATTCAGTTATTAAACAAGATAGCTCCTTGCGGCACCGACCTTTTTGACAAGGCTGAATATGCCGTTGAAGAGACTATAGAAAATCCCGATGCGATAATGGTACGTTCTGCGGTTATGCACGAGATGGAATTCGGCACTAACCTCAAAGCTATTGCAAGAGCGGGTGCGGGTGTAAACAACATTCCGCTCGATAGATGCGCAGAACAAGGTATAGTTGTTTTCAATACCCCAGGCGCTAATGCAAATGCGGTAAAGGAACTTGCAGTATGCGCGCTTATGCTTGCATCACGTGATATTGTAGGCGGTATCGAATGGGCGAACAGCCTTGTAGGTACTGAAAACATCGCAAAGCAGGTCGAAAAAGGCAAGTCGAAGTTTGGCGGTGTTGAAATCACAGGCAAGACACTCGGTATAATTGGTCTCGGCGCAATTGGCGGTATGCTCGCAAATGCGGCTGAAAGCCTCGGTATGAACGTTATCGGTTGCGATCCCTACCTCAGCGTTGAAGCGGCTTGGAATATCAATTCAAACGTTAAGAGAGTTGCAACTTTCGAAGACGTATTTAAGAATTCCGATTACATAAGCGTACACGTTCCCGCAACGGCAGAAACGAAAGGATTCCTCAACGAAAAGTCTTTCGGCATAATGAAAGACGGCGTAAGAATTCTTAACCTCGCAAGAGCAGACCTCGTTAATACAGACGACCTCAAGGCTGCGCTTGAAAGCGGCAAGGTTGCATCATACGTAACAGACTTCCCGACAGAAGAGACTGTAGGCGTTAAGGGTATAGTAGCTATTCCCCACCTCGGCGCATCTACCGAAGAGGCTGAAGATAACTGCGCTGTTATGGCAGCAAAAGAGCTTATCGACTACCTCGAGAACGGTAATATTAAAAACAGCGTAAACTATCCCGCAGTTTCTGCTCCCAGAAACCGTGCGAACAGAGTATGCGTTCTCCACGCAGATGCAGACGGTATTTTCTCGACACTTACAACACTCTTTAAGGGCGACTTTGTAACAAAGTCAAGAGGTAACGTTGCATATACGATAGTAGATACAGACGAACCTAACAACGACGCAGTTGCAAAAGCAGCAGCGCTCGACGGCGTATATAAAGTAAACGTTATATAATAAATAAACATTAAAAGGCGGATTAAATATTCCGCCTTTTTTTATTCCCCCCCCGCTTTCTTTAAGGAAGAAAGCTTGGCACCTACTTTCTTTAAGGAAGAAAGTAGGCAAAGAACCTTGCCTCTTTGGTCTGTGCGAACAATATTAAGAGAGTCATTCCGAGTGAAGCACCATCAGGGGCGGAATCGAGGAATCCCGTGATTATTGCGTAGAGATAATGAGATCCTTCGACTACGGCGGGAAACCCGCCTCCGCTCAGGATGACCGCTATTGGTTGTTTGCACAAACATTATTGGATAGGTAGGGGAGGGGGCAAGCTCGGAACCCCAAGGCTCAATTCTTAGCCTTGAGGACCCCGCGCGCTCCTCCCGTTCTTGCGAAAGAAAGTCGGCAAAGAACCTTTTAATAACGGGTTTGTACTTACTAACACAGCCTCCCTTGTGTAAAGGTAGGTGGCACGGCTTTGCCGTGACGGAGGGATTGTAAAGTATAAGAATTACGTTAGAACAACCCCTCAGTCTCGCATACGCTCGACAGCTCCCCTTACACAGTGGAGCCTTTTGGTCTGTGCAAACATAGATAGATAATTTGTAGGGGGCGACGTCCTCGACGCCCCGTAAAAAACAATGAAATTCGCACAAACAATCTCCACTATCATATAATCTCAATTCCCCGCTTTGCTTTTTTAAATTCTTCCCCAAAGGACTTGAAAAAAGAAAATGTGTATAGTATAATACTAATGTTAAATTTTTCTATAAAGGTGCAGAATATATGGTAGAACAAATAAAAAAGGTAATTGCGGAACAACTCGGCATATCGGCAGATGAAATTGAGCTTGACGGAGATATTATGGAGGTATACGGAGCAGACTCACTTGACGCCGTTGATATGGTAATGACGTTTGAGGATATGTTCGGCATATCCGTTCCCGACGAAGATGTGATTGAGCTTCGAACAGTACGCAAAATCACAAACTATATTGAAGAAAATAAATA
>JAFYPF010000021.1 GCA_017547655.1 Clostridia bacterium
AATTACTCGGCCTTGTTTTTTGCATTTAAGTTAAGGAGTTAATGTATATTATGCCATACTAACACAGCAAATATAAGCATAATTATTTTTTCTTTGAGATTTTCGTAAGCTCGTAACACTCGTCGCACATATCCGCAACATCGGGCGAATGGCTTACGAGAATAACGCATTTACCCTGCGTTGCAAGCTCACGGAAAATATCCATTATTTCTTTCTGCGTATCTTTGTCGAGGTTACCCGTAGGCTCGTCGGCAAGGATAATATCGGGGTTATACGAAAGCGCTCTGGCAATAGCGACTCTCTGCTGCTGACCGCCCGAGAGTTTAAGAACTCTGCGGTTAGCCTCGTCTTCATCGAGTCCGACACTTGTCAGAAGTTCCATAGCGCGTTGCTTTTTATTTTTAGTCTTATACCCCGCAACGTCCATAGAAAGAACAACGTTTTCGAGCGCGGTATATTTTGTTATCAAATTAAAGCTCTGGAATACAACGCCGATAAACTTTGAGCGGAATGTATATTTATCTATCTTTGCGATATTTTTACCATCGTAGAGAATCTCGCCCGACCTTGGCGAAGCAAGTCCCGAAAGAAGTGAAAGCAAGGTAGTTTTACCCGCGCCCGACTTACCGACGATGCAGTACATTTTGCCCTTTTCGAACTCGTATGAAAGGTCTTTCAGTACGGGCGTTCTTCCGTATGAGAAGCTGATATTTTTAAGAGACAGAACTGACATAGTAAAACACACTCCTTTCTTAATCTCTGTTTGCGAGGATCTTGAGAGGATCGTATCGCATAATAAAGGTTACCGAAGCGGCACTTGCAACCAAGGTTAACAAGAGACCGACGCCGAGCATTTGGAAAACAACGGTAAGATTCATTGCAGAATCGACCTCTGTAATATAATCAGCCGCGCCGCCAAACATATTTTCAAAGGGATTTTTTCCGCCTCCTATATCTTCAGGTTTATCAGAGGGCATATTAGAGGGCATACCTCCGCCCATATCACCGAACGGGAAACCGCCTCCCATATTACCGGGACGACCGAACGACTGGTCAACCTGCGACTGCTGTGAATTTTGGCTTTCAACCTGACCTGCCAACAGAGCGTTGGTAACGGGCACCGAGCTTACTGCGCCGACAACTGCGCCTATCATAACGGCAATCATAGTTACAACAAGTATTTCGCACATAAACTGCAACGCAACTTTCCACTTTTTCATACCCATCGCAGTCAATACGCCAACCTCGTATTTGCGCTCTCTAACGTTGAAGATATTGAGTACAACAAGAATGATACCGCCGATTACAAGAATAACAATCAAGAACCAACCCGCCATAGTGCTTAACGTCTTAAGGGGGGCAAGGCTGTTTTCGAATGACGAAATATCGGAAGACGAAATAGTATATGCTTCACCAAGACCGAGCGCACGAGCCTCGTCTTCGAATTTATAGTAGTCATCGGTATCGGCAAACGAATACGTAGCCGAAAGAGTACCCGTTATTTTGCTTTGGGACTCTCTGCCTGTATCCTCGTCTGTAATTGTAGTAGAAGCGTCCTCGGACGCATCGAGTATAAGCTGTAACGCATTTGCGCTCACGTATATTTTGTTTGCGGGATCTTGGCTTTTACCGAACATCGACATTGAAAAGTCGTTTGTTTCCGAGCTCGAATAGATACCCGAGATCGTCAAAGTATAAGTTTCGCTTTCAAGAGACGGATTGGTTATTACAATCGCATCGTCAATATCAAGTCCGTTATATAAAGCAAGTTCTTCGGAAATAACGCATACGTATTCGGTAGTTCCCTCTTCAAACATCGTACCGCCCTCAAGAATATAAGCCGTACCGTTTATAAAATCAAGCATTGAGCTGTCACTGCTGTATCCAACAACGGTAAAATCACCCGAAGAGAACATACCTCCCCCCATCATCATACCGCCGGGGAAACCCGAGGGACGTCCCGATTCCAAGCTTTCGGAAGAGTCCTCTTCGGTTTCTTCCTCCGTCTCGTCGCTTACGGGTTGAAAATCGTCGCTGCCGTTAAAGTATGCGGTAAGTGTATAGTAGAAATCTTGCACACTCTCCGCCTCTGCATATTTTTTATATTCATCAAGAGTAAGAGAAGAAGACTTACCCATCATATCGGCAAATTGGTTTCTGTCAAAGCTGAATCCGCCGCCACCGCCTTGACCACGTCCGCCGCCGCCCATTTGCTGCATCATAGAGCCACGGTCGTATGATATGGTTGCAGTAACGCTCATACCCTCAAGCGCACTTGTCTTTGCGCTTTCCGCAGCTTGTCTTATAGAAAGACCGATACAAGCGGAAACAGCGATAACGAGCGCAATTATTCCAATAAGAATGTTTCTTCCTTTAGATCTGCTAATGCACCGAAATGCATTTTTGATAATGTACATTTGTTAGAATCCTCCGTTAGATTTATGCTTCATATACTACCCCTCTCACCTAAAGTTACGCTAAAGAAAAGAGTGAAAGGTATGTGAATTTTTACTGATTGAAAATAACCTTAAAACCTATTATTGAATGGTCTTTTTTATATACCGAAATTTCACCTTTATGCTTTTCGACGATAGCCTTCGCCATAGAAAGACCGATACCGTATCCGCCCTTAAAGGTACGAGCCTTGTCAGCTCGGTAGAAACGGTCGAAGAGCTTGTTGAGTTCAAGGAAATCGACGTCAACGTAGGTATTTTCCACAGTTAAAACAGTACGTCTGCCACGGCGAAGAGTAACGGTTATCTCGCCCTCGTCATCGCAGTATTTAACGGCGTTATCCATAAGTATTCCTATCAATCGCTTCAACAACGTTTCGTCACCGACACAAAGTATATCCCGATCTATATTAAAGGTAATACCCTTGCCACGGCTTTCAATAAGGGGAACGAATTCAGCAACAGCATCGGCAACAAGTCTGCCGAAATAAAGCTTTGAAAGGACAGGACTGTTTCCCTCTTCGTCCATACGGGAAAGGGTGACGAGCTGATTTACGAGGTCAGTCATACGGTACCCCTCGGAACGAATATCGTTAAGCCACTCGTTTTTGCCAAGCTCACTTTCGGCAATATCGAGATTGGCAAGTATTAACGTAAGAGGAGTTTTTAATTCGTGATTGGCGTCGGTAATAAATTGCTTTTGCTTTTCGTAGCTCTCGGCAATAGGCTTTACAGCCTTTTTGGAAAGTAAGAAAATTAAAATCAGAACAAGCGCCGAGCAGCCAACCAAAACGCTACCCGCAATAGCGGTTGACTGCATCATAGATGTACGGTTCATACTGCCGTCGATAAATACAACAGCGTCCCCCGTTTCGGTGGAATATACTTTATATCGGTAGTTTGAAATCCACCCACGTTCATTTTTTGTATTCAAGACTTTTCTTGCATATTCGATAGCCTTTTCCTCGGTAATTGAATATATCGACTCAGTGTTTGTTTTCACAACGTCGCCCGACTCCTCGAAAAAGACGGTAAAATATCGTGTAGAAAAGGGCGTTTCGGGGGTAATGAAATCAAATTCCTCATCGTTTCTCATGGGGAACTTGTCAGGTCTCTGCCCCTCGTTAACCCCTGACGGAAACTTTCCTCCGCCCTCGGATACTCTGTCGGCAAGTATATCAATATTTCTGTTCATTGACGATATATTCAACATAAAGAATACGCCAAACACAAGAGATACGACCAAAAGGACCGACACTGTACATATTATAATAAATCTGCGTTGAAGCTTATAAATCATTTCATTTCCTCCAGAACGTATCCTGCGTTACGGACAAACTTGATAGCGATAGACGCATTAAGCAAATCGAGCTTTTTTCTTATATTTGAGATATGCACCCAAATAACACTCGTATCAACGTCGGTATCCCAACCCCATATATGCGTTATAAGCTGTTCGGCAGTAAGAATCATACCCGACTGACGCATAAGCATTTCCATAACCTGAAACTCTTTACCGCTTAACGGTTGAGCTTTTTCCCCGTATACCAATTCATAGGTAGAACGGTTGAGAGTAAGTCCGCCGAACGATAAAATATCGGGAATGAAGTTGTCTTTTCTGCGGAGCATAGCGCGGACACGCGCAAGAAGCTCACCCGTTGCAAAGGGTTTGGGTAGGTAGTCGTCAGCCCCCGCGTCAAGACCTTCGATTTTTTGATAGGTTTCCGTTCTTGCGGTAAGAAACAAAGCGGGAGTTGTTATTCCGTTTTCACGAAGTTTTTTTATAAGCGTTATGCCGTCAATATACGGCATCATAATATCAAGCACAAGTCCGTCGTATTCGCCCGACATAGCATAATCGTATGCGCTGTTTCCGTTGTCGACACCGTCGACGACGTAGTTGTTCGTTTCAAAAATATGCACGAGGGTTTTTAATAGTTTCGGATCATCTTCAGCAACCAAAAGCCGCATATAAATTTCCCCCTTTTTTAAGTAACTGTAAAATTATAACAGATATATATACTTTATACAAGGGGCGTTCTGTAAACTTTCCAAAGAAACGCCACTGTAACAGTGTAGCTTTTCTCCCTAAAGTCAGCCTAAAGAAAACAACCAATGTTTCGTTTTGCAGTACAGTTTTTTTGTTTTATTGACGGATAATGTTTACAATTCTTATTGACTTTCACGAAAAAAGTGTTATAATAAAAGGTGAATAAAGCGTATTATCAAACGGAGGTACTGTACAATGAAACACATCGAAACTATCGAAACTCGTAATCTTTGTGAAAGCGCAAAGAACGGCGGTTGCGGCGAATGCCAGACATCTTGCCAGTCTGCTTGCAAGACAAGCTGCGGTATTGCTAACCAGCAGTGCGAAAACAAGGAAAGCAAGTAATTTAAGTTTTTCAAACTTTCCGATAGAATGCCGCCTATTTTTTGGCGGCATTTTTACTGTAGAGATTAAGGAGTTTATAGAATAATGATACATCAGTACAAGCTCAACGGTTACAATATAGTTCTCGATACCTGCTCGGGCGGTATCCACGTTGTCGACGACATTGCTTACGATATTATTTCCCTCTTCGAAAACGAAAGCAAGGAAGAGATTATCGCAAAGATGACAAATCTTTACGTAGGCAAGGACGATATAACCAAAAAAGATATAGAAGAATGTTACGAACAAGTTGAATCTTTAAAGGAAAGCGGCAAACTTTTCGCCCCCGATACTTTTGAAAATATGGCGGGTAAACTTAAAGAAAAGACGTCGGGCGTTGTAAAGGCGCTCTGCTTACATATTGCCCATACCTGTAACTTAAACTGCGAATATTGCTTTGCCAGTCAGGGTAAATACCACGGAGAGCGAGCCGTTATGTCTTATGAGGTGGGCAAACAGGCGCTCGATTTCCTTGTTGCAAACTCGGGAAAAAGAAGAAACCTTGAGGTTGACTTTTTCGGTGGCGAACCATTGATGAATTTTGATGTTGTAAAACAGCTCGTTGCTTATGCAAGAAGTATAGAAAAGGAACATAACAAGAACTTCCGCTTCACTTTGACAACAAACGGTTTGCTTATCAACGACGAGGTTATCGAATGGGCAAACAATGAGTGCAGTAACGTAGTACTCAGCCTCGACGGCAGAAAAGAGATACACGACCGATTCCGCGTTGACTATGCGGGTAACGGCAGTTGGGATAGAATAGTACCACTCTTCCAAAAATTTATTAAGGCAAGAGAGGGCAAGAATTACTATATGCGAGGCACTTTCACCCACGCAAACCCCGACTTCCTTGAAGATGTAAAAGTAATGCTCGACCTCGGCTTTACCGAGCTCAGTATGGAGCCCGTTGTGTGCGCACCGGGCGATAAGTCAGAACTTACTCCCGAGGATATGAAGATAGTTGCACAACAGTACGAAGAATTGGCAAAGCTTATGCTTGAAAGAGATAAGGAAGGAAGACCGTTTACTTTCTATCACTATATGATAGACCTGACGGGCGGTCCTTGTATATATAAGCGTATTTCGGGTTGCGGCTCGGGTACGGAATATATGGCAGTTACCCCGTGGGGCGATCTTTATCCCTGCCACCAGTTTGTAGGCGAAGATGCTTATAAGCTCGGAGATATTTGGAACGGCGTTACGAATAAAGAGAAACAGGACGAGTTTGCTTGTTGTAACGTTTACGCAAGAGAAGAGTGCCGCGACTGTTGGGCAAAACTTTATTGCTCGGGCGGTTGCGCCGCTAACGCTTTCCACTCGACAGGCTCGGTTAAAGGCGTTTATAAATCCGGTTGCGAACTGTTTAAGAAGCGTATGGAATGCGCTATTATGATTGAGATTGCAAGAAGATTGAATAAGTAAGAATACGTGGGGACTTTTTGAAAAAAGTCCCCACCCCCTCAAAAACTTTAACTCTATTTTGTTATAAATTTATTTTAAGGTTTTTGGGGGTCAAGGGGCGTTTTTCCAAAAACGCTCCCTTGTGGGTTTTAGGGCAACGCCCTAAATTTGTTTCTTAAAAGGGCAAGGAAAATGAAGACACCTATATATGATTTTGTAAAGCAATACGCCGAGAGCAAAACGGCACGAATGCACATGCCGGGACACAAGGGCAAATGCATTTTAGGTTTTGAAAACCTCGACATAACCGAAATAAAGGGCGCCGATTCTCTTTACGAGGCAGACGGCATAATAGCGGAGAGCGAAAACAACGCCTCTGCCCTTTTCAGCTGCAAGACGTTTTATTCCGCCGAGGGTTCTTCACTTGCAATAAGAGCAATGCTTTATTTAACCGTTCTTTATGCGAACGGCAACACAAAAAGACCGCTTATTTATGCGGGGAGAAATGCGCACAAGACATTTATAAATACAATCTCACTGCTTGATATTGATATAGAATGGTTAGAAGGCGGAAAAGACAGCTCATATTTGTCTTTTTATATATCCCCCGAACTTCTTGAAGAAAAGATAAGAAACGCAGAAGAAACACCTACTGCACTATATATAACCTCGCCCGATTATCTCGGCAATATGGCAGACGTATCTGCAATATCGAAGATATGCAAAAAATACGGCGTATTGCTTTTGGTTGACAATGCGCATGGAGCGTATTTAAAGTTTTTGGAAGAAAGCGCACACCCGACGGATTTAGGCGCTGATATATGTTGCGACTCGGCGCATAAGACTTTACCCGTGCTGACGGGAGGCGCATATCTGCATATATCGAACAATGCCCCTGCCCTCTTTGCAGAGAGCGCAAAACAGGCGTTGTCTCTCTTTGGCTCGACGAGTCCGTCATATTTGATAATGCAGTCGCTCGACAAGGCGAATGAATATATTACGAACGATTATAAGACTCTGCTTAACGAAAGAGCAAAAGCGATAGTAAGCTTAAAGACAAGACTTACCGAGAACGGTTATAGCCTTATAGGTGACGAGCCTATGAAGATAACGATAGGAACAAAGAAATACGGCTATACGGGTAATGACTTTGCCGATATTATGCGTAAAAGTAATATCGAGTGCGAATTTGCCGACCACGATTACGTTGTGTTTATGATGAGCGCAGAGACGACGGAAAGCGAGATTAACGCATTAGAAAAAGCGTTGTCGGCAGTAGAAAGAAAGCGCGAAATAACGACGTTACCGCCGAAAATGAAGATACCGAAGAGGGCTATGACGGTAAGAGAAGCGACGATGTCGACTTATGAAATAGTGGACACAAAGAACGCACTCGGAAGAGTACTTGCCTTTTCGGAGGTAGGCTGTCCGCCCGCCGTACCGATAGTTGTATCGGGCGAAATAATCGACGAAAACGCAATAAGCGCTTTTGAATATTACGGCATAGAAAAATGCCGCGTAGTGAAGTGATAAATTCAAAGCTATTGTTAACAAAAAATTCATAATCTTCCTATTGCAAAACGGCTTAATTTGTGGTATAATTGCAAAAGTTGAATAAGTGAGAAATCACTTCACCGAGGAGAAGTACTCAAGTTGGTGAAGAGGCGCCCCTGCTAAGGGTGTAGGTCGGGTAACCGGCGCGAGAGTTCAAATCTCTCCTTCTCCGCCAAAATACTGCGGTATGGTAAAACCACACCGCAGTATTTTTTTATTTTTATTTCCTCATTGCAGTTTCGTCAGCCTTATGTTATCATAAATACATATTGTATTTAGAGTTTTTGTATGTACACGGAAAAACAGTTTAAAAAACCACTAACAAAACTCAGCATAAAAAACAACGTAAACCTGCCTCTTTAAGCAAGGCTGTTTATATAGTATAATATTTACGAAACTTTTGTTTTTTACGTCAGAATCCAAAAGTTTTTTCGATAATATAAGTGAAAGCACATCACGGAAAGGAGTGGTGCTTGATGAAGAAGTTGTGCACAACAGAAGAAGTAGTCAAGGCTTTGGAAAATCGCGATTCCACAGCACTTGCAGACATCCAAAAAAACTATGGAGCACTACTCCGTAGGATAGCTGTTAATTTGGGACTAAACTCTGGCGATACGGAAGAATGTATGAACGATACATATCTTGAGGTGTGGAATACCATTCCCCCTGCAAACCCTAAAAGCATTCGCTCATACGTGTGTATGCTTATGCGAAGAATCGTAATTGACCGTATCAGATATAACAGTGCCGAGAAAAGAGCAAATACTGTTTACATAGAGGTTTCAAAAGAACTTGAATCCTGTATGGACGTTGAAAATACGGTAATTGATGAGATGTGTATACCGACAATACTCAATCATTTCCTTGAAAAACAAACGTCAGAAAACAGGGAGATCTTTATCAGACGTTATTATGAGTTTGAAAGTACCAAAGAAATAGCACGCGATTTAATGTTTGGTGTTAATACCCTTGAGAAAAGGCTGTCAAGAATGAGAGCCGAACTCAAAAGAATCCTTACAGAATGGGGGTACAATTGATGGATAATAAAAATCTGCTCACCGACAAGCTCGGAGAGATTGACGGCAAGTTTTTAGATGAATGTCATAATAGACGTAGCCGTCGTGCATTAAGAAGAAAAAGCATAATGAAATACGGCAGTCTTGCCGCATCGGTAATGATTGTAATAGCTATATCACTGATGGCAATGCTCCCGGCGTTTCGTAATACACCTGCGGGAAATCCTATAGATACTTCAACCGGTGGGATTGATAATGTTGACACAGACAACGATAATTCCGATAGTAGCAAGGATAATCCAACAAACAATAACAATAAACCTGATTACAGCAACTATACAGTTATTTATGCAGAGGAGAAGGATTACAGCTTAAGTGATAATGTTGTAGTTGAGGACGTATATTTGCCTCCAAAACCCGGAAAGGTGAGATTTAGTGGCGGACTTTATGAAATACTAAAAAGTGATGAGCTTTATAAAAGCACGCTATTTGCAGTACAAATGTCGTTCAATATGGAGTTTGAAAAGTCTGTAGAGTATGAAACCTTGCTTCAAGAACACTATGACTTTTGGCTATTGCTTTGGGAAAAGTACGATAATGAAATCGTTCCCCACTACAAATCTCACTCACTCTCACACGGTGGCAGAGACATTACCTGTGAAGAATGTTTACGACTTAGTGATATTCACGAAAAGGACTTAGCCGATTATAACGCAATGGGTGAACAGATTCGCTCCATTGAAGAATCTGACAGAGCTGCCCACGCCGAAAAGGTAAAAGAACGAGCCGAAGCATATATTTCTTCTCTCGGATTAGAATTCAAAAACGTAAATGTCATTTGGAGTGATGAGCCCGAAAAGGTAAACGAATTTACTAAGGTTTGGAAAGTTCAATTCACTTACCTTACAAAAGAACAGCTTGCATCCTTTGAAGCACCCGATGACCTTGGGATAGAATTCACACTTCTTCCCGAATGGATGGATGTGGGAGAAGACGTTATTTACCGTAGTAATGGTCAATATCCTGTTACACTTGATTGACGCTTTCTGAAAGGAGGTATGCCTTATGAAAAAATACATTACACTCGCTTTAATTCTCGCTCTTGCTCTGTCATTATGTAGTTGCTTAAATACTGAAGCAGGAACAGCACTCGACAAGCAAGAAACTACCGACAATAACGATGTCAATACCGATATATCCGAAAATAAAGACGAAAAGAAAGAAGTCTTAGATATAAGCGTAACCAAAGTTGCACCAATTGATGTTGTGGAACCGTTTTACGAAGATGACATATATATCTACAGTTTTGGAAATCCTCAGAGTGATTATACCATCGTAAAATATTCCGACGGTAGTGAACAGAAACTTGTTGACGCACTCGAAGAAGGAAATATCAAAATCACAGACCTTGATACTTTCGGTATTAAATACTTTACAGAGATCAAACCAGTTGAAAACCCCGTATTGTCCTATGAAGTTCAGCAGTCCAATGATTACAATATACCAACGGATTTGTTACCTATGATTGATGCGGTTGAACTTGTAATCGTGGGAACGTATGACGGAACTATATCTACTTATGCAACAGAAACAGCTCAGATTTATTCTATCGGAAAAGTAAGTAACTTCCAAATTGTAAAAGGCGAAGCATCATTTGAACCGAAAGAAATAACCTTTTACGGCGGAGCTTTGCCGGTCTCGGAGTTTATGAAATATGTCCGTCCCGACATTTCTGCCAATCGTGGTTTCGATAAACTAACAAAGCTTGAAGCAGACACAAAATACGTGGGTGTGCCTGTAACTCCCTATTCTGCGAATCCCATAAAAGGAGTAAGATATATGTTCTTGCTCTCATATGATGAATCCACAGGTGAATATATTGTTGCTTGCGACGGATTCGGAGTACGAGAAATAAATGAAGAAGGAAAAGCATGGAATCCCGATACGGAAACGTTTGAAGCTTTTCCCACTGAATGAACTTTCAACTTTAAAACGACGGTATGGTAAAGCCATATCGTCGTGTTTTTTATTCTGTATATATGACTATTCTTCAATTGATTAACATTATTATTGCATTTTATCTTATTCTTTGCTACAATTAAGAAAATGATAAACTGAAAGGATAGATTCTAATGATGCACTCATTTTTATTGATAGGTCAATCGAACGCAAGTGGCAGAGGCAAAGCAAATGAGGTTGAGCCTATTTCAAACGACAAACTTTTTGTATATCGAAACGGACGTTGGCGCAATATGTATACCCCCGTATGCCCCGACGCTGTGAGCGCGGGCGTGTGCCTTATTGAAAGCTTTGCCGACCTATATCAAAAAGAAAATAACGTTGACGTTGGCATAATCCCCGCAGCGATTGGCGGCACAAACCTCGACCAATGGGTAGAAGGCGGCGTTGTTTTTGAAAATGCTGTATCAATGGCAACACTCGCCGCAAGAACGTCTAACATTGCCGGTATAATATGGCACCAAGGCGAATCCGACTGCTATGAAGATAAATATCCTTTCTATGAAGAAAAGTTAAGAGCGATAATAACAGCCTTCCGCAATAGACTTGAGCTCAACGACGTTCCCTTTCTGCTCGGCGGACTCGGCGACTACCTCGAATTTTGCCCTCGTTCTGATGTTTTTAAGAACTACGTTCACATAAACGAACAGCTGCAAAACATCGCAAACACGACGGAAATGATAGGATTCGTGTCTGCAAAAGGTCTAACGTCAAATGAAGACTACCTCCATTTCAACGCCCCCTCTCTCCGCGAATTTGGCATTCGTTATTACAACGAATTCCGAAAATTAGCCAAGAAAAACAAAACCTTTACCGAAAGAACAACAACCGATTCTCAAATCAAAACCGACCTCGAAAATTTATAACCATCTTTCATTAAGGAAGAAAGCTTGGCAAAGAACCTTGCCTCTCTGGTTTCTGCCCCTTAATATCATTTGCACGAACAAAATTGGTATATTGGTAGGGGACGGCGACATCACACGTCCCGTGAAAAATGAACACTATTGCGCAAATAATATTAAGTGCGGTAGGGGAGGGGCTTGCTCCTCCCGTTCTTGCAATGAACCTTAAATATCGGGTTTGTGCGTACAATTTTACATATACTATAGCGGAGGGGAAACCCCTCCGCTTTTTAAAGTTTTTGGGGGTCAAGGGGCGTTTTTTCAAAAACGCTCCCTTGTGGGTTTCAGGGCGACGCCCTCAGAGTACCTACAATTTTTCACCAACACACAAAATAAGCGTACGAGTTGCCCCCATACGCTTATTTTTATTTTATGATTCTCTCAAAATATCTTCCCACAACTTTTCGTAATATGAACGAATATCTGCGTCGAGGTCATGGAAATACTGCGTTTTCGGCTTATTCTCCTCTGCGGGATAAAGAACCTCGCTGTCTTTCAACGAGTATTCTTCGTTGTTAAGAACCGCCATATTCGGCGTTGCGTAACAAATATATTCCGCATTAGCCAAAGCAACCTCGGGTTCGAGCAAGAAGTTAATATACATCAAAGCCGCCTCGTAGTTCTTTGCGTTTGCGGGGATACAAGCCGAGTCAACGAATATATTCGTTCCCTCTTTGGGATATACGAAAGCCAAGTCCTCATTTATGCTCTGCATCGTAAGGAAGTCACCCGCATAATAGGGTGCAATTGCCGCGTTACCGCCCTGCATCTTATTGAACACCTGGTCCATAACCTTACCCTGCAAAACCTTGTTCTGTTCTTTCAGCTTATCAGCCGCCTTATCCCAATCAGCCTTATCGGTCGTATTAAGGTCAATACCAAGCAAGAATTGAGATATAGCAAAAGCATCACGGGGGTTATTGAAGGTGAGAATATTATCCTTATACTTGCCGTCCCACATTATGCTCCAGCTATCAGGAGTACCATCTACCATAGTCGTATTGTAAATAAGACCAACCATACCTACGCTATAGGGTACGGAATATTCATCGTTTTCGTCGAAATACAAGCCCTTGTATTCGTCAGAAATATTCTTGTAGTTTGTAATCTTCGACATATCAATCTTTTGAAGCATATTCTCATTGATAAGTCTTTCAATCATATAGTCGGAGGGGATAACGACGTCATAGGACACCGCCTCACTCTTCATCTTCGCATACATAGCTTCGTTGCTGTCGTAGTTACTGTAGTTAACCTTAATACCCGTAGCGTTTTCGAAAGCCTTGTTAACGTCAAGAGAGCCCTCGCTTCCGTCGGAGATATATTCGCCCCAGTTAAAAACGTTAAGCGTCGTACCCGCATATTCCTGCGAATAGGTAGCCTCAAGGTTTTCAACGGTATCGTTTGCCGAGCCGCAAGAAGCAAAGGTAAACATCGACACAATCATCAAAAGCGCAAGAAGTATAGCTGTATATCTTTTCATTTCTTATTAAATTCTCCCTTCAGTTTTCTTTCGGATTTCTCCTGAAGAACGTTAATAACGATAAGCAAAACAAGTATCGTTATGAAAATAAGCGATGACAACGCATACATATCGGGTTTAACCGTCTTTTTCGTCATAGCAAATATCTTAAGGGGCAAAGTCTGGAAATCCGCGCCCGTTGTATAATAGCTTATTACAAAGTCGTCAAGCGAAAGAGTAAACGCCATCAACGCGCCCGAAACGACACCTGGCATTATTGCGGGCATTATAACCTTAAAGAAAGCTTTAATCGGTGTGCAACCCAAGTCCATTGCCGCCTCATAAAGACTAACGTCAGTCTGACGAAGCTTCGGCAAAACGTTCAGTATAACGTACGGCAAGTTAAACGTAATATGAGCAATCAGCAAAGTCCAAAAGCTCAAATATTCCGCAAAGCCGAGAAGTCTGCCTGCAAATACGAACAAAAGCATCAAAGATACGCCCGTTACAATATCGGGGTTCATCATAGGCAAGTTCGTTACGGTATTCATAGTGTTATAGATAAACTTGCTTCTCATCTTGTAAAGACCGACCGCCGCTACAGTACCAAGTACCGTTGCGATAAGCGCCGAAAGAACCGCCAAAATAAGCGTATTCGACAAAGCCTCAATAATATCGCTCTTCGAGAAAAGCTCTAAATACCATTTCAACGAAAATCCGGTAAATACAGAAGTACTTTTCGACTCGTTAAAGCTGAAAAACACCATTATAAGCAAGGGCGCATACAACAAGATATATACGCACGTGTTAAAAATCTTTCCGAAAGTCTTCATATAACAAGCCCTCCCTCTTCGTCGGAGAACTTATTCATAACAGCCATACTGATTATAATCATAATCATCAATACAAGACTGATAGAAGCGCCAAGGTTGTAGTTATAAGCCGCCTGCATCTGTCTTTCGATAGCATCGCCGACGAGCATAATTTTACCATCGCCGAGCTTTTGACTGATATAGAACGTACTAACCGAGGGAACAAAAACCATAGTAATTCCCGAAATAACACCGGGAAGACTCAAAGGCATTATAACTCTGCGCATCTTGTTAAAGCCGTTGCAACCAAGGTCTTCAGCCGCCTCAAGCAAAGACGGCTCGATTTTGCTCATTACGGTATATATAGGCAAAATCATATAGGGCAAGTAGTTATAGACCATACCGAAAATAACAGCGCCCGGAGTACCTATCATTTTTATAGGCTCAAGACCGATACCGGCAAGTAGATTATTGATGATACCGTTTTTCTCAAGAATATTCATCCAAGAATAAGTTCTAATGAGAAGATTCATCCACATAGGAAGCATAACAAGCATCATCTGCAATCTTCTCGACTGCTCGCTCTGTCTGCTCAAAAAGTACGCAAAAGGATAACTTATAAGCAAACATATTACCGTTGCCAAAACGGAATACCAAACCGAAGTAACGAATATATCGCCGTATTCCTTTAATTCTATTATGTTAGCGAAAGTAAACGCCCCGTTCTTGTCCGTAAATGCGTAATATCCGACTATAAAAAGCGGCACTACTATAAATATAACGGACCAAACGGTATAGGGGGCGTTTAACGCTACCGAACCCCAACCGCGTTTCTTCATTCTTCTACCTCTTCGACGTCGCTCATTCTGTCCATTTCGTCGCTGTACGTACTGTAGTCACCGTACTGACCGGAATATTTGGACTTCTTCATAACGTGAATGGCGTCAGGCTCAATATAAAGACCAACCTTGTCGCCAACCTTACTTTCGTCGGTTGTCTGAATCATCCACTTAAAGCCCTCAACGTCAATAATAATTTCAAAGTGAACTCCCCTGAAAAGAACGGACGTAACCTCGCCCACAAGCATTCCCTTTTCTACGGGAACGATATCAACGTCTTCAGGTCTGATTACGACGTCGACAGATTCGTTCTTTTTGAAGCCTTTGTCAAGACAGTCAAAGGTTTTGCCTACGAGAGATACTTTGTAGTCCTCTCTCATAATACCGTCGATAATGTTAGATTCACCGATAAAGTCGGCAACGAACGCATTTTCGGGCTCGTTGTATATATCAATAGGACTGCCGATTTGCTGAATTTTGCCCTCGTGCATAACTACGACAGTATCGGACAAAGACAAAGCCTCTTCCTGGTCGTGCGTTACGTATATAAAGGTTATTCCGAGTTTTCTCTGAATATTCTTAAGCTCGTTCTGCATATCCTTGCGGAGCTTAAGGTCGAGCGCAGCCAAAGGCTCGTCGAGAAGCAACACTTTAGGCTCGTTTATAACAGCTCTTGCGATAGCAACTCTCTGTTGCTGACCGCCCGAAAGTCTTGCGACACTTCTCTTTTCGAAGCCCTGCAAGTTAACGAGCTTGAGCATATCTTTGACTCTCTGCTCAATTTCCTTTTCGGGAACCTTGCTGACTCTGAGTCCAAAAGCTATATTGTCATAGACGTTATAGTTCGGGAAGAGAGCATATCTCTGGAATACGGTATTAACAGGTCTTTTGTAAGGCGGAACGCCAAGCTCCGACTGCCCGTCAAAAAAAACATCTCCCGATTGAGGCTGAATGAAACCGGCAATTATTCTGAGGGTGGTTGTTTTTCCGCAACCCGACTGCCCCAAAAGCGTAACAAACTCCTTGTCTTTTATGGACAGATTGAGGTTGTCAAGCACCTTTTCGCCGTCAAACTCCACGGTGATGTTCTTAAGTTCAATAATGTTTTTCTGGTTCATTTTTTGCATCCCCCTTTGCGGTAAAGACCGCGTACAGCTATTGTTAAGCTCTGCGCGAACCCCATATCGGGCTAACCCAACGCCCCCGCAAAGAGTTTGTTACAACCGTATATACGCCTTGCGGTAGGTTTACAAAAAAACGTTCCACAAACTTAAACACGGTTGCAGCGTTCGGTTTCTCAATTTAAAGTTTAGAGAAAAAAAGACTTTAAAAACGGCTCTTGTTAAGAACTGCCCTGATATGTACATCTGTCCTTTTCTACGGAAGAAATCTACACGTCCCGTAAGCAAGTAAAAAAAGGTGATGATAGATTTTGTCAAACCTTTGCTTTTGACAAAAATGTTGGCACAGATGCAAAAATCGTCTATATATTTTATTTTTCGTGTACAATTATATATTATATACTTTATATACTTTTCCGTCAATAGTTTTTACATATTTTTCTTGCTTAATACCAACAAATTATTGCCTAAATTTTCTAATATATTTTTAGCGAAAAAAACATTCAAAAGAAACACCTCTATGAACTTATTACAACGCTGTACAAACCAAGGAAGATTCCAAAGGTGGAAAACCTTTGGTCGTTTTGGGGGCATGGGGTTCAAAGGGGCGG
>JAFYPF010000022.1 GCA_017547655.1 Clostridia bacterium
GCTGCCTTCATAGCTGCATTGATGCCGTCCTTAGTTACGTTCTCGCCCTTAACAACTGCAACAAGGATTGTTGTTGAGCCTGTGGGAACGGGAACTCTCTGAGCAGAACCGATGAGCTTACCGTTGAGCTCAGGAATTACAAGGCCGATTGCCTTTGCAGCGCCTGTTGAGTTGGGAACGATGTTAACAGCAGCTGCTCTTGCACGTCTGAGGTCGCCCTTTCTGTGAGGACCGTCGAGAACCATCTGGTCGCCTGTGAAAGCGTGGATAGTAGACATGATACCGCTCTGGATAGGAGCATAGTCGTTGAGAGCTTTAGCCATAGGAGCCAAGCAGTTTGTTGTACAAGAAGCAGCAGAGATGATCTTGTCTTCTTTTGTGAGTGTATTTTCGTTTACGCTGTAAACGATAGTGGGAAGGTCGTTACCTGCAGGAGCAGAAATAACAACTTTTTTAGCGCCGGCATCAATGTGAGCCTGAGCCTTGTCTTTAGATGTGTAGAAACCTGTGCATTCGAGAACAACGTCAACGCCTATTTCACCCCAAGGAAGGTCAGCAGCGTTCTTTTCAGCATAGATTTTGATTGTCTTGCCGTCAACTGTGATAGAATCTTCACCTGCAACAACAGTATCGCCGAGAGCATATCTACCTTGAGCTGAATCATACTTGAGAAGGTGAGCAAGCATAGCAGGGCTTGTCAAGTCGTTGATTGCAACTACTTCGTAACCCTCAGCACCAAACATCTGTCTGAATGCCAAACGACCGATACGGCCGAAACCATTAATAGCAACTTTAACTGCCATAATTTTTATCCTCCAAAAATATAAAAAATTATTTTAAAAATTATCAATTTATATTGTAACCTATTTCACGGGATATTACAAGAGTTTTTTGTAAAAAAATGAATTTTGTTACAATTGTAGCCAAAAACTTGAAAAAATAACTTCTTTTTGGTATAATATAAGTAATAAACGTATTGATTGGAAATGCCTATGAGTAGCTTTGATTTTTTGAATAAAATAAATATGCCTATATTTGTTTGCGGAAACGAATGGAAAGTTATATTTCGCAATTCTTTTTGTAAAAAATATACTACGGCTCCGAGAGTGAATGGGAGGCTGTCAAAATATTTTGTAGACGGTAAAAATACCGTTTTTCCGGAAAAGAAAAGCGGAATTGATTTTGTTGCATGTATGTTTGGTGACAGATATAGGATTGCTATGGTGTTTGAATATAAATCGAATGCTGTGGTTATATTGCCCACCTTGCTTGAATATGACTTTTTGTTTGGAGAGCTTTCTTTAAAACTAAATAAAGATTTTGCCAACACTTTTTGTGAAATATTTGATTTGCTTTCGGAAGAGAAGAGTGTAAACAGCGACAGATACGGTGTGCTAGAAAAGCTTCGTTCATATTATTTCGGGGCTATTGAAAATTATATTGCATTTTTGCTTTTTGACAGCGAAAAAAGGGTTTTAGGTCAGGTCTGCCGTCTGTATGAGTTCTTTCTTAAGAACATTGTAAAGGTTTCGAACAAGAGTGGATTAAAAATTGAAACTCGATTAACCTCAATAGAGGAAGGTGGCAAGAATATATATACCGATACGTTGTATTTTACTTTTGTTTTGTCGGGGATTCTTTTGTTTGGCGCGGAAATATCGAAAGATAAAAAGTGTATTGTAGAACCAATTTCTTTAGGCGAAAAGGTAAGACATACGATTAAGGTTACTTGCAAATGTCCTGAATTGTACGGCAAAACAGGCGTTGGACTGAATGATTTTAAGGAATTCTATCCGATGGGATATTTCAATGTAATTCCATACGAAGCATTGTGCAGTGCGTTGGGGTGGCGGCTGTGTTATGATATAACTGACGCCGAAGAAATGAACTGTGCTGTTTATTTTGATATTGATAACGATAATGAAATGCTTTTCAAAAGCGCGGGAGCTGCGAGCAATATTACTGCCGAAGAGCTTGTTGCAGACATTATTTCAAGGTTGTTTCTTTTCTAATCGAATGTGTTAATAAATATTTTTGTTTTAAAAATGCATTCATCCGATAATATACAATAGAGGGGATGTGGGCGAAACCCATATCCCCTCTGACTTATAAAGCAAGGGGTGTGTGATTTTTGTCACACACCGTTGGTTTATTTATTATAATTCATATTGATGGTAGCCTTGTTTGCGGAGTTGAAAATTGCAATATAAGTTTTTCCGACATTCATTTCAAGGGGTGAACCGTCAGTGTTTGTCAGAACTACGGGAGAGTCGACGGTAGCCTTGCTGTATTTAATATTTATATATTTTCCGCCGTTAATATAATAACCCTCGCCCTCTCCTGTTGTTGTAACTTCAATTCTGCCCTTGTCATCGAGTGCGCCGGTGTGATAGCAGAAGAGAACGAGAATATTTGTAAATTCAAGCTGATTGCCGTCTTTGTCTGTATGGGGCTTATTGTACTGCCAACGTAAATAAGTATCGGTTGAAGCGTTATACTTTAAATAAGGCATTTGATAGTAAGAGAACGGCAAGTATACGCAATTAGCTTCGTTACCCTCAAGTGTAATTTTTTCTTGTGAAAAATTAAAGGGATTTACAAAATCTTCTTTAAGTTGAGTTTGTACTTTTCTGTAGTTTATAGCGTTGACCATACCCTCACCGGTAATAACCATCGTGTGTTCATAAGCCATATTGTTTAAACGCCACTGGTCTCTGTAGAACGAATTTGGGATATTCATTCTTACGCCGTCGAAGTTGTCGATACCACGTGCGGGAATTTCGGAATAAGCCTTATCGGAGCCGCCTGCGTGGAAGAAGAGAGCGTTGTGGTTCTGTGCGAAATCGAGATAATAGTCTCTTGCGGAACGAACCGAGCCGGTTTTGGGTGCGTTTGCGTAATCTTGAATAAGCATAAATAATCTTGTGATACCGCCCTCTGCAAGACATTCATAAATTACGTCTCCGTATGTAATACCCTCTTGTGGAAGTGCTTGTTGTATGTTGTTTATCATAATGCCGACGGGGCGTTGTTTGCTGATTTCTTCCGAGCATTCAATACCTGTCAAGGGGTTATAGTATTTAGGTGGAGCAGGGGGCTCTGTTTCGGGAGCGGTTGTTTCGGGTTCTGTTTCTTCTGCCGTTTCGGGAGTAGATGTTTCGGGTGACGACGTGGTTTCGGAGATAGTGTTTTGTTCTCCGCCGGCGCCTGTGGGGACGTCTTTGTCTTTGTTAAATCTTGCAATACCCGCCACTACAGCAGTCAAAGCTAATATTGTCAAAATCAGAGCAATAATTTTAGTTGAAGAACTCATCTTTTTTCCGTTTGCCATAACAATTACCTGCTTTCTTTTTTGTCCGATGTTTAATTTGTCCATATAAAAATTATAATACTATTAAGGCGTTTTGTCAACGGAGAATAATGTATAAAAATGTCTGTAAAAATATGGGATTATGACGAAAATAGTTTTAATGGTTGTCCACATTTTCGGGATTTATTACGTAATAAACGATAACTTCATCGTTATAGAAAGCCGAAATAAGGTTTCTATATCTACTTTCTTTTTTTAAAAAAATATAGAGATATTGTTTGTGCAAATGTTATTGTGGGGCACAAAACCGAGATGTAAGGTTTCTTTGCCTGCTTTCTTTCCTTAAAAGAAAGTAGGGAAAAAAATATCCCCGTCAATGACGGGGATAAGAAATGTTATTTTTTATTATTCTTCGTCTTCGAGGGGAATAGTTTCGTTGCATGCGGGGCAAATAACCTCGTCTGCATCAAAATCTTCATCGAGGCAGATAACCTCGCCGCACTTAGGGCATTCAACTTCGAAAAATTCTTCGTCGCAACAATCGCAGCAATCGCAATCGTCATCATCGCAGCAGTCACAGTCATCGTCGTCGCCGAAGAGGTAGTCTTCTACGTCGCCGAGGTCTTCGTCGAGTTCTTCTGCGTAGTCGTTGAGGGTATCAACCTGTTCTTCCATCTCTTCGATTTCGAGAGCCATGTCTTCAAGAATATCAACGATTTTTGCAATAACCTTTGTTTCAGCCTTATTTTCGTCGAGCTGTACGCCTTCGAGATAGCCTTTAAGGTTTGCAATCTTTTCGGTAATTGTCATCATCATAGTCAGTACTCCTTATTATTTATAAAAATTACTGTTTAGCTCTTTCGAGGTATTCACCTGTTCTGGTGTCGATCTTGAGAACGTCACCGATGTTAATGAAAAGCGGAACCTTGATCTGTGCGCCTGTTTCGAGAGTTGCGGGTTTAGAAGCGCCCGTAGCTGTATCACCCTTGAATCCGGGTTCTGTTTCTGTTACTTCGAGTTCAACGAACATAGGAGGTTCAACTCCGAATACGTTACCCTTGTAAGAAATAATCTTGCAGAGCATTTCTTCCTTAACGAATCTGAAGTTATCGCCGAGTTTGTTTTCCTCGAGGGGAAGCTGTTCATAGGATTCGAGATCCATAAAGTAGTAAAGTTCGCCGTCGTTGTAAAGATACTGCATATCCTTGCGCTCAACGTAAGCGTTTTCATATTTATCTGTAGGGCTGAATGTTTTTTCGATTACAGCGCCTGTGATAACGTTCTTAAGTTTAGTTCTTACGAAAGCTGCTCCTTTACCGGGTTTTACGTGCTGGAATTCAACAACCTGAAAAACGTTGCCGTCCATTTCGAATGTAACGCCGTTTTTAAAATCGCCTGCTACTACCATTTTGTTTATCCTCCATTATTTTCTGGTCAAAATATAAATTATCTAATATATTCTACACCAAAAATAATATTTTTTCAAGGGGTTTTTAACGAAAAATCCCTTAATTTCATAATTCTATCAAATTTTTTTCAAAGAGAGTCAAATTTTTAGGTCCGTCAATGCCTATATATATCATATCTTCTATTCTAACACCATACTTGTTTTCAATATAAATACCCGGTTCGACTGTTACGATATCGCCAAAATCAAGATACTTATTTTTGTCAGCCAATGGGGATAATCTCGGAGCTTCGTGTATTTCGAGACCTACACCGTGTCCGAGGCCGTGACCGAAGCAGCCTTTAAAGCCGTTTAAATATATATGCTCTCTCGCCGTATTATCTATGGAAAAGCAATTTCTTTCGCCCGAAAAAATTGAGTCAATAGCTCTTGTTTGCGCTTCAAGGACGGTGTTATAAACCTTTTTCATATCGTTATCGGCTTTACCCTTACAAAAAGTTCTCGTCATATCTGAGTGATAGCCTTTGTAGACAGCGCCGAAATCTATTGTTAAGAATCCGTTTTCGAGCTTTTGGTTACGGGGGACACCGTGCGGGAGAGAAGAAGCCTTACCCGATACGGCAATTGTTGCAAATGATATACCGTCTGCGCCGTTTTTCTTCATAAGGTATTCGAGGTATGCCGTAAGCTCTTTTTCGGTCATATTCATATCAAGGCTGCTTATAAGCATATCCAACGATTTTTCGGCAATCCTTTGAGCTTTTGTAATAAATTCTACTTCAACATCTGATTTGTATTCGCGTAGGTTCTCGATAATACTGCCCGCAGGAATAAAGGTGATGTTACTATGTTTGTTTTTAAGCTGTTCTAACGCAGAACAAGACATTCTTGTATCTTCAAAAAGAAGTCTGCATACCTTATTTTCATCAAAAAGCTTTTCGAAGAGGTTGTTTTCGAGAGTAACGATTTCGAAGGCGTTATCTGCGTTGCTTTTTGCCGCTTCGATGTATCTGAAATCGGTAATAAGATAGGATTTGTTTTTTGTGACCAGTACGTACCCGTCGGAGAATTCAAAGCCTGTCAGATATAACCGGTTAACCTCCGAAGAAATAAGCATACCGTCAGCCTTATCTCCTATAGCCGAAATAAGTCTTTCGCATCTGTTCATAATATAAACCCTTTCAAAATTATCTTTACTTAATTATAATTTACACAACACCATTTTGTCTATACCTTTTCACAAAAACTTACTTTCTTTTTCCCCGCTTTCTTTAAGGAAGAAATCGGGGAAAAGAACCTTGCCTCTCGGTTTTGTGAAATCTTAAAACAAGCAGGTACTAAGTCTCGGATTATCTTATATTTTTATATAGAGATAACGGGCTTCCTCGACTTCAAAAAAGAATTGCTGCTCAATAATATCCATACAACAAAAAGGGCGGATAAATAATCCGCCCACAAAATCAATCAATATTATATTTTTTGAAGAGGTTATATTCTTGGCTTGCGCAAGGAATGTCAACAGAGCCGTCTTCTTTGGGGAACGGAGAAATAAAATCTTTTTCGTATTTTCTTCTTTTGCGCTTATCTTTGAAATCGGGTATATCATATTTTATACCGTCGTTAAGCACACTTCTCCATGATAGGATAGCTGCAGCAGACAGTGCAACCGATCTGTATACATTAAAGAAAGGTTCAACTTCTCCGCGAAGATATTTTATAAAGTAGAGACAAACCCAAAAATCAATATGCCCCTTATGCTCATTACTTTCTTCTTCTCCGAGGTTAGCGTAGGCAACCTCTTTTTTTGTAAATATGCCGTATGCATCTGCCAAGGGGGCGTCAAAAGTGTAATTTGCTTTTGACTCATCTCCGTCGGGAATAGCATAATTCATATAGTCAACACGAACGGTACCGCGTTTAAAGCGGACGTTTTCCATATTACCCTTGTCGCCCGAAACTCTGAACCATTTACTCTTTGGGCCGAGACCTGCACAGCCTGTAGTGCTGAAGAGGGCACCGTTATCCATTTCGGCAAGGCAAAGTGCCGTAATATCGCCAACGTAAGGGGAAGAAGCCGACTCCATATAATCTGGAGCGAACGAGGCAACACCCGAAACCCTTTTAGGCATAGTGCCCGTAATGTTCATAAGCACACCGAGCGAGTGCATGTTGTAATAAGTACGGGGGAGGTATAGTCTCCAATGTTTATATACGTCTTTATTTCTGTTTTTAAAACCGATGGGCGCAGTTTCTCTCGGGTGGAGGTATTCCGCTTCGGCAAATCTAACTTTACCGATAGTGCCGTCTTCGTAAAGTTTTTTTAGTGCCATAGCATCTTTGTGCCAGCTTGAGTTTGCCGCAAGCATATATTTGCACTTTGATTTTTCAACGGCACGGCAAAGCTGAACACATTCAGCCAAAGTGGGGGCGGCTGTAGTTTCGCTCAATACATGTATCTTCTTTTCGAGTGCAATTATAGCGTATTTTGCGTGTTCATGGAAATAGTTAGCAAGAACAACGGCATCCATACCGCTATCTATAAATTCATCAAAGTCGTGGAAAATTTTTGTATATTCGGGCAAATTCGGTTTAACGTTTTCAATAACAGCATCATTTTTTTCGCATACGGAAACAATCTTAACGCCTTTTATCTTTTGCATATTTATCACAAACGGAGCGCCGCGTCTCAAGCCGAAAATACCGATACGCACATCTTTTAATTTCTTTCTTCTTGGCATAATATTCACCTCATAAATCAAACGAGCATTAGACGTTCTTTTTTGTTTTCTACATCGATTATAGTATTCGGAATGTTAAAAGTCAATAAAAATATTGCGTTTTAACGCAAAACAGTGTACGCAGACAATGCCGAGTACACTATCATTTTACAGTTCAAATAAATTCCAAGGGAAGCTGTCGTCTGGAAGGCTTTTGAACGATAATTCTTTGTGTGTTATAGGGTGAGGAAATGTCGTCTTATATGACCAAAGAGCAGTAACCTTTTCATTCGTTCGGCTTCCGTATTTACCGTCGCCGTAAAGAGGCGTTTTTCTTGAAGCGAACTGAACTCGTATCTGGTGTGTTCTGCCCGTATGGAGCTTTATCCAAACGAGTGACAAAGCCCCTTTTTCGGTTTTCTTTGTGTCAAGCACTTTATATTCGAGACTTGCCTCTTTTACACCTTTTCTCACTCTGTCAACGACGTAACTTTTATTCTTTTTTGAGTCTTTAAAAAGTAGATCCTTATAAATGCCGTCAGATTCTTGCGGTATACCGTATATAACCGCTAAATATTCTTTTTTAAAGCTCCTGTTTTGAATAGCTACAGATAATTTTGAGGCTGCATTTTCATTTCTCGCATAAACCATAGTTCCGCCGACGCCGAAATCTAGACGGTGAACGCATTTATGTTCAACGTTTGTCTGTTGGCTTAGTAACGATACCAAATCAGCCGGGCCGTTTTCGTCTTGTTGCGATAAAACAAGCGGTGGCTTCACGCATACGGTTATAGATTTGTCTTCATAAAGTATTTTTATATCTTCCATACAGTTTTACCGAAAAAATTATCTTCTTTTGCGCAATTCTGCAAAAAAATCGGATAACAGCTTTGCACACTCTTCTTTGCATACTCCCGAAGAAATTTCGGGTTTGTGGTTAAGGGGAATATCATTCATATTGAATACAGTTCCGAAGGCTCCCGCTTTCGTATCGGAGGCGCCGTATATAACCCTTTTTATTCTTGCGTTTACTATAGCTCCTGCACACATAGGGCAGGGTTCAAGCGTAACGTATAGGTCGCATTTGTGTAACCGCCAACCGTGAAGCGTGTTACACGCCTTGTCGATAGCCTTTATTTCTGCGTGGTGGAGAGCATTTTTTCCCGTTTCGCGAGTATTGAAAGCGCCTGATATGACTTCGCCGTCGCAAACTACAATAGCTCCGACAGGAACTTCGCCGATTTCAGCGGCTTTTTTTGCCTCTTCAATAGCAAGGCTCATAAAATATTCATCGTTTTTTTCAATAAAATCATTCATATAATATATATCCACCTTGCCGATAAATACAGACAGTATATAACGTATCCAATGAGAAAGACGTTAAAAAATCTGTGTGCTGAAAATGAGTCGGAAATATTTTTTACAAGTGTTGCTTTGTTTTTTTGAATAATAAAATAAAGAGAAGCTATACCGAATATTCCAAGCATTACGTCAAATGTAAGAATTGCCGTATCTGCTTTTCCGTTTGCGAATTCACTTATCAAGAGATAGACCATTGACAAGCAGTTGTTTAAGAAGTGTAACACGATTGCGGGAATTACGGAGACAGATTTTACGGTTATAACCCCCAAAAACAATCCACCCGTAAAAGTATACAAAAACTGCGAAATATTTGTATGCATAAGCGAGAAAAGCAGTGCGGTTAATATAACAGCAAAAGGCTTTCCGAAAGGGATAAGTCTATTGAGAATAACCTTGCGGAACAGTATTTCCTCAACTATGGCGGGAATCAGGGCAGATGATAAAAACAGTAAAGCTATTCCCAAAAGATCGTGCGGAATATCGGGAGAATAACTTATAAAGCCTATACCGATTTTGTTGAAAAGAAGCTTTATAACGTTTGTAATATTTCCCGATGCCGATATACAGCCTATTGCCGTTACGGCAAGTAAAATAAAATTCTTTGGAAAAACGAATTTAAAGCTTATATATGACTCTGTTTTCTCCGTATATTTAAAAATGAAAAAAGTGGGGAGAAGAAATATTGCCGAATAGAGTATAATATCCGCGCACGTGCAGAGGTTATTGAGTATAGCAGAACCGTTCTCCAAGCCTTTCTTTTCGAAAAATAAGCAAATTGCTTTACTGATGTTGGGCGTAAGAAGCGATAGAGCTATATGAAACAAAAGACCGAGGGAAACGGCATCAATTGTTTTTTTGTATGACTTTTTTGCATATACAAAATTGATACGTATTTCCCCCTTTGTTGTTTGTTTGGTTTCTGAAAAATTTAGATTTCGTAGTCGAGAACGACACGACCTTCCGTTGTTGCGGCAACGATTTTCTTAACCTTTGCGTGCTCGCTGTCAACGGCGTAAACGTTAAGAGCTTCTTTTGTCTCGAATTCGGTGTAGAGCATCATATCGTAAGACATGGGTGATTGACCGAAGTCGAATCCGATTTCCATTTTTTTAATTTCGGGAATAATGTGAACGAGAGCATAAAGTCTGTCTCTGACAAGCTCCATATTCTGCAATTTCGTTTTGCCTTCAGCTTCCTCTTTGAATTTCCACATTACAATATGTTTAATCATATTCTTTACCTCTCAAAAAAGTTTTTTATTACCTGATTATACCATATAATATGGTGAAAATCAACAAAAATAAATACTAAATTTTTTTCTCTGCCTACATATAGTGGGAGACTGTTTTTTTGTGGGTGAAAAAGCGTCGAAAAATGGGGTAAAAAAAGTTGTTTTTTGGCATAAAATAAAGCCTTTCAAGGTGGAGCTGTAAGAAGTGCGCGATAGACGTGTGAAAAGTGGTACATACAATATATTGTGTTTTGTTGAGGTATTGACACAATATTTGGTGTTGTGGTATAATAAACACAATCACGATAAAATGTCGAAAGTATAGGGGGAGAAAAATGTTTACACACATAGTAAAAAGAGATGGAAGAGTCGAGCTTTTCGATGAGATAAAGATTACGAAAGCTATCCGTAATGCATTTGCTGCGTGCGAGTATGACGCGGAATACAATGCGAGCCGTCTTACCATGATGGTAGTGGAAAAGGCGGAAGAAAAATATAAGGATTCGACACCCGAAGTTGAGGGTGTACAGGATATAGTAGAACAGGTGCTTATCGAAAACGGATATGCAGCTGTAGCGAAGGCGTATATTCTTTATCGTCAAAAGAGAAAGCAAGCAAGAGAAATGGATTCTCTTATTGGCGCTACTATCGATATGTTTGGTAATTACCTCGGAGACAAGGACTGGTCGATTAAAGAAAATGCAAATATGCAGAGATCGGTAAATGGTCTTAATAACTATGTAAGAGAAGCGTTTACAAAGAAATACTGGCTTTATGAAGTATATCCCGAAGATGTAAGAAAGGCTCACGAAAGCGGAGACGCTCATATCCATGACCTCGGTTTCTTTGGACCTTACTGTGCGGGTTGGGATTTGAGACAGCTTCTTATGGACGGTTTCGGCGGTGTCGGAGGCAAGGTTGAAAGTAAGCCTGCGGGACATCTTCGTTCATTCCTCGGTCAGATAGTTAACTCTACCTTTACTACGCAGGGCGAGACAGCAGGCGCTCAAGCTTGGAGCTCTATTGATACATACTGCGCTCCCTTTATTTATTATGACAACCTGACATACGAGCAGGTTAAGCAGTGTATTCAAGAGTTTGTATTTAATATAAACGTGCCTACCCGTGTTGGATTCCAGTGTCCTTTCTCAAACCTTACTTTTGACGTAAAGGTGCCAAACACGTTGAAGAATGAACCTGTTATTATTCACGGTGAATACAAGGATAAGGTTTACGGCGATTTCCAAGAGCAGATGGATATATTCAACAAGGCGTTCTGCGCAGTAATGCTTGAGGGTGATGCAAAGGGAAGAGTATTTACGTTCCCGATTCCTACCATCAATATTACGAAAGACTTTGAGTGGGACAGCCCCGTAGTAGATGAATTTATGAAGATTACTTGTAAGTACGGTATTCCTTACTTTGCAAACTACGTAAATTCCGACCTTTCGCCCGAAGATGCTGTATCTATGTGTTGCCGTTTGAGACTTGACAAGAGAGAGCTTCGTAAGAGAGGCGGCGGTCTTTTCGGTTCGAACCCGATGACGGGTTCTATCGGTGTATATACGATCAATATGCCCAGAATCGGTTACCTCAGCAAGACGAGAGAAGAGTTTTTTGAAAGACTTGAAAAGATTGCAAGAATCGGTAAGACATCGCTTGAAATAAAGAGAAAGATTATTGAGCATCAGTCTGAAAAGGGCTTGTACCCCTATTCAACATACTATCTCAGAAACATCAAAGAGCGTACCGGTGAATATTGGACGAATCACTTCAATACTATAGGTCTTGTAGGTATGAACGAATGTTGTCTCAACTTCCTCGGTGTTGATATTGGTTCTGAAGAGGGGAAGAACTTCTCTATTGAAGTTATGAACTATCTCCGTGAGCTTATGAGTCAGTTCCAGGAAGAGACAGGTCATTCATATAACCTTGAAGCTACACCTGCAGAGGGTACAACGTACCGTCTTGCAAAGCTCGACCACGATATGTATCCCGATATTATTCAGGCAGGTTTGGAAGAGCCTTTCTATACAAATTCCAGTCAGCTTCCCGTTGCATATACAGACGATATATTTGAATGTATGGAGCTTCAGGACGAGTTGCAGTCTTTGTATACCGGAGGTACGGTTTACCACTTGTATATCGGCGAACGCATTGAGGATATTCAGGTATGTAAGGACCTTATCAAGAACGTATTTGACAAGTACAAGATGCCGTATATTTCTATTACCCCTACGTTCTCTATTTGTCCCGACCACGGGTATGTTGCGGGTGAACACTTTACTTGCCCCGAGTGCGGACAGAATGCCGAGGTTTGGTCAAGAGTTGTTGGCTATCTCCGCCCTGTTCAGAACTACAACAAGGGTAAGAGAGAAGAATATATGAAGAGAAAGAAGTTCGTTATCTGATAGTGTATAATTGATCCTCGCCGTTATTTCGGCGAGGATTCTTTTCTCTTGCAAATGTTATGTTTGTGTGTTATAATGAAACCGAAAAGAGGCAGAGGTGTGAGGCGAATGAATATAGCAGGTTTTCAAAAGTCATCGTTTGTGGATTTTCCCGGTATAATATCATGTGTGGTGTTTACGCCCGGGTGTAATATGAGATGCGGATATTGCCACAATAAGCATATATTATCGGCAGATGCACCTAAAACAGAAGTGCTTGATGTAATGGATTATCTCAACAAGAGAAAGAGTATGCTGAAAGGTGTTGTTGTGTCCGGCGGAGAACCTACATTGCAGAGCGGGCTTGAGGCATTTGTTGCGAGTGTAAAGGCTTTGGGATATAAAGTTAAGCTTGATACGAACGGAACAAATCCCGATGTTGTGAAACTGCTTTGCAAAAAGGGATATATCGATTATGTTGCTATGGATATAAAAGCGAATATCGAGAAATATTCTCTTGTTGCGGGGAGGAAGATTGATACGGAAAAAGTGCTTGAGACGGTGGAGTTTTTGAAGCAGAGCGGTGTTGCTCACGAATTCAGAACGACGTTTTGTCCAGGTCTTACAAGCAGTGATATACTGGATATATCGCAAAATATAGTAGGGGAAAGCGACTATTATTTACAGCAGTACAGACAAGTCGAGGGCGAAGGTGCGCCGCATTCGCGCGAATACGTTAAAGAATGCGCAAGACTTGTTACAGAGAATGGCGGTAAGTGTGTTATCAGAGGATTATAAAAAATCAATATAAAACGGAAAGAGGGGAAAGAGAATATGAAATGTCCTGTATGCGGAGAGACAGAAAGCAAGGTTATTGACAGCCGACCGACGGATTCGGAAATAAGAAGAAGGAGAGAGTGTGTTTCGTGCGGAAGACGTTTTACGACGTATGAGGTGCACGAGAAAGTGCCGCTTATTGTAATAAAGAAGAACGGAACGAAGCAGTTTTTTGACCGCAGTAAGATATTGAACGGTCTTGATAAGGCTTGTTATAAGCGTTCTATGATAACCCCCGAAGATATGGATAGGATTATAACGGAGATTGAGGTTGATTTGAGAAATGCATTTCAGACGGAAGTACATACATCGGAGATAGGCCGTCGTGTGCTTGAGAAGCTTCGTGATATAGACGAGGTTTCCTATGTAAGATATGCCTCGGTTTACCGTAACTTTAACGATATAGAAAGCTTTATGCAAGAATTGCAATCCATGAAAAAAGAAAGCAAATAGAAATATTATTAGACTACAAAAGGGCAGATTTTTTATCCGCCCTTTTTATGTTCGCACAATGTCTCTCTATGTACACACATAAAGTAAGCAGAAATAAAAGGCTGTTTTTACACAAGTAAGGTTTATAGAGCGAGTGCTTGTTTGAAACTTTTGAGGGCGTGGGAACTTTTTGAAAAATTTCCACAAAAACACAATGCTGTTTTATTTTTACAGCATACTTGAATGTTTACAAAATGTGTGATATAATATAAAGAAAGATATTAAAATGGGCGGTACTGTATGGAAAAATATTTAAAGATAGGCAAGATTGTAAACACACACGGATTTAGAGGCGACGTAAAGGCGCAGCCGTGGTGTGATTGTCCCGAGGTAATGACCGAGCTTGACGTTATTTATCGCAAGACGGGCGGAAATTATATTGCAGTAAAAGTACAAAAGGCATCGGTTCACAAAGAAATGGTACTGCTTAAATTAGAGGGTATTGACGATTTCGACAAGGCGAATGCGCTTCGTGAAGAGGTTATTTACGCCGATAGGGACGATATAGTGCGTGAAGACGGCTCGTTTTTTATTGCTGACATTATAGGTCTTGAAGTAAAGGACGTTGATACGGGAAAGGTTTACGGGAAACTAAAGGACGTAACGCAATACGGCATACACGATATATATACCGTAAAAACCGAAAAGGGCGAGGTTCTTATTCCCGCAGTAAACGAATTCGTAAAGAAAATATCCTTGGAAGAGGGCATATTTGTAAAGCCCATAGAGGGAATGTTTGATGAGGTTTGATATAATGACGCTTTTTCCCGAGATGACCGACAATATTCTCGGAGAAAGCATAATTGGTCGAGCGCAAAATAAGGGCGCTGTTGAGATACATTCTCACAACATAAGAGATTTTTCCGAGGATAAGCACAGGAACGTTGACGATACCCCCTGCGGCGGAGGTATGGGTATGCTTATGGCGGCGCCTCCGATATACCGTTGTTGGAAAAATATTGTTGACAACACCAACGGAAAGAAAAGAAGAACTGTATATATGTCTCCGCAAGGCAGAGTGCTTACCCAGAGTATAGCAATGGAATATCTTGAATATGACCAGGTAATAATTTTATGTGGACATTACGAGGGTGTTGACCGCCGTATAGTGGAAGAAATAGTTGACGATGAGATATCGATAGGCGATTACGTGTTGACGGGCGGAGAATTACCGGCTTGTATATTCGTTGACTGCATATCCCGAATGATAGACGGAGTGTTATCTGATCCCGAATGCTTTGAAAACGAGAGTATTGCGGGGGGGATGCTTGAATATCCGCAATATACTCGTCCTATTGATTTTATGGGCAGAAAGGTACCCGACGTGCTTTTGTCGGGGGATCACGAGAAGATAAAAAAGTGGCGTTACAAAGCGGCAGTAGAATTAACGAAGAAGAACAGACCTGATTTGATATAATTGTTTTTTGCAACCAAGGAGGTGAGACGTGGGTGTCGAATAAAAAGAACAGAAAGAAAACGATAAGCGCATTGTTTGCGAGGAGTAAGATAATTGAATTTTTTGTAGCAATAGCATCTTTTTTATACAGTAAGGCGGAGTGCAGTATCGTGGGGAAAATACTTACGTCTTACAATACGAGTAGTGATGAAGACAGCTTTATATGCAGATTGTTCAAGCGCTTTGATTTTGGAAAGATTTTTTTCAGACCGCTAAAGAGAAACGTATCAAAGCTTGTGTCGCGCAGCATTTTGCTTGAAAAGGCGAACGGTTATTTGAAGGGATGGCTTTTTACAAAGCTAAACGTATACGGGTTGTTTTCGATAACGACGGGCGTAGGCTTTGTTTTGTTGCAGTTGTTAAAGGCGTACGGCTTGCAAAGCGGTATGCTGTCATTTCTTGATATGTTCATATCACTGTTGATGATTATAATATCTATACCGCTTATAATATCACATTCTACGTTAAACGAAGCTGTGTGTGAAAGCAGAGTTTTGAAGTGGATGCTGTTTGATTGGCTCGGGTGCAAGAAAGAGACGTTTGAGCAGTACTCATATACAAATGGGCATAACAGAACAGCGTTGCCGTTGGGGTTGATACTGTGCACGTTTTCGTGGTGGGTAAGACCGATTACCTTGTTTGCTCTGATGGGCGTATTTATACTTGCGATAACGGTTTTTTATATTCCGGAGACGGGAATTGTGACTTTGGTTCTTGCTTTGCCGTTTTTGTCAGACCACTATTTAAAGGTGATGCTGATTTATATTACGGTATGTTTTTTGTTGAAGTATATCAGGGGCAAGAGGACTGTAAAATTTGATTTGTTGGCGGTAGCTGTATTAGCGTATTGTGTGCTCGTATTTTTGAATTCCGAGAAGCTTACGCAAGGTATATTCAGTGTTTGCGTTTTCTTTTTGTTGATAAACTTAATAAAATCAAGACAATGGATAAACCGAACTCTTATATCGTTTTCTTTTTCGTTTGGTTTGAGTGTGATATACGGAATTGTTGCATATATTGCGGCGCGTTTCGAAATTGGTTATCTGACATATATATTTGATTGCGCGGACATTGTTGGAATGGAGAGCGTATTCGGCTCGACGGCAGTGTTTGCATCGTATATAGTAACGGTACTTCCTGTAATTATTGTAAAACGGAAAGGCGGAAAAGGTGCTGCGGCATTTTTTGGAACGATATTGGGTTGTGTATGCCTATTTTTGACGGGCGAATACAGAGCTTGGTTTTGTATGCTGTTTGCGGTTGTGTTTTATCTTATCTTTTCCGGAAAGCGGGGACTTGCTTTTATAGGGGTATTGCTTTGCGCGTTGCCGTTTGTGTTTATAAATATGCCTAAAGGGTTTATAGCTAAGGTGTTTGGAGACGATGTTACCGGGACTATTCACGGAGCGTTGTTTAAAGAGATACACGAGCATATAGACGTGTTTTATATTTGTGTTGTGGTTTTGTTTACAGCGGTTATGTTCTTGTGTTTGCAAAAGAATATAACATTGTACTCAAGGGGCTGCAGTGCGGACGGAAGAAAGGTATCGTTGGCTGCGATGTCTGGAATGGTGGCGTTTTTAGGATTAGGTCAAGGCGTTATGACGGGTATTGATTTTAGGCTGTCACTTATATTCTGGATAATACTTGGACTTGCCTCGTGCGTTGAAAATACCGAGCGAAGCAATGCGCTTTATAACGAAACCGAAGAAATGGAAAGTGGCAAGGGGGAATTGTTTTGAGTTCTGCAAACAGAGGAAGAGGTAAGTACAGGTTTAATATAATCGATATATTGCTTATAGTTGTAATAGCAATATCCGTAGCGTCAATTTTGTTTTTATATTTTTATGACGGTAAGATAAGCAAGAATGAAAATGATGTTAACTCGGTTGATATTATTTACACGGTTAGCCAAAAAGAGATTCCGTCTATTTTGAGAGGAAAGATAAATATAGGCGACCTTGTTACCGAGGAAGGGAACTTGTCCGAGATAGGGCAGGTAATAGACGTTGAGTATACTGACTCTGTGTACTCCGGCTATGACAGCGAGAACAACAGATTTGAGGAATTGTATCCGGGAAAGATTGACGTAAAGATAAGAATAAGCGCGAAAGCTATAGTTGATGAAAACGGTATATATAGAGTAAACGGATATATGCTGAACATAGGAAAGGAAGCGACTATTATGTTTCCTTATTATGTTGGAGATGCGGTTATAGTTTCAATAAGCGAGGTGAGCGAGTGATGACGGGAGCAGAAAGAAACCCACGCAAGAAGATAAGGATAAGCATTATAGATATACTTATAGTTCTTGTGATAGCGGCGTGCATTGTAGGGACGTTTATACATTACAGAGTATATGAAAAAAATAACGAAGTGGTAACCGACGATAACAGCCTGATATCTGTTTTATATTCCTCGCTTACACCCGAGGTTGCAGAAAGAGCAGTAGTGGGTGATATGGTTTTTTTCGACAGTGGAGAGGCATTGGGAAGAATAGTTGAAGTTGTTGTTGAGGATGCCGAGGTGTACCATAAGGATACTGACGGTAAATGGGTGATTGGCACCGATACGACCAAAAAAGACGTAACTGTTACACTGCAAGTAGAGGGGGATTTTACAGAGGGCGGATTTTTGGCGAATGGAACGAAGTACGTTGCCGCAGGTATGGAGATAGAGGTATACACACCGAAATTTTCGGGAAAAGGACTAATTTTTGAGGTAAAAAAACAAGCTGAATAGGTGCAGTTGAATAAATATGATAAAACTACTTGATTTTATTTGTTGTTTGTATTATAATGAAAATAGGAATGTTATAGACTAAATAAAATCACAGTATATTTTTATTTTGATAGGAGAGACGAAAAAGATGATCTCACGCGAAGTTTTGATAAGCAATAACATTGGTTTACATGCGCGTCCCGCAACTTTCTTTATTCAGAAAGCAAATTCATATAAGTGTTCTGTTTGGGTTGAGAAGGAAGAGCGCCGTGTAAACGCAAAGAGTCTTCTCGGCGTACTTTCGCTCGGTATTGTTAAGGGTATGACAATTACCGTTATCGCTGACGGTCCTGATGAAAATGAGGCTGTTGACGGTTTAATTGAACTTGTAAACACGGGATTCGAAGACTGATTATAACTACCCAATAATACTTGGCTGAAAAACGGACATTGACTTTATTGTGCATTGTCCGTCTTTTTTGTAGCAGGATAGGAAGGAGAATAAGGCGGCGATGCAGGATATAGAATATTTACTTGAAAAGGCGTTGAAATTGCCGTTGTCTCCCGGAGTATATATAATGCGCGATGAGAAACGTAAGGTGATATACGTTGGGAAATCAAGAGCGCTGAAAAACAGAGTAAGTCAATACTTCAGAAAAAACAGTAAGCATGATACGAAGACGGTAATGATGGTGTCGAAGGTGCGTGACTTTGACTATATTATGACGGATACCGAGAACGAAGCATTGGCACTTGAGAGTCAGCTTATCAAGCAGTACACTCCCAAGTATAATATAAAGCTTAAGGACGGCAAAAATATGCCGTATATACGCATACAGCTTAATGATGATTATCCAAAGGCAGAGGTTGTATATGCGCGCAAGAGCGACGGTGCGAAGTATTTTGGGCCGTATTCGACAATATCGGCAGCGTATGGGGTATTGAAGACTGTGCATAAGACGTTTAAGGTTCACTCGTGCGGTCGTGTTTTTCCGAGGGATATTGGGAAAGAAAGACCATGTCTTTACTGTCAGATAAACGACTGCGTGGCTCCGTGTACGGGTAACGTTACAAGTGATGAGTATAGGGAAATATACAAACAAATAGTTTTGTTTTTGAGAGGAAGCTTTTCGGAGGTAAAGAAGAAGCTTACCGAAAGAATGGAATATTTTGCCGATGAGCTTATGTTTGAAGCTGCGGCAGTGTACAGAGACAGAATAGAGGCTTTGGCGAAGGTATGGCAGAGGCATAAGATAGTGGGCTCGCCCGATTGGGAGCACGATGTTTTTGCGCTTTATACAGATGACGCAGTATCGTGTATTGCTGTATTTTTTGTCAGAGAGGGCAGAATAATAGGCAGTGAAAACTATATATTCACTCCCGACGAGTTGCTTAACGCTACCGATTTGCAATCATTCTTATATAATTTTTACTCAAAGCGAGGAGATGTACCCCGAGAGGTGTTGATTAACTTTGACCTTGGGGGAGAAAGGTCTGCTTTGGAGGAGGCGTTAGGGGTTATTGCCGAACGCAAGGTTGTTGTCAGAACACCCGAAAGAGGAGAGATAAAAAAGCTTTGCGATATGGTATATGAAAACGCATCGCGTCACGCATATCAATACAAAGAGGGCAGAGAGGCAGATGAGGCTGTTCTTGTAAAACTTGCTCAACTTTTAGGGCTTGAGGTGGTACCCGAAAGGATAGAGTGCTTTGACGTATCAAATTACGGCAAGGAGAATATAACGGCAGGTATGGTTGTTGCGGAAGAGGGAAGACTGAAAAAAAGCGAGTATCGTTTGTTTAAGATGAAGAACGTTAGCGACAAGCAAGATGACTATGCATCTATGGCTGAAGCGGTAACGAGACGTTTTGAAAGAGCGAAGCAAGCGGACGAGGGATTTGACAAGTTGCCCGACCTTATACTTCTTGACGGAGGAAAGGGGCACGTTTCGGTTATAAAAGAAGTTTTAAAGAAAATGATGATAGATATTCCCGTATTCGGCATGGCAAAAGATGATTATCACAAGACGAGAACGCTATGCAGCGAAGACGAGGAAATAAGCATAGCCAAGGAAAAACAGGTATATATGCTTATTTATAAGTTTCAAGAAGAGGTTCACCGTTTTACAGTATCGAAAATGAGGTCATCAAAGGAGAAGTCTTTAAAGAAATCCGTACTTGAAGAGATTGATGGAATAGGAACCGAGAAGGCGAAGAAAATACTTGCTCACTTTAAGAGCTTATCTGTTTTGAAGAAAGCATCGCTTGAGGAGATTAGGGCGGTAAAGGGAATATCCGAAAAAAATGCGGAAAATGTGTTTAATTATTTTTCCGATGACAGAGGTGAATGAATTATGATGAGAATAATAACGGGCACAGCGCGCGGTGTTAGATTAGAGACACTTGAGGGTAACGATACACGTCCTACAGCCGAAAGGGTTAAGGAATCTGTATTCAGTATGCTACAGTTCGAAATAGAGAACAGGAAAGTGCTCGACCTTTTTGCGGGAAGCGGCCAGATGGGGCTTGAAGCATTAAGCAGAGAGGCGTTAAGTTGTACTTTTGTTGAGAAAAGTCTTGAGGCTATGGAAATAGTAAAAAGGAATGCGAAGAAGACGAAGCTTATCGAGAGATGCAAAATAGTAAACGTTGATTACAAGGACTATCTCAAGGGGGCAAGAGGCAGAGAGAAGTTTGATATAGTTATACTTGATCCGCCGTACTCGATGAAGATATTGCCCGAGATATTAGAAAGTTTGGTAAAATTTGATTTGCTTAATCACAATGCAAAGGTTATATGTGAGAGCGAAGATGATATTGAGTACACGTGTGACGGACTTGAGACAATAAAACATAACAAATACGGCAGAGTGTATATAACAGTGCTTTGTAAAAAAGGAGAAGAGATATGAAGAGAGTATTGATACCCGGAAGCTTTGATCCGGTTACGATTGGGCATTACGATATTATAAAAAGATGCGCTGAGATGTTTGACGAGGTGTACGTGGTTGTATTTCAAAATACAGAGAAAAAGGGAAAGGGTATTTTTGACGGAGAAGATTGTTATGAGATGATGAAGATAGCGGTGAGGGATTTGCCGAACGTTCATGCGGACATAACTGATACTCTGGTTGTGGATTATGCGGTGGCGCATAATATCGACTTTATTGTTAAGGGTGTACGTGATACAATTGATTTTGAATATGAGTACGATTTGTTTGTTATAAACAGAAGCATCGGTGGAGTTAATACGATTTTTGTACCGTCATTGCCCGAATACAGACACGTAAGCTCGACCTTTGTTCGCGATATGATAAAATACGGCAGAGACGTAACTCCGTATGTGCCGACGGGCGTTGATGAATATATAAAAAATAAGAAGAGATAATTGTTTTTTGAGATTGTATAAAAAAGTAAGACGTTTTTTACTTGGGTTTTAGTAAAAGACGTCTTTTTTGCGCTTAAAAATAGTCAAAAACGAGAAAAAACGATAAAAAAACAAGCGTGTTTTTGACAAAACGAAGAAAAAAGTTGTGCAAGGTGTACAAAACAAGGGTGGCAAAAGTTGTTAAAATGATAAAGTTCTAAAAAATATAAAAAAACTATTGAAAAAAATGGGGAGATAGTGTACAATAGTGGTGGTGTAAAGTGTAGCAAAATGTCAGTGAAGTGGCGTTTGGGTAAACCGATATGTCTGCTATATGGCGGATATCGGTTTGATTTACTTTACGGACGGTGATTTTTAGCCGTTTTTGTCGGTTAATGCCATTGATTATACGAGAAAGCAGAGATTTGGAGGTGAGGTAAATGATCGGCGAATTTATGTTTACGGGTGAGTATAAGCACTCGATTGATCCGAAAAACAGGATGTTTCTTCCTGCTACGATGCGAGAAGAGCTTGGGGACGAGGTTTTTGTTGTAAAAGGCGTTGATACTTGTATCGCCGTTTATCCCAAAGAAGCGTGGGATGCATTTACCGAAAAGCTCAATCAGCTTCCCGAGATGAAAGCAAGGCGTGTGAAGAGAACTCTTATGGCGTCGGCGGTTAAGACGAAGATAGACAGTCAGGGAAGAGTGCTTATCAGTCAGGGACACAAGGCTTATGCCGGACTTGATAAAAACGTTTACGTTATCGGCGTGGGCAATCATGTTGAGGTATGGGATGAAGATAAGTGGATTGCAGAAAACGATATGAACTCCGAAGAACTTGCAGAGACACTTATGTCACTTGGATTCTAAATGGATATCGTATTTTCTCATTATTCCGTTTTGCTTAACGAGTGTATAGACGGACTTGATATAAAACCCGACGGAATATACGTCGATTTGACGACGGGCGGAGGCGGTCATTCGTATGAGATAGCGAAGAGGCTGACCGACGGCGGCAAACATATATGCCTCGACAGAGACGATGATGCTCTTATGGCGGCGAAGAAGAGATTGGCGGAATTTTCCGACAGAGTTATTTTCGTAAAAGATAACTTTAGAAATTTAGGCAGTGTGCTTGATAATCTCGGTATTGACGGCGTAGACGGCGTAATTGCCGATCTTGGAGTTTCGTCATACCAGCTTGATACTGCGGAAAGAGGTTTTTCGTATAACAATGACGGATACCTCGACATGAGAATGAATAAATCCGATGCTCTGACAGCTTACGACGTGGTTAATACTTATTCGAAAGAAAGGTTAAAGCAGATAATATTTGAATACGGCGAAGAAAAATTTGCTCCGAGGATTGCAAACTTTATAGAAGATGCGAGACAAGAGAAGCCGATTGAGACTACCGCCGAGTTGACAGAGATAATAAAAAGCGCAATACCGCAAAAGGCGAGAATAGACGGGCCTCATCCGGCGAAAAGAACGTTTCAGGCGATAAGGATAGAGGTTAACGGTGAGCTTGATGCTATTGAACCTGCGATAACGGCGGCAACCGAAAGGTTAAAGGTTGGCGGAAGACTTGCTGTTATTTCGTTCCACTCGCTCGAAGACAGAATAGTAAAGAAGACGATTGCAGGTCTTGTAAAGGGTTGTACGTGCCCTCCGGATTTTCCGGTGTGTATGTGTGGGAAACAGCCTTCGTTGAAATTGATATCGAGAAAACCGATATTACCCTCGGAAAGAGAGCTTGAAGAGAATCCGAGGTCAAGAAGCGCAAAGCTTCGTGTAGCTGAAAGGGTGTAACGGTATTTTGGGAAAAGGGAATCCCAAAATATTTTTCGAATAATAGGGATTAGAAAAAATTAGGGGGATGCGGAATATGACTTACGAGAAGTCGTACGAAGAAAAGAAGAAAAAGGCGAGAAGTATTCAAAGAGACGTGAATATTGCCGAAAAAGAGAATATTGCCGCAAAAACAAGAAGCAAAACCCGCGCTGTTGCAAGACATGCGCTTGAATCAGATAATATAAAAGTCGTTGCTGCTGTAAACGATGTACCGAAAGTTCGGACAATCAAGGCGAAGAGGAATATGCCATTTCCGACCTCTGTAGTGTTTGTGTCAGTTATTTGCACTGTCCTGTTCATGTTTATGATGCTTACCATGGCACAGATCAATGAGTTTACCCAGGATATCTCGGCACTACAGAACAGATTGTCCGAACTGCAAAAGCAGGAAGAAGAATTAAGATTGGATGTTGAATTAAAGAATGACCTTAGAGTTATTGAAGATGCTGCTGTGAATAAACTTGGAATGGTAAAGGCCGATGAAGTAAAGAAGCAATACGTTGTAATCGGCAACGAAGACAAAATCGAGGTTGTAGAGCCCGAAACCACAGAAGACAGTCTGATAAACACGGTTATGAGTTCTATTGGCGAGAATTTCAGGGAATTGGTGGAATATATCAACTGAAGCTGAATAAAATTTAATCGTAAGGCGTTTTTGCGTAAATGAGGGTAGAGTGGTGTATTGTGAATATACTCTTTACTCTCTTTTGGTTAATAAGGGCAGATTGCTGCAAGGCTTCTCGGGGGTGAGAAATAATGAAAGGTAAATTGAATAGATTTATAAAAAGACGCAGCACTGCTTTGTTGTTGTTTTTTATAGTGTTTTGGGGCATACTTGTAGGAAGATTATTTTGGATGCAGGTTATACATCACAAGGAATATCAAAGAAGTGTATCGGATAACGTTCAGAGAACAAGCACCGTATCTGCAGAGCGTGGAGAGATACTTGACAGGAACAGCGTTGTACTTGCGACAAATATTTCGGTGTGGCGTGTATTTATATCTCCCGTAGATATAGTGGACAACGAGCAGGCAGTTTTTATATGCCGAAACCTTTCAGAGCTTTTGAGTGTAGATTATGATACCATATATAACAGAGCTTTGAGAGAAAACAGAGCCGATGAGACCGTAAAAAGAAACGTAGAAAAAGAAGATGCTGACAGAGTAAGAGCTTTTATTGAAGAAAACGAACTTTCAAAACAGATACATCTTGAGGCTACGACAAAAAGATATTATCCTTATGACTCGTTGGCGGCTAACGTTCTCGGATTTATGGGAACAGACGGAGGCAGCTACGGTGTCGAGCTTCAATACGATAAGTATTTGACGGGTACACCCGGAAGATATATAACGGCAAAGAACGGTCTTGGTATGGATATGCCGTTTAAATATGAAAGCTATATCAATGCGCAGGACGGTTACGATGTTGTAACGACTATTGATATGCGTATTCAACAGCTCCTTGAAAAACAGATAAAGCAGTCGTACGAGGATGCTTCGTCGGGCGGCGGTGTTACGGGAATTGTAATGGATGTAAAGACGGGCGGAATACTTGCTATGGCGCAGTATCCGACTTATGACCTTAACGCTCCCGGAAAATTAAGCGAGGTATATCAAGCGAAGCTTAACGAGCTTGGTTTGCCTACGGACAGCGAAGATTATTCGGCTAAATATAACGAGCTGTTGTTTTCTTCGTGGAACAACAAGGCTGTTTCTTGGTTGTATGAGCCGGGTTCTACTTTTAAGATAATAACGGCGTCAATGGCTATTGAAGAACAGTTGATAGATCCGTTAGAGCAGTTTACGTGCAGAGGATATATAAAAGTTGAGGGCTATTCTCAACCTATCCACTGCCATAAGAGGACTGGACACGGCACACGTGTTTTCTCCGAGATGCTTCAGCAGTCTTGTAACCCTACTTTGGTTACGGTAAGCCATAGAATAGGCTCGGATAGATTTTACGATTATTTCACATCGTATGGATATACGAGCAAGACGGGAATAGATTTGCGCGGTGAAGCGAGTGGTATTTTTGCTTCTCGAAGCGGACTTAAGCACGTTGAATTGTCGGTATATTCGTTCGGTCAGACGTTTAAGACCTCGCCTATCCAACAGTTAACGGCGATAGCTTCCGTTGCAAACGGAGGAAACTTGGTAACTCCTCACGTGCTTGATAAGGTTTTGGATTCCGAAGGAAATATCGTTGAATCTTATGAAACTAACGTAAAGAGACAGGTTATAAGCAAAGAAACTGCAGATTATATTACCAATATACTTGAAGAGGGTGTATCGGGTAACGGCGGCGCAAAGAATGCTTATGTTTTAGGTTATAAGGTTGCCGCAAAGACGGGAACGTCGCAGAAGAGAGATATTCTTAACGAAGAGGGCGAATCGTATTTGTACGTTGGTTCGTGTGTTGCGTATGCGCCTGCAGACGATCCGCAGATAGCGGTTTTAATAGTGTGCGACGAGCCTCTCGGAAATAATATTTACGGAAGCGTAGTTGCTGCGCCGTATATATCAGAGCTTCTTGAAGAGGTGTTGCCTTATATGGGAATAGAAAGTAACCTCGACGAAGAAGAAGAGAAACGTGCTCACGTTCAGGTGTGGGATTATACAGGCTGGGATGTTGAAAAAGCGATTTTGAACGTAAGAAACCAACAGCTTGAATATGAATTTGTAGGATCAGGACCTACTATTGTGTCGCAGATTCCTTCGGGAGGAAGCTCGGTACTTATGACTACCGGTAAGATTATATTCTTCCTTGGAAGCGCGACTCCGGAGCAGAGTGCTCAAATAAAAGTTCCAAACGTTATAGGGATGACAGCATCCGTAGCAAACAGAACGCTTACGAATGCAGGATTTAATATTAAGGTTGACGGTGCGCTGAACTATGACCAGGGTGTTGGTGCTGTTGTAGTAAATCAGTCGCTTCAGGCAGATACAATAGTGCCTAAAGGAACTTTGATAACCATTCAATTAAGACATACTGACGGTACGGATTAAAAAATGATTAGTCAAACGGACGTTTAAAGAAGATTTATTGATTAAACGTTCGGGAGGCTATGACGCTTGAAGCTATATAATTATCTTGAAGAAATTGAAGTTTTACAAACAAACGTTACGCATTTTGACCTCGAAATAAAGGGTGTTAGCTCAAGACTCGACGAGGTTGAAAACGGATTTATATTCGTATGTATAAAGGGAATGCGTAAGGACGGGCATACTTTTGCGGTGTCTGCAAAGGAGTCGGGAGCCGTACTTCTTGTTGTTGAAGATATAACAGATGCGGTTACTGTGGCGGGTTTGCCCTATATACGGGTAAAGAATACAAGAGCAACTTTGGCTCGGATGTGCGCTAAAGCGTACGGTAATCCCGAAAGAGCATTGAAGTTTGTAGGTGTTACGGGTACCAACGGCAAGACCTCTACTTGCCGACTGCTTTCTGAAATATATACAAAGGCAGGTCAAAGGGTAAAGACTATAGGAACGCTTGACGGGAATTTAACAACTCCCGATCCCGAAGACTTTTTCAAGATAATCAGAAATGCTTTTGACAGTGGTTATGAGAGAGTTGTTATGGAGGCGTCGTCGCATTCGCTGTATCTTGATAAGCTTGACGGAGTAAGATTTGATTACGGGATTTTTACGAATTTGACGCCCGAGCATCTTGATTTCCATAGGGATATGGACGAATATGCAATGGCAAAAGCAAGGCTTTTTAAAAATGCCGATTGCGGTTTGTATAATTACGACGACTCTTATTATAAAAAAGTATCAAGTCTTTCAAGTGGAAGAATATATACGTATTCAACCCTTGATTCAGCTGCTGACTTTTTTATAAAGGACTATGTATCCAAAGGTACAGACGGATTTGAATATACACTTGTTACCCCGAAAGACGATATAAAAATCAAGTCAAGCTTATGCGGAAGGTTCAACGTATATAACACGTTGGCTGCAAGCTCGTTGGCGTATATAGACGGTGTGGATGCCGATGTTATAAGAGAGGGAATTATATCGGTAAAAAACGTTTCGGGAAGGCTTGAAAAGGTTGAATTGGGCGATGTACCTTTTTCGGTGTATATTGATTATGCCCATTCTCCCGATGCGCTTGAAAAAGTGCTTGGCTGTATTCGTGATTTTAAAAGAGAGGACCAACGGATTACGATTTTATTCGGGTGCGGTGGAGACAGAGACAGAACAAAACGTCGTGTTATGGGGCAGATAGCTTCCCGACTTGCGGATTTTGTTATCGTAACGTCGGACAACAGCCGTTCGGAAAAAGCTTCATTTATAATAGATGAAATAATGAAGGGTATAGACAAAGAAAGACCGTACGTTGTAATAGAGAACAGACGAGAGGCAATTGAATTTGCCGTAATGAACGCAAGAGAAAACGATATAGTTTTGCTGGCGGGAAAAGGACATGAAAATTACGAGATAGACAGTCTCGGGAAAAGATATTTTAACGAAAAAGAAATAGCCGCAGAAGCGGTTTGTAAGAGGTTAAAAGGGAAATGATAATCGGGTTATCTGAAAAGTTTGACAGCAGAATATTGGCGGAGCTATGCTTTGGAAAAACTAATTCCGATATTGAAATAGGGGAAATATCCATTGACTCGCGAGAGATAGGAGAAAAAACTCTGTTTGTGGCTGTCAAGGGGGAGAATACCGACGGGCATAAGTATATTGACAGCGCAGTAAAAAACGGTGCGGTATGCATTATGTGTGAAAAAATTCCCGACGGCTTTACAGGTAACTATATTTTGGTTGAAGATACCATAAAGGCTATATCGGATATTGCGACGTCTTGCCGTGAAAAATACGATCCCTTTACAGTAGGCGTTACGGGAAGTGTAGGCAAGACGACAACAAAAGAATTTATTTCATACGTATTGGCGGAAAAATTCCCGACTCACAAATCGGGCGGTAACTTTAATACCGTATATGGAATAAGCTTAACCCTTGCAGCATTGAGCAAATTGCATAAGGCTGTTGTTGCCGAAATGGGAATGAGCGCTTTGGGTGAAATATCCCAACTTACAAATATTGCGCACCCGAATGTTGCGGTTATTACGAATATAGGTACAGCTCATCTTGAGGCGCTTGGCAGCAGAGAAAATATAGCAAAAGCAAAGCTCGAAATAATAGAGGGCTTGAAGCCTGACGGCGTTTGGGTTTATAATGGCGATGAACCGTTGCTTTGGGATAAAAGAGATGAATTTCCAAACAACTTATCGTTTGCTATAAAGAATGAAGAGGCGGATATTTTTGCAAAGAATATTCGTATATCGGAAAACAAAACGGTTTTCTGTATGCGCTATGGGAACGAAGAAATAACCGATATTGAAATTCCGACAATAGGTCAGCATAACGTATATAACGCTATGGCGGCATTTGCCGTAGGCAGAACAGCAGGTCTTTCCGATGATGAGATTAGACGCGGACTAATGAATTACAGACCTTCGGGAATGCGTCAAAAGATATACGATGTTAATAGCTATACAATAATTGAAGACTGCTATAACGCAAGTCCCGAATCGATGAAAGCATCACTCTCGGTTTTGGCTGAACTTGGCAAGGGCAGAAGAACGGTTGCTGTTTTAGGCGAAATGAGAGAGCTTGGAAATACATCTGATGAGCTTCATAAATCTGTGGGAAGATATGCCGCAGAATTGAAGATAGACCGACTTTACACGTATGGCGAATCTGCAATTAAGATTGCAGTTGGCGCATTAGAGGAAGGTCTCGATGAATCGGCAATAATCGGATATAATAAGATTACGGAGCCCGAAGGCTTGGCTGAAATATTGAAGAATGAGCTTAAATCGGGTGATATTGTGCTGTTTAAAGCGAGCAGAGCGATTGCTCTTGAAAAGGTTATTGAATATCTTGTAAAATAAGGTGGGACAAAAATGTATTTATATTTTGTTATAGCATTGATAGCAACACTTGCTCTGACCGTTTTTGCGGAGAGGATTCTTATACCTATTTTAAAGAGTGTTAAGATGGAGCAAAAAATACTTGAAATAGGTCCCCGTTGGCATAAATCCAAAGAGGGTACACCCACAATGGGCGGACTTGGATTTATATTTGCGGCTGTAATCGTATTTGTAGCCGTGATTATTTGGGCTTCTCTCGGAAATGCCGATATTGACGTGTGGCGCGTATGTATTACGTTTGTGTTTGCATTTTTGTGCGGAGCTATAGGGTTTATAGACGACTATGCAAAATTCTTTAAGAAACAAAACGAAGGACTGTCTGCGGGACAAAAGTACTTGCTACAGCTTTTTTGCGCAGCGCTTTATTTGTTTTTTATGGTGTGGAAAGGCGGACTTACCACAGTATTAAAGTTTCCATTTATTAACGTAGAGTGGGAGCTTGGCGTGTTTTATTACGTTTTTGCATTGGTGCTTATAACGGGCATTGTAAACAGTGTTAACCTTACCGACGGAATAGACGGTTTGGCGGCAAGTATAACGGCAATCGTAGGCGGATTTTTTGCGGTTGTTGCATTTGCGTTCGGGATGAATGACGCTGTGATTATGTCGGGCTTGACTATAGGCTGTGCTATAGGCTTTTTGGTATATAACTTCTATCCGGCAAGAGTGTTTATGGGAGATACCGGTTCGCTGTTTTTAGGCGGCGCTGTAGTAGGTATGGCATTCCTTGTTAATAATCCTTTGATTATCGTTGTTGCAGGTATAGTATATATTGCGGAAACTTTATCTGTTATGCTTCAGGTAGCATCGTTTAAGCTTACGGGAAAGAGAATATTTAAAATGAGTCCAATTCACCACCACTTTGAAAAAAGCGGTTGGAGTGAAATAAAAATTGTAGGTGTTTTCAGTCTTGTTACCGCACTGTTCTGTATATTGGCATATTGGGGTATGATGTAATATGAACAAAAATGTTCTACCGAAAGAAAAAAGGGCGGTAAAAGGCAAGGCGGGACAGTTAGCCGAAAGAAAACAACGCCCTGTAATAAAAAGGGATATAGTCAAGGATAACGATATAGTAAGAATAAAGGGTGATATGGACAGAACCTTTTTGATTCTTGTTATAATAATGATATGCTTTGGCTCCGTAATGGTTTTCAGCGCAAGCTATGCTTATGCATTGGCATCAAAGGGGAACAGTTATTACTTTATTGAAAGACAGCTGTTGTTCGTTGGCGTCGGTGTTGTAGGTATGCTTGTTGTTGCGAATTTTATTGACTATAGGACCATAAAAAAATATACGAGCCTATATTTTACTGTAGTTGTCGGGTTGCTGATAGCGGTTCTTGCTTTCGGTACTGCTGAGGGTGAAGCGTTGAGATGGCTTTATATTCCGGGGACAGGTATAGGAATTCAGCCCTCTGAATTTATGAAGCTCGGTATAGTACTTCGACTTGCGAAGTATTTTTCGGATAACGAACAGTATTTGGAAAGAAGAAGCTTTAAGCTTGAGCCAGTTGTAAGAAAGTTGGCTATTCCTTATGCGATTGTAATTTTTATATGCGTATTGATAGCCTTGGAAAAGCATTTTTCCGGTGTTATAATTCTATTTCTTATCGGAACGTGCGTTATATTTACGGCAGGTGGTCAGTTGACGTGGCTTTTTGGAGCTGCGGGTATATTCGGTTCGATATTGCTCGGAGTTATAATGCTTGTACCTTATGCAAGAGCGAGAATTGATATTTGGCTTCATCCCGAAAACTATTCAAGTCAATCCGAGACATGGCAGACGATACAAGGTATGAATGCTGTGGGTTCAGGCGGATTTTTCGGCGTTGGACTCGGTAACAGTTTGCAGAAGCATATGTTTGTTTCGCAGCCGCAGAACGACTTTATATTTGCAATAATATGCGAAGAGCTTGGATTTGTTGGCGCTGTTGCGACTATATGCTTGTTTACGGCATTTATATGGAGGGGCGTTGTTATAGCGCAAAAAGCGCCCGATATTTTCTCGAAGTTAGTTGTAGTAGGTATAATATCCAAGGTTGGAATTCAGGCGGTTCTCAATATTGCCGTTGTAACAAACACTATTCCCAATACTGGGATTTCGCTTCCGTTTTTCAGCTACGGCGGTTCGTCGTTGGTTATGCTGTTGCTAGAGATGGGAGTTGTACTGTCGATTTCAAGGTTCTCATACAAAGAGAATTGATGAAAATATGTAAAAGACTTTAAGAGAGGAAAAAGATAAGTGAGAGTACTTATGACGGGCGGCGGAACGGGAGGACACGTAAATCCTGCCATTGCGATAGCCAATACAATACGTGAAAAAGAAAAGAATAGCGTAATTGCGTTTGTCGGTACGAGCCGAGGTATTGAGAATAAGCTTGTTCCAAAGTTTGGTTATGAGGTATATCATATTGAAATACAGGGATTGCGTCGAAGCTTGTCTCTTTCCAATTTAAAGACGGCTTATTTGGCGGTAACGTCTGTTTTTAAGGCGAAGAAGTTTGTAAAGAATTTTAAACCCGACGTTGTCATAGGTACGGGTGGATATGTGTGCTGGCCGGTTGTAAAGGCGGCAGCTGATTTGGGAATTCCGACGGTGCTGCACGAGTCAAATGCATTGCCCGGTGTTGCCGTAAGAATGCTTGAAAAATATGTTGACGTTGTGTATACAAATTTTGAAGCAACTGTTAAGAAATTGAAATATCCCGAAAAGGCTATACGAGTAGGTAATCCTCTTATAAGTGGTTTTGAGGCGAAAGAGGGCGACGTAAACGAGATAAAGGGCGGATATGAGAAACTGCTGTTATCATACGGCGGAAGCCTCGGCGCTATGCGGGTAAACGGCGAAATGTTAAAGGTTATGAGGGATTATTCCTCAAAACACCCCGAGGTTTTGCATATTCACGCATCGGGCGCAATAGAGAAGGAGACCGCATTAAATACGTTCCGCGAGTTCGGTCTTGAGAAGTACGAAAATCTACAGCTTGTTGAATATATATACGATATGCCGAAGAAAATGGCTGCAGCAGACCTTGTTATTGCAAGGGCGGGAGCAATGACCTTGTCCGAGCTTGCGATGATGAAAAAGCCGTGCATACTTATTCCGTCTCCAAATGTAACGGATAATCATCAATATAAAAATGCAGTTGAGCTTGAAAAGAAGAATGCCGCAGTTGTTTACGAAGAAAAGAACCTTGATGAGGGCGTACTTTCAAAGGCTGTTGAAGAACTGCTTGATAATGATAAAAAACTCCGAGATATGCAAGAAAATATCGGAGGCTTTGCTGTTGAAAATACAAACGAGCTTATTTATAACGGTGTAAGAAGACTTGTGGATAATAAATAATAAAAAGGAATCAGAATATGGACAGAGAAACGTATAATAATCCGAAAATGTCCAATGCCGAGATAGTTAACCGAGATACACTCGAACGGTTAAAGGCTAAAAAACGGTATAAAACAATTTTTCGGCGTATAAATTATATATTACTCTCAATTGTGCTGTGCTTTATTTTCATAATAATTTGTATGTCTCTCTTCTTGAAGATTGAGCATATTGAAGTAAAGGGAAACGAACGGTATACCAAAGAACAGTTGATTGAAGAAAGCGGAATTTCGGTTGGTCAAAACCTTTATGCGATTAACAAGAAAACCGCTAAAAGCTTTATAATTTCGGAATATCCTTACGTCAGTGACGTTGTTATCAGACGTAAGCTTCCTTCTACCTTGAATTTTAAGATTTCTGAAGATAAGCCGAAATATTTTACAGAGATATGCGGAGAATATTATATTCTCTCGGATTCTCTGCGTGTTCTTGAGCGTACCACCGAATTGCCTGTCAGTGAGGAAAATCCCATTACAAAAATAATGTTTTCGGAAATAAAAAGCGCTATCGTTGGTGAAACTATGACCTTTGTTAAGGATATTACCTTCGATTATATACACAACTTCATTCAGGCATTAAATGAACACGAAGCAAGTGAAAAGATTACGGCTATAAATCTGACTAAAAAATATAATATTTATGTGACCTATGAAGACCGTTTTAAAATCTATCTCGGGGATAATACGGAAACGGGAATGAAGCTTACTTTTGCCGAGCTTATGATTAACACCTTTGACGTTTCTCAAAGGGGTGAGGTCGATGCTCACGATATTACTGTCGGTTCGGTAATTTTAGATAATTAAACCATTTTTGAAAAAATATCACTTGTAAATGTAAAATTATCGTGAACAATTTAAAAAGTTCTTGCTTATTTGATTGAATAGTATTATCATTATTTATATATCGGCAAAATTTTCGAGCCGAAAAAGTATAGTTTGTAAACAATAAGGATTTAATATATACAGGAGGAAGCAAAAAATGGCATTTGAGTTTGAAGAAGCAAACAACAACGGCGTTATTATTAAAGTTGTAGGTGTCGGCGGCGGCGGTACAAATGCTGTAAACCGCATGATCGAAGCAGGCGTAAGAGGCGTAGAATTTATTGCAGTTAATACAGATAAGCAGTCCCTTGAAAAGTCGGGCGCAACACATAAAATTTCTATTGGTGAAAAGCTTACAAAGGGTAGAGGCGCTGGCGCTAATCCCGATGTTGGTTTCAGAGCCGCTGAAGAAAGCGCTGAAGAAATCAAGAATCTTCTCATTGGTACTGATATGGTATTTATTACCACCGGTATGGGTGGCGGAACAGGGACAGGCGCTGCTCCCGTAGTTGCAAAAATTGCAAAGGATATGGGTATACTTACTGTAGGTATTGTTACCAAGCCTTTCCTTTTCGAAGGTAAGAAGAGAATGGAACTTGCTGAAGAAGGTATTAAGAAGTTGGGCGAGTGCGTTGACTCTCTCGTTGTTATCCCCAACGAAAGACTTAAGCAGGTATCCGAAACAAGAATTACTCTTCTCAATGCGTTCGTTATCGCTGATGACGTTTTGAGACAGGGTGTTCAGAGTATTTCCGAGCTTATTAACGTAACAGGTGTAATTAACCTTGACTTTGCTGACGTAACTGCTATTATGTCTAACGCAGGCAACGCTCACATGGGTGTTGGTCAGGCTACAGGTAAGGATAAGGCTGAACAGGCTGCTATGATGGCTATTTCCAGTCCCTTGCTTGAAACATCTATTAAGGGTGCAAGAGGTATTATCGTTAACTTTACTGCATCTCCCGACATCGGTCTTGATGAGGTTGATGCTGCTGCAACGATGATTCAGAGAGAAGCTCATCCCGATGCACAGATTATCTGGGGTGCTGCATTTGACAGCAACCTTGAAGATGCAATGAAGGTTACAGTTATTGCTACAGGTTTTGAATCTGCAAAGAGAGGCGCAGCTAAAGAGACTGATAAAACAGTTGAAGGAAAGAGTGAAGCTGCTTTTACCGCAGAGCAGAATGATGATAATTCCGGTATCTTCAAGAACGAATACGTTGACGCAAATGCGGAAGCTGAACCTACGGGCGACGTTATTTCCGACAGCGATTTCAATGATATTCTTACTCTCTTTAATAAGAACTGATTTGAATAATTGACTTTTTAAAAAAGCCTATGTGATTTTAGTCGCATAGGTTTTTTTGTTTTTTATACTGATTTTATCCTTAAAAAAATCACATTTTTGTCTTTTGTTTCATATAATATTAAAAAAGAACACAGGGGTGAAAATATGGATAATATACAAAATACGGATAATACGGATGTTGGTTTTTTGACTGTTAACGTAAGATATGCAAACGGCGCTTCTCCGATTGGAAACAGCCGAATTGTTTTAAGTAAAAATGGTGTGGTGCTCTACGAATATCTAACAGATTTAAGCGGAAAAACCGAGCCTATACCTTTGGATGTCGGCGATGACTACAGTATCAAGGCTTTTGCAAGTGGGTTTGTGGAGGCGGAATATGAGGCTATACCCATTGTTAAGGATATTTTAACTCTGCAAAACGTGAATATGTTTCCCATTCCGCCCGCTATGAAGGAGGCGTATAATGAACAGTGAGTATGGGTTACCTGGAGTTCCCGCCTATATAACGGTGCATTTGGGCAAAGCCGATGAGATTGCCGAAAATGTTACCGTTTCTTTTCCCGATTACATAAAGTCGGTCGCCTCAACAACTCTTCCTCCCGATATTCCCGAAGAGGCGCTTTGCGCTGTTATGTATGCGCAAATCAGCAGAGCACTTTACAGAATATCCGAAAGAATATACAGAAAAATGGGGTACGGTTTTGATATAACCGACAACCCTGATACAGATTTGGCTTTTGAATATAACGGCGCTGTCTTTTCAAACGTTAATGAAATTGCCGACAGAATTTTTAATGAATATATTGCGGGGGATTTTGGCATTTGGCCTTTAAATGCCGAAATATGTTATAACGGTGTTACATGTCGGGGAATTTCGGTCGAGGGCAGTATAGCTATGGCTGAAAACGGCAGAACTTGTGAGGAAATATTGGAATATTATTTTGGGAGAAAATTTGGCATAGTAAGAAACGCTACTGTCAGAGGACTTCAAAATTTTTTTCTTTTTAATTATCCGATGTACCAAGGGCAAACCGGCTCCGACGTAAGCGGTCTGCAGATCGCTCTAAACAGAATTGCTGCTAATTATGAGGAAATGCCATATATAAAAACGGCAGACGGAGTATATGGCGAAGATACGGTGATGGCTGTATCGAAGTTTCAGAGAATATTTGACCTCCCAATTTCCGGAAACGTTGAAAAAAATACATACTACAAGCTCTTATACGTTTTTGATTCTATCTATAAGCTAAACTATTTGGCACTTCAAATGGTCGAGTTTTCTGATATTCCGACTGAACCTCCGACAAAGCTCAAGTATGGGGATGTCGGAAATCAAGTGAAGTTATTACAGTACTATCTGAATTTCATTTCTGCATTTGAGCCTAGTATACCGCCATTACAGATTGTGGGGGTATTTGGTGAAAAAACCTACCGTTCTGTAGTTTCATTTCAAGAAATGTTTGGTTTTGAGCCTGATGGTGTAGTGACAGAGCCGTTGTGGCGGGTGTTGGTTGACGTGTATTACGGCTTATACTCATCACTTCCGCATAGTGTTTTTTCGGAAACTGCACGTCCTTATGGCGGTAATATATTGGTTTCGGGAAGTGTGGGGATTGATGTGAGGTATTTGCAGAAATATCTTGCTAAAGTGGCTGAAATAAATCGGAGACTTCCCGAAATATCTTTAAATGGGAAGTTTGATGAACAAACTGAAAATGCGGTTAGGGTATTTCAGCAAATTTTTCGAATTAAAGAAAGCGGTGTTGTAACCTCGACAACCTGGAATCTTTTGTCGGAAGTCTATAACGCTATCGTTGCGGGTGAACAAAGGGAAGAGGATTAGCCTTAAATTAAATATCGGTTGACATAGAATAATAAAAAGTGTATAATTCTTCTTGTAAATGCGTTTTTTGAGGGTGTTACATGAAGAAGCTTAAAATAGGCGATATTATTCTTATTTCTATAATACTGTTTATAACGGCGTGGGTTTTTGGCTTACGCCTTTTTGGTTTTGATGACGGGAAATCGGTTGTCGTTACAATCGGAGATGTCGAACGGGTTTACACTCTTTCCGAAAACACGAGCTTTGATATTGAAAATAACGGTATTAGTCTTACCGTTGTAATTGAAAATGGTTATGTTTTCGTGGGTAATTCAAACTGCCCCGAGCAGGTTTGCGCTGAATACGGGAAAATATCTCGTATCGGTCAGTCTATAGCTTGTGTTCCTGCGCATCTGTTTATAAAAATAATAGGGGAGGGTGATGGCGGTTATGATCTTATCGTCGGCTAAAAGGGCGGCGTACGGCGGTTTTTTTACTGCCGCAGCTTTAATATTTTCCTACGCTGAATTGCTTATACCTCTCAATAACTTTATTGCCGTTCCGGGATTTAAGCTTGGCCTTGCAAATATCTGTATTATGCTTGCGTTCTATTATCTCGGCACGTTGGATGCGTTTTTGATAACCTTGGCAAAAATAGCTTTGACAGCCCTTCTTTTCGGTACGCCTATTTCATTTTTATTTTCACTCGGCGGCGGATTACTTGCCTTTGGTTTTTTGCTTGCTTCAAAATACGTCTTTAAACAAAATATAAGCTTTATAGGAATTTCTGTTGGGTGCGCCGCTATGCATAACGTAGGGCAGATTTGTGTCGCTGTGTTGTTTTTTAAAGACAGCGCTATATTTTGGTATCTTGAGTGGCTGCTTCCCGTTTCGGTCGTTACGGGTGTGATAACGGGACTTTTGGCTGTTTCATTTAGTAAAATTGCGGAGAAAAAACAATGAAAAGATCAATTCTTCTTGTGGCTATAAGTCTTTTTATATGTATGCTCTTTACCTCTTGCGGAAGAGCATACAAGGAAGAGTCGTTTTTTTGTATGGATACGGTTGCGACTGTTAAGGTTGATACGTCTGATGTCAATATAATAAATAGGTGCCGTGAGCTTTTGGATAATTTGGATAAGGAGCTTTCAAGGCATAATATCAACGGGAAAACGGCTGAATTTAATGCTTCTCTAAAAGGCGGAGAGCTTTCTGAAAATATACTTGAGCTTATTTATATATCGCAGAATATTACCAAGCAGACGGACGGAACTTTTTCCGTATTCTCGGGTGCGCTTACTTCTCTTTGGAGTGAAGCGGCCGTATATCCCTCATCCGAGAAAATAAAAAATGCCGTCGACTCTATAGACTTTGAACCTAAAATTAACGGAAATATTCTTGAAAAAAACAATGCGGATACTAAATTAGAGTTTGGCGGTATCGCAAAGGGGTATGCTTGTGATAAAGCAATTGAATTATTAAAAAATGACGGTGTATCTTCGGGAATGGTTTCATTTTCGAGCAGTATCGGAGTAATTGGCAAAAATCCCGACGGAAATTCGTGGCGTATAGCTGTAAAAAATCCAATTGATACTGATAAAATATTGGGGTATATATCATTGGAAGACGGATTTCTTTCCGTTTCGGGCGATTATGAACGGCATTATGAAATAGACGGCGAGAAATACAACCATATTATTGATATAAAAAGCGGTCTTCCCGTAAACCATGGTATTCACAGCGTTGTCGTTGTCGCAAAATCAGGAGCTTTGTGCGATGCATTGTCTACTGCATTTTTTGTAATGGGCGAAGAGGCGGTAGCCGAAAAATATGCCGACAGCCTTTCTGTACAATATCTTATCGTAAGCGATAATGGTATTTTTATTAACGAGTCAATGAAAAAAATATACACTAAAGCAGAGTAATTATATATTAGCCGAATGGATCCCCACGTTTTTTTATATAATATAAAAAAGGGGGATTTTTCTATGGATTTTTTACCTAAAGAAAAATACAAGAAAATACTTGTGCTTTCTTTTTATATCTTTGTTGGCGGACTTTTGGTTTTTTTGTTTTTTAAATATTTGCTTAAGCTCTTTCTGCCCTTTATCGTGGCTTGGATAGTAGCTTTGTGTATTCGCCCTCTTGCAGAAATTTTACACAACAGAACTCATATATCAAAAAAGGTTATAAGTATTTTCCTTGTCGTTCTTTTGCTTTTCATTATCGGAGCTTTTTTGTTTTTTGTTATTGATAAGCTTCTTTTTGAATTTCGTGGAATAGTGCAATACGTAAATAAAAATTCTGAATTATGGATTAGCGACATCTTGAAATACGTAAATACAGTACTTGCAAAGATTCCTTTTTTGAAGACTTTCGGAAGTGAAGAAGAAATGTTAAACAGCTTTGGCGGCGTTGCAAAAAATATTCTTACCGATGCATCGGCAAACGTGCCCGAAATGCTTACGAGGGTTATAACTATATTGCCCAATCTTCTTTTTGTTTCTCTCGTTTTGATAATGGCATCATATTATTTTTGCGCCGATTATGAGGAAATCAATTCGTATATATTTTCAAGATTTTCCGATAAGACCAAACATAATATTTCTCGTATTCGTGTTAAACTGAAACAAGCGGCTTTGCGAGTGTTGAAAGGATATCTTTTGACTATTGGTATAACATTTCTGCAGCTTTATGCGGGATTTTTGATACTAAAAACGGAGTATGCCTTTACCTTGGCGTTGATTGTGGCTGTGGTTGATATTCTGCCCGTAATAGGTGTGGGTACGGTTCTTGTTCCTTGGGGGATTGTAAAAATTTTGTCGGGAGGATATTATCAGGGGTTTGGTTTGCTTATAATTTTTGCTGTGGTTAGTGTCGTGCGTGAGATACTTGAGCCTAAAATTATTGGCAAAAGCATAGGATTGCACCCGTTAATGACTCTTTTGTCTATGTATATCGGTCTTGAGTTATGCGGCTTTTTAGGTCTTATTTCATTTCCTGTATTGGTTATTGTTTTAAAAACGCTTTTTCTTGAGGGGGAGCATGGGATATGTTCTGAAAAAACTTGACACATATTTATATATGGGTGTATAATTATCTTATTAACTGTTTTTTTGAAGGTGATTATCTATGAAAATTATTGATTTGCTTAATCAAGATACTCTTTCCATTTCGTATGAGGTGTTTCCCCCAAAAACGGAAACAAGCTTTGAAAGTGTAAAGGTTGCAACCGAGGAAATTGCAAAGCTTAATCCGTCGTTTATGAGTGTTACATACGGCGCAGGGGGCGGAACAAGCAAGTATACTCTTGATATTGCAAAAAATATAAAGAAAATCTATAACGTGCCTACTTTAGCTCACCTTACTTGCGTGTCTTCTACAAAGGAAACGGTTAAGCAAAGAATTGCCGATATAAAGGGAGCGGGAATTACTAACGTTATGGCTCTTAGGGGGGATATACCCGCAGAGCTTGAAAATGCCGACAGAAGTAATTGGGATTATAAATATGCTATTGACCTTGTTCGTGAATTAAAGGCGGCTGATAAGGATTTTTGTATCGGCGGCGCTTGTTATCCTGAAATTCACCCCGAAAGTGAAGACCAAAAAACAGATATCAGATACCTGAAAGAAAAGGTTGATGCCGGTTGCGATTTTCTGACTACGCAGATGTTTTTTGATAATAATTTGCTATATAATTTTCTATATAAAATTCGTGAAGCGGGGATAACTGTTCCCGTCGTTCCCGGTATTATGCCTATTACGAATGCGAAACAGGTTGAAAGGTCAATAAAGCTCTCGGGGTCGTTTATGCCACAGCGCTTCAAAAGCCTTGTGGACAAGTTCGGACACGATCCGTTGGCTATGAAACAGGCGGGAATAGCTTATGCCACCGACCAAATTATCGACCTCTATGCAAACGGAATTACGCATATTCACGTGTATTCGATGAATAAACCCGACGTCGCAGAAAAAATACAGAGTAATCTGTCGGATATTTTGGGTAAATGAGTATAGTTTTAACTAAAAGCTTTAAAGAACCGCCATTTTGCAAAAAAGAAATATTGCGTTATGCGGGGTGCAAAACTATCGATTCAAATATCGAGGAGCTATTAAACAGTTGTATAAAAGAAGCAGAAAAGCGTTTTACATATAAAGTGTGTTACACGCAACTTGATTTGAATATATCCGATGACGTTTGCGATTTTGGGTTGTTTTCCGTTAAGTCGGAGGGGCTTGCCGCAAACTTAAGAAATTGCAAAAAAGCAATATTATGCGGTGCGACAGTTGGAGTCGAAATCGACAGATTTATAAGCAAATACAGCCGAATATCGCCCTCTAAAGCTATTATGTTTCAGGCTATAGGTACTGAAAGAATCGAAAAATTATGCGATGCCTTTTGCGATGATTTTGAAAAAGAAAATGGTGTTTTCTTGAAGCCGAGATTCAGTCCGGGTTATTCCGACCTTTCTTTGACGACTCAAAAAGAACTTTTCAGAATACTCGATTGTCCGAAAAATATCGGGGTTTCATTGAGTGACAATATGCTTATGTCTCCGTCAAAAGCGGTTACATTCTTTTGCGGTATTACAGATTCGACGGATAAAGTTGTTTTAAATAAATGCAGTCATTGTTCAAAACATGACTGCCAATTCAGAGGTAAAATATGAATTTTCTTGAATATTTAAACAGTAATATAGTTTTCCTTGACGGAGGAATGGGGACTCTGCTTCAGTCGCGAGGACTTAAGGCGGGTGAATATCCCGAAAGATGGAATATTACTCATTCTGACATTATCATTGATATACATAAAAGCTACTATGATGCCGGCAGTAACGTTGTTTGCACGAATACTTTTGGCGCAAATATTCTTAAGTTTGATGAGATTGAGCTTGAAGATATTGTAAAAAATGCTATAGCCAATGCAAGAAAAGCGGCGGAAACAAGTTTGTCGAATAAGCAAAAATTCGTTGCGCTTGATATTGGACCTTCGGGTAAGCTGCTTAAACCTCTCGGCGATCTTGATTTTGAAGATGCCGTTGATGTCTTTGCGAAAACAGTAAAGCTTGGCGTAAAATACGGGGCTGACCTTGTTATCATAGAGACTATGAATGATAGCTATGAAACGAAAGCGGCTCTTTTGGCGGCAAAAGAAAACTCAAGTCTTCCCGTTATCGTTTCAAATGCATACGGAGAAGACGGAAAGCTTATGACCGGTGCGACTCCGTCTGCTATGGTGGCGCTGATTGAGGGTATGGGTGCCGATGCTTTGGGTGCAAACTGCTCACTTGGACCAGAACAGCTTCGAAACGTTGCTGTTGAGCTTATAAACAATGCTTCCGTCCCCGTTATCTTGAAGCCTAATGCAGGTCTTCCCAGAATTGAAGACGGAAAGACTGTTTTCGATATAACTCCCGAAGAATTTGCCGACGAGGTTTGCACTCTCGTGAAAATGGGCGTAAGGGTTGTCGGCGGTTGTTGCGGAACAACACCCGAATATATAAAACTGCTTGAAGAAAAAATAAAAGATTTATCACCCATTCCTATTATAGATAAAAATAAGACTGTTGTTTCGTCGTATACCCACACAGTGGAATTTGGAAAGCAACCTATTCTTATCGGCGAAAGAATAAATCCTACGGGAAAGAAACGTTTTAAACAAGCTTTGCTCGAAAACGATATGGATTACATTCTTACCGAGGGGGTAAATCAGCAGGAAAAAGGCGTTCACATACTTGACGTTAACGTTGGTCTTCCCGATATTAACGAGGTTGAAATGCTGAAGAATGCCGTTTGTGAGCTTCAGACGGTAACAAATCTTCCGTTGCAGATAGATACTGCAAATCCTTTGGCTATGGAAAGTGCGATTCGCCGTTATAACGGTAAGGCTATGATTAACTCGGTTAACGGCAAAAAAGAAAGTATGGAAGCTGTTTTTCCCTTGGTTAAAAAATACGGCGGTCTTGTTGTCGCTTTAACTCTCGATGAAGATGGAATTCCCGAAACTGCAGAGGGGAGGGTTGCGGTTGCCGAAAAAATACTTGAAACAGCCGAGGTGTACGGTATTTCGAAAAAAGATATTATTTTTGATACACTTGCTATGACTGTAAGCGCTGATAACAATGCGGCGTTTGCTACATTGAAATCGCTGAACTATATAAAAAATAATATCGGTTGTCATACCTCTCTCGGTGTTTCCAACGTTTCTTTCGGTTTGCCGTATAGAGATGCTATAAACGGTGTTTTTTTCTCGCTTTGTCTTGAAAACGGACTGTCGGCAGCTATTATGAACCCTTATTCTGCAGATATGATGAAAACGTATTATGCATTCAGGGCATTAAAGGGGCTTGATGAAAACTGCGCTGATTATATTGCTAATTCGGAAACCTTTGCAACAACGGTTAATACGCCTATCGCACAAACTCAAAAGACACCCGAGGAATATGGCTCGGAGCTTCAAAAAGCCATTGCGAAAGGCTTGAAAGATAAAGCTGCAGACCTTACAAAAGCTTTGCTTGAAACGATTGAGCCGCTTGATATTGTCAATAATGAAGTAATACCTGCACTTAATAAGGTGGGTATAGGTTTTGAAAATAAGACGGTTTATTTGCCACAGCTTCTTATGAGCGCCGAGGCGGCAAAGAGCTCTTTTGAGGTTATAAAAGCGTATATGTCAAATGGCGAAAAAACGGCTAATAAAGGTATTGTGGTTATTGCAACGGTGCACGGTGATATACACGATATAGGTAAAAATATCGTAAAAATGCTGCTTGAAAATTATGGGTTTAACGTTGTTGATTTGGGTAAAGACGTTCCGCCCGAAACTGTGCTTGGAAAAGTTGTTGAAACTAAAGCGCCTTTAGCCGTATTGTCTGCATTGATGACAACGACTGTTCCCGCTATGGAAGAAACGATAAAACTTCTTAAGAACGACGCACCTTGGTGTAAGGTTGTTGTCGGCGGCGCGGTGTTGACACAGGACTATGCCGATAAAATAAATGCCGATAAATATGCAAAAGATGCTATGGAAGCGGTAAGATATGCAGAAGAGGTAATGAAATTTTAGGTCTTGTGGGGATTTTTTGAAAAATAGCCGATACTGAAACTAATCAGTATCGGCTATTTGTGTTGTATATATTTTTATATTATTATTTCTTTTCCTGTTGAAAGATAGTATAGGTTAGGAAGATAGTTTTTCATAAAGTTATATTGTTCGGTGCCTGTGCAATGGCAGGTATAGTAGGTCGTAGCGAATGATGCAAGTATCTTTGCATATTCCTCTAACTTTTCATTAAGGGGAAATTTCGAAAAATGAAATCCTCCTACAAGTATATCGGGTTTAAACCAATCGGTTATATTCATTATACCCTTGTGTGAACAGCCACTTATTAAAACATTGTTTCCACCCTCTTCTATAAGCAGATATTGTTCGTGTTTAAAATCCTCGGGGGAAAATATGTCTTCCGATTTAACCAACATACCAAAATCGCCCACGTTAAACGGTCGGTTGTTGTTATTGCAGGTGCAGAGTGTCAGACAGCAGTCTATTTTGCGGAAGTCTTCCGTAAAAATAAACCTATCGCTTCCAATGAGGGAGGTATCAAGCCCTATATACTTTTTCTCTGAATTATAGTGTTCTTCGAATGCATATTGATTTATATATATGGGTGATTTTTTGTTTATTTCAAGAAAACGTCTTATTCCGCCGCCGTGGTCATAATGCCCGTGCGATAGGATAGCTATGTCAACCTCGGTTAAATCAATACCGAGCTTTTCTGCGTTGTCTGCAAACTTTTCCGACTGCCCCATATCAAAAAGAATTTTATGTTGCTCGGTTTCAATATAAAGCGACAGCCCGTGCTCGGCTGTAAGCTTCTCGTTTTCTGTCGTGTTTTCAATAAGACTCGTTATTCGCATTATCCTAATCCACCTCTGTTTTTTGCTTGTGTTTTTATTTTACCATATTTCCGGTTGTTTGTAAATGTTTCTTTTTCGAGAAAATGGCGAATTGTGTCGAAAATATACTTGATTAAATTACCTAAATATGTTATTCTGAATGCACTAACAAATAAACTGTAAAAATGAGGTTATTTATCATGTTGTGGATACTTTCAGCTGTGTTTTCAGCGCTTTTTGCCGGACTTACTTCAATACTTGCAAAGTGCGGTATAAAAAAGACGGATTCGGATCTTGCTACTGCGTTAAGAACCATTGTAGTACTTTTGTTTTCGTGGATTATGGTGTTTGTGGTCGGCTCTCAGTCAACATTGGGTGATATTAAGCCTATGTCTTTGCTTTTCCTTGTTCTGTCGGGAATAGCTACGGGGGCATCTTGGATTTGTTATTTTAAGGCATTATCTATGGGGGATATAAACAAAGTCGTGCCGATTGATAAATCAAGTACGATACTTACTGTCCTTTTGGCTATCATCTGCTTTGGGGAAACATCAAACGTTGTTGTTAAGCTTATTGCAACCTTTATTCTTGCTGTGGGTATTCTTCTCATGGTTGAAAAGAAAAAGACCGAACAAAAAACAGAAAAGCGCGGTTGGATGCTTTACGCTGTCCTTTCGGCTGTGTTTGCAGCATTAACATCTATACTTGCAAAAGTGGGAATATCGGGCGTTGAGTCAAATCTCGGTACGGCTATTCGTACGGGTGTTGTGCTTATTCTGGCGTGGGCTATTGTCCTTGGCAAGGGTAAGCATAAACAAATAAAATCATTGGACAAAAAAGAACTTGTCTTTATCTCACTTTCGGGTATAGCAACGGGCGCATCTTGGCTTTGTTACTATTATGCTATACAAATGGGCGAGGTTAGTGTGGTAGTGCCTATTGATAAACTTAGTATTATTGTTACGGTTGCATTTTCCTATATCGTATTCAAAGAAAAATTGTTGCTTAAAAGCTTTATCGGTCTTGCGCTTATGGTTGCGGGAACATTGCTTATGGCATTTTTTAAATAAAATGATAACAAAACGACACCAATCCAATTTGATTGATGTCGTTTTTGGTGCAGTGAACAAAGAAAAATCCGAACCTAAAAAGTTCGGATTTCTACTGTTTGGTGCGGGTGACAGGAGTTGAACCTGCACGTCGGGGACACTAGATCCTAAGTCTAGCGCGTCTGCCAATTCCGCCACACCCGCGTATTTTAAGTAATAAGTAATAGTGAATAGGGAAGAAGTAAAGGTGTTCACTATCTTTGACTCCGTTATTCTACCATACTTTCTTGCTTATGTCAAGATAATACGGCTTATCTGTCAAACCAATTTTTTAAAAAGTTGAAAATGGGTATTGACTTTCTTTGACCTTCGTGCTATAATGCAATTACAACAAAAGTCAAAGAAAGTCAAAGTCAATAAAAGTTGTCAGAAGGAGAGCTCTAATGCTTATATCAGATGCTATTGCCAAGCTTATAGAAGAAATGATAAACGAGGGGGAGGGTGCCGCTGAAATAAAGCGAAATGACCTTGCAGGTCAGCTCGGCTGCGTTCCAAGTCAGATAAATTATGTAATCACTTCACGCTTTACTCCCGAAAGGGGATACATTATAGAAAGTAGGCGTGGCGGCGGCGGTTACATTCGAATAATTCGTAAACAAATGGGTAAAGACGAATATCTTATGCATTTTCTCTATGCTATCGGTGATTCAATAGACGAAAAAGAAGCAGTCGCTTTCCTCGGCAATCTCTTTGACCAAGAGGTTATCACACAGAGGGAATACGGCTTGCTCGGCAGCTCGGTTTCAAATGCTGCTTTAGGTAAATTACCTGCACCTATAAGAAATTCTGTCAGAGCCGACGTCTTGCGACATATTATCTTAAGGCTTATGAAGTAAAATTATAATAAGTCTATTCATTGAGTTGGTAAACTTTTTTCAAGAAGTTACCACAAAGATTAAATGGAGGTAAAAATTATGATTTGTAATAAATGCGGAAAAAATAATGCTGAAATATACTATAAACACACCGTAAACGGTCAAACCAAAGAATATGCGCTTTGTTCGAAGTGCGCTGAACAGTTACAAAAAGAGGGAAAACTTAACGTAAAAATCCCCTCATTGTTTGACGATTTTGATTTTGGATTTGGCTCGTCAAAGTTTTTCGGGCTGAACGATCTGTTTGGTTTAACCTATGATAACAACAAATCAAAAATTGCAGAAAAGAAAAAATGCACTCTCTGCGCCTCGACCTTTGATGACCTTGTAAAGAGGGGTAAGGTAGGTTGTGCAAAGTGTTATGAAATATTTGCAGATGAGCTTAATACAAGTGTTGAGAGCATACACGGAAAAGCAAAATATATGGGCAAAAAGCCTAAAAAGTATAAAGAAAAAGAAACAAAAGAAGATAAAATCAAAGACCTAAAAGCGCAAATGAATGCTGCTATTGAGGCTCAAGAGTTTGAAAAAGCGGCGGTTATCAGAGATGAGATTCGCACTCTTGAAAACGATAATTAAGAAAGGGGATATCTTTATGGCTTGGTATAACACTGTAGGTAAAGAAAATGACGTCGTCGTCAGCTCACGAATAAGATTTGCAAGAAATATTGCCGACTATCCCTTTGATTCAAAGCTCGACGAAACCTCGGCAAATGAAATTATAGAAAAGGTATCTTCGGCTCTCGGAAATGATTTTACCAAAGTCGACTTCAAAGACGTTTCGGCGTACGAGGCTGCTGCCTTGGTCGAAAAGCATTACATCAGTCCCGATTTTGCTAAAAAGAAGTTGCCGCATACCTTGTTTAAAAACAAAAAAGACGGGGTTGCGGTTATGGTATGCGAGGAAGACCACATAAGGCTTCAATGCATACTTCCCGGACTTTCGCTTGATAATGCTTTTAAAAATGCCTGTATCTATGATGACGTTTTGGACGATAATCTCAATATAGCCTTTAGTGAAAAGTTGGGTTATCTAACCCATTGTCCGACCAATCTCGGTCTTGCAATGCGTGCATCGGTTATGGTATTTCTTCCTGCTCTAACTATGACAAAATCTATGGAAAATCTTTCGGTGCAGTTATCAAAGCTCGGTTTTATCATTCGAGGTATGTATGGCGAGGGCTCACAGCCCGACGGATGTCTCTATCAAATATCTAACCGTATTACTATGGGGGTTACGGAAGATGACACGATTAAGAGGCTTGAAGAAATAGTTACGCAAATATGCGAAAAAGAACGCAAAGCAAGAGAGATTATAAAAAGCGATAATTTATCTCTTCTTGCAGATAGAATATGCAGAGCATACGGAACACTTAAATATGCAAGAGTTATCAGTTCAAAAGAGTTCCTAAAGCTTTTTGCTGACGTTAGACTGGGTATCTCGTTAGGCTTAATCAATGATATAACCTATGAAGCTTTAGGGGAAATAATGATTGGCGTTTTACCTGCCAATATTGTCTTGCGTAATGGCGGAAAGGTTATCAGCGATTTCGAACGAGACGTTTTGCGTGCAGACTACATCAGAGAATCTATTGGTTGATTCTTTCTCCAAAATAAGAAAGGATGAATATATATATGAACAGCAGATTTACACAATCGGCTCAAAATGCGTTAAATTCAGCGCTTGAATTTGCACGTGAGTTTGGGCACACATATATCGGAAGTGAACACATATTGCTCGGTCTTCTTGCCGAAAATGACGGAGTCGCATCAAAGCTGTTAACTTCAAAAGGGGCATCTATTGATTCTATCAAAGAAACCGTCAAAGAAATATCGGGCGAGGGCAAAAAAACTAACGTTTCTGCGGCTGATATGACGCCTCGCACAAAGAAAATAATCGAAACCTCGGCATATCAAGCTATGAGACTCGGTCAAAACTATATCGGAACGGAGCATCTTTTGCTTGGTCTTATTGCCGAAAGCGATTGTGTCGGTGTCAGAATCCTTGCTTCCAAAAACGTTAACGTAAATGAACTTGCAACCGACCTTGTCAACTATATCAAAGGCGTTGATGACGGCAGTTTTGACGATGTTCAGACTCCCTCTTCCAAAAATGCGGGGGATATAAGAAAGGGAAGCGGTAAAACACAGCTTAAAGATGCGCCCACTCTAAAGCAATACGGCAGAGACCTAACTGCATTGGCAAAAGAGGGTAAGCTTGATCCTATTATAGGTAGAGATACCGAAACACAGAGGGTTATACAAATTCTTTCGAGGCGTACCAAAAATAACCCTTGTCTTATAGGCGAGCCTGGTGTAGGTAAAACGGCGGTTGCCGAGGGACTTGCTCAAAAAATTGTCGAGGGTAACGTTCCCGAAACTTTAGTTGGTAAAATTCTTGTTACTCTTGATATATCGGGTATGATTGCGGGTGCAAAATACCGTGGTGAGTTTGAAGAACGACTTAAAAACGTTATGGCTGAAGTAGCAAAGAACCCTAATATCATACTCTTTATTGATGAAATACACACCATAATCGGCGCGGGTGCTGCAGAGGGCGCTGTTGATGCTGCAAATATATTAAAGCCTGCTCTTGCAAGGGGCGAAATGCAGGTTATCGGTGCTACGACTATAGAAGAATACAGAAAGCATATCGAAAAAGATGCCGCGCTCGAAAGACGTTTTCAGTCGGTTATGGTTGGTGAGCCCTCAAAAGAAGAGGCTGTGCTTATTCTTAAAGGCTTGCGTGATAAATACGAATCACACCATAAAGTAAGAATTACAGACGAGGCTATTGAGGCGGCGGTTAATCTTTCAACAAGATATATTAACGACAGATTTTTGCCTGATAAGGCGATTGACCTTATCGATGAAGCTGCTTCTAAAATCAGAATAAATAATTTTACAAAACCCGACGAAATCAAAGATATTGAAGAAGAGCTTAAAAATATTGACTCGGAGCTCGAAGAGTCAATAAAAGCGCAGGATTTTGAAAAAGCTGCGGTTATACGTGACAAGAGAAAAGACGTTACCGAAAAATACGAGGAAGAGAAAAAAGCCTGGAAAGAAAAGGCTGGCGGAGAAAATCTTGCAGTTTCCTATGAGGATATTGCCGATATCGTAACGTTGTGGACGGGTATTCCCGTTAAAAAATTGGCTGAAGAAGAAAGCGAAAGATTGCTTAAGCTTGAAGATATTCTCAAAGAAAGAATTATCGGTCAGAATGATGCTGTAAGCGCTGTTGCAAGAGCAATAAAGAGGGGAAGAATGGGACTGAAAGATCCCAAAAGACCTATGGGAAGCTTTTTGTTCCTCGGCCCTACCGGTGTCGGTAAAACGGAGCTTACTAAAGCATTGGCGGATTTACTTTTTGGTGATGCAAACGCTATGATAAGAATAGATATGTCCGAATATATGGAAAAGCACAGCGTTTCGAAGCTTATCGGTTCGCCTCCGGGATATGTCGGATACGACGAGGGTGGTCAGCTTACCGAAAAAATAAGACGTAAACCGTATTCGGTAGTATTGTTCGATGAGATAGAAAAAGCTCACCCCGACGTATTTAATATGCTTCTTCAGGTGCTTGAGGACGGCATTTTGACCGATTCGCAGGGAAGACGGGTTGACTTTAAAAACACTGTTATAATAATGACCTCGAACGTAGGCGCATCTGCGCTTGAAACAAAGAGGAGCATGGGATTTGCCTCTGCGGATAACTCCGAAAAAGAAAAAGAGGACGTGAAAACCTTGCTTATGTCGCATCTTAAGCAAACCTTCCGTCCCGAGTTTATCAACCGTATTGATGAAATTATTATATTTAACAAGCTTACACAGCCCGATATTGAGAGAATATCCAATATTATGCTTGCCGAGGTAGGCAGAAGAATTGAGGCTTTGGGCGTTACTGTAACGTTCGACGAAAGCATAACCAAGCTTGTTTCAAAAGAGGGATTTGATCCTTCGTTTGGCGCAAGACCTCTTCGTCGTACTATTCAAAGGCTTATCGAAGATAGCTTCTCTACGGAAATGCTTGAGGGTAAGATACAAAAAGGCGATATTGTTACCGTTAAAGAAGTTGGCGGAAACGTCGAATATCATAAGGATTAAAAAAGATGTGTGGTTTTTCCACACATCTTTTTACTTTTCAGGATCAAGTAATGGCCAGTACGCCTTGAGATAATCAAGCCCCGACCATATTGTCATAAACACCATAAACGCCAATGATATATAGCTGATTATATGATACTCTGCTATAAAAGTTTTGCCGAAAAATGCAGGCTCGAGAATCATAACAATTATGCAAACTATCTGCGATACAGTCTTTACTTTTCCGAGGTATGCTGCCGCTATAACCACATTTGCGCCGTTTGATACAATCATACGGAGAGAGGTTACTGCAAGCTCACGCAATATTACAATGAACGTTGCCCACGCAAAAATCATAAAGAAAACTTTATCTTCAGTCAATGTAGTCAATATAGCTATGTAACCGCCTATCGTCATAAGCTTGTCCGCAACGGGATCAAGAAATTTTCCGAAGTCCGTAATAAGATTGTATTTTCTTGCAATCTTGCCGTCAAGCATATCCGTCAATGCTGTTAAACCGAATATAGAGGCTGCAACTATTCTCGACCAAAACTGTCCTAATACGGGAAACATAATTATAAACATAAAGAACGGTATCATTATCATTCTCAAAACCGTCAATTTATTCGGAAGATTCATTTTCATTATTTCGTCTCTCCTATCAAATCGTAATCAAGAACCTCGGTTATCTTAACGTTGTATATCTTTCCCTCGGGAAGTCTTTTCGAACAAGTGAAATATACCTTGCCGTCAATCTCGGGGGCGTCTGCTTCCGTTCTGCCGTAGTGTGCGCCCGATACGGGATCGTAGCCCTCGCAAAGCACCTTTACTATCTTTCCGACTTTTGCTTCGTTGTTTGCGGCGTTGATGTCATACTGCATATCCATTATGATATCGCATCTGTCCTGTTTCGTCTGCTCGTCTATCTGGTCGTCAAAATCGTAAGCGGGCGTACCCTCTTCACGGGAATATGTAAATGCGCCGAGACGTTCGAATTTTGTTTCTTTCAGATATTCACAAAGCTCGGTAAAGTCTTCTTCGGTTTCGCCGGGGAAGCCTGTTATAACCGTTGTACGGAGAGTAATGTCGGGAACAGCCTTGCGGAGTCTGTCAACGGCACTCTTTATAACCTCGGGACCGCCGTGACGGTTCATTCTCTTCAAAACGCTTTCCGAAATATGCTGAATAGGCATATCAATATACTTAAGAACACGGTCATTGTTCTTTATCTCTTCAACAAGCTCGTCTGTTATCTTGTCGGGATAACAATAAAGAAGTCTTATCCAAGGAATAGACGTTTCCGCAGTTATTTTGCGAATAAGCTCTGCAAGCTTATATTCACCGTAAAGGTCAACGCCGTATCTTGTAGTGTCCTGCGCAACAAGAGTAAGCTCGAGAACTCCGAGGGATTCGAGAAATTTTGCCTCGTCTACAAGCTCTTCCATAGTTCTGCTTCTGAATTTACCTCTGATTCCGGGAATAGCGCAGTAAGCGCACCTGTTGTCGCAACCCTCGGCAATTTTTAAGTATGCCATATATTCGGGAGTCGTAACAACTCTGTCGCCGCCAATCTCATAGTTATCAATATCGCCGTACTTTTCAAAAGATTTACCCTTTTCAACAGCCTTAACGGCATCGACTATATCGTGTATTGCCGCAACGCCGATAACAGCATCGCATTCGGGTAATTCTTTTTTTAGTTCGCCGCGGTATCTTTCGGAAAGACAGCCCGTAACAATAAGCCCCTTGCATTTCGCGTTGGTCTTAAGCCACGCGGCGTCAAGTATACTGTCAATAGATTCCTGCTTTGCGCTTTGGGTAAATGCGCAGGTATTGATTATGATTATGTCTGCCTCGGTTTCTTCGGGAGTAATCTCATATCCCGCCATATAAAGCTCATTTAACATTATTTCGGTGTCAATAAGATTCTTCGGGCAACCAAGAGAAACAAATCCAACTTTAGTCTTCTTCATTTTCTTCAAGCAACCTCGTGTATGCATATTTTATCTCAACATAGCCGTAACCGTAACGTGCCAAAGCCGCAGTTACTGCTCTTGCGGTCTTGCTGTCCTTTATTTTTTCGGAAAGCTTTTTCTTGTGTACAAGCTTTAAACAGTTTTCTTTGAAATCAACGCCGGAAATACACTCGTTAAAATTCTCGCCGATAAGCTGTTTGTCAAATCCCTTTTTTTGTAATTCAAGCTTTATTCTTGCGCGGCCGTACAGCTTTTTGTCAGCCAAATATTCCGATACCGACCTCATCAGTCTTGCGTCGTTTATCAGTCCGGCTTCCTTCATCTTGTCAACTGCCGCATCAATGGCTTCTTCGTTGAATCCCTTGCGTATAAGCTTGTCTCGGAGATTTTTTTCGGTGTTATCCGCAAATACAAGAATGTTTGTCGCCGCCGCCATAACTTCCTTTACGGAATCATCGCGAGGAATGTTTTCTTCGTATTCGCTGTATTCGATTTTTTTCATATTTTATTCGTTTTCAAGGTCGGCAACGGAAATTTCAAAATCATCGTCAAGGTCAATAGTATCGCTTTGACCTGCATCGCCGTTCTTAAATCTTTCGAGTATTCTTTCTTCAACGGAGGCAAACAATTCGGGATTGTCTTCAAGCGCCTGACGAGCGTTATCTCTGCCTTGCGCAAGTCTGTTTCCGTCAATATAGAACCAAGCGCCGCTCTTTTCGATAATTCCCATTTCAAGACCAACCTCAATAAGTTCGCTCGACTTGGAAATGCCCTTGCCATAAAGAATATCGAACTCTGCTGTCTTAAAGGGAGGCGCAACTTTATTTTTAACAATCTTACACTTAACTCTGTTGCCGTAAGATTCGCTTCCGTTTTTCAATGTTTCAACACGTCTTATATCAATTCTTACCGATGCGTAATATTTAAGCGCAGTACCGCCCGACGTAACCTCGGGGTTACCGTACATAACGCCAATCTTCATACGAAGCTGGTTAATAAATATTACAACACAGTTGGATTTAGCAATAGAACCCGAGAGCTTACGGAGCGCCTGCGACATAAGTCTTGCCTGTCCTGCAACCTGCGCATCACCGATATCACCGTCAATTTCTTGCTGTGTTACGAGGGCTGCAACCGAGTCAACTACAACAACGTCAACAGCGCCCGAACGTACAAGCGCATCAAGAATACCGAGAGCAGCTTCGCCGCTTTCAGGCTGTGATACCAAAAGCTCGTCAACATCAACCCCTATATTAGCCGCATATTGAGGATCAAGTGCGTTTTCAACGTCAATGTAAGCCGCTGTTCCGCCTGTCTTCTGAACCTCTGATACAACGTGGAGCGCTAACGTGGTTTTACCCGATGCTTCAGGACCGTAAATTTCAATAATTCTGCCCTTCGGAACACCGCCTACGCCCAAAGCTAGGTCGAGAGACAATGAACCCGTAGAAACAGCAGTAACGTTCATATTTGTGTTTTCGCCGAGCTTCATAATAGAGCCCACACCATGATCCTTTGTTATTTGAGAAAGCGCGGTTTGGAGCGCCTTTTTCTTTGCTTCCTTATCCTGAATTTGCGAAACGGTTTCCGTTTTCTTTGCTTTTGTTGCCATAATCTTCAAATTCCTTTCGGTTTTATATATTACGTACTATATGTCACATACTCACACATAGCACTATTTTATCAAAAAATATCGTTTTTGTCAATCTTATATTAGTACCAAGTATAGTTTATTTACAAAATATTATATACTTTTCGGGAGAACTGTGTTATAATAACATTTAAAGTGAAAATAATCTCCCCATATTATAAAAAGTTGAGGTAAAAAATGTCAGACAAAAATTGTCGTCTCGGAACTGTCGGCGGACAAGCAGTTATCGAAGGCGTTATGATGAAAAATAAAGATGAATTTGCATTGGCTGTACGTATGCCCGAGGGGAATATACGTGTTACGAAAGACGAATGTAAGAGTGTTAAAGAAAAATTTAAGTTCCTCGGTTGGCCGATAATCAGAGGTGTTGTAAATATGATTGAATCTTTGATTCTTTCTATGAAAACACTTACAATATCCGCAGATGCATTTGGTATCGAAGAAGAGGAAACAAAGTTTGAAACTTGGCTCAAAGAAAAGTTTGGAAAGAGCTTGCTTGATTTTGTTATGGTTATAGCAATGATACTCGGTGTTGCTTTGGGCGTCGGCTTGTTTTTCTTCTTGCCGTTGTTTATTTCGTCTTCGCTTTTCGATAAGTCGGGCGAGGAAACAAAATGGTATGCGACACTTGTTGAGGGCGGTATAAAAATAGCAATATTTGTCGGCTATATTTGGCTTGTATCGTTTATGAAAGACATAAAACGAGTATTCGAATATCACGGAGCTGAACATAAAACCATATTCTGTTATGAAGCGGGCGAGGATTTAACTCCAGAAAACGTAAAAAAATATAAAAGATTTCACCCGAGATGCGGCACAAGCTTTATATTCGTTATACTTCTTCTAAGCATATTTGTGTCGTCAATCGTATATTCTTTCCCTATAATGAAGTCGAATATAATTCTCAAGTTTGTTTCGAAAATTTTTACTTTGCCTTTGACGGTTGGTATAGGATATGAGTTTATAAGATTTGCGGGAAAACACGATAACTTTATCACGAGAATTTTGTCAGCTCCCGGTCTTTGGATGCAGAGAATTACAACAAGAGAACCTGACGAAACGCAGATAGAGGTTGCAATTGCCTCTTTGAAATGCGCTCTTCCCGAGGAATTTCCCGAGGCTGTTGAGCTCTATAATCCCGAAAAACATCAAAAAACAGAAGCGAAAGAAAACTATAAAGGCGAAAAATGAACGATATTGATATTTTAAAGCTGTATTTCAAGGACGAAGAACTACAGAAAGCCATAAAGAAATATGAAAACGGAACGCCTGCCGCCTATATAATAGGCGAATGGGAGTTTTTCGGGGACAGATATTTACTTAACGAAGATTGCCTTATTCCTCGTTGTGATACCGAAAGGGTGGTCGAAAAGGTGCTGGACAAGCTGTCTGATGACGGTAGATTGCTTGACCTTTGCACAGGCTCGGGGTGTATTGCGGTATCAACCTTAAAAAGAAAGCTGAATGCAAGCGGAGTTGCCGTTGATATATCCCCAAAAGCGATTGAAGCGGCAAAAGAAAATGCTATAATAAATTGTGTGAACGGCAGACTTGATTTTTTGTGCGCCGATATATTTGACAAGCCTTTGGGCAGAGAACGGTTTGACATAATCGTATCAAACCCGCCGTATATTCCTACAAAAGACCTCGAAACCCTTGATGAATATGTAAAAAAAGAGCCTGCTATAGCTCTTGACGGCGGTGCTGACGGTATGGATTTTTATAACTTTTTAGTTATGGAATATAAAGACAACCTAACCGAAAACGGACTGTTTGTTTTTGAAATAGGATATGACCAACAAGAAAAAATACAAGAAACAGCCAAAAGATATGGATTTGAATGTGTAGTAACAAATGATTATTCGGGTAATCCGAGAGTTGCTGTTCTCAAAAAAATATAACATATTGGAGAATTTATGAAAAAGACTTTAAAGCTTGTAAGTTTACTGCTTGTAGGGGTAATGGTATTTACCTTTTTTACAGGTTGTTCAAACAGAAAAAAAGGGGATCCGCCCGTATGGACTGATGATAAAACCAACATTATGGTGCTTGGCGGCTACAACGTAAAGAGTGATTTTTACAAGTATTTGTTTTTGAATACGAAAACCTTTTTTGATGACGGTGATGAAGGCTATTGGCAAAAAGAAGGAAATGGCGTCAGTCAAATAACAGATTACGTTTTGAACTCATTGAAAGAAACGTACGGTATGTTTGCTCTTGCCGATGAATACGAAATTACACTTACCAAAGAAGATAAAGAATATGTAAGCGCGTATATCGAGGAAAGCAAACAGGGTATGACAAACGAAGAGTATATAGCTTCGCTCGAAAAATCATTTTTAACCGAAGACGTTTACCGATTTGTTCTCGAGGTTCAACAGCTTGAATATCTTGTTTATGAGCATTTAATGTCCGAATCCTCGGGTATTATTAACGTTGATGACGCGACTCTTGAAAAAGCGCTTGATGAAGAGTTTGTAAGAGCAACGCATATTCTGTTTACTTACGAAAACGAAGAAGAACGTAAAGCGCAGCTCGAAAAAGCCAATCAGATTCTTGAAAAGCTGAAAAACGGAGAGGACTTTGAAACCTTAAAAGAGGAATATTCCGCTGATACAGACCTTAAGGGGAACAAGGACGGATATTACTTCACTCACGGCGAATTTAAAAACGAGTTCGAATATACGGCATTTGACCTTGAAGTAGGAGAAATAAGCGAGGTAATAACTACCGACGTCGGTTATCATATAGTAAAAAGGCTTCCTATCGAAGATGATTACGTAAACGAATATTTTGAAGAATTACGTACTCAATACAAAACGGCGCTCTATTACAAAAAAGTGGAGGAGAAATACGAGCAGTTTACTTTTGAATATGAAGAAGATTATAAGAGTATTCAGCTTGACACGTTTAACTGACTTTTATGAGTGAACTTATCAAAGGAACGATTATAAAAGGGCTCGGCGGCCTTTATGACATAAAGACCGAACGGGGCGAAGTAATAAGCTGTAAGGCGAAGGGGGCTTTCAGACACGAAAAAGTAACGCCCTATGCAGGTGATAACGTTGTTTTAAAGCAGTCGGATAAAGGCGTTGTGGTCGAGGAGATTGTTGACAGAAAAAACTATCTTATAAGACCGCCCGTAGCTAATCTTGATATTTTGTTTACGGTTATTGCCGCCGCCAAGCCGTCTCCTATGCTTCCGATAACGGACAAGCTTATTTCTATTGCCGAGTACAATAAAATAGAACCCGTTATTATTGTAAGTAAAAGTGACCTCGATGAAAATGAAGCCGAGAAAATTGCCGATATTTACAGAAAAAGCGGTTTTACGGTTTTTGTATCGAGTCTCAACAGCAATAAAGACGAGCTTACCGAGTTTGTAAAGAAACACGCAAACGGCAAAATTTCTGCATTTGCAGGAGCGTCGGGGGTAGGGAAATCTACCGTTATGAACGCCCTCTTCCCCAAGCTCACACTCGAAACGGGGGACGTGAGCCGTAAAACCGAACGAGGAAAACACACTACAAGACACGTTGAATTGTTTGGGCTTGATTATCTTACCGGTGATGGTGCATTAACGGGCTATATTGCTGATACACCGGGATTCAGCCTTATTGATTTTACAAGATTTGATTTTTACAAAAAAGATGATTTGGTATATACATTCAGAGAGTTTGAGGATTATCTCGGAACGTGCAAATATACAAAATGTTCTCATACAACCGAATACGGTTGCAAGATTATTGAAGCTGTAAACGAGGGGAAAATAGCAAAACAAAGACATGAAAGCTACATAGAAATCTACAACACTCTGAAAAACAAACACGATTGGGATTAAAAAAACTGTGTGTGGTTTAGCCACGCACAGTTTTTTTGATGTAATAAGTAAAAAGTGATAGGGAAGAAGCAGTGTGGCTTTTCGCATGGTGCAAAAAGCTTTTTATTTGCTTTTGTTATAATTCTTTTTGTTCTTCTTCTTTTTGACCGAAAAACCGAATGAGCCTATTTTCTTGCCGAGCTCAAAATATTCACCGTGAGCAAATGCCGCTAATTTCGCCTTTTCAAGATAAAGCTTGCCGTCGTCGCCAAGTAGGGATTCGTCAACGTTTATTGCCGTTATATCGGCTATAAACATATAGTGGGAACCGAGTTTAACCATATCGGTAACCTTACATTCAAGATTCATCGGACATTCTTCAATCAAAGGACAACCGACTGTCGAAGCTTCAGCCTTTGTGAAATTACACTTTTCAAATTTGTCTACCTTTGCTCCCGTATATATTCCGCAGTAATCGGCTTCTCTTACAAGTGAGGCGGGAGTTAGGTTTATAACAAACTCTTTTGTGTTTTTTATTATTTCAAACGAATGTCTTTGAGGTCTGACGGAAATATACGTTTTTGGGGGATTGGAATTCAAAATTCCCGTCCAGGCAATAGTTATTATATTCGAATTCTCCATATCTCCGCACGATACCATAACGGGGGGGACGGGAGACAAGAGTGTTCCGCCTTTCCAAACAACCTTGCTCATAATTCAGTTTCCTTTTTTTGCTTCGAAAGCATATTTTACAAGCTCGTCAATTATTTCGCTGTAGCTGAATCCGCTTGACATAGCCATTTTGGGGTAAAGGCTGATTGAAGTAAATCCGGGAAGAGTGTTTATTTCGTTAAATACGATTTTTTCTTCTTCTCCGCACACAAAAAAGTCAACTCTTGAAAGTCCCTTGCAGTCAAGATATTGGAAAATACCCTCGGCGGTGCGCTTTAAGTTAAGCCAAGTTGACTTTCTGATGTCAGCGGGAATTTTATATGTAGACGTGCCGTTGTTGTACTTGTCGTCATAGTCATAAAAATCTGCATCGGAAATAATTTCACCGCATGTTAACGCAACTGCTTTTTCATTGCCGAGAACTGCAACCTCAACCTCTTTGCCGACTACCGCTTCTTCAATAAGAACCTTGCTGTCAAACTTAACAGCCTTTTCTAAAGCTGTCTTTAATTCATCTTCGTTTGCAGCCTTTGATACGCCGACAGACGAGCCGGAGTTTGCGGGTTTTACGAATACGGGATAGCCTAATTCCGCAACGTCTTTTTTGATAGAGTCGAATTCGTTTTCTACGTCGTTCTTTGTTATGTAAACCGTTGCGGCTACGGGAACGCCGTAATTGTTGAGGAGCATTTTTGTAAACGCCTTATCCATACATACTGCCGATGATGCGCAACCCGGGCCGATATAAGGAACGCCGCACATATCAAGCATACCTTGTAGCTTTCCGTCTTCGGAATATGCACCGTGCATAACGGGGAATACTACGTCAATCGCAACACGCTCAACGGTGCCGTTATTGTCTATCGCATATACGGCATGGTCGCCGTAGCTTGTGGAAAACAGCGCCTTTTTTAAGTTTGCACTGTCGTCTTTCCAAGTGTTATCTTTAATTTTTGCATCTTCGCCATTGTAAATATACATCAGACCTTGTCTTGTGATACCTACTCTTACAATATCGTACTTCGTTCTGTCTGCGTTTTCGAGTACGGAGTAAGAGGATTTGAGAGATACTTCATATTCGGTAGAATTACCGCCAAACATAATGCAAAGAATAGTTTTTTTACTCATTAAAATCATCTCCGATGTTTTCTATCATACTAATATTGTATTCTATCATATTAAAAAAAGATTGTCAATAGAGCTGAAACGCGTGGGGACTACCGATAAAAATGGCTTATATAAAATCGGAGAAAATATTGATATTTCCGTCGGAGTGTGATACAATTGAAGCATAACGTTATTATGTCTTTTCGGGAGTGATTATTTTTGAAAAATTGCAGTAAATATTTTAAAAATAAAGAGTGCGAATGTTTTCCTTGCCATAAGACAAACGGCGAATTCTTTAACTGTATGTTCTGTTGTTGTCCGCTTTATGCGCTCGGCGACAAGTGCGGCGGAAACTTTGTCTATTTGGAATCAGGGGTTAAAGATTGTTCTAACTGTACGATTCCTCATAATGAGGGCGGATATGATTACATAATGTCGAAAATGAGAGAAGTGTCCGAAATAGCTACAAAGAATCGTAGTAAATAAAATAACAGCGTACATGGTGCATAGCCTATATGCTGTTATTTTATTGTTTTGAATAACCAATCTTTTGGAAAGCTATAATTAAATAAAATATAATTATTTGGCTTGTTAGGTTGACAATATCCTAAAATTTGTGTATAATGTTGTTGTAATGTTTGTTGGAGGCGATTAAATGAATATTAATACTGATCAAATCGTATCGATTTCCGAAGCGAATCAGAATTTCTCAAAAGTTGCAAGAATGACGGAACAAAACGGAGAACTGTATATTTTTAAAAACAATAAGCCCAAGTATAAACTTGTAGATATTGAGAAAGATACAACGATTGAAATGACAGATGATGAAAAGATTGATTTCGTTGCCGCGCGTGTACTCAAACAGTATCGCCGCGCGTTTGAGGAACTTGCAAAATGATTAAATTCAGTCAAGAAAAAGTTATGCTTCTCCACAAGCTTATAACCGATGAAACAGGGGGCGATCCAAATATAAGAGATACGGCACTCTTAAATAGTGCGCTCGAATCGGCTTTTGCGACCTTTGACGGAAAAGAGCTTTATCCGACGAAAGAAGAGAAGGGGGCAAGGCTCGGATACGCTCTTATCTCGAATCACGCTTTTGTTGACGGAAACAAACGTATAGGAATGTACGTTCTTTTGACCTTTCTTGAAACTAACGGTGTAAAAATCCGTCCTACCAACGAAGAAGTAGCGAGAGTTGGTCTTGCTGTCGCCGCAGGCGAAATGAAATACAAAGAACTGCTTCAATGGATTCTTGAAAATAAATAATTAAAAGGCAATATCAATCCGTAATTGGAATGATATTGCCTTTTTGAAAGTATTATGAAAGGGATATATTATTTCAATTGTTGATTATTTGCTGAATACAAATGATGCAGAATCGTTTGATAGCCAATCTTCTTTTACTTCTAACTCAATTGTTTTCCAGTTGGAAGGAACTTCAATACCATAATATCCAACTAATTTTTTTCCTGCGGCAACTTCGCCATCAAGAGTGCCTTCGAATGCACTGTTTGCAGAAAATGAATAGTCAAGTTTGATATCCTCGCAATATGCATTAAAAAGCATTAAACTGCTTATACTTTGTTCTTGTGTAGAAATATTTTCTATTGTGAGTTTTATTCCAATAAATATTTTTCCCTCGGCAGGTTTAAATAATTGTGAACCGGTGTTTTCTACAATTTCTGTAGCGGTAAATTTTAATTTTTTAAATACTGCAGATTCGTTTAAAGATAAGTTTTTTGAGGGAGCAGTTGTTTCAACAACGGTAGATTCTTCAGGTGAAGAAGTAAGTGGATTATTTGTTTCAGGGGGCTGATTATTTACCAAATCGCGGTTAAATACAAATGTTGCAGATTTGTTGGATAACCAATTTGATTTTACTTCTAATTCAATTGTATTCCATAAAGCAGGTACTTCAATGGAATAATATCCAACTAATTTTTTTCCTGCAGCAATTGAGCCGTCCAATGAGCCTTCAAAAGCGGCTGATGCTGAAAGGGAATAATCAACCTTAACATCATCACAATAAGGTTCAAACAATAACATACTGCTTACCGATTGTTCTTTTGATGATATGTTTTCGATTGTAAATTTGATTCCAACAAAAACATTTCCTTCGTCGGGGGCGAAAAGTTGTGTTCCTAAATTTTCTGTGATTTCTGTGGCAGTGAATTTCAAATCCTCAAAAGTTGCAACTTCATTTAATCCAAAGGGTGCTTCTTCATTGTTTGGAGGAGGATTGTTGCTTGAACAACTTGTAACTGAAAGAATAAGTACTACTAACAATAATGTTGAAATTAAAAACTTTTTCATAGAGTTCTCCTTTTTTATAAAATATATCCCACACCGATTATAGCGGAAAATTCGCTAAAAGTCAATAGCGAAAAATTTTCTACATATAATTAGTTATAGAATGATTATATGGGGGGATTTTATGCCGCATTATCCGAGAATTCGAGATTTGAGAGAAGACAAAGATATTACCCAAAGGGAGATGGGAAAAGTGCTTTCGTGCAGTCAAAGAGTATATAGTAATTATGAACGTGGTGATATTGACATTCCAACTGCTACTCTTTGTAAAATTGCAGATTTTCACAAAGTTTCTGTTGATTATTTATTGGGGAGAACTGATAATCCTAAAGTTAATAATTAAAAGGCAATATCAATCCGATTATGGAAAGATATTGCCTTGTTTTTTACATATTTTCAAGTTCTGCAAAAAAGTAGGTTATAGCCAATAAGTCAGCACAGCCGCCGGGGGATAGATTTTTTGCTATAAATGCCTCGTCCATTTCTTCAATATTTTTGATTGTGGGTGAATTTCCGAGTAGTTTAGTTGCATATTCTTGTGCGTACTTTACGCCCTCGTCGCCGCCTCGGTTATAAATGCTCGTATCATATACATTTGCCATAAGGTGCAGTAGTGTTATCACTCCTGCATCATTTTTTGTTTTACCGTTTGCAAGTTCTGACTTGTATATCGGAAGGGCAACGTTCTTTATTGACGGAAATCCGTCGGCAACTTCTCCGCGTATTCCTTTTTCGCCTCTTTCAAGATAGAGTCTGCCGCCTGATGTCGAGCCGTCTATATTGTCAAAATCTTTTTTTGCGGGAAGCTTTGTCATAGCCGAACATTCGGTCAATATATCTGCTGTTTTCGGCATCTTTGCATCGGGTTTCCAAAGTCTGCCTATTGCCCCCAATATAACACCGAGCGAATATATAATCCCCTTATGTGTATTAACGCCGTTCGTCGCTTTATACATGTTTTTTTCGGCTGATATACCCGCTTTGCGGAGTGCGTAAAAAGTATCTTCGGGCGTATTGTGCGCAGTGTTGATTCCGATATTTATGCATTCTTCAAAATATCCGACAAGAGCATTTGCGCTTTCGACAAAGGTTTGCACATTCATATCGAAATGACTTCCGTTGTTTGATAAATCCACAAGCCCCGGTTTTACCGTTGTGCGCACCTCGTCTATAAGGCAATTTCTTGCAAATTCGGCAATCTTTTTACTGTCAATCTTTGCAAAATGTCGGGAGATTATTTCTTGTGTTTTTTCTTGCAATTCCTCGACGGAATGAAGCCTTCCCGCAGCGCACGCTCTGCCTGATTTTCCGCAGATAATACAGCATCTTTCTTTTTTTCTTTCAAGCTTCTTGCCGTCAACGTCTATAACGTCTATATCGAAAAGTCTGCCAAGTTCGCACTCTTCTTCTATCTTTACGCATATATCCTTAATTTCTTGGGCATTAGCCATAACGGAAAAAAGACTCATAGGACCGTAATTTTTGTATGCGGTAATTTGTTTTGCTGTTTTATAGTCTCCTATTGCCTTTTCGATTTTATTCAGTCCGTATTCAAAGGCGCGTATAATAAGGGGGGACGTCTTTATCGGTCCTGCTATATTCATAGTAAAGCAAATCAAAGGATATGGGTTTTCTTTTTGCATTTCATTTTGCATACGGACACGTTCTTCGCGGGCATCAAGTATTTCTTTTAACGTAACTTCCATATAAATTTTTGCCTTTTCAGAATAAGAAGTCTGTTTGCTTCATACGGTGTTCGTCAAGTCTTCTTAATGATTCCTCTGCGCCATCACCGACACAGCCTATAAGCAGATAGCGTTTTGTAAGTTGGTCATATATAAAATGATTGAGCAGCTTGAAATTTTCGACCATTCCGGTATTGGAAACGTGAATTCGGGGACCTGTGCATCTGTGGATTATATCACCTATAGAAACGTGGTTGTTGTCAACGTAGGTTATGGGCATTTTTGCCGCTATCATCTCGTTTACTTTGGTTTCAAGCTCTTGAATGTCGAAGTCGGGCTTATAGTCGGGGAAGGCAATTACAAATCCGTGCTTTACGTCGTCGTGCATACAGCGTTCAAGGTCTTCTTTCGGCATACAAGCCTCGCATAAGTCTTCCGCAGTATGAGCCATAAGACGATAGGGAATAGATGCGTATACCGCTTCCTTTATTTCGTCGGGCTCGGGACCGAACAGCATAGGTCTTGCTATAAGAATCTGTTCGCCTGCGCCTATAAGCAGGTTGGCGTTAATGCCGAGATGGGGGTATACCAAATCAAAATGCTCGACTACTACTCGTTTTCCGTTTTCGAGTGCTTCTCGTATGGCGTCTGCAAGTACACTCATCTGTGTAAAGCCGTTTTCAAATCTAATGTCTACGTGATAAGTATGAGGCGAAAAGAATTTAAAGCCTCCGCCGCCTTGATCAAGCAGAGGAAGAGGGCGTACGTAAACGCCATCATCGTCATTGGTTAGTTCAAGTCCGGGGAACATTCCGCGAATCAGCGCGCTTTTTCCCGAGCCTGCTTCTCCGATAAAGCCTATAAGCTTATCAAACGGTGAAAGATAAAGCTGCGCTAATTGCATACCCAAAGCATACATACGGCTATATCCGCGAGGCGCAAAATAACTGCTTAATATATGTGCTCTTTGTCTCTCTTGCATTGTTCTTTCCTCCTGTTATATCAAGTCATTGGATTTTAAATAATCCATAGTTGTCGCAGGGACGATAGTCTTTAAGGTTTCTATATCGCCCTCTTTTATTAGTCTTCTTACAGCGCTTGCGCTTACGGGAGTTCCGTCCACTTCTTTTCTTTCGATTTCCTTAAATTCTATTCCTGTCGACGGAAGCTTCTTTTTCAGCGCCTCGTTATACGTGTTTGTCATCGGGGAAAGGGGTTCTGTTCCCACGTATCTTCGGGTTATCGCAAGACGGGGAACGAAGTGTTTCAAAAATATTTCAATGTCAATATCACACAGCACTTCATCTGCGTTGTCTCGGTCTTTCAAAAAATACGTCGGGAATGTTGCCGCAGATATCAGGTACGGTCCGGTTTGCAGTACCGTAACGTTTGAAAGGTGAGACGTGCCGAGTTTTACCATTTCAAATCTGTCCTTTGCCGAAAAAACGTCTCCCTCTTCGGAAAGCACGAAAATATATACTCTGTCACATTCCGACGCCGCTTTTTCAATTAAGTACTGGTGACCGAGCGTAAAGGGGTTACAGTTCATAACAATGGCGCCTACGGTCTTTTCTTCGCTCTTTTCGGGAAGCGTATTGAGATAACTCTCAATACCATTTCTTTTGTTTTCCATAACGAGAACTTTATCGGTTTCGGCTATCGGATAAAAGAAGAGGGAAGAAAAAATAAATCTGTTCTGTGGCTTTGTGTAAATAAATAAGTGGTGGTATCCGTCTTCGAATGCATCGCGGCGAAGCTCGGTAATTACTTTTGAAAGCAAATCCTCGCCCTGATGTCTTGGGGATACTGCTAACTGTTTGAGTATATTTTTATCTCGGCTTCCCGAAGCAATCAGCTCATCTTCGTCCCATACCAATACGGTGCGATTAGGCAGGTCGGTTGTTTTTAGTCCCGTTTCTGCCATAAGAGTATTCCATTTGTCGAGCTTCGTTCCGCTCATACGAGATGTGATTTCAACGTTCATTTGTTCTTCCTCTGTAAAAAATGCGTTATTTCCATTATTATACAACATTATTTAGGTTTAATAAAGAGAAATTTTAAAATTTTTTCAAAAAAGTGGTTGTTTATTTGCGAGTGGGGTGTTATTATATATAATATAATAAATATTTTTTGTTGAACGTACAACGAAAGGAGCTGTGTTATACAGTGAAAATTATTAAACAAGCGTCGGCAGGTACAATGGAATCAAGCGATGCTTACGTTGAAATCGAACCCCGTGATAACGGTCTTGATATTCACATTGAGTCTGTTGTGGAACAGCAGTTTGGTGAGAAAATAGAAGCTACGGTACGCGAAGTTCTTGCTGAATTTGATTTAAACGACGCCGAGGTGCGCATTGTTGACAGAGGCGCTCTCGAGTGTGTTATCAGAGCGAGAGTTGAAACCGCTATTCAAAGAGGCGGAGGTGAAGTGTAATGCGCCGCAGTCTTTTATTTTTGCCGGGTAATAACCCCAATATGCTTATAAATGCGGGCTATCTTGGCTCGGATGCAGTTATCTTCGACCTTGAAGATGCCGTATCCCCCGCTGAAAAGGATGCCGCGCGTATACTTGTTCGTAATACCATGCGTTATATGCAGCTTGACTGCGAAAAAATTGTGCGTATCAACTCGGTTGATACTGCGTACTGGAAAGCCGATATTGATGCTATACTTCCCGAAAAGCCCAGCCTTCTTCTTTTGCCTAAAGCAAGCTCACCCGAAGATGTTATTCAGGTTGCTTCTTATATGGACGAGGTTGAAGAAAAGCTTGGTTACGCTAACGGCTCGGTAGGAATTATGCCTCTTATAGAAACGGCTCTCGGAGTTGAAAATGCTTATGCTATAGCGGTTTCTTCTTCAAGAGTAAAGGCGCTTTTCCTCGGGGCTGAAGATTTAACGGCTGACATTCAGTGCAAACGTACGAAAGAGGGCAGAGAAATAGAATATGCACGTACACGTCTTGTCGTTGCCGCAAGAGCTGCGGGTGTTGACGTGTATGATACTCCGTTTACCGACGTTAATGATGACGAGGGTATAGTTGTTGATGCAAAACTCGCAAAGAGCTTTGGCTTTACGGGTAAAGCTTCAATTTCGCCCCGTCACGTTGAAGTGATAAATTCAGTATTCAGTCCTACGCTTGCCGAAATTAAGTATGCGTATGACGTTATTGAAGCTATTGAAACAGCAAAGAAGCAGGGAAAAGGCGCAATATCTCTCAACGGAAAAATGATAGACGCCCCCATCGTTGCAAGAGCAGAACGTACTATTGCTATGGCAGAGGCGCTTGGTATTGAAAGGAGAGATGACTGTGAGTAAGTTAGTAAAATCCATAAAGGAAGTTGTTGAGCTTGTCGGTCTTAAAGACGGTATGACCGTTTCTTTCCACCACCACTTGCGTAATGGTGACTACGTATTGAATATGGTTATGGCTGAAATCGCGGCAAAGGGACTTCGCGATATTAACGTTAATGCAAGCTCACTCTTTGATACGCACGCGCCTATCCTTGAACATATCAGCAACGGCGTTGTAACCGGAATTGCGGCTGACTATATCGGCGCCGGTGTAGGAAGAGCTATATCCGAGGGTATTCTCGAAAAGCCCGTTCAGTTTTATACTCACGGCGGTCGAGCAAGCAGTATCTCTCTCGGCAGAACTCCTATTGACGTTGCTTTTATTGCGGCTCCTACGTCTGACCCCATGGGTAACTGCTCGGGTAAATACGGCAAATCCGCTTGCGGAAGCTTGGGTTACGCTTTTGCAGACGCTATGTATGCAAAAAAGGTTGTTGTTATTACAGATAATCTTGTACCTTATCCTTTGACCGATTTCTCGATTTCCGAGGATTACATAGACTACGTTGTTGAGGTTGATGCTATAGGCAATCCTAAAGGTATTGTATCGGGTACTACCAAAATAACAAGAGATCCCGTAGGCCTTGTTATGGCGGCTCATGCGGCTAAAGTTATAGAGGCATCGGGACTTCTTAAAGACGGCTTTTCGTTCCAGACGGGCGCTGGCGGTGCATCGCTTGCAGCGGCTAAATTCCTAAAGGATATTATGGTTGAAAAGCAGATTCAGGGAAGCTTCGGTCTCGGCGGTATTACCGGGTATATGGTTGATATGCTGAAGGCGGGTTGCTTCCGTACGTTGATGGATGTTCAATGTTTTGACTTGACTGCTGTTGAGTCATTACGTGAAAATCCGAATCATCAGGAGATTTCGGCTTTGCAGTATGCTTCTCCCAGCTGTAAGAGCGCTGTTGTTGACAGTCTTGATGTTGTTATTCTCGGCGCGACCGAAATAGACACCGACTTTAACGTAAACGTGCATACTGATTCGAACGGATATATTATGGGCGGCTCGGGCGGCCACAGCGATACTGCGGCGGGTGCTAAACTTTCTATGATTATTGCTCCTATGTTCAGAGCAAGGTTGCCTATAGTTACAGAAAGTGTTACTTGTGTATCCACTCCGGGTCAAACCGTCGATGTTCTTGTGACGCAGGGCGGTATTGCGGTTAACCCGAGAAGAAAAGAACTTGCAGATAATCTCAAGTCTGCAGGTTTGCCTATTATTGATATTAACGAACTTAAGGAAAAGACAGAGCGCATTACCGGCTCTCCCAAAAAGCTTAACCGAGGCGATAGGGTTGTTGCCGAAGTAATAGGCAGAGAGGGTAATTTGTGCGATAAAATATACAGTGTTTCGAAAAAGTAATTGTATTTTGTTTTCGAATATTGTTTTTTTGCAAGAAATTTGCGTTTATTTGTTGCTATAATGGTATTTATTGAGACTTAATTATTGACTTTTTTGACGCAAGGTTGTATTATATATACGTTAAAATGTTATTATTGTGCAAACACAAAAGATAGAGAGGTATTTGTTATGGGTGATAACAAAAAAAAGGTGCTGGTAATAGGCGTTATCGGTTCCGACGTTCATGCGGTTGGCAATAAAATCTTGTATCACGCTTTTACGCAGGCAGGCTTTGAGGTTGTTAACTTGGGTGTTATGGTTACTCAAGAAGAGTATATCGCAGCGGCTATCGAGTCTAACGCTGATGCTATAGTTGTTTCTTCTTTGTACGGTCAGGGCGAGCTTGACTGCCGTGGTCTCAGAGAAAAGTGCGATGAAGCAGGACTTAAGGGTATTCCGCTTGTTGTCGGTGGAAATATTGTAATCGGCAAACAAAAGTTTGAAGACGTTGAGGAACGCTTCAAGGCTATGGGGTTTGACAGAGCATTCCCTCCCGGTACTTCTCCCGAAACTACCATTGAAGCTCTACGTGAGCTTTTGCACATGGAAGGATAAGTTTTAGATGAAAAATATTTTGCTGATTGATTTTGGCAGTACATATACGAAGCTTACCGCGGTTGACGTGGAGGCTGAGGAGATACTCGGTACGTCAGCAGCGTTTACTACTATTTTTACAGATATAAACGAGGGACTAAAAAAAGCTCTTGATATTCTTGAAAAAAAGATAGGTAAGCTTCAGTATGAGGCGTGTTATGCTTGTTCCTCTGCCGCAGGCGGTCTGCGTATGGTAACAAGCGGTCTCGTTCCCGAACTTACGGGAGAGGCGGCAAAGCTTGCAAGTCTCGGTGCCGGCGCAAAGGTTGTCGGCGTATACGCTTTCCAGCTTACCGATGATGATATTGAAGCTATAAAAGAATCAAAACCCGATATTATTCTTTTGGTTGGAGGTACTGACGGCGGCAACACTGAATGTATTTTGCATAATGCGAAAAAGATGACGGCTCTTGCTCCCGATATTCCCATTATTATTGCGGGCAACCGTACGGCTTCAAAAGAATGCCAGTCTATTCTTGAGGAGCACGAGGTTTACGTTTGCCCCAACGTTATGCCTAAATTTGGTGTTCTAAATGCTGAACCTACCCAAAAGAAGATTCGTGAAATCTTTCTTGACAAGATTGTTGAAGCAAAAGGGCTTAACAAGGCATCCGAACTTCTTTCCGATATTATGATGCCTACCCCGTCAGCCGTTCTTTCGGCTATGGAGCTGCTCTCAAAGGGCTACGATGGGGAGCTTGGTATCGGCGAGCTTGTTGCGGTTGACGTCGGCGGGGCTACTACCGATATATATTCTATCGCAGACGGTATGCCCGAGCATATGAATACTGTTTTTAAAGGTCTTCCCGAACCGTATGCCAAACGAACGGTTGAGGGGGATATCGGTATGAGATACAGTATTCAGGGAATCGTTGATGCTGTAGGTATAAAAAGAATATGCGAGCTTTCAGGAATTTCCGAAGACAGAGCTCTTGAGCTTGTGGCTATGCTTAAAGAAAATACCGATATGGTTCCCGGTGACGATGCCGAGCTTGAAGCGCTTGACTTTGCTCTTGCATCTTCCGCTATTGACGAGGCTGTTACACGTCATGCGGGAAGTATCTACGAAACTTATACGATGATGGGACAAACCTTTGTTCAGGAGGGTAAAAACTTGACTAAGGTTGGACAAATCGTTGTTACGGGCGGCAGCCTTATCCATACGAAACGTACGGTGGAGATAGCTTCCAACGCCCTTGCTACCCAAAATCGTCCCCAGTCTCTTAAACCGAGACAGGCTGACGTATGGGTTGACAGAAAGTACATTATGGCAGCTATGGGGCTTCTCTCTGCTCATTACCCAAAGGTTGCGTTAAGAATTATGAAAAAGGAGTTAGAGTATCATGGATATTCGAAATAAACGTATTTCAGACGAAGAATTTAGCAAACTGCGCCAGGAAGTGTTGGCTCAATGGCCTACTGGCAAAGAGGTTGACCTTGAAGAATCTGTTGCTTATCACAAGGCTATGCCCGAATCAAGAAAGTTTGGAAAGAAGCTTCTCAACGCTAAAAAAGACAGAAGAACTCTTATTCAGCCCAGAGCAGGCGTTCCTGTTATTGAAGAACACATTAAGCTTATGCAGTACCTCGAAAAGTACGGCGAGGCTGACCTTCTTCCCTCTACAATCGACAGCTATACACGTCAGAACAGATATGAAGAAGCTGAAAACGGCGTAAAAGAATCTGTCCGCCTCGGACGCGCTATGCTTAACGGATTCCCCGCTGTTAACCACGGTGTTGCAAACTGCCGCCGAGTTGTTGAAAGCGTTAATGTTCCTCTTCAGGTTCGTCATGGTACTCCCGACGCAAGACTTCTTACCGAAATTACACTTGCAGGCGGTTTTACAAGCTATGAGGGCGGCGGTATTTCTTACAACCTTCCTTATTGCAAGAACGTTCCTATGGAACGTACTATTCGTGACTGGCAGTACACAGACCGTCTTGTTGGTGAATATGAAAAGATGGGCGTTTCCATTAACCGTGAACCTTACGGTCCTCTTACCGGCACTTTGGTTCCTCCTTGTATTTCTCATGCAGTTGCTATTATCGAAGCTCTTCTTGCTGCAGAGCAGGGCGTTAAGAATATTACAGTAGGCTACGGTCAGTGCGGCAACCTCGTTCAAGACGTTGCGGCTATCAAGACTCTTGAAGAGCTTACAGATGAATATCTTAAAAAATATGGCTATGACGACGTTCAGGTAACAACTGTTCTCCACCAGTGGATGGGCGGTTTCCCTGCTGACGAAGCAAAAGCGTTCGGCGTTATTTCTTCGGGCAGCCTTATTGCAGCGCTTTCAAAGGCTACAAAGGTTATCGTTAAGACTCCTCACGAGGCTGTTGGTATTCCTACTATGGAAGCTAATGCTGAAGGTTTGCGTTGCACAAAGCAAGTTGTTAATATGTTCTATGAACAGACTCTTCAGGATAAGAACCTTGAGATTGAAGAAGAAATTATCCGCCTTGAGACACGTGCTATCGTTGATAAGTGCTTTGAACTTGGTAACGGTGATATTGCAGTCGGTACTTGCCGTGCAGTTGAAGCGGGCGTAGTTGACGTTCCTTTCGCTCCTTGCCGTATCAATGCAGGGCTTATGCTTCCTTGCCGTGACAATAACGGTGCTATCCGTATTCTTGAAATGGGCAATCTTCCTTTCTCCAAGGAAATTATTGATTTCCACAAAGGAAAGATTGACGAAAGAGCAAAGGCTGAAAACCGCAGCGCTTCTTTCCAAATGGTTGTTGACGACGTTTACGCTATCGGTAAGGGCCGTCTCGTTGGTCGTCCTAAATATTAATTAATTCACATACAAATAATAAGGAGTATATAAGAAATGAAAATTGTAAACGTTATTTGTTCACCCGGACGTACCGGATTCTATTTTGACGATCAGCGTGCTATTAAGGGTGGCGCAGGTCACGATGGTATGTTTTACGTTGGTAAAACAGTTACAGAAGGCTTCCAGGCTATTCGTCAGGCAGGCGAATCCATTTCCGTTATGATAGTACTCGAGGACGGTCAAATTGCATACGGTGACTGTGCCGCTGTTCAGTATTCCGGCGCAGGCGGTCGTGATCCCCTCTTCCTTGCAAAAGACTTTATTCCGATTATCGAAAAATATATTAAGCCTGAACTTATTGGAAAAGAAGCTGACGACTTCCGTGGTCTCACAAAGATGATGGAGGCTATTCAGGTTGAGGGCAAGAGACTTCATACCGCTATCCGTTACGGTGTATCTCAAGCGCTTCTTGATGCAGTTGCAAAGGCAACAGGCAGAATGATGTGCGAGGTTGTTGCTGATGAATACGGCTGTTCCGTAAGCGAAACTCACGTTCCGATATTCACTCAGTCCGGTGATGACCGTTACGATAACGCTGATAAGATGATTATTAAGGGCGCTCAAGTTCTTCCTCATGCTCTTATTAACCACGTTGAAACAAAGCTTGGTAAGAACGGTGAACTTCTTGCTGAATATACGGCTTGGCTTCGTGATCGTATTCTTGCAAACCGTGTAGATCCTAACTATATGCCAGTTATGCATATGGACGTTTACGGTACAATCGGCGCTGTGTTCGGCAATAACAATTACAAAGAAATGGCTGACTATATAGAAAAACTCGTCGAGATTGCTAAACCCTTTAAGCTCCGCATTGAAGGTCCTATGGACTGCGACAGCACAAGAGAAGCTCAAATTGAGGCTCTTGCAGGTCTTACCGCAGAACTTGACAAGCGCGGTTGTAACGTAGAGCTTGTTGCAGATGAATGGTGCAACACTCTCGAAGATATTAAGCTCTTCGCTGACAACAAGGCAGGTCATATGATTCAGATTAAGACTCCCGACCTTGGCGGTGTTAACAACACTATCGAAGCAGTTCTCTACTGTAAAGAAAAGGGTATCGGCGCATATCAGGGCGGTACTTGTAACGAAACAGACCGTTCGGCTCAAGTTTGCGTACACTGCGCTATGGCTACACAGCCTACACAAATTCTCGCTAAACCCGGTATGGGCGTTGACGAAGGCTTTATGATCGTTTACAACGAGATGAGCCGTATCATTGCTATCCGCGAAGCAAAAAAGGCATAAGCTTTACAAAAGATGATAAAGCTCCCAATTTAAAGGTTGGGAGCTTTTTGTGTATTTTTATACAATTATTTTGGAATATTTACTTGTTTTTGCGCTATATCGGACAAGTGTTTTTTTCTTGAAGTTATTGACATAATTAAGAAAAACAAGTATAATACTAAATATGGGGTTTATGTGCTTGCAGCGCCGTCTTGTATTAAGTCAGTTTGCTTGTGCAAAACTTGGACAAGTTGTGTTCGGGGTTTAATGATTTAGTATTGGCGGAGTATGGTGCTTTACATAAGGAGAAAAATAAAGTTCAGGTTGATGAGTATGGAAGAAAAGCGGTTGAAAAGAGTATTTTGAATTTGCTTTCCTTGCTTACATATACAAATAAAAAGTAGATTAAAGGGGAATTTACGATGAATAAAATAACGATTATAGGTACAGGCAGTGTTGGCGCAACTATTGGTTATACTATGATGGTAACAGGTTTGGCGTCTGAGGTTGTTCTCGTAGATATAAATCAGGAGAAGGCTTTGGGGGAAGCTCTTGATATAAAGCAAGGCGTTCCGTTTTGCCATCCTACCAATATTTATGCCGGCTCTTATGCCGATGCTAAAGGTTCCAATATAGTTGTCATTACCTCCGGAGTGGCAAGAAAGGCTAACCAGTCAAGACTCGAGCTTGCGCAGGTGAACGTTGATATCTTAAAAAGCGTTGCCGATCAGGTGTTAAAATATGCTCCCGATGCAGTATATGTAATAGTAAGCAATCCCGTTGATATTCTTACATACGTATTTTGTAAATATACGGGTATTCCTGAAAACAGAGTTATTGGTTCGGGTACTATTCTTGATACGTCTCGTTTGAGATCAAGAATTGCAGAATATTATTCTGTTAACCAAAAAAACGTTCACGCTTATGTTTTAGGTGAGCATGGCGATACTGCATTTGTACCGTGGTCAACTGCAAATATATCGAATGTTTTGGTCGATGATTATCGCAGAATTTCAAAGTGCGAATGTACCCCTAAATTCAGCAGAGAAGAAGTAGAGGAATATGTTCGCAGTTCAGGCGCAAAAATTATTAGCAGAAAAGGCGCAACATTCTATGCCGTTTCATCTTCAGTTACTCATCTTTGTAAGTGCATTTTGAGTGGAATGGATACTGCTTTGACCGTATCTACTATGTTGCACGGTGAATACGGAATAGACGATGTTTGCCTTAGCTTAATAAATATATTGGGCGTTCACGGTGTTATTGAAAAAGTGATGCTTCCTTTGAACGATGAAGAAATTATAAAGCTTCAAAAGAGCGCAGATAGCTTGAAGGACGTAATTAAAAATATAAAAATATAGTACAGTTAAATTATTTGGGATTTAAAATATCCTTAAATGCAGTTAACAGCGTTTAAGGATATTTTTTATGGATATAATGAGTATAACTAATTTGTAAAGAGTGATTGATGCTTATAAAATTCTGTCAAGAGAGTAAAAGTAGTTGTTTCTATTGCGTTCTTTTGATAAATCGATTGATTACTAATTTTAAATATATACACAAAAAGTGGAGGAAAACATTATGGCACGTTTTACATTGCCCAGAGATTTATATCACGGAAAGGGCTCGCTTGAAGCACTAAAAACCTTGAAAGGAACTCGCGCTATGGTTTGTGTTGGCGGCGGTTCTATGAAAAAGTTTGGTTTCCTTGATAAAGTTGTTGCATACCTCAAAGAAGCAGGTATGGAGGTTGAAATTTTTGAAGGTATTGAGCCCGATCCTTCGGTTGACACTGTTATGAGGGGCGCTGATGCTATGGATAAGTTCCAGCCCGACTGGATTGTTGCTATTGGTGGCGGTTCGCCTATTGATGCTGCAAAAGCTATGTGGATTAAATATGAATATCCTGAAATTACCTTCGAAGAAATGTGCGTAGTATTCGGTATCCCCGAGCTTCGTAGAAAGGCTCGCTTTGTCGCAATCCCCTCTACTTCCGGTACCGCTACCGAGGTTACTGCATTCTCGGTTATCACAGACTACAAGAAGGGTATCAAGTATCCTCTTGCTGACTTTGAAATCACTCCCGACGTTGCAATCGTTGATCCTGATCTTGCAGAAACAATGCCAAAGAAGCTCACAGCTCACACAGGTATGGACGCTATGACTCACGCTATTGAAGCGTACGTTTCTACTGCTAACAGTGAATTTACCGATCCTCTCGCTATATTCGCTATTAAGATGATTCAGGATAACCTTGTCGATTCCTACAACGGCGATATGTCTAAACGTGCTTCAATGCACAACGCTCAATGCCTTGCGGGTATGGCGTTCTCTAACGCACTTCTCGGTATCGTTCACTCTATGGCTCATAAGACGGGCGCTGTATTTGAAGACCTCGGTGCTCATATTATTCACGGCGCTGCAAATGCTATGTATCTTCCTAAAGTTATCGCTTTCAACGCAAAGGATGAGACTGCTAAAAAACGTTATGGCGTAATTGCTGATTATATGGGGCTTGGAGGTCAGAATGATGACGAAAAAGTTGATAATCTTATTTCTTACCTCCGTGGTATGAATGATGCTCTCAATATTCCTCAATGTATTAAGAGCTATGGTTTGGATAGCTATCCTTGTGAAAACGGCTTTGTTCCCGAGAGTGTTTTCCTTGAAAGACTTCCCGAAATTGCAAAGAACGCAGTTGCAGATGCTTGTACAGGCTCTAACCCCAGAAAAATTTCAGTAGAAGAAATGGAAAAGCTTCTTAAGTGCTGTTACTACGACACAGAAGTTGATTTCTAATAAATAATTTAGGCTAAAACTGCGGGAAGCCTGCTAAAACAGGTTTTCCGTATTTAGTTCTTTTTTTACATAGATTGATGTTGAAGTCAGGAGAGTCAGAAATGTATAGAATTGTTACAAAAAAAGAGCTTAATCCGACCGTAACACAAATGGAAATAGAAGCTCCGTTGGTTGCCAATAAGGCTAAACCCGGACAGTTTATTATTTTACGTGTTGATGAAAATGGCGAGAGAATACCCTTGACAATTGCAGGTGCCGACAAAAATAACGGAACCGTAAAAATTATATTCCAGATAGTAGGCTCTACTACCGAAAAGCTTAACCATAAGAACGAGGGTGAGTTTATTCAGGACTTTTTAGGCCCTCTTGGTGTTGCTACACATACTGACGGTATAAAAAGGGTATGTATAGTTGGCGGAGGTGTCGGATGCGCTATAGCTATGCCCATTGCGCATGAGTTTCATAAGCTCGGAGCTGATGTAACCAGTATAGTCGGTTTTCGTAATAAAGACCTTGTTATTCTTGAAGATGAGTTTAAGGCTTGTTCGACGACAATGCACCTTATGACAGATGACGGCTCGTACGGAAGACACGGTAACGTGTGTGTTCCGTTAAATGAAATGCTTGAGAGCGGCGAAAAGTTTGATATGATTATTACAATAGGTCCGCTTATTATGATGAAGTTTGTTGTTGAGGCGGCGAGACCTTACAACGTTCCCGTAACCGTTTCTATGAACCCTATTATGATTGACGGAACCGGTATGTGCGGTGGGTGCAGACTTACTTTGAATCAAGACGGTAAAAAGGTTACGAAATTTGCTTGCGTTGACGGCCCCGATTTCAACGGATATGAGGTTGATTTTGACGAGGCGATGTCAAGAGGAAGAATGTACGTTGATTTTGAAAGACACGCTTATGAAGAGACCTGTAATCTCTTTCGAAATGCGTAAAACAGGAGGAGAAGAAAATGGCTATTATTCCAAAGAAGCATGAGATGCCTAATCAGGCTCCCGAAGTTAGAGCGCATAATTTTGACGAGGTTGCTCTCGGTTATACAGAAGAAACGGCAATAGCTGAAGCTAACCGTTGCATAAATTGTAAAAATAAGCCTTGTGTTGGCGGTTGCCCCGTAAATATCAGAATTCCCGAATTTATTGCAAAAGTAAAGGTTGGGGATTTTGAGGGCGCATATCAGATTATCACTTTTTCTTCATCTCTTCCCGCTGTGTGCGGAAGAGTTTGTCCTCAAGAGACACAGTGCGAATGTAATTGTACATTAGGCAATAAGTTTGAACCTGTTGCCATCGGCAGACTTGAACGTTTTGTGGCTGACTGGCATAATAAAAACGTTAAAGAGGCTGCAGAAAAGCCTGATGACAACGGGCATAAGGTTGCAATCGTAGGCTCGGGCCCATCAGGGCTTACCTGTGCCGGCGACCTTGCGAAAAAGGGATATGACGTAACGGTGTTTGAAGCATTACATACCGCAGGCGGTGTGCTTGTTTACGGTATTCCCGAGTTCAGACTTCCAAAGGCTATTGTTGCAAAAGAGGTTGATACCCTTAAGGAGCTTGGCGTTAAGGTTGAGACAAACGTTGTTATCGGCAAGACATTGACGATAGATGAGCTTTTTGAAATGGGATACGAAGCAGTATTCGTAGGCTCAGGCGCAGGTCTTCCTAACTTTATGGGTATTCCCGGCGAGAGCTTGAAAGGCGTATATTCCGCAAATGAATTTCTTACAAGAAGCAATCTTATGAAATCTTATCTTGAAGCTCCCGAAACGCCTATAATGAAAGGCGGTAAGGTTGCTGTTGTGGGGGGCGGTAACGTTGCAATGGATGCGGCAAGAACTGCGCTCAGGCTTGGTGCTGAAAAGGTTTATATTGTTTACAGGCGTTCTATGGATGAGCTTCCCGCAAGAAAAGAAGAGGTTGAACATGCCGAAGAGGAGGGGATTGATTTCAAGCTTCTTTGTAATCCTGTTGAGATTCTTGGATATGAAAATCCCGACGACAACAGAGATCCCAGAAACGGCTTTGTTACGGGAATGAAGTGTATTAGAATGGAACTTGGCGAACCCGACGAAAAGGGAAGAAGAAGACCTGTTCCAGTTGAAAATTCCGATTTTGTACTTGACGTTGATACGGTTATTATGTCTATCGGTACATCTCCTAACCCTCTTATAAAGAGCACTACCGAAGGACTTGAGGTAAACCGTTGGGGCGGTATTGTTGTAAATGAGGACGGTCTTACGTCGAGAGAGGGCGTATATGCCGGCGGAGATGCCGTAACGGGCGCCGCTACCGTTATATCCGCTATGGGCGCGGGAAAGGTTGCTGCAAACGCTATAGACGAATATTTGTCTAATAAATAATTGCAATGCAAAAAGCACTTAAACCTATTGGCTTAAGTGCTTTTTTGTTTGAAAAGTTGTTATTCTACTTCAACCGTTCCGTCTGCTTTGACTGTGATTTTCATACCGTCTTTGACGTAATTTAAAAATTCATCTCCGAGCGAGTCAATAACAGGCATTGTAATACCGTCTACCCAAACGTCAGCGAGTACTGCCCCTGCCGCAGCAAGAGAGTCTATGTGGTTTGCAAAAAGCATACAAGCGGGATTCTTTTGCATTGAACAAGCACAGTAAAGAACTAAACCACCTGTAGTGGATCCAATCGTTTGGGGGAGGCAAAGCGCCTTTCCGAGCATAGATTTTCCGTAAAGCTCTTTGTTACTCTGATCTCCGCATTTTACTTCTTTATCGCCGAATTGCAACGCCATCTGAAAAGATGCTAAAGTGTTAAAACCTTCTTTGGTTACGATCGCTTCGGCAGTTACCTCGCCGGGAGTAACAACTCTTCCTTTGAACTGTTTCATTAAAACTTACCTCCCGTAATTTTTGTCAGTATTTCCGCATCTGTGTAATATCTTGCGCTTGTGTATGTGCGAAGCTTGTTCGATGAAGTGATAACGGGCATCTTCTTGCAAAGGGGATTGTTCATATACATAAGAGGACAGATGTATGAGGTTATAACTCCAGTTGCTTTAAGTCTTTTTGAATATTTGGTTTTTTCGAACGCTTCAAGTACACCCGGAGCTGCGGTGAATACAGTGTTTAATGTTACTTTTTTTCTGCCGTTCTTTTTTAATGCTGCTTCAATCTTTTCTGTCCAGTCTTTAAGTTGTTCGAGTGAGAGATGAGGACAGCCTACAAAACAAAGTTTAGGTTCTGCTTTTGGGTTTTTCCATATAACAGGATAGTTGTTCTTAACTCTTTCAAGCTCGGCATCGTCAATAATATATTCTTTTGCACCCTCTGCGATAAGTGTTTCGCCGAGTTCTACGGCTTCAGGTGTGAGGTTTGCAATGTGATAAAGACCTACGGCGCCGTTTGAAGCAGTTGCCGCACCAAAGTCTTTTAGATATGCGCAGGCTGAATCATTAAGCTCGTTGCCAATCCATTTGTCAAGTCCCATAACAAACGGAACGTCTTCCATAACCTTCATACCGATGGCAGAGCCGAGAAGTTGTGCTTCGGGCTTCTTTGTTGTTTGAATCTTGACTATCCAAGTTGCTTTTCTTCCTTCATCGGTCAGTAATCCAAAATAGGGAACGTATCCAACGATAGAACCCATTATATCAATAATTCCGGAGTTTCTGTTACATCTTGCGCCAAGAACAGAGTTTGCATATACAACTGCACTTGATTCTGCCCAAGAAAGTACGTCGCCTTTTTGCGGTTTATTACCTACTTCGTCCATATAACAAGTGCATGAAAATGCGTTTTTATCCATAAGACCGAGTTTTTCAAGCTGTTCTTCGTAAAAACCTTGTTTTGTATACATGAACTTGTTGAATACGAGGTTTTGCAAAAAGTTTGCAGGTACATTCTTGTCAATAGGACGAGGGTCTACCGAAAACTTTTGGTCCGAGCAAACATCCGCATCAAGAAGCTGTTGCATAAGATCATATACGGGTGACATTACCTTAAGACCGAATGACGTTACGAGGTGGTTGTATTTAGAGGTGATGGGGACAAGCTTTTCTGCTTCAAAAGCGTCGCCGTACATCACGAGCGTTTTCATAACCTTTGCAAGAGTTTCCCCTTGCTCTCCATCAAGAATCGCTTGTTGTTCTTTTGTAAGAATCATTTTTATCTCCTTATTTGTTTGTTAAAGTTTAGTTGCTACATCCCATGCGCCCCAAATAACAGTACGAAGGTTGCCTACCTTTGAAGCATCGCCTATTACGTGAATATGTTTACCTTTAGAGGCTATAGGAGCAGAATTGTATCCTACCGAGAGAATAACGGAATCTGTATCTACGGTGAAGGTCTTCCCGTCTTTATCTTTCAAAACTACGTTATCCTTGCCAATCTCGGAAAGTGCAGTTTCAAGATATACCGGTACTTTGTTTGTCTTGAAAAAGTCTCTTAAATAACTTGTATTTGCAAGGCATATACCCTTTGTGGTTATAAGGTCATCCTGCATTTCTACAATAACGGGTTTTTTGCCGTTCAAATAGAGGTCGTATGCAATTTCACAACCGGTAAGACCACCGCCGATAACAACAACGTTATCTCCCACGGTTTTATTTCCGAGCAGATAATCAACCGCTTCAATTGCAGTTTCTGCGCCTTTTACGGGAATTCGCTTTGCAACAGCACCCGTTGCTACTATTATTTCATCTGCATCAAGTGAGTTTACATCGGTTATTTCTGTGTTAAGTTTTAATGTGATGGGGTGCTTTTTAAGCTCACGGATATACCAAGCAATAAGAGCTCTGTCTTTTTCTTTAAATGAGGGGGCAGCTGCCGCAACAAATACACCGCCTAGTTTATCTGTTTTTTCGTAAAGTGTTACGTCATGTCCGCGTTTTGCACAGACAATAGCCGCTTCCATACCGCCTATACCGCCACCGATAATTGCAATCTTTTTCTGTTTCTTTGCGGGGGCAATTTTATATTTTTTAGATTGCATTGTTTCGGGATTGAGAGCGCAACGTGCAAGTCCCATTGTATCTGTCAGGTCTTGCGTGTTAGCATGTCCCTTCGAAGAAGAGAAATTAAAGCAACCGCTATGACAACAAATACAAGGTTTAATATCTTCAATTCTATCTTCGATAAGCTTTGTTATCCATTCGGGATCTACAAGGAATTGACGAGCAATACCTACCGCATCAATTCTGCCTTCCGCAACAGCTTTTGCGCCTACTTCAGCGTCCATTCTTCCTGCGCATACTACGGGAATGTCAACAAATTTCTTTATATGAGCTACGTCGTCGAGGTTACAGTTTTCGGGCATATACATAGGCGGATGAGCCCAGTACCAAGAGTCATAAGTTCCGTTGTCAGCGTTCAGCATATCATATCCGGCATCCTGGAGATATTTTGCAGCCTTTTCCGATTCTTCCATATTACGTCCGACTTCGACATAGTCTTCCCCGGGCATTGCGCCCTCGCAAAAGCCCTTAAGCTTGGACTCTACCGAGTAACGGAGTGATACGGGATAGTCGTTTCCGCACGCTTCTTTGATTGCTTTTACAACCTCTGCGGCAAAACGGTAACGGTTCTCAAAACTTCCGCCGTATTCGTCCGTACGCTTGTTAAAGAATTCAATTGCAAACTGGTCAAGAAGATAACCCTCGTGAACGGCGTGAACTTCTACGCCGTCAACACCTGCTTCCTTACATAATTTTGCTGTTTTTGCAAATGCTTCTATAATCTCGTGGATTTGTTCGACTGTCATTTCGGGACATTCAATATCGTGCGCCCAACGTGACGGTTGAGGAGACGGAGAAGCGAGTTCGTGAGAGGTGTCAAGAATGGGCTTAAGAATAGCGCGGGTGAATTTGTTTTTATGTAGAGGTGCAACAAGCTCGGTTATTGCCCATGAACGTCCCATACCTGCTGTTAATTGGATAAATAATTTTGCGCCTGTTTTATGAATCTCGTCCATAAATTTCTTGAGATCATCAAACATCTTTTCGTTTTGCCAGAGCCATTTACCCCAAAAGGTATCGCGTAATGGGGCAATTCCGGGGATAATAAGACCTACATTGTTGTTCGCTCTTTCTAGGAAAAGCTTTGCCGCCTCTTTATCAAAGTGACAACCTGTAAGCTCAAACCAGCCGAAGAGGGATGTGCCGCCCATAGGACACATTACGATTCGGTTTTTGATTTCTACATTGCCAATTTTCCATGGCGTAAATAATGCCTCATATTTTTCATCCGTTTTATTCATAAAAAACAGTTCCTTTCAAAGAGAGTATTTTTATTTCATATTTTTATTATATCATACATGGCGTTGTTTTTCAATGGGAAATAAGTTTTTTGTAATTGTATTGGATTTTCAATTTTATAGAAGCCTCCGGGGAGTCGCTTATGCTTTTTGAAAAGGCATAAGTGCAAACGTGGAAGTGAATGCTTTGCAAAAAGCTTCGGTCACCGCTCAAAAGCGCTCCACCGGAGCGTTTTTATCGCTGCGTTCGACTCTCCCTCGTAAATACAACGCAAAAAGAAAAAAAGCACCATATAAGTGCTTTTTTTCTTTTGCGAAAGAGCGACAAAACGGAGCATAAGTGGGGGTAAGAACCACCAAAAGTATTGTAGCTGCACTGTTCGATAAATTGGAATTTGCTTGTGTGTCACAATGCTTTCATAAGTAAGTATTTTTGATTTCCGCTTGGAATATCAGGAAGAATGCCTATTACGTCATATCCGAACTTTTTGTAAAAATCGGGAGCTTGCCAACTCATTGTATCAAGATGAACATGGTGACAACCTCTGCTGATGGCTTCCTTCTCGGCTTCGCGCAAGAGTTTTGAACCAATCCCCTTATGGCGGTAGTTTTCGTGCACCCAAAGAATATCTACATACATCCAACCCCAATACGTACCGCCGAGAATTCCGCCAATAATATTGCCATTGGTATCGTATTCTGCGATGTTTAGAGGTGTATGACCATCCTCGCCGACTCTCTCATTGTTGAATTGATAGAGTGCTTCTCGTATATATTTGATTTCATTTTCGGTAGGAGAGATATTCATACAATCACCTCGTCAAATTATCATTTATCGATGAGCTTATTATATCATAAAATCTTATCTTTTTCAATGATATATCGCTGTCGCGATATGATATACGGCATTGCCGTATGATATACTTGCCTACGGCAAGCATGATATAATATCCGTTCCTTCATACGCGAAGCGTATATCATCTGCGGAGCAGATATCATAGCGTCAGCTATATCACCCGTTCCGTTAGGAACGGATATCATTGAAAAAAGTCACCTTTGTCAGTAGACAAAAGTGACTTTTTTCGTGGTGGAGTCGAGGGGAGTCGAACCCCTGTCCGAAAATCTATTCACAAATCTTTCTCCGGGTGCATTTTGTCTATTGAGTTTCCGCACATCAACGCCGACAAACAGGCTTCAATATGCGTATCGCTTTAGTTCATGACTGCTATAAACGATAATTTACAGTTCGCGTTCACCGCTAATTTGACACCTCAACCGAGGTCGCGGTATTCCTCGGGGAGATGCGCTGCAACTTAGGCAGCGAGTGCTACGTTTTCGTTAGCGTTTAATTTTAAAAAGTACAGTTGTTTAAAGAGGTACTGCATCTCTACCCGCTTAACATGCTTCAAAATCCCCGTCGAAACCTTTACGACCCCATATGGCGACACCTAATGATGTCGCAGTATAGTTGTTACATTATATAGTATTTTTTTAATACTAAAACTTATACAACCACATGGGCAATATCGGTCTTGCCGATATTGCAGTCATATGTTTTTCTTGCGCAAAATGTTTGAAGTATCAATTGAATAAATTTATATTTTTATTATGCTTATAAAATATAATGTTTATGCTTTAGGCAACTCACGTTCTTCCTCAAGCCAAATATATGATGTTTCCATCCACTCTCCCAACCGCTGATTCAATAAACAGGTCGATTTGTTTCCTGTTGCCTGACCGTGTCTTCCGTGCTCATATATATGCATCTCAAAGGGAACCTTATGCTTGTGAAGCGCTTTTCCAAATATAAGCGAACTGTCAACAGGAACTGTCACATCCTCAAAGGTGTGCCAAATAAAAGTCGGTGGTGTGTTTTCACTAACGTGATTTTCAAGGCATTGCATCTGCAACGCTTCTGTATCTTCATATCTTTCGCCCTCGCCGAGCAAGTTCTTATACGTAGTTTTTACACCGTACAAGCATCTCTCAACATTATACGAAATAACCGGATATGCAAGTATTAGTGAATTGAATTTCAGCATTTCACTCTGTGTTCCGAGAATATCTGCAAGAAACGGTTTATCCCAAAAAACGCCGAGACTTGCAGCCAAATGGCCGCCTGCCGAAAAACCGCACACATATATTTTATCTGTATCGACTTTCCACTCTTCTGCATTTTCTTTGATCGTAAGGAGAGCCTTTCCCGCTTCTGCCAACTGAACGGGGAAATGCGCGGGAGCGCATGTATATCTTAAAATACAGCAGTTATATCCTTTTGCCAAATAAAAAAAAGCAATAGGATCGCATTCTCTTTCTGATGTATAAGCGTACCCGCCTCCGGGACAGATAAGCATTGTTGGTCTTTTGGGCATAAATTTTGAAAGTTCCTCTGTCTCGTTTTGAATATATACTTGCAATTTGGGTTTATATTCAGTCTTTTCATATTCTAATTTCGAGTAATCAATATTGATATCAAGTTCCCTATAAATCATATTTTAAACCTATCCTTTATTTCTTTCTCGCATAACGCGGTCAATAGTCCTCTCTGCTTGTTTCTTCGCTTCGGTTTCTCGCTTGTCGTAAAGCTTCTTACCCTTGCAAAGACCTATTTCCATCTTTACTTTTGAACCCGAAAAATAAACAGACAATGGGACTATCGTATAACCCTCTTTTCCTTTTAGTGAAAAAAGTTTAATTATCTCTTTCTTGTGCATCAAAAGCTTCTTGTCTCGAAGTGGCTCGCGATTAAAAATATTGCCTTTTTCGTAAGGGCTTATATGAACACCTGTCGCAAAAATCTCACCCCTGTCAATAACGCAGTATGAATCTTTCAAATTAACTGCGCCTTGTCTTATAGACTTTACTTCCGTACCAAAAAGTTGAACTCCTGCTTCGTAGGTATCTTCAACGAAAAAGTCATGGTAGGCTTTCTTGTTCTTCGCCACTATCTTTATATTCTTATTTTTGTCCATAACTTCTCCTTTCAAAATACTCTAATCCTTTGCAGGCTTTATTATATCATAGTTGGTGTTGTATTGCAAGAGAATTTTGTTGTTAATTCTGTAAACTAAACGAAAAACCCGTCGTCTTGACGGGTTTTAGTTATGTACCTTAATTACTTGGTAAGCTGTGTTGTGTTACCAACAATGTATTCAATAGCTTGTTTTACGTCGTTAGTTGTTCCTAAATCTCCTGCAGCATTTTCGAGTTTATCAGATTCTGTAACTTTGTTAATCATAACTGCATCGAATACTGATACAAAACCGTCTTTGTCAAGGTCGCCCTTTACAACAAGTTGTGCTTCCTTACCGCCAACTGTAATTGTGCTACCTGTCTTGTACTGAATTTTTTCGCCGTTAATTGTATCAGAGCCAACTGTGGAGGAGTTTGCCGCAGGTGGATTAGCAATTACAATCATAGAACCTACGTTTGCATCAGCTGCAAGTTCAAGTCCCTTATTGAGAATTGCCAATGCAAGTGCTTCCATATCGCCCGCGTAAACTGAATTAGCATCAACCAAGTTAGCAATTACATTTCCTACCAAGCATTCAATATCGTTGCCGTTAAACAAAACGGCGGGGTTCACTGTGCTTTCGGTAGAGAAGGTTACTGTAAAGAGTTCGCCGAGAGTTTCGTATCCTGTTTTTGAATCGAAGCTGTCTTTTATACAAACAAACTTAACTCTGCCGTTATCAGTATTGTAAGCTGTTTCCGAAATCTTTTCCAACTCATTAGCGGCAACAACGCTTTCAACCTTAACCGAGTCAGGGTAATTCAATGTAATTTCAAGTCCTGCAATCAAGTTTGGCTTTACGTTTTCGGGATTAGCAACCTTTGCAGTAAGTGTAAACTTTCCTTCGTTGAGATCTGATGTAACAAACGTGAGGTTCAATTTTTCAACCGAGCTGTTTGTTTCTGCGCCAAAAACAAACATGCTGCCTGCAATAATTGCACATGCCAATACAGCGGCAAGTATAGAAAATTTGAGAATATTCTTTTTAAATCTCATAACAACACCTCTAAAACATTATCATATCAATTACTATCATTATATACCACGCGAACTTAATTGTCAAGAGCGATGTTTTTTCGTTCGCATAAATTTTTTTGATATTTTTATGTAATTTTACTTATCTTGATGAAAAACGGAGGATAAGAAAATCAGTCAACGTCGTATACAATCTCTTCGGGGGGGGTATCCATTTTATAAGGATTTCTCATAAGTCTTTGGAGCATTTTAAATGATGAAGCATAGTAATAGCCGTCGCATATTCTTTCGTCTGTTACAACGCATATATCGGAATAAATCTTTTCTTCGACTTTCCCCTCTGCATCCAGCTCGTATGCCTTTCTTCTTTTGCCGAATGCAACAAACAACGGCACGTTACCAAAGTCGTAAATATGGTGGAAAATGGGCGGAATTCCCAATGAACCCATTGATGTAATAACCATAGATGCATGAAAGGGGCTGACTTTCAACAAAAACTTGGGTAATATGCCAAAGTAATCGAGTACTCTGAGCATAAACACTGCAAATTTTAAAACGAATCTCGGAATATAATTCAAAATTCTCGTTGTCTTGTCAAAGTCGCTTTCCTGTTGCTTCTTGCGGTACTCTTGCACTTCTGTGTTGAATACATTGTAAATGTCAAGAGGAGTAGCATCCGGGGGGAATATCATCTTTATGCAGGTTTCGGGGGATTCGAGTGACATTTCTTTTTTTATCGTAATCGCAACTTCAATTTTGTTTCTTGCAAAAACCTGTTGCCCCGAAACAAATCGGTTTATTGCCGGTCGTTGTGATACTGTTCTCACGTAAGCGGCAATAATCAAATGAACAAGACCAAAATGCTCATATCCCTTTTCGTGCATTTCTTTTATATATTTTTCTGCTTGGGTAATGTCAACGCTTGAAGAAAACATATTCATAGCGTCGCTTCTGTAACGCATTATAAATGGCATAAGCTTAATGATTGGATCAATATTTTTTAACAGATAACCGTCAGTTCTATCGCCGAAGCGGCGTTTTCTTTCTTTCATAATTTTCTCCTGCTCATTATTTTCGTTTATGTTATTGTACACTTAAAATGTTGATATGTCAATAAATTATCAAAAAAAGTAGATTTTGCATTTTCTTGATGGGGAAAAACGAGGATTTTGTATTAAAATTTTTATGTATTGACAACAGGGGAGGGGAATGATATAATAAAAATAATATCATCAATTTGGATAAGGAGGAAGTTTTTTTGAACTCCAAAAATACTGTTAATCATAATGAATTTAAACCCAAAGATGCGATTCTTAATCCCAATTCGGAATTTGCTGTTGTAGAAGCTTATAAGGCTATACGAACAAATATTATGTATTCTATTCCCAAGACCGAGGGGGCAAAAACTATTGTTGTTACGAGTGCATCGGCGGGAGAAGGAAAAACTACGACTTGTATAAATCTTGCTCAAACCTTTGCGCAGATGAATGCAAGAGTTCTTTTGATTGACTGTGACCTCAGAAAACCCAAGGTTCACAGATATTTAAAAGTAGAAAAAAAGGATGGCTTGTCTAACGTGGTATGTGGCTTTGCCGGACTTGATGCTGCTCTTAAGGTTAACGTCAGACAGAATTTAGACGTTCTTACATCGGGAGAAAATCCGCCCAACCCTGCTGAACTTCTTCAAACCAAAGAGTTTGAAAGAGTTATGGCTGTTTTGAAAAAGGTATACGACTACATTATTATAGATACTCCTCCGATAAATGTTGTTACCGATGCGACGAGCGTTATTAAACACAGCAGTGGCGTTGTACTTCTTATCAAAAAGGGACATACGACATATGATATGATTGATGAGGCTATGGAAACTCTCGAGAGAATTGATGCCAACATTATTGGCACGGTTTTGATTGATGAAAAAGGCGCCGGAAGAAAAAATTACAAAGGATATAAGGGTTACAAATACGGATACCAAGAAAAAGAAGAACCCTCTAAAAAGATTATAAAATGATAGATCTTCATACGCATTTTTTGCCCGAAATGGATGATGGGGCGAAAAACGTTGATGAAAGCATTTTAATGCTCCGTGAGGCATATAAGCAAGGAGTATCTGTATGCGCGGGAACGTCTCACATTGTTTTACACAGCGAAAGCAATATAGAAGCCTTTTTGAAAAAAAGAGATAATGCAATTGTATCTCTAAGAAAAAAACTGGTGGGCAGCGAGAATCTTGTTCCCAAGCTTATTTACGGGGCGGAAGTGTTTTTGGATAATGACATATCCAAATATAACGGAGTTGAAAAGCTTTGTTTGACGGGCACGAATTTATTGCTTGTTGAGTTTCCGACGAGGGAGTATAATCCCGAATATGCAGAGTGGTTGTATTCGCTTACGCTGAAGGGTATAGTGCCTGTTATAGCGCACTTTGAACGGTATTCATACATTAACGAACTGTTGGATGATCTTGATTCGGTTAACGTAGCATATCAGATGAATGCAAAGACTGTTATGAAAAACAGTTGGTTTAAGTTTATTCTTGGATTGTATTACCACGAAAAAAAGGTGCTGATATCAAGCGATATGCATAATATGGGATTGAGAAAAACATGTATGAAAAAAGCCTATGACAAGATTTGTAAGTATTACAGCAAAGAGGTTGCAGGCGATTTCTTTGAAAATACTGCGTCACAGTTAATAAGTACTGTTTTTATCAAATAAAAAATGCGATTCATTAGGGTCGTACTCTAAAGGACAGTTTTCAAAATACGGTATATCTCGAAAGAGGTATGCCGTATTTTGCATTTGTGTCCACAAATGCAGTGCTTGTCAAGAAAAACAGATGGACTTTCAGGGTATAAAAAAGCCTTCCCCAGTGGGGGAAGGGGGACCGCGATAGCGGTGGATGAGGTGTTCCCACGAGCAGAGACTCCTCATCCGTCAGCCTTACGGCTACCACCTTCTCCCACAGGAGAAGGCTATTTATAACTCTGTACAGAGCAAGCAAAAAGGACAGAAAGCATATAGCCCTCTGTCCTCCTATCGGTAGGTATCGTATTCTGTTCAATTTTAAAACTGTCCTTAAGAGTACGTAGCTTTTTGAATCGCATTTTTGTTTTTTTATAATTCCTTTGTAAAATCCTTGAATGCTTCCGCTTCGTAGCTTTCAATATCTCCCTTGTCGCACTTTCTTGCAATTTCGCTGTCGATAGGTAATTTTGCGATGCGTTCAATGCCGAATCTCTGTGCAACTTCCTCAATATGGCTTTCGCCGTAAATGGAGTGCTTCTTGCCGCAGTCGGGGCATACGTAGTACGACATATTTTCAACAAGTCCGTAAATGGGAATGTTCATCATATTTGCCATTTTTACAGCCTTTTCAACAATCATTGAAACAAGCTCTTGGGGAGATGTAACTATGATGATTCCGTCAACGGGTATAGACTGGAATACTGTCAAAGGAACGTCGCCCGTGCCGGGAGGCATATCTATGAACATATAATCTACGTCTTCCCAGATTACGTCTGTCCAGAACTGTTTAACCGTACCTGCGATAACGGGACCTCTCCAAACGACAGGGTCTGTTTCGCTGTTGAGCAACAGATTGATTGACATAACTTCAACGCCGTTTTTTGATTTTGCGGGTATAATACCTCTCTCGTCGGCTAAAGCCTTTTCGTGAATGCCGAAAGTCTTCGGGATAGAGGGGCCTGTAAGGTCTGCATCAAGGATAGCAACCTTGTTACCCTTTTTGTTCATAGCCGAGGCTAACATAGAGGTTACGAGAGATTTTCCGACACCGCCTTTACCGCTGACGATGCCATATACTTTTTTTACGCTGCTGTGTTCGTTTAAGGCTTCAAGAAATGATTTGGGGTCTCTTGACGAACAGTTTTCAGAGCAGGTAGAACAATCGTGTGTGCAATTCTCGCTCATTTTTCTGTATGAGTTCCGATTTTTTGATAATCGAAACCTCGTCTCCTTTTCTTTTTTTCTACATATATATTATTATATCCTAAAACGCTGTGATGTCAACACATAAGACGGTTTTTTTGAAGCTAAAGTTTTGATAAAAAATATATGTGTGGCATGTGCCACACATATATTTTATCTGTTACAGCCGCAGCCGTTATTTTTATCGTTTTTGCAGTCGAGTCCCGCTTTGTCGAATTCGGGGTTATACATATAGAAGTTTTTCTTGTCGCATGATTTATCTTGAGATATGCGGAGTGCATCACCGAATCTCTGATAATGAACGATTTCTCTTGCGCGGAGGAACTTAATTACGTCGCATACGTCGGGGTCGTCGGAAAGTCGGAGGATATTGTCATAAGTTACTCTTGCTTTTTGTTCTGCGGCAAGGTCTTCGTTTAAGTCGGCAAATACGTCGCCTTTTACTGCGAGATAAGATGCAGTAAAGGGAACACCTGCTGCGGATACGGGGTATATACCCGTTGTATGGTCAACAAAGTATGCATCAAAACCTGACTTTTTAATTTCATCGATGCTCAAGTCTTTTGTGAGCTGATGAACGATAGCGGCTATGATTTCCATGTGAGCAAGCTCTTCTGTGCCTAAATAAGATTTTTATTGTGCATATAGCAAAATGATAAAAGACTGTGCATTTTCGCACAGTCTTTCTTTGGTTTACACTTCTTCAGCTACGGAAGCATTAACGGAAAAATTGGTATAAACACATTCCATTACATTGCTTTCGGGTTGCTCGTTATAGACACAGGCAA